>JANXWS010000073.1 GCA_025351005.1 Pseudomonadota bacterium | reverse complement strand
TCAACAAGCTCAAGCTGATGTCGCCGATGAGCGCCGAGGCGACGGTCGTGCGCAACTACATCGACTGGCTGGTGAAGGCGCCGTGGAAGAAGCGCACCAAGGTGCGCACCGACATCGCGGCGGCCCAGTGCGTGCTCGACGAGGACCACTTCGGCCTCGAGAAGGTCAAGGAGCGCATCGTCGAGTTCCTGGCCGTGCAGCAGCGCGTGCAGACCCTGAAGGGCCCGATCCTGTGCCTGGTGGGCCCGCCGGGCGTCGGCAAGACCTCGCTCGGCCAGTCGATCGCCAAGGCCACCAACCGCAAGTTCGTGCGCATGAGCCTCGGCGGCGTGCGCGACGAGGCCGAGATCCGCGGCCACCGTCGCACCTACATCGGCTCGATGCCCGGCAAGATCCTGCAGAACATGGCGCGCACCGGGGTCCGCAACCCGCTGTTCCTGCTCGACGAGGTCGACAAGATGTCGATGGACTTCCGCGGCGACCCGTCCTCCGCGTTGCTCGAGGTGCTGGACCCCGAGCAGAACCAGGCGTTCAGCGACCACTACCTCGAGGTCGACTTCGACCTGTCCGAGGTCATGTTCGTCTGCACCGCGAACACGCTCAACATTCCGGCGCCGCTGCTCGATCGCATGGAAGTGATCCGGCTCGCGGGCTACACCGAGGACGAGAAGCTCAACATCGGCCGCCGTTACCTGGTGCCGAAACAGGCCAAGGCCAACGGCCTCAAGGACAACGAGCTCAGCATCGCCGATGCGGCGCTGACCGACATCATCCGCTACTACACGCGCGAGGCGGGCGTCCGCAACCTCGAGCGCGAGATCTCGAAGATCAGCCGCAAGGCGGTCAAGCAGCTGTTGCTCAAGCCGGACGAAGGGCCGGTCGTGGTCGGGTCCGAGAACCTCAACAAGTTCCTCGGCGTCACGCGCTTCCGCTACGGCAAGGCCGAGGAGGCGAACCGCATCGGCCAGGTCACCGGGCTCGCCTGGACCGAGGTCGGCGGGGAGTTGCTGACGATCGAGTCCGCCGTGGTCCCCGGCAAAGGCAAGCTGCAGTACACCGGCCAGCTCGGCGAGGTCATGCAGGAGTCGATCCAGGCGGCGATGACGGTGGTCCGCAGCCGCCAGGCGATGCTCGGGCTCGAGAAGGACTTCTACCAGAAGAACGACGTGCACGTGCACGTGCCGGAGGGCGCGACGCCGAAGGACGGCCCGAGCGCCGGCATCGGCATGGCCACGGCGCTCGTCTCGACGCTGGTCAAGATCCCGGTGCGCGCCGACGTCGCGATGACCGGCGAGATCACGCTGCGCGGCGAGGTGCTGCCGATCGGTGGCCTCAAGGAGAAGCTGCTCGCGGCGCACCGCGGCGGCATCACCACCGTGCTGATCCCGTTCGAGAACGAGAAGGACCTCGCGGAGATCCCGGACAACATCAAGGACAAGCTCGACATCCGGCCGGTCAAGTGGATCGACGAGGTCCTCGAGGCGGCGCTCGAGCGCAGCCCGCTGCTGCAGGGCGCAACCGTGCGCGACGCCGACGGCGCACCGGCGACGCAGGCGGCGCCTGCCGTGCGCAGGCCGCGCGGCAAGGCGCGACCAGTCCCCGCCCACTGAGCGGTGACGCGATCCCCCGCCACGGGCGCGCACCTACCGCCCGTCGTGGCATGATTGCCGCTCGCACGAGGCGGTCGAGGGGAGCGCGTGATGGCAGCAAGGGGCTCAACTCCGGGCGGGGGATTGCGCGCCGCGTGGCTGGTAGCGCTGGCGGTGGCCTCGTTGCCGGCCGCCGCCCAGGTCACGTCGCAGGGCCGCGCCTCCATCGTGTTCATGGCAGGGCAGGGTTCGGGGCCTACCGGCGGTATCGCCGCGGACGTCGTGGCTGCGTCCG
This sequence comes from Pseudomonadota bacterium, assembly GCA_025351005.1. GTDB lineage: Bacteria > Pseudomonadota > Gammaproteobacteria > Steroidobacterales > Steroidobacteraceae > CAIKZZ01. Next base: position 17,366 of record JANXWS010000073.1, on the reverse strand, counting down.
GTCTGGTGCCCGGGGCCCACCCGGCGCCGGACAGCCGGGTCCGGGCGACGGCTTTCCGGATCGGTGGCGGCTACCAGTTCGCGGACTACATGGCGGCGGAGGTGTCGCTCACCCACATCGGCACGCTCAGGTCGCGGGCCGTGTACACCGCGACGCCGGCCGGCCCCGACACGCTCGTTGCGGAAACGGAGTTCGACGCCGTCGAGGCCGTTCTCGCCGGCCGGATCACGGTCTCGTCCGACTTCCGCGTCGACCTGTCCGCCGGCATTGCGACGACCGGGCTACGGACGACGCTCCGGACCGAGCTCGGGTCGGCGCTGCCCGCCGAGCCCGGCACGCTGAACGCGCGGCGCACGGGCCTGGCCGCCGGCGTCGACGCCGAGTGGCGACTCGGGCACAGCGCCTCGCTGATCGCCGGCTACCACCTGTTCTCGCACGTCGGCTCGAGCCAGATCGTCGGCCTCGCCTCCGGCAACATGACGCTGGTCGCGGGCGGCGTGCGCATCGAGTTCTGACGGTTGCGGACGCCGACCGCCGGCAGCGCCGCTGCGCTCCGGTCGACCGAGCGCCGACCATCAGGAGCGGACTTCGCACATCACGGCATGAGCCACCGGCTCCGCGGACGCCCACAGACCAATGCGCCAGATCGTCCTCGACACTGAAACCACCGGCCTCGAGCCCGCCCAGGGCCATCGGATCATCGAGATCGGCTGCGTCGAGCTCGTCAATCGGCGCCCGACCGGGCGGACGTTCCACCGCTACCTGAACCCCGAGCGCGCCATCGATGCGGGCGCCCAGGCGGTGCACGGCCTGTCGACGGAGTTCCTCGCGGACCAGCCGCGGTTCGCCGCCGTCGCCGCGGAATTCGTCGCCTTCGTCAGCGGCGCCGAGCTCGTCATCCACAATGCGCCCTTCGACGTCGGCTTCATCGACCACGAGTTCGGCCGCCTGCCGCCGCCGCAGCGGCTGCTGACCGACCTGTGCGCGATCCTGGATACGCTCGCGCTCGCGCGCCAGCTGCATCCTGGGCAGCGCAACAGCCTGGACGCACTCTGCAAGCGCTACGGCGTCGACAACTCCGGCCGCGATCTGCACGGCGCGCTGCTCGATGCGCGCATCCTGGCCGACGTCTACCTGGCGATGACCGGCGGCCAGGGTGCGCTGACGCTGGATGCCGGCGCCGCCGAGCGCGCCGCCGCCACCATGCAGCGGCGTGGCTCGCGGCGGGCCGCGGTCGAGATTCCGGTAGTGCTCGCGACGCCGGACGAGGTCGAGGCGCACGAACGGATGGTCGAGGCGATCGCGAAGGCGGCGAAGGGCAAGTGCCTTTTCAAGACGCCGTCCGCGACCTGAGCGCCGTCGCGCGGCGCTGGCGGCCGAGCGCGAGCGGACGCCACGCCCGGCGATGAACCAGCGAGGCGGAGAGCGAGTCGTGTCAACCGTGCTGCCGTTTGCCTCACCCGCACTCGCCGCGCGCCTGGATGCGCACGCGACGCGGCTGCGATCGTGCGCCGTCCGCGACCTATTCGGGAGCGACCCGCGGCGCTATCAGGCCCTCTCCGTCGAGGCCGAAGGGCTGCTGCTCGACTTCTCCCGCCAGCTGCTCGATCGTGACGCGTTCGCCGACCTGGTCGCGCTGGCGGCCGACTCGGACGTCACGGCCGCCGCGGCGCGGCTGTTCGCGGGCGACGCCGTCAACAACACCGAGCAGCGTCCGGCGCTGCACGTGGCGCTGCGCGACCCGGGCGGGGTGCCGCTGCTGGTGGCGGGAACGGACATCAGGGCGCTGGTCGCCGCGGAACGCCGCCGCTGCCGGTCTTTCACCGCAGCGCTCAGGAGCGGCGCCCGGGTGGGAGCGACCGGCAGGCGCTTCACCGATGTCATCAACATAGGGATCGGCGGCTCTGACCTCGGGCCCGTGATGGCGGTCGAGGCGCTGCGGAGCTATGCGGAGCCCGGCGTCGAGGCGCATTTCGTGTCGAGCGTCGACGGCGTCCAGTTTGCCGATCTCGCGGCGCGGCTCGATCCCGCGACGACGCTGGTGCTGGTGTGCTCGAAGACGTTCACGACGACGGAGACCCTGACGAACGCGCGACTGCTGCGCGGCTGGGTCGCCGAACGGCTCGGTGAGGGCGCCGTACCGAAGCACTTCGCCGCGGTGTCGGTCAACGAGACAGCGATGAACGAGTTCGGCATCGGCCAGGACGCGCGCTTCGCGATGTGGGACTGGGTCGGCGGCCGCTACTCGATGTGGTCGGCGATCGGGCTCTCGATCGAGCTCGCGGTCGGTTCGGCGCACTTCGATGCGCTGCTCGCGGGTGCACATTCGATCGACGACCACTTCCGGAGCGCACCCCCGGCCGGCAACCTGCCGCTGATTCTCGGGTTGCTCGGTGTGTGGAACCGGAATTACCTGGGCTGTGCCAGCCATGCCGTGCTGCCGTACGACCAGCGATTGCACCGCCTGCCGGCGTATCTGCAGCAGCTGTCGATGGAATCGAACGGCAAGCGCGTGCGCCGCGACGGCCGCCCCGTCGGCTGGGACACGGAGCCGGTGCTGTGGGGCGAGCCCGGCTCGAACGGCCAGCACTCGTTCTTCCAGCTGCTGCACCAGGGAACCGCCGCCGTGTCGCTCGACCTGCTGCTGCCGGCGTGCTCGTCGGTCGGGCTGCCGGAATCGCAGAACCTGGCGGCGGCGAATTGCCTCGCCCAGGCCGAGGCTTTCGCGAACGGCTACCGGCTTGCCGACGCCGAGCGCGAGCTTCGGGCGAAGGGCCTGCCGCCCGCGCGCGTGGCCGGGCTCGCCGCACACAAGGTCCACCCGGGAAACCGGCCGAACAGCATCCTCGCCTTCGAGCGGCTCGATCCCGCGACGCTCGGCAAGCTCGTCGCGCTTTACGAGCACAAGGTCTTCGTCGAGAGCGTCATCTGGGACATCAACCCGTTCGACCAGTGGGGCGTCGAGCTCGGCAAGAGACTCGCGGACGAGCTCGCGCCGGCCGTGCGTGGCGAGCTCCGGCTGTCGGGCCGGCCCGGAACGCAGGCGCTGCTCGACCGGCTCGCGGCATGGCGCGAGGCCCCCTCGCGGCGCTGACCGCCGGCGCCGGGACGGCCGTTTAACATTGCGTGTGGTGCGCTGCCGCACCTACAATGATCGTTTACGGGCTGCTCGTCCCTGCGGGCGGCGGCTGCGGCGCGGACCGAATGACGCCGGCGCCGCTACGGCGGATCGGCGTCGGCGTGTCGCGGTGCCGGGTGCGGCGCCCGTCGTTGGAATCACCGTTGCGGCGGAGATGGAGCGCGATGACCTATCCTGTGGGCGGCCGTCACTGGCGAGCGTGTCGCGACATCATCCAGTCCCAGGCGTTGCGGCGATGCGCGGCAATCGCCGTTGCGATCGCGCTGATGTCGGCGTTGCTGCTGGCACCGGCCACTTCCCTGGCGCAGACCCCCGACCAGATCAAGGCGCTGCTCAAGCAGGCGGGAACACAGCCCGGCACCACGCCGCCCGGTGACAACCAGATCGTGGTGCAGCAGCCCCTCGGACAGCAGCCCGCCGAGCCGCAGCAGCAGGGTCCGATCGTGATCAAGGGCGGCGAGCAGGTCCTGCTGCAGCTCGCGCCAGGGCCGGCGCGCGGCGGCGCGGCCGTGATCTCGACCGAGGGGCAGGACTGGGTCGACGCGACGCGGGAACGGCTCCTGAAGGGCAACCCCTATACGCTGACCCCGGATGGCATGCTGCAGCTGCCGGGATTCAGTCCGATTCCGCTCGCGGGTCTGACGCCGATGGAAGCGCAGCAGCGCCTCGCGCTCGATTCCCTGTTCAGGGACTTCACGGTCACGCTGACGATGCTGCGCGTCGCGCCCAAGGGCACGCGCGCGCTCAAGCCGTTGGGCTACGAGATGTTCCGCGGCACGTCGACCGCGTTCGTTCCGGGCACGGACATTCCGGCGCCGCCCGACTACCTGCTCGGTCCCGGAGACGTGCTCTCCGTGCAGCTCTTCGGCCAGCGTTCGCAGATCCTCTCGCTGCCGGTCGGCCGCGACGGTTCGATCGCCTTTCCCGATCTCGGGCCGGTCAGCGTCGGCGGCATCAGCTTCGCCGCGGCCCGCAACCTCCTCGAGAGCAAAGTAAGCAAGCAGTTTCTCGGCACCCGGGCCCGCGTGACGCTGACCGAACTGCGTTCGGCCCGCGTGCTGGTGCTCGGCGACACCGAACATCCGGGCTCCTACGTCGTCAGCAGCCTCTCGACGGTCACGAACGCCCTGTTCGTCGCCGGCGGCGTGAAGCAGATCGGCTCGTTGCGCCGCATCGAGGTCAAGCGCGCAGGAACCTTGCTCCGCCGCCTCGATCTCTACGACGTGCTGCTGCACGGCGACACGGCCAACGACGTCCGGCTGCAGACCGGCGACGTCGTGTTCGTGCCGCCGGTCGGTACGGTCGTCGCGATCGACGGCGAGGTGAAGCGCCCGGCGATCTATGAGTTGAAGACCGAGAAGACCGTCGAGGACGTGGTCGAGCTGGCCGGCGGTTTCACGCCGGAGGCCGATCGCGGACGGGTCATGGTCGAGGGCATCGGCGAGGGCGGGGCGCGCACGGTCACCGACATCGATCTCGGGACCGCATCGGGCCGCTCGACTACGGTCCGGACCGGCTACGTCGTTCAGGTCGCAGCGCTGCGGCCCGTCGTCGAGAACGGCATCTCGGTCAGCGGCGAGGTCTATCGCAGCGGCACGTACGGTTTTCATTCCGGCATGCGGCTCACCGAGGTGCTGGGCTCGATCGACGAGCTGAAGCCGGGCGCGGACACGCACTACGTGCTGGTGCGGCGCGAAGCGCCGGAGACCCGCAAGGTGTCGGTCGTGTCCGCCGATCTCGCGGCGGCGCTCGCAAAACCCGGTTCCGACGCAGACCTGGTGCTCGCGCCCCGGGATTCGATCATCGTCTTCGCGCTGACGTCACCGCGCGACCAGATCATCGCGCCGCTGATGGACGAGCTGCAGCGGCAATCGGCGCCGAGCGAACTGGCGCCGATGGTGACGGTGTCCGGCCGGGTCAACGCGCCGGGCCGCTATCCGCTCGAGCCCGGCATGCGCGTCCGGGACCTGCTGCGGGCGGGGGCGGGGTTGCAGGATTCCGCCTATGCCTCGACCGCGGAGCTCGCGCGCTACACCGTGGTCAACGGCGAGCAGATGCGGTTCAGCCTGCAGGACATCGATCTCGCCGCCGTGCTGCGCGGCGACCAGACCGCCAACAGCGTGGTCCAGCCCTACGACGTGCTCACCGTCAAGGTAATGCCGGAGTGGGCGCGTAACGAGCAGGTCGAGCTGGTCGGCGAGCTGCGCTTTCCAGGCATCTACCAGATCCGTCCCGGCGAGACGCTGCGCTCTGTCCTGCAGCGCGCTGGCGGACTCACGCCGCTCGCGTTCGCGGGCGGTGCCGTCTTTACCCGCGAGGACCTCAAGAAGCGCGAGCGCGAGCAGATCGATCGGCTGGCCGGTCGCCTGCAGGGCGACGTCGCGGCCCTGGCGTTGCAGACGGCACAGGCGCCGGGCGGGGTCCGAACGGTGACTCCCGGCACAACCGACGCGCTGGCCGCCGGCCAGGCGCTGCTCGAGCAGCTGCGGCACACCCAGCCGGTCGGTCGCCTGGTCGTCGACCTCGGGCACATGATGGCACCGACCGCCGGCGCGAACATGGACCTGACGCTGCGCAACCACGACAAGCTGCTGGTGCCGCGCCTGACGCAGGAGGTTACCGTGCTCGGCGAGGTGCAGAACCCGACCTCGCATTTCTATCGCAAGGGGCTGACGAAGGACGATGCCATCGCGCTCAGCGGCGGGCTGACCGACCACGCGGACCGCGCCCGGTCCTATGTCGTGAAGGCCGATGGCAGCGTGCAGGACACCACCATGCGCTGGCGCCGCTCGCGCCGCGTGGGTCTCGAACCCGGCGACACGGTAGTCGTGCCGGTCGACACGCAGAAGATGCGGCCGCTCACGCTGTGGACCGCCGTCACGACCATCATCTACAACATGGCCGTCGGCCTTGCTGCGATCAGCCGGCTGTGAGGGTGCTCGCGTGACAATGCGTACGCCGCGCGCTCAGGCGCGGGCAGGGCGCGGTCGGCGTGAACCGGATCGTCGGGGCCCGTTCGCGCCTGCGGCCGGCGGCCTGGCGGGAGCACGGCCGTGACCGCCGACGACCGCCCGCGGGAGGCCGCCCCGGTCGCGGAGGACATCGAGCTCGGCGAGCTGCTGCGCCGCCTGTGGCGCGGCAAGCGGCTGATCGCGGGCTGCGCGCTCGGCCTGGCGGCGGCGACCGCGGGGCTCGCTTTCTGGATGACCCCGGTCTATCGCGCGTCGGTCGTGATTGTGGCGTCCAATTCGGGGCGCACCAATACCCCGACCGGCGCGGCGAGTTCGCTCCTCAGCCTCGCCTCGATGGCCGGCGTCGACCTGCCGAACGCGGCAGGATCGCAAGTCCAGGAGGCGCTCGCCGTGCTGCGGGGCCGCGAGTTCGGCGAGGGCTTCATCATCGAGCAGCGACTGCTGCCGGAGTTCTATCCGAAGCTCTGGGACACCGCGCGCAACGCCTGGAAGGACTCGGTCGCCGAGCCCCCGACGCTGTCGGCCGCGTTCAGGCGCTTCAATCTGATCCGGACGGTCGACGAGAACAAGAAGACCGGTCTCGTGACCGTCCAGATCGACTGGAAGGATCCCGCGAAGGCGGCCGCGTGGGCCAACGAGTGCATCTCGAGGCTGAACGAGGTGATGCGCCGGCGTGCCATCGAGCGAACCGATGGCTATCTCGAATACCTGCATAAGGAATTCGAGAGCACCTCGGCGATGGAGACCCGTACCGCGATCAGTCGCCTGATCGAAGCGCAGATCAACGAGCGCATGCTTGCCAACGTCACCAAAGAGTACGTGTTCCGGGTCGTGGACCGGGCGCTGGTCCCCGACGTCCGCGACCCGGTCCGGCCGCAGAAGCTCCTGATGATCCTCGAGGGGACCGCGGCGGGATTCGTGCTCGGCGTGCTCGCCGTGCTGATCGTGGGCGCGGCGAAGGAGAACCGCGCGCGGTCGCGCGCGCGCGAGTGACGGTGTGCGCCGGGGCGCCGGGAGGAATGCGTGCGCGCAGGCGGCGGCCCGGACGACCGTGCGCCGTCCATCGCTTGGCCCTCCGGAGGGATTACGCTAAGCTAATGGGCTGTTGGTCGCCCCGGTGACGCGGGGCGCGACCAGCCGGCTGCGTTCGGGTGCTTAGCTCAGTTGGTAGAGCGTCGCCCTTACAAGGCGAAGGTCGGGGGTTCGAGACCCTCAGCACCTACCAGTGACCATCGGTCAATGTGGGCCGACGGACAATCGATCGATGTGGAGTGGTAGTTCAGCTGGTTAGAATACCGGCCTGTCACGCCGGGGGTCGCGGGTTCGAGTCCCGTCCACTCCGCCAGTATTCTCCGGGACGGTCGCCTTGCGGACGATCCGCCCGGGCAACGGACGGCCGCGCTGACCCGCGGCCGTTTTCGCATCGGGAAGTCGCGCATGCTGCAATGGATCAACGACCGGATGAAGGTGATCGGCTGGATCTTCATCCTGCCGCTCGCGCTGGTGTTCGCGGTCTGGGGCGTCGGCGGCATCGTCGACTTCTCGAGTCGGCAGGAGAAGGGCCTGCGCGTCAACGGCGAGGACGTCAACCTCGAGCAGCTGCGGCTCGCCTACCAGGAGCGCCTGGCGCAGGCCGCGCGAGTGTATCCGGACGAGGTGCCGTCCCCGGTCCGCGCCAGCATCAAGGACGGCATTGTCGATGAGTTCGTCAGCAACGCGCTGATCAACCAGAAGACCAAGGAGTTCCACTACACGGTCAGCGACCGCGACGTCGTGCAGTCGATCCAGCGCTTCCAGGGCTTCCAGGTCGCCGGCCGCTTCAACAAGGACGCGTACTACTCGCTGCTCAAGGCGCGTGGCTACACGCCCGAGCGCTTCGAGGCGGAGCAGCGCCAGGCGCTCATCGCCCGCTCGCTCGAGGCGGGGGTGGTGCTGTCCGCGTTCGCGACGCCCGCCGAGGTCGAGCGTGCCGCGGCCCTCAGGGGCGAGACCCGCGAAGTCGGCTACGCCGTGATCCCGGTCGCGAAGTACGTGGCGGGCGCGTCACCCGACGCCGCTGCCGTCAAGGCCTACTACGACGCCCACCAGGACGAGTTCAAGACGGCGGAGACGGTGCACCTGAGTTACGTGGCGCTGCGCGTCGGCGAAACCGCCCACGAGGTGGCCGTCGACGAGGCGGGCCTAAGGGCCTACTACGATACCGTCAAGGATCGATTCGTCGAGGCCGAGAAGCGGCGCGCGCGCCACATCCTGATCCAGCCCGGCAGCGACGAGGCCGCCGCAAAGCACAAGGCCGACGACGTGTACGCGCTCGCGAGCAAGCCCGGGGCTGATTTCGCGGCCCTCGCCAGGCAGTACTCGCAGGACGCGGGCTCCGCGCAGCAGGGCGGTGATCTCGGCATGGTCGAGAAGAGCTTTTTCGTCGGCGCGTTCGCCGATGCGGTGTTCTCGATGAAGCCGGGCGAGATCCGTGGTCCGGTCAAGACGCAGTTCGGCTGGCACGTGATCAAGCTCGAGGCGATCGAGGCCGGCCAGTCAAAGTCTTTCGAGCAGGCGAGGGCAGAGCTCGAGCCCGAGTACCGCAAGACCGAGGCCGACCGGCGCTTCGGTGAGCGCCAGGAAAAGCTGGAACAGCTGGCGTTTGAGCAGAACGGCAGCCTCGATCCGGTTGCCAAGGCGCTCGGTCTCAAGATCGAGGACGTGCCGAGCTTCTACAAGGGACTTGCCGGCAACGAACTCGCCGCCAACCCCAAGGTCCTGCAGGCCGCGTTCGGAGCCGACGTCCTCGCCGGCCAGAACAGCCGCCCGCTCGAGCTCTCGCCGGGCAACGTCGTCGTCGTTCGCGCGACCGACCACAAGGTCCCCGAGCTGCAGCCGCTCGAGGCCGTGCGCGCGCGAGCGGAGGAGGGGGCGCGTCGTGAGCTCGCTGCACGATCCACCGCCAAGGCGGCCGAGCAGCTGGTCGCAAGTCTTGCTGCCGGGGAGCCGTGGGAGCGTGCGCTGAAGCCGCTCGGTGCGGTTGCGACGCCGACGCCGGAGAAGCCGGCGCCGCCGGCGACGATCCGCTTCGCGGCAGCCAAGTTCATCGGTCGGGCGGAGGCCGGGGTCCCGCCCGCCCTGCTCAGCGCCGTATTCGCGGCCAGGCCGCCGGGTCCCGGCAAGCCAACGGCCGCCTCCGCCAGTCTGGCGGGCGGCGACGTCGTGGTGTTCGCGGTCACGGCGGTGAAGCCGGGCGTACCGAAGGCCGATGGCGGCACCGAGCGGCGTGACATGGCGAATGCAGTCGGCGAGGCGGACTTCGCGGCCTACCTTGCGCAGATGCGCGCGCGTTCGGACGTGCACTACAGCCCGGCGATCTTCGAGTAGCAGCCACGGACGCGAACGCCCCGCGCGGCGGGGACCGGGCTACCAATCCCTGCTGACCGTCAGGAACGCCTGTGCGGTCCAATGCGCCCGGTCGCCGATCGGGCCGCCGTGGTTGAGGCCGCCACCGACGCTGTAGCGAAACGCGCCGATCGGTCCGTCGACCTTCAACTCCCCGTTCCAGAGCTTCTCCGCCACGGGCGTGACCGTCTGCGGCACCAGGCCGTTCTGCGCGATGTTGCCGCGGTTCAGATCGAAATGGCGCAGCCGCAGTTCCCAACTGTTCCCGTCGGTGTCGGCGAGGATGCCGCCGAGCGTAACCCGCCTCCCGTCGCGGTCCATGGCGTCGCCGATGACGCGACCCCGGTACCGGTAGCCCTCGCGCCAAGTGTCCTTCTCGTACGCACAGCCATAGTTCGGCTTGTCGCCGGAGTTGAACCCGATCGCGCCGCAGGCGGTATCGTCGTATTCGAGGAAGGTCCGCAGGCGTCCGTCGAGGACATTCCGCGACGCGAACTCGATGCCGAACATCTCTAGCAGCTGCCGCGGCCGGTAGTTGCGGTCGTCGAAAACGCTCGCCTCCTCCTGCCAATAGAACGCAATCGGAAGTTGTTCCGGATGCCAGCGCGCGTCGCCGGCCCAGATCTGGGCCGACTGCTTCACCAGGTTCTGGCCCGGCGTTGAGTTGGCGTTGTAGGCCCGGTTGGATCGGGCGGTGAGCATGTCCCAGAACGTGCCGAGCCCGCACGGGCGGCCCTGCCCGCAGAACTCCGCGGTCCTGGAGAGCCCGATCTCCAGGGAATTGAGAGGCGCAAACGCCACGCGAGCACCCCAGAACAGCGTGTTGTTGAAGTCGAGCCGATGGTTCTCCATGTGGTCGATGAACGTCACCAGTCGCCACGGCCCGATCCAGCTCAGCCATTTCGATTCGAAGGGCTTGGAACTGGCGCGCTCAAGTCCCACGCCCGGCATCGGACGCGCATTGCTCGACAGGATCGAGCTCGCGTCCCAGCCGGGGCCCCACCAGCGGTCCTGGAGGCCCGCCGTGAGCCACCAGTTACCGACCCGCCACGCTGCGTAGGTCCCGTCGAAGCGGTAGTGCATTCCGTCCTGCGGGCTGAACGCATAGCTCAGCCGGAACGCGCCGCCGGCGTAGTCGCCGGCCGCCCAGCCGGCCTGCAGGCCGGCCTCGCCCTTCTCGCGCGGCGTGTCGGAGAAGGTCCGCAGACGGGTCGGGTTCGAGGCCCCCGACAGGAACCAGCCTGCGTCGGCCGCGCTGCCGGGCTGGTTGTAGCCGCGCATCGTGTCGCGCTCGTCGTCCCGCAGGTCGGCGGAGGGCACGGGCCACGTCGTGGACAGCGGCGTGCGGTCGTCGTCGGTGTCGAGCTCAATCATGTGGCGCAGGCGCGAGTCGCCCGGCGCCTGGAACGGGAGCGCCTGGCCGTGCGCGCCCGGCGACGCCAGCAGCGTGGCCAGTGCCGCGAGACGCAGGTCTACGAGCCGGTGCTGCACGACGTGACTCCGGGATCTGGTTCGGTGGGCCCGGCCGTGCCGTCGGACGGAGGCGGGGGCCAGTGCCGGGGGACGACGCCCGTGGAACGGAGAATAGCACTAGTGTTTCCGGCACGTGGCCCACGCAGGCGCGCGCGAGTCGCGGGCTCGGAGCGCCGGATGCTCGCAGGCACCGCTGCCGAGGCTTGCGTTCGGCCGGCCACCGGCAGCGATCAGTCCGCGGGCTCGGCGAAGCTCATGCCGACGCTGCTGTAGCCGCCATCGACATAGAGCACCTCGCCGGTAATGCCGGCGGCGAGGTCCGAGCAGAGGAACGCGGCCGCGTTGCCGACGTCCTCCTGGGTCACGTTGCGGCGGAGCGGATTGGCGGTGGCAACGTGGCCGAGCATCCTGCGGAATCCCGGGATGCCGGCCGCGGCCAGCGTCTTGATGGGCCCTGCGGAGATAGCGTTGACACGGATACCCTCCGGCCCCAGGTCGGCCGCGAGGAAACGCACGTTGGCCTCGAGGCTCGCCTTGGCGAGTCCCATCACGTTGTAGCTGGGTATCGAGCGCACCGCGCCCAGGTAGCTGAGCGTCAGGATCGCGCCGGCACGCCCCTGCATCATCGGCCGCGCAGCTCGCGCGAGCGCCGTCAGGCTGTAGCTCGAGATCTCGTGCGCGACCCGGAACGCGTCCCGCGTCGTCGACTCCGTGAAGCCGCCGGCGAGCGCCTCGCGCGGCGCGAACGCGATCGAGTGGACGACGATGTCCAGCGAGTCCCATTCCGCGCGCAGCGCCGCGAAGGTCTCGTCGATCGAGGTTTCGCTGCCGACGTCCATGTCGTAGACGAGATTGGCGCCGACCTTGACTGCCATCTCGGTGACCCGCTCGCGAAAGCGCTCGCCGACGTACGTGAACGCGAGCTCCGCGCCTTCGCGGCGCATCGCCTCGGCGATGCCATGGGCGATCGATCGCTCGCTCGCGATACCCGCGATCAGCGCACGCTTGCCGGTCAAGAATCCCATGGTGGTGTCTTCCTTCAGCCGCCGCGACCCTGCGCCACGCTCAAGCATGCCACGAGCCCTTCGCCGGCGATCGGCCCGGCAGCCAGCCGCCGGTTCCCGGTCGCGCTGTCGGCGAAGCTGACCGGGCCCCGGTCGGACGTCGCGTGCAGCGCGTCGCGGCCGCGCAGCAGCTGGCTGACCTTGCGCGGCGCCGCGTCGCTCGAACTGGATGGCGGCGTGCCCTTGTGGCGCCGCCTCGCATGCCGCTCGCGGACCTCGACGACGAGCCGATTGCCGGCGATCAAGCGCGCATGCGGGGCAAGCCCGTTCAGCCGCGCCAGCTCTTCGACGGGCACATGATGCTGTCGCGCGATCGAGGCGAGCGTGTCGCCGTGCCGCACGACGTAGTTCCGCCTGCGGTGCCCGGGCAGCGGCGTTTCGCCCTCGATGATGAGTCCGGCGCGCAGCGGCGCGATCTTGCTCCCCGGCAGAAGCACTTCGTCGCCGGCCTTGAAATCGACCGTCGCCGCTCCGTTCAGTTGCCTGATCGTCTCGAACGGAATATCCCGCTCGCGGCCGAGCTTCGCGATCGAGTCGCCCGCGCCCAGGCGGTAGCGTTCGATCGGCATTTTCTGATCGGGACTGAGCGCAGCGACGGTACGGGCGAACTCGGTGGCTGCCGCGAACGGCACGAGCACGTGATAGGGACCACCGGGGTCGGTCGCCCACCGGTTGAAGGCCGGGTTGAGGGCGTGCAGTTCGCCCTCGCCGACGTCAAGCAGGCTCGCCGCCACCCGCAGGTCGATCTGGGTCCCGACCTGCACCTGCGCAAAGTACGGCTGGTTCGCGATGCTGGCGAACTCGAGTCCGTAGGACTCGGGGTCGGCCACGATGCGGGCCATCGCGAGCAGCCGCGGCACGTAGGCGCGCGTCTCCCGCGGCAGCTTCAGGTGGAAGAAGTCCGTCGGCCGGCGCGCGGCCCTGGCCTTCGCAACCGCGCGCTGGACCGCTGCCTCGCCGCAGTTGTAGGCGGCGATCGCGAGCAGCCAGTCGCCGCCGAACATCGTGTGCAGTTCGGACAGGTAATCGAGCGCGGCGCGCGTCGAGTCAACGACGTCGCGGCGCCCGTCCTGCCACCAGTTGACGCGTACCTGGTAGCGGGTCGCCGTCGGCGTGATGAACTGCCAGATGCCGGCCGCCCGGGCCCGGGAATAGGCGTAGGGGTTGTAGGCGCTCTCGATCACCGGGAGCATCGCGAGCTCGAGCGGCATGTGGCGCGCCTCCAGCTCGCGAACGACGTAGTACAGGTAACGCTCGCCGCGCTCGAAGGTGCGATCGAGAAAGTCCGGATTGTTGACGAAGTACCGCAGCTCCCGATCAACCATCGGGTTCACGACGTCGGCGAGCTGGTAGCCGAGCCGGATGCGGTCGAACAGGTTGGCGAGTTCGGCGAGCGGCGACGTCTCCGGTGGCACCGGCAGCGTCACGAGTTCTTCGCCCGACACTTCGGCCTGGCTGCTGGCGCTCGGCGCGGCCTCCCGGGCGGCGGCGGTCCCCGGCGGCGCGGCCCGGACGGACGGGATCATCGGCCAGTCCCCGGAGGAAGCCTGCGGCAGGCTCGTGGCACACCCGGCGAGCACCACGGCGAGGACCAGGACCAGGGCGCCGGCGGGCCCGGGCGCGGGTCGGCGAGGCGAGCTCATCCGCGGAACCCGTTCTTCCACTCGCGGATGACGGCGAACACGCCGGCGTCGTCCGCGAGCACGCCGCCGCTCCTTTGCGAGGCTGCGTCCCGGACGGCCGGCTGGCGGGTCCGGAGAAACGGGTTCACGCAGAGCTCGAGCCCGATCGTCGATGGAATCGTGGCTTCGTTGCCGGCCCGCAGCGCGGCGACTCTGGCCAGGTACTGCTGCAGGGCTGTGTTGTCCGGCTCCACGGCCCCGGCGAAGCGGAGGTTCGCGGCCGTGTACTCGTGCGCACAGTAGACGCGCGTCTCCGGCGGCAGCGCGGCGAGCTTGTCGAGCGAGCGCAGCATCTGGGCCGGCGTGCCCTCGAAGAGCCGCCCACAGCCGCCGCTGAAGAGCGTGTCGCCGCAGAACAGCGCGCCGTGGCCGTAGTAGGCGATGTGGCCCGCCGTGTGCCCGGGCACGTCGTAGACGCGGAAACTCAACCCGAGTGCCCCGAGCGCAACGATGTCGCCTTCCCGCAATGCCGTCGTGCGCAAGGGGATCGCCTCGGTGGCCGGGCCGTAGACCGGGACCCGGTATCGCTCTACCAGTGGCGCGACGCCGCCGATGTGGTCCGCGTGGTGGTGGGTGACGAGGATCGTGTCGAGCGTGAGGCCCCCAGCGTCGAGAGCGGCGATCACGGGGGCCGCGTGGCCCGGGTCGACGACAGCGACGCGCCGGGCCGCTCCGCCGAGTCCATGGACGAGCCAGAAGTAGTTGTCCTCGAAAGCCGGGACCCGCGTGACCGCGGGAATCTCGGGCGTTTCGGCGGGAAGGCTGGTCTCAAGTCCCATCGGCAGCGGACGTCCTCGCGTGGGCGCACCGTTGCGGTGCGCCGATTCGGGGCGGGCCGGCCCGCACCTGCAGGTTGGGATTGTATTTAACCTGTAACTCTCTCGGATTGCTAGCGTTTTTGCCGGTGGCCACGCCGGCGTAGGGCCGGTATTCTCGGTCCCATGCCGGGCAGCCCTATCGTCTCCGCCGATGCCCTCGATGACTGGCTCGCAGGGCCGTTCGGCCGGCTCCTGCTTGCGGCCGAGCGCGACCAGGTGGCCTCTTCGCTAGAGCACGTCTTCGGCAACCAGTTCCTGCAGATCGGACACTGGGGGGCGCCCGACAGTTTCATGCCGCTCGCGCGAACGCCCCGCAGGGCGCTCGTCGCCGAACCAGGAGCGCGCGGCGACTGCGTCAGCCACGCGTCGTCGCTCGCGGTCCAGTCGCAGTCGGTCGACGCCATTCTCCTGCCGCACACGCTCGAGTTCGAGCCGGAGCCGCACGAGGTCCTGCGCGAGGTCGAGCGAGTGCTGGTCAGCGAGGGCCACGTCGTCGTGCTCGGCTTCGAGCCCGTCGGCGCCTGGGCGGTGAGGCACTACGTGACGCGGCACGGGTTCCCGCCGGGCGTGACCCGGCTGCTGTCGCGAGGCCGTTTGCGGGACTGGCTGCGGCTGCTGGGCTTCGACGTGCTCGAGGCCCGCCGCTTCGTGCATGCGCTGCCGATCGAGGGCCTGTCGTCCGGTGCCCTTGGCCGCGGCCTGCAGCGTGTCGGCGAGCAGCTGGACGGTCGGCTCGGCAGCGTCTATCTGCTGAAGGCGAGAAAACGCGTCTACTCGCTGACGCCGATCCGACCGCGCCGCCGCCGGGCTCAGTCGCTCGCCGGCGCCGTCGCGGAGCCGACGTGACCGACGCGGTCGTGATCTACACCGACGGCGCCTGCCGCGGCAACCCAGGTCCCGGGGGCTGGGGCGCGCTGCTGGTCGCCGGCGGCCGCGAGAAGGAACTGTGGGGCGGGGAGTCGCAGACCACCAACAACCGGATGGAACTGACCGCCGCGATCCGCGCGCTCGAGGCGCTGAAGCGCGACTGCCGGGTCGCGCTTTATACAGACTCGCAGTACGTCCGCAACGGCATCCGCCAGTGGCTCCCGGCGTGGAAGCAGCGGGGCTGGAAGACAGCCGACCGCAAGCCGGTCAAGAACCAGGATCTCTGGCAGACGCTGGACGCGTTGGTGGCCGCCCATGAGATCGAATGGCACTGGGTCAAGGGCCACTCCGGTCATGACGGCAATGAACGGGCGGATCAGCTTGCGAATCGCGGCATCGACGAACTGCCGCCATGACGGCGATGCCCCGGTCGGCCGTCCTCGGCGACCGAGCCCACGGCATCCTGACCGAAGCACGGTATAAGCTACCGCACCTCCGCACCGCGCCAGACGCATGCACCAGCTGATATCCGCCACGCAAGCCACCAGCCCTGCGCCCGTCCAGACTCATCGTCCCATTGCACCCCGCCCGGCGCGGCGCGTCGGTCGCTCCCCGAACGCCGTGCGGCGCCCGCGGGGCCACTGGTCCGGAGGCGGCCGCGCAGCGGCGGCCACTCCCCTCGCATCAGGCAACCTAGCGGCACCACATGCTCAATAACCTCTCGATTCTGATTACCGGCGGAACGGGCTCATTCGGCAAGGCGTTGACGCGGACCGTTCTCGCGCGCTTCCCGGGCGTCCGCCGGCTCGTGATTTACTCGCGCGACGAGCTCAAGCAGTTCGAGATGGCGCAGACGTTCTCGCTGCAGAGATACCCCGGAATGAGGTACTTCATCGGCGACGTCCGCGACGAAGCGCGGCTGCGCCGCGCCCTCGCAGGCATCGATGTGGTCGTACACGCCGCGGCGCTCAAGCAGGTTCCGGCCGCGGAATACAACCCGTTCGAGTGCATCAAGACCAACGTGCTGGGCGCGCAGAACCTGGTCGAGGCGTGTCTGGACAGCCAGGTGAAGCGGGTGGTTGCGCTCTCCACCGACAAGGCCGCCGCGCCGATCAACCTCTACGGCGCGACCAAGCTCTGCTCCGACAAGCTCTTCGTCGCGGCCAACAACATCAAGGGCGACCGCGACATGCGCTTCAGCGTCGTACGCTACGGCAACGTGATGGGAAGCCGGGGCTCGGTGATCCCCTTCTTCATCGAACGGCGCGGCAGCGGCGTGCTGCCGATCACCGACCCGCGAATGACGCGCTTCAACATCTCCCTGCAGGAGGGCGTCGACATGGTGCTCTGGTCGATCGAGCACGCCCTCGGCGGCGAGGTGCTGGTGCCCCGGATTCCGTCGTACCGGATCACGGACGTGGCCAAGGCGATCGCGCCCGAGTGTCGCCACGAAACGGTCGGCATCCGTCCGGGGGAAAAGCTGCACGAGGAGATGATCACCGCGAGCGACAGCATCAACACGGTGGCGCGCGGCCAGTACTACGCCATCCTGCCGTCATCCGCCTCGTACTCGATCGACGAGTACTGCCAGCAGTTCGCGGCCACCCGGGTGCCGCCCGGGTTCTCCTACAACAGCGGCGAGAACGAGGATTTCCTGACGGTCGACCAGCTGCGCGCGCTCATCGAGCAGCTCGTGACCAATCACGCGGTGGACTGAAATGGAATTCATCCCCTACAGCCGCCAGAACATCGACGACGCCGACATCGCCGCCGTGGTCGAGGTGCTGCGCTCCGACTTTCTCACCCAGGGGCCTGCCATTCCGGCCTTCGAGGCGGCCTTCGCGGAATGCCATGCCGCCGGCGAGGCCGTGGCCGTCATCAATGCGACCGCGGCGCTCCATATCGGCTGTCTCGCACTCGGCGCGGTACCCGGGACCCACGTCTGGACGAGCCCGAACAGCTTTCTC
>JANXWS010000035.1 GCA_025351005.1 Pseudomonadota bacterium | reverse complement strand
CCTTCGCTGCACAGCCGCCGCGCACGGCATCACCGCGGGCCGAGCCGCCGGAGGCGAGCCCCACCCGCGGCTAGCCCGGATGTCCCGGTGCGCCGTGCGACGGCACGTTCTTGCAGTGGGTGCGGACCCGACCCGGCAGCTCTCGCTGCAGCCGTAGCTGTCGGCGTACACGACTGAATCCATCGGCCTGCTACCGGGCGGCGACGCTCGCTCGCTTGAGGGCGGCGATTGCCAGCGGTCGCATCAGCGCGTATCCGGCCGCATTGGGATGCACACCATCGCCGGACAGCGCAGCCTGCACGCCCTGCGCCTGATCGACCAGCGCGGCGTAGTAATCCACGTACACGACGTGCTCGCGTGCAGCATAGCCCCTCATCCAGGTATTCATCGCGAGGATCGATGCCGCCGGGGAGATCTCCCTGCGCCAGGGGAATTGGGCGGACGGAGGGATCGACGCCAGCACCACGCGGATCCCGTGCGCCCTCGCCTGCTCCACCATCGACATCAGCTTGCCCTGGATGATCCGGAGCGACGTGGGTCCCCGATTGCCCGCGATGTCGTTAGTGCCGGCCATGATGTGGACCACGGCCGGCCGCAGCTCGAGCACGTCGGCGCGAAACCGCACCAGCATCTGCGCGGTCGTCTGGCCACTGATGCCGCGATCGATCCTGTCTCCATCGAAAAATGAAGGATCGACGTCCTTCCAGCCGGCCGTGATCGAGTCGCCGAAAAACACGACCCTGGCTCGCGACGGCGGCGGCAGCGCCGCGTTCTCGCTCTCGTAACGGCACCGCTGGCCCCAGTCGAGGGACAGCCAGTCGCGCATCCAGTTCGCATGGGGATCGGATGCGGCCTCGTGCGCTGCCGCCGGCCGGACCGGAACCTGCGCGCACGGCACCGCAACGACGCCGACCGCCACCGGCGCATCGGGCGTCGCGAGGACGTCCGCGAGCGCCGACGGAGTCGCCCCGGTCGCGAGAGAGAGTCCGACGACGAGCATAGCCTTAGAGAATTGGCGCATATGTCCCCCTACAGGGGAGTGTCGCACTTTTCGTGTCAGCATATGTCCCCCTATTGCCTCAGCCTTGCCACACGGGATCAACATCGCCCGCGGCGCGCGCGCCGGCCTCTCCTGCCCAGATGATGGAGGAAGTTCCAAAAGGGCCAGGATGGTTGATGTTTTTTCGTATCGCCGCCGAAGTCATTCATCAGATACTCGAGTTAGTCCAGGACCCATGCGAGAACAACGACTCTTGCGCGTAACAACCGAAGTCGGGCCGTGAGGTCGAGGTCGCGACTGACACGGAAATGGAGCTAGGAAGTGCGCAAGAACTTTCGAATACCGGCAGATAACACTAAGACAATTCTCCGCGGCCTAGGATCGTGCCTTGCGTCCGACCGGATTACCTTTGACGGGCAAAGGGTTGGGTTCTTGTATCGTGAGCGGCCCGACAGAGCCGGGGATAGTGGCTGGAGGTTCCTCGCGGGTGATGAGTCCGAAAACTACACGAACCATGCGGAAAACCTTTCTCTTTACGACGTGAACACAATCGCAAACTACGATCAGACCATCGTCCCGCTGCTTAATAGTCCGCTAATGTCCGCATTCGAACGCGACAAGCATAGCGGGACTTTCAGGACTGTCTCGTTTCCAGACGCCGGCCGTCAACGATTATGATTGGTTGGACAAAAGCCATCTTCGTGATTCTCTTACCACTGGTTATACTTCTCGTGGGATTCAATGCTGCGGTGGCTGCAGGCTGCGGAATTGCGTATTTGGGACATGGTGCGAGTGGTACTGAAAGATTGTTGGGACTCATTCCAATTCCCGGGTCGGCGCGATACACGGTAGATGCGGCGCTTCTCGTTGTTAACATCGGTGCAGTGGTCCTATTTGTGTGGGGTTTAAGAGTGCCGTTGAAAGTAGCTCGGCGGAATAACATGACTTTAAAGGCTTTTGCGCTCCTGCCACTGCGTCAACGTCGCGCACTCATACAATCCGCGCTTGGCTCAAGCCGGCGATTCTGAGCCGCCCGGTTCAAATCTTCCCGCAGCGATTGCGCATTGGTTTGGGAGGTAATGTCCGGTCGATAACAAACGGCAGCCGTAGGAAGTCCTTAGAGTGTCGGCAGCGTGTTCAAGTTGTGTGCCAGGCGATTCCGGAGTAGCAGAGGTTATGCAGGACAGGGTTAGGCGTGGTGTGCTGCTCGTTGGGCTTGCGGTCCAAGTGTCCTGCGCGAGTGAAAACCCGCTCCTTGGTTCGTGGAGGTGGGACAACAACAAGACCCTAATGAGCCTTCAGCTTCCGGCAGATGGATCTGATGAGCTAAAGAAATCAGCAAGCAAGGCGAGAGCGTTTGTTGAAGGAGCTGCAACCAAACTCCGTTCAAACATGGTTATTACTTACCGAGATGAGGAGGCCGATCAGATCGTCTTCGGGGACAACGGCCAGGTACTGAGTCGAGAGACTATTCCGTATCGACTGGTGGAGGTCCGACAACACTACGTGGTTATCGACCAGCTTGAGAATGGGGGGATTGTGACGCTGTTCCGTGAAGGCGACGGAAGTATGTACGTTGAAGTCCGGGTTGGCCGCTATAAATACAAAGACTACTTCACGAAGCAAGAGTAAGTTTCTAGCGCAACATTCCCTGCAAGAGAGTTCGGCTCAGCCGAGCAATTCATCTGGAGTAAGTGCGCGGCGCCGTCGTCCGCTTCCAGTCGCCCTCCCGCCCGAAAAGGCGCATGCCGCTACCTTAGCGGCGCTCCGAGTTGCTGGAAGTCTTTCCGGCCGGAATGCCCCCGCATCACAGTCGCCGATCCGCCTAGGAACTCTGACGCTCCCGAATCGTGTCGGACTCGCAGCAGGATTCGACAAGGATGGCGTTGCAATCGCTGGGCTCGGAAGACTGGGTTTCGGATTCTTGGAAGTTGGCACGGTAACGCCGCGGCCTCAGCCTGGAAACGCGGCGCCGCGGGTGCTTCGATTGGTAAGGCCGCTGGCTACGACCCGAAGCACATTAGCGGCATGGCCTCTCATGCCGAAATCCGGAACATGGCCCCGTGGCGTCCGCGGGCCGCCGACCGTCGATGCAGGCCCCAGGCGCAACCGCTGGGCGCGGCCGAGGCGCGACGGCGATCACGCGAGGGCGATCACGCGAGGGCGATCACGCGACGGCGAGCGTGAGGACGAACTCGACGCCGCCGGCGACATTGCGCGCCACGATCGTCCCGCCCATCTTCGCCATGTACGTCTTCGCGACGAACAGCCCCTGGCCACGGCTGCCGGCGGCAGCCGAGTCGCCTCCGTCCGACACGCCGTACTCGAATATCCGGCCGAGAAGGCCGTCATCGATCGGCGGGCCCTGGTTGTGGATCCGCACTTCGGCGGTGGCCCCGGCCTGCTGCAGCGTCAGCAGGATCGGGCTGCCGGCCGGCCGGTAGCGCGTGGCATTGCTGAGGACGTGCGTGATGACGTCCTCGAGCGAATGCTCGTCGGCCTTGACCACGAGCGGGGCGCCTTCGCCGTCGAACCGGACATCGGCAATGCCCGCATCGGCCGCGTTGTCGGCGACATGACGCAGAAACGCGCGGACGTCGAGCGTGCTCACCTGCAGCGCGGCCGAGAGGATCGCCTCGCTCGGTGAGGCGCCGCCATAGAGCACGCGGACCGCCTGCTGCATGCGCTCGATGTAGCGCAGGCTCGGATCGTCGGGCCGCGCGTGCAGTGCCAGCAGCGACTGCAGCGGCGACATGATCTCGTGGCCGACAGCGTGCCACATGTCCTTCTCCTGCTCCGCCCGGATCTGCTCGCGCTTGAGGTCCTCGTTGACCCGCTGCAGCAGGTCGGCAAGCACGCCCGCGAGCAGCCCCAGTTCGTCGCGGCCCCGCAGGCCCTGCAGGTCGTGCTGCATCAGGCCGCCGGCCCCGTTCCCCGACTTGCCGACCGCGGCCGCGCGCGTGGTCAGAAGCGTGATACGCCGGATGATGCGCACCTCTATCGCAAGCCACGTCAGCATGATGGCCGCCAGCATTGCGCCGACGAACCAATACAGGCGACCGGCGACGGCGCCGAGAGCACGATCGACTCCGCGCAAGTCACCGGTGATCCGCACTTCGAAGTCGCCGAGCGGCGTGGCGACGAGCTGCGTCGCCGCGAGCGGCTGGTCGCCGCCTTCGACCGGCAGGCGCCGGATGATGCGGCTGACGAGCGGCGGCGGCCGGCTGGCGGTGTCCTCTTCCTTGGTCAGCAGCAGCACGTCGGCCGCCGGGCCCGGCTGGAGCCTGCGGATCCGGAGGCTCTCGCCGACCAGAAGTGCCGAGCGCAGGTCCGACAGCGAGAACGGCGCCGTGGCACCGGGGCGATTGCTGTCGAACAGTACTCCGGCGTCGCCGGGCCCGAGCACCTGCACGTGCACGCGCACGTCGGCGAGGTCCTTCGGCGGCCAGACGACGCGCGGGATCTCGTAGAGATCCTCCCTGAACACCTCGACCGGCAGCCGCACCGAATAGAACGAGCGCTTGCGGCACGGCTCGGCCGGTGCGGCGGCCGCTGCCGCCGGATCGACGCAGCGGGCATCCTGCCAGAGCCAGCCGCGGAACTCCCTGTCGGGGCGGTGCGCGAGCCGCCCCTGCTCGTCCTCGCGGAAGCCGGTGAGGCGGCCGTGAACGGCCGTGCCCCGCTGCGCCGCCGGCCGCTCGAGCGGCGCGAGCCAGCGGTAGCTCCTGCCGCGCAGTGCGACCTCGACCTGCAGCCGGTGCGCGAGGCCGAGGTCCAGGTCGCCGACCGCGTGCTCGGCCAGCGGTCCGCTGACGAACGCGCCGACCGCGTAGATGAATCCGCCGGCGGCGGGGCTGTTGCCGACCGACACGCACAGCTGCGCCTGGTCCGCGTACTGCACCAGGCAACCCGCCATCTCCACCGCCTGCTGCGCCTTGGCCCGGTCGTCGAAGTCGATGCCGGCGAAGGGCAGCACCAGCGGGCGCAGTGGCGTCACGCCCGGCCCGCCGGCGCCTGGGTTCAGGAGCGCGAGCTGGCCGGTCGGGTGCTGCAGCCGCGCGCCGATCTGCTCCACGTTCTTCCGGAACACCTCGCGGTAGCTGCGGTAGCGCAGCTGCTTCTCTTCCTGCAGTACGCTGAGCGCGAGCGCAACGGTGGCCAGCGCCAGCAGCAGGAACGCGCCGCGAAAGAATACGCGCAGCCTGAACGGTACCCGGCCGGGCCACCAGCCGGTCACGCGCTCACCCAGCGGAAGCCTCGCATCGGCACGTTCTCGATCAGGTCGAACTGCGCGTCGACCTCGCGGAACGCGTCCCGGATCGTGCTCACGTGCTTGCGCACGTTGTCGCGGTTCCGGCCGCTCTTGACGACCTGGTAGAACTCCTCGTACGAGACGACCTGGCCGCGCTTCTGGTACAGCACGTCGAGTATCCGCTGCGCGGTCAGCGGCAGGTTGACGCGCTGGCCGCGCCAGAGCGGTGAGTTCTGCCGCAGCGGATCGAGCGACAGCTCGCTCGCGAGGCCGGAGGCCCCTGCCGAGGGCATGCCGCGGCCCCTGGCGGCCCGCAGCATCTCGAGGAACGTCTCAATGAACTCGGTCTCCCCGAAGTCACTCTTCTGCAGGTAATCCCAGGCGTCGAGCGCCTTCATGATGCTGCGGTAGATGCTGGCGGGCATGCCCGACACGACCAGCACGGGGGTGCCGCGGCGCTTGTTGATCGCGTTGATGATCGCGACGCCCGCGTGGCGCTCGCGGCCGAGCTCGATGTCAAGGACCACCAGGTCATAGACCTCGCGGCCGATCGCCACCGCGGCTTCGTCGTGCGTGAACCACTGGTCGACCCGGACCCCCGGGCGCGCCATCTCGATCCAGCCCTTCAGCTGATCGCTGGTTGGGACGTCGTCCTCGATGACCGCGACTCGGACCATGCGCACCCCCGGGAGCGGGCGTGCCCCGACCCCGCGTCGATTATCGGACGCCGACCCGGCCCGCGTCGTGAGCTTTTCTTCCGGACCCGGAATCAAGTCGCCCGCCGGCTGCATTGAGCGTTCCGGGAGCCGCGGCGAACAATCCATCCCGGAACGACGCGCGGCCGGACGCCGTTCCGGACCCCGAACCCGCTCCCCGGCCGACCGACCACCAGGAGACCCGCGCCATGTCCGACCGACTCCAGGCCCTCAAGGAATTCCTCCGGGACGCCGGCCTCGGCCCGGCCGCAAGACTGGGCCGGGCGACGGCGAGCGGCACACGCCAGGCCGGCGCTGCGTTCGGCCGCGCCCGCTTGCGGCTCCTGCTGCTCGGCGTGCTCGTCGCCGCCGGCTACGGGATCTGGACCCACCCACCCGGTCAGGTCGTCAAGCGGGGCGAGGTCCTCGTGCGCACGAGCCTGCTGACCGGCGCCGTCCGCGAGTTTCACGAGGGCAGCGTGCTCTCGTTGCCCGGCCTGCACACGGTGCGCTGCTTTTCCATGCGCGACCAGGTCTACCGGCCGGAGGACAGTGTCTCCGCGAGCGGCGAGGCGCCCTTTCAGTCGGTCGAGGGCCTGTCGCTCGGCGTCGACCTCGCCGTCCGCTACGCGATCGATCCCAGGCGCATCACGCAGATGTCGAAGGATCTGCCCGACGACATCCCGGGCGAGGTCGTGCAGCCCGCGGTCCAGGGCGTCATCTACAAGCTGCTCGCGCGCTACACCGTACGCGAGATCTTCTCAAGCAAGCGCGCCGAGATCCAACAGGCGATCGAGGGAGAGCTGCGGCCGAGGCTGATGGCCGCCGGCCTGCTGCTGCGCGGCGTCGAGATGGGCAAGGTCGACCTGCCGCAGGACTACCGCAACGGCATGGACCGGCTGCTCGCCGAGGAGCTCGAGACCGAGAAGATGCGCTACACGCTCGAGCTCAAGGACAAGCAGGTCAGGCAGACCGAACTCGAGGGAGAGGCCAGCAAGGTGCGCCGGCAGAAGGCCGCGGAGGCGGCCGCCCAGGAACAGGTGATCGCAGCGCGTGCCCAGGAGGAGTCTATGAAGCACGTGCTGCCGTTCAAGCAGAAGCAGATCGAGCAGCGCCGCCTCGAGGCCGAGGCCGAAAAGGTCGCGCGCATCCGCGCGGCCGAGGGTGCGGCCGAGGCACGCCGCATCGAGGCCGGCGGCGAGGCGGACTCGCGCCAGAAGCTCGCCGACGCCGAGGTCTACCGGCTCGAGCACGTCGGCCAGTACACCAGCAACCAGATGGAACGCGAAGGAGCGCTGATCACGCGTTACCCGCTGCTGATCGAGAAGACTCTGGCCGACAAGCTGTCCGACAAGATCCAGGTGATCATCGCGCCGCCGCCGCGGGAGGGCGGTTTCATAGGCGCCACCCTGCTCGGCGCGAAGGGTGGCACAACCGCCGGCACGCGCACCCAGACGCGTGCCGGCACTCAAGGAGAAGAGTGATGCTGACCGCAACCCTGACCACCATTGCGATCGTGACCCAGGACCGGGCGTCGCTGCGCGCGGCCGCGCGCGACGCGGCGCCGCAGCAGGCGACGCTCTGGCAAGGCGACGTCCTCGAGATTCGCGGCCAGCGCGGCGACTACCTGCAGGTCTACGACCACCGCCGCGAGCGGGCGGGCTACATCTCGGCCGTGCAGGTGCGCCGCGTGACGCTGTCGCCGGGCGAGGCGCCGGGCTTGCTGGCGATCGTGCGGTTCCTGCGCGACGTGCCGGGCTCCGAAGCGCTCGGCATCAGCTACGCGGCCGCGTACCTGAAGGCGGCACCGGCCGAGTCGCTGACCGCGGAGCCGCTCGATGCGATCGGCACCATGGCGGACCGGCTCACGCGGCGCGCGTCGACCGAGCGGACCAAGGCGGGTGACGCCGCGATCGCGGCGCATCTCGACGTCATGGGGCAGTTCGGCCTCAAGGTCAGGAGCTTTGACCGCAACGGCCACATGCAGATCTGCTACGACGGCGAGATGTTCCGGCGTGTACTCGCGATGCCGGCGGCCGTGGCCGACGAGCAGGCGCGCGCGGCGCTCGGGCTGACGCGCCACGAGTGCGTCGATCCGGGCATCGGACCGTCGGACCGCTACCGGCTCGATTCGTGGCGCGCGACCGTGCTCGACCAGGTGCCGGCAACGGGGCTGAGCCCGCTGCTGCTCAGCCAGCTGCATGCACGACGTGCCGGTGTCTGGTCGTCGGTCGCCTTCGAGCAGTCGCGCCGCGGCGAACCGCCGCAGGCCGCCGCGCAACGGGCAATGCAGGAGCTGGCCGCGGTCAACGCGGCGGAACTCGGCGACGACGGCAAGGTCGAATATACGGACGCCGCAGTTCGCGTCGGCGCGGTGCGCTGGGCGGCGGAGTTTGCGACCCGCGGCGCCGGCAAGCTGACCGTGACCACGGCGCCAGGCGCGCCGGGCGAGACGTGCGTGTCGCTCGAGGACACGAAGCAGGTGGGCCCGAATCCCCTGCTTCGCCGCTGCACCTACGGCATCGTCTGGACGGCATCGGCCCGGAGCAATGCGGCCGGCACGGCACTCGCACTCGCGGTCCAGCCGCTCGATACGTGGCGCGAGCTATGGGTGTTCCGCAAGGCGTCGCAGGGCTGGACTGTCGACGTGCTGCCGCCGGGCGCCAGCAACCCGGATCTCGGCTACGTCGAGTTCGCGGGCTGGACACCGGGCGCCAAGCGGATGCTGGTCGCACGCGAGGTACGGGCGGATGGCCACTTCCGCCGTCGCTTCGAGGTGCTGCGCGTAGACACGCTGGTCGCCGACAAGCAGGCCGGTTCGCCGGAGGCGCTGGTCGACTTCGCTCGCTGGCAGGACGCGTCGTGGAAGCACCAGACCGTGGCCCTGCGTTGAGGGGCAGGGCCCGGGCGGTCGGGCCGGACTCGATGGCACCGCACGATGGGCGCCATCGAGGTCCGGCCGGCCGTCAGCCCCGCGGTCAGAACAGACGCGCGTCGAATTCGTAACGCGCCCACTCCACGATCCGTGCCGCGTGCGCAGCGGCGTGGGACGGGTTCAGGAGCACGTTGAAGTCGCTGCCGCTGAGCGCCGACGGTACGCGAAGCGCCGCGTTCCGCGCGTCGCGCAGCCAGCGGTCGCCGAGCCGCTGGGTGGCGGCCATGAAGGGCACGGCGTCCCAGCGGCGCGGCCACCGCTTCCTCGGCAGCACCTGAACCGCCGTGGCGGGCAGCTCGACCGTCAGCAGCACGTATCGGTCGACCGGCACGACCGATCCCAGGTGCACGCGAACCTCCAGCACCGCGAGCGCCTCGGAACTGGCGAGGTAGAGGATCGGCCGTCCGGCCGTGTGCCAGCGCCCGTCCGCCGCCAGTCCGCCGCGGCCGCCGAGTGCCTGGCGGGCATATTTCTGCTTGACGAGCCGGTAGAGCCGGAGGTGGCCCGCCGCCTCAGGCAAGGAAGCCGTGCTCGATGCGTTTCAGCAGACCGCGAACCTGCGAGCGGCCGAGCTCCGTGGCGAGGAGTTCCTGCGGTCGCTTGCCTCCGAGTCCGTGCTGCGGATCCGCGAGCCAGCTCCGCGCGTGCGCCGCGTCGCCGAACACGTCCTCGGCGAGCGCATAGATCGATGCGACCGCATA
Source organism: Pseudomonadota bacterium (assembly GCA_025351005.1). Lineage (GTDB taxonomy): Bacteria > Pseudomonadota > Gammaproteobacteria > Steroidobacterales > Steroidobacteraceae > CAIKZZ01. The sequence continues at coordinate 30 of JANXWS010000035.1, read as the reverse complement.
CAGCCGGTCGCTCAGGTCCGCCGGGAGCCT
>JANXWS010000006.1 GCA_025351005.1 Pseudomonadota bacterium | reverse complement strand
CACCGAGATGGTGATGCCGGGGGACAACATCAAGATCGTGGTCGAGCTGATCGCACCGATTGCGATGGAGCAGGGGCTGCGCTTTGCCATCCGCGAGGGTGGCAAGACCGTTGGCGCCGGCGTCGTCGCCAAAGTGATTGCGTAGGACCGACGTTGATCGGATAGAGGGCAGTAGCTCAATTGGCAGAGCGGCGGTCTCCAAAACCGCAGGTTGGGGGTTCGATTCCCTCCTGCCCTGCCAACGAAGCAGGCGTGACGATCAGCGGCGAGTAATTTATGGCAGAAGTGCAAACACCACCGGGCGCCTCCTCCAAGGACACGATCCTGATGGTCGTATCGGTGTTCGCCATATTGGGCGGCATCTGGGCGTTTTACTGGTTCGATGATCAGGGCCTCGCGCTGCGGGTCGTCATGGTGTTGGTGGGCGTGCTCGCGGGCTTAGGGTTGGCCTGGCTCAGCTGGTACGGCCGGGAATTCTGGCAATTCGCGCTCGCGGCACGGGTGGAATTGCGAAAAGTGGTCTGGCCGGAGCGAGAGGAGACGATCAAGACCACGTATGTGGTGTTCATCTTCGCGATCGCGATGGGCGTGTTTTTCTTTTTGCTGGATTTGGTTCTTACCTGGATGACCCGCTTTCTGAGCGGTCAGTCCGGCTAGCGGGCGCGGAGCTGTTTTATGTCCTTGCGATGGTATGTAGTTCACGCCTACTCGAACTTCGAGCACAAGGTATCGGTGTCGCTGAAGGAGCGCGTCAAGCGCGCCGGGCTCGAAGCCAAGTTCGGCGAGATCCTGGTGCCGACCGAGGAAGTCGTGGAGATGCGCGACGGCCAGAAGCGCAAGTCGGACCGAAAGTTTTTTCCGGGCTATGTGCTCGTGCAGATGGAGATGGACGAGGACACATGGCACTTGGTCAAGGAAGTGCCGAAAGTTCTCGGATTCATCGGCGGCACGAGCGACAAGCCCGCGCCGATCACGGACAAGGAAGCGAATTCGATCTTGCGCCGTGTCGAGGAAGGCGCGGACAAGCCGAAGCCCAAGGTGCTGTTCGAGCCTGGCGAAGTGGTACGCGTGACCGACGGGCCGTTCAACGATTTCAACGGCGTGGTCGAGTCAGTGAATTACGAGAAGAACCGGCTGCAGGTGGCGGTGCAGATCCTCGGGCGTTCAACCCCGGTGGAACTTGATTTCTCGCAGGTTGAGAAAGGCTGATTTAACCGGGGAGCTTCTCTATTTAGAGAGGCGTTTGCACCCACTGGAGTATTGCGATGGCTAAGAAGGTAACCGGCTACATAAAGCTGCAGATTCCCGCCGGTCAGGCGAACCCGAGTCCACCCGTGGGACCTGCGCTCGGCCAGCAGGGCGTCAATATCATGGAGTTCTGCAAGGCGTTCAACGCGCAGACCCAGCAGCTGGAAAAGGGCCTGCCGACCCCGGTCGTGATCACGGTCTACAGCGACCGCAGCTTCACCTTCATCATGAAGACCGCGCCCGCGTCGGTGTTGATCCGGAAGGCGATCGGGTTGGAGAAGGGCAGCGCCCGGCCGAACACGCAGAAGGTCGGGCGCATCAAGCGCTCGCAGCTCGAGGACATCGCCCGGGTGAAGATGCCCGACCTCACGGCCGCCGGCCTCGACGCCGCCGTCAACACGATCGCCGGCAGCGCCCGCAGCATGGGCGTGGACGTGGAGGGCTGAACATGAGCGCGCAGGTCAAGACGAATCTCCCCAAGCGCCTCAAGGTCTGGGCGACGAAGCTGCAGCCGGGCAAGCAGTACGACGTCGACGGTGCGCTCGCGCTCGTCAAGGAGCTGGCGACCGCCAAGTTCGACGAATCGGTCGACGTTGCGATCAACCTGGGGATCGACGCCAGCAAGTCCGACCAGCAGGTGCGCGGCTCGACCGTGATGCCGAACGGCACCGGGAAGAGCGTGCGGGTGGCGGTGTTCACCGGCGGCAAGAACCAGGACGTGGCGCGCGCCGCGGGTGCCGACATCGTCGGCCTCGAGGACCTGGCCGAGAAGGTCAAGGCCGGCGAGATCAACTTCGACGTCGTGATCGCGAGCCCGGACGCGATGCGGGTGGTCGGCGGGCTCGGCCAGATTCTGGGTCCGCGCGGCCTGATGCCGAACCCGAAGGTCGGCACTGTGACGCCGGACGTCGCGACCGCGGTCAAGAACGCGAAATCCGGCCAGGTCCGCTACCGGTGCGACAAGGCCGGCATCGTCCACGCCCAGATCGGGCGGGCGAGCTTCGAGGCGCAGAAGCTGCGCGAGAACCTGGCGGCGCTGCTCGCCGACCTGCAGAAGGCGAAGCCGGCGGCCTCGAAGGGCGTGTACATACAGAAGGTCACGGTGTCCTCGACGATGGGCCCTGGAGTGGCTGTCGATCGCGCGACGCTGGGGCTTTGAGGACGATTTGTTGATGATGACCGCCGGGGCGCGAGCCACGGCAGCCATCCGAGACCGCAGGCGCGGTCGGCGGCCGGGAGGCTGCCGAGGCCGCTCAATGAACAGCCCGGGAGGCGGCTCCGGGGCAGCCTGCGCAGATGGTGTCACCCGAAGCGAGTGACGGCGCGCCGCGAGGCGTTCCGGCGCAGGGCCCGCGAGGGCCGGCTGAAGGTCACCGTCGGCCGCGTGTCGGGGTCCCGCGGGGGATCCGGACGGGCGCGGCGAGTGCCGACCGCACGGGCGGGCGGCGCTGACTAGGGGTGGGCGCGAGGTACCGGGCGGCCGGCACGTGCGTCCGTGGGCTGATCTTCTGCGAGGCAGTACATGTCACTCAATCTAGAGCAGAAGAAGGCGCTGGTGACCGAGGTGCACGAGGTTGCGCGTTCCGCGCAGTCGGTCGTGGCCGCCGAGTATCGTGGGCTATCGGTGTCGCAGATCACGAACCTGCGCGCGCAGGCGCGCAAGTCCGGGGTCTACATGCGCGTCGTGAAGAACACGCTCGCCCGGAAGGCGGTCATCGGTACGGCCTTCGAATGCATCGCGGCGCAGCTCAAGGGTCCGTTGATCCTTGCGTTCTCGAAGGAAGACCCGGGTGCCGCCGCGCGCGTCATCAAGGCCTTCGCCAAGGACCACGACAAGCTGGTGGCGACGCTGGTGTCGCTCGGCGGGCAGGTGCTGCCGCCGAAGGCGATCGACCAGGTCGCGAGCCTGCCGACCCGTGAGCAGGGGCTCGCGCTGCTGCTCGGCGTGCTGAAGGCGCCGATCACGAAGCTCGTGCGCACGCTCGCCGAGCCGCACGCCAAGCTGGTACGCACCGTCGCAGCGGTGGGTGACCGGAAGGCAGCGGCCGCGGGCTGATGCGCCTTCGTTCAATCGTTTCGGGTTAAGCGGTTCATCACTAAGAGTTCTTTCTGGAGAGCATTGCAATGGCAGCGAACAAGGAAGAGATCCTCAACACGATCTCGAACATGACGATCCTCGAGGTCGTGGATCTCGTCAAAATGATGGAAGAGAAGTTCGGCGTCACCGCCGCGGCGCCGGTCGCGATGGCCGCCGCCCCGGGCGCGGCCGCGGCCGCGGCCCCGGCCGAGGAGAAGACCGAGTTCTCGGTCACCCTCACGGGGTACCCGGCGGAGAAGAAGGTCACCGTCATCAAGGTCATCCGCGAGGTCACCGGCCTCGGCCTGAAGGAAGCCAAGGACCTGGTCGAGGGCGTGCCCTCGCTGGTCAAGGAAGCCGTCAACAAGGCCGACTCCGAGAAGATCAAGAAGTCGCTCGAGGACGTTGGCGCGAAGGTCGAGGTCAAGTAAGGCATCCATGCGCGGGTCGCAAGCCGCGCCGGGTGCCCGGAAAACCCAGGGCTCGCACTGCGCGCCCGCCCGTCGTGGCAACGACGGGCGGGCGGCGGCGCTTCCCGGGTCGAATCGTATTTGCGCGGACGCCGCTGGCGCGGCATCCGCAACACGCGGCCGGCCCGGCCGCGTGAACCGCAGAGGATGAGCTCATGGCCTATTCGTTCACCGAGAAGAAGCGCATCCGCAAGGACTTCGGCAAGCGTCCGAGCATTCTCGACGTGCCGTACCTGCTTGCGATCCAGCTCGACTCGTACCGCAAGTTCCTGCAGGCCGAGGCGGCCGAGGCACAGCGCGTGGACGTCGGCCTGCACGCCGCCTTCAAGAGCGTCTTCCCGATCTCGAGCTACAGCGGCAACGCCACTCTCGACTACCTGAGCTACCGGCTCGGCGAGCCGGTGTTCGACGTCAAGGAGTGCCAGATGCGCGGCCTCACCTACGCGGCGCCGCTGCGCGTCAAGGTGCAGCTCAAGGTCTACGAGAAGGACCCGTCTGGCGCGCGCAAGCTGAAGCGCGACATCGCCGAGCAGGAGGTCTACCTGGGCGAGCTGCCGCTGATGACCGACAACGGCACCTTCATCGTCAACGGCACCGAGCGTGTGATCGTCTCGCAGCTGCACCGCAGCCCGGGCGTGTTCTTCGACCACGACAAGGGCAAGACGCACTCGTCGGGCAAGCTGCTGTTCCAGGCCCGCATCATTCCGTACCGCGGCTCGTGGCTGGACTTCGAGTTCGACCCGAAGGACTGCCTGTTCGCGCGTATCGACCGGCGCCGCAAGCTGCCGGTGACGATCGTGCTGCGCGCGCTTGGCTACAACGAAGAACAGATGCTCGACATGTTCTTCGAGAAGAACACCTTCTTCCTCTCGCAGCGGGGAACCGCGCTCGAGCTGATCCCGAGCCGGCTGCGCGGCGAGACCGCCGCGTTCGAGATCCGCATCGGCAACCAGGTGGTGGTCGAGGAAGGCCGCCGCATCACGGCGCGCCACGTGCGCCAGCTCGAGGACGCGAGCGTCAAGCGCCTGCCGGTGCCGAACGAGTACCTGGCCGGCAAGGTGCTGGCGCACGACGTGTTCTCGAAGGAGACCGGCGAGGTGCTTGCCAAGGTCAACGAGGTGCTGACGGTTGCCTCGGTGCAGAAGCTGGTGGAGGCCGGCATCGAGGAAGTGCGCACGCTCTACGTCAACGACCTGGACCGCGGCCCGTACGTCTCGGACACGCTGCGCATCGACCCGACCCGCACGCGCCTCGAGGCGCTGGTGGAGATCTACCGCATGATGCGGCCCGGCGAACCGCCGACCAAGGACGCGGCGGAGAACCTGTTCCATAACCTGTTCTTCAATCCGGAGCGCTACGACCTGTCGCCGGTTGGCCGCATGAAGTTCAACCGCCGCGTCGGCCGCGACGCGGCCACCGGCCCCGGCATCCTCTACGACGGGCTGTACTTCTCGCGCCGCGGCGACGAGTTCAGCAAGCGGCTGCACGCCGCAAACGGCGTCGCCTCCGACGTCATCGACGTGCTCAGGACGCTGATCGACATCCGCAACGGCAACGGAGTCGTCGACGACATCGATCACCTCGGCAACCGCCGCGTGCGCTCGGTCGGCGAGATGGCCGAGAACGCGTTCCGTATCGGCCTGGTGCGGGTCGAGCGCGCCGTCAAGGAGCGCCTGACGCTGGCCGAGAGCGAGCCGATCATGCCGCAGGAGATGATCAACGCGAAGCCGGTGGCGGCTGCGGTCAAGGAGTTCTTCGGCTCCTCGCAGCTGAGCCAGTTCATGGACCAGAACAACCCGCTCTCCGAGGTCACCCACAAGCGGCGCGTCTCGGCGCTCGGGCCCGGCGGCCTGACCCGCGAGCGCGCCGGCTTCGAGGTGCGCGACGTGCACCCGACCCATTACGGCCGCGTCTGCCCGATCGAGACGCCGGAAGGACCGAACATCGGCCTGATCAACTCGCTGTCCGTCTACGCGCGCACCAACGATTACGGCTTCCTCGAGACGCCGTACCGCAAGGTCGACAACGGCCGCGTCACGCTCCGCATCGACTACCTGTCGGCGATCGAGGAGAGCCAGTTCGTGATCGCGCAGGCGAACGCCGAGATGACGCCGGCCGGCGGCTTCGAGGACGAGCTCGTCTCGTGCCGGCACCAGAACGAGTTCACGCTGATGCCGCGCGAGCGCATCGAGTACATGGACGTGTCGCCGAAGCAGATCGTGTCGGTGGCCGCGTCGCTGATCCCGTTCCTCGAGCACGACGACGCCAACCGCGCACTGATGGGCTCGAACATGCAGCGCCAGGCGGTGCCGACGCTGCGCGCCGACACGCCGCTCGTGGGCACCGGCATGGAACGCTCGGTCGCGATCGACTCGGGCGTGACCGTGATCGCGCGCCGCGGCGGGCTCGTCGACTCGGTCGACGCCTCGCGCATCGTGGTGCGGGTGCACGACGAGGAGACGCACGCCGGTGAACCGGGCGTCGACATCTACAACCTGACCAAGTACCAGCGCTCGAACCAGAACACGTGCATCAACCAGCGGCCGCTGGTCAAGGTCGGCGACCGGCTGACGCTCGGCGACGTGCTGGCGGACGGCCCGTCGACCGACCTCGGCGAGCTCGCGCTCGGCCAGAACATGCTGGTCGCGTTCATGCCGTGGAACGGCTACAACTTCGAGGACTCGATTCTGATCTCGGAGCGCGTCGTGCAGGAAGACCGCTTCACCACGATCCATATCGAGGAGCTGGCCTGCGTCGCGCGCGACACCAAGCTCGGCCCCGAGGAGATCACGGCCGACATCCCGAACGTCGGTGACGCCGCGCTCGCCAAGCTCGACGAGGCCGGCATCGTCTTCATCGGCGCCGAGGTCAAGGCGGGCGACATCCTGGTCGGCAAGGTCACGCCCAAGGGCGAGACGCAGCTGACGCCGGAGGAGAAGCTGCTGCGGGCGATCTTCGGCGAGAAGGCGAGTGACGTGAAGGACACGAGCCTGCGCGTGCCGCCCGGCATGGACGGCACGGTCATCGACGTGCGCGTCTTCACCCGGGACGGCGTCGAGAAGGACGCGCGCGCGCTGTCGATCGAGAAGGCCGAGATCGAGCGCGTCCGCAAGGACCTGAATGACCAGCGCCGCATCCTCGAGGACGACCTGTTCTCGCGCGTGCGCCAGACGCTGATCGGCAAGAGCGCCGAGGGCGGGCCGCAGAAGCTGCGGCAGGGCGCGACCGTCGCCGCCGACTACCTCGACGACGTGCCGCGCGAACAGTGGTTCGAGATCCGGCTGCAGGACGACGACTCGAACTCGCAGCTCGAGCAGGTGGCCGAGCGCCTGAAGGCGCAGCAGCGCGCCTTCGAGAAGCGCTTCGAGGACAAGAAGGCCAAGATCACGGCCGGCGACGACCTCGCTCCCGGCGTGCTGAAGATGGTCAAGGTGTACCTGGCCGTGAAGCGTCGCGTGCAGCCGGGCGACAAGATGGCCGGCAGGCACGGCAACAAGGGCGTGATCTCGACGATCGTGCCGGTCGAGGACATGCCGTACATGGAAGACGGCACGCCGGTAGACGTGGTGCTGAATCCGCTGGGCGTGCCGAGCCGCATGAACATCGGCCAGGTGCTGGAGACGCATCTAGGGTGGGCGGCGCGCGGACTCGGACTCAAGATCGGCAAGATGATCGAGGCGCAGGCGGCGACCGTCGAGCTGCGCGCGTTCCTCGAACGGATCTACAACGAGACCGGCGGCCAGCACAGCGACGTGGCCTCGCTCAGCGACGTGGAGGTGGCGGAGCTGTGCCGCAACCTGACGCGCGGAGTGCCGATGGCGACGCCCGTGTTCGATGGTGCGACCGAGGACGAGATCAAGAAACTGCTGGCGATGGCGGAACTGCCGACCAGCGGCCAGACGACGCTGTACGACGGCCGCACCGGCGAGCGCTTCGAGCGCTCGGTGACGGTCGGCTACATGTACATGCTGAAGCTGAACCATCTGGTCGACGACAAGATGCACGCGCGCTCGACGGGGCCCTACTCGCTGGTGACGCAGCAGCCGCTCGGTGGCAAGGCGCAGTTCGGCGGCCAGCGCTTCGGCGAGATGGAGGTCTGGGCGCTCGAGGCCTACGGCGCGGCCTACACGCTGCAGGAAATGCTCACGGTCAAGTCCGACGACGTCAACGGCCGCACGAAGATGTACAAGAACATCGTCGACGGCAATCACCAGATGGACGCGGGCATGCCCGAGTCCTTCAACGTGCTGGTCAAGGAGATCCGCTCGCTCTGCATCAACATGGAACTGGAGGAGGAGGGCTGACGGCCCTCCCCCCGCGGCGCCACGGCGCCGCGTGTTGATGCAGGCAGGCGGCAAGTGACGAGACGGCAGGAGTGGACATGAAGGATCTTCTCAAGCTCTTCAAGCAGCAGGTTCCGGTCGAGCACTTCGACGCGATCCGGATCGGGCTCGCGTCGCCAGACATGATCAAGTCGTGGTCGTACGGCGAGGTCAAGAAGCCCGAGACCATCAACTACCGGACCTTCAAGCCGGAGCGCGACGGGCTGTTCTGCGCCAAGATCTTCGGGCCGGTGAAGGACTACGAGTGCCTGTGCGGCAAGTACAAGCGCCTGAAGCACCGCGGCGTGATCTGCGAGAAGTGCGGCGTCGAGGTCACGCAGAGCAAGGTCCGCCGCGAGCGCATGGGCCACATCGAGCTCGCGAGCCCGACCGCGCACATCTGGTTCCTCAAGTCGCTGCCATCGCGCATCGGGCTGCTGCTCGACATGACGCTGCGGGAAATCGAGCGCGTGCTCTACTTCGAGGCCTTCGTGGTCATCGAACCGGGCATGACCTCGCTGACGCGCGGCCAGCTGCTGACCGACGAGGCCTACCTCGAGGCGATCGAGGAGCACGGCGACGAGTTCGACGCGCGCATGGGCGCCGAGGCGGTGCACGAGCTCTTGAAGTCGATGGACCTGCAGGCGGAGATCGCCAAGGTCCGGGAGGACATGGGCAACACCACCTCCGAGACCAAGATCAAGCGTCTCTCCAAGCGCCTGAAGCTGATCGAGTCGTTCATCGAGTCGGGCAACAAGCCCGAGTGGATGGTACTGACCGTGCTGCCGGTGCTGCCGCCCGACCTGCGGCCGCTGGTGCCGCTGGACGGCGGGCGCTTCGCGACCTCCGACCTCAACGACCTGTACCGCCGCGTCATCAACCGCAACAACCGGCTGCGGCGGCTGCTCGAGCTCAATGCGCCGGACATCATCGTCCGCAACGAGAAACGCATGCTGCAGGAGGCCGTCGACGCGCTGCTCGACAACGGCCGCCGCGGCCGTGCCATCACCGGCACGAACAAGCGGCCGCTGAAATCGCTGGCGGACATGATCAAGGGCAAGCAGGGCCGCTTCCGCCAGAACCTGCTGGGCAAGCGCGTCGACTACTCTGGCCGCTCGGTCATCGTCGTCGGCCCGACGCTGCGGCTGCACCAGTGCGGGCTGCCGAAGAAGATGGCGCTCGAGCTCTTCAAGCCGTTCATCTTCTCGAAGCTGCAGCTGCGCGGCGAGGCGACCACGATCAAGGCCGCCAAGCGCATGGTCGAGCGCGAGGGACCGGAGGTGTGGGACATCCTCGAGGAAGTGATCCGCGAGCATCCGGTGCTGCTGAACCGCGCACCGACGCTGCACCGCCTCGGCATCCAGGCCTTCGAGCCGGTGCTGATCGAGGGCAAGGCGATCCAGCTGCATCCGCTCGTCTGTACCGCGTTCAACGCCGACTTCGACGGCGACCAGATGGCGGTGCACGTGCCCCTCTCGCTCGAGGCGCAGCTCGAGGCCCGGGCGCTCATGCTCTCGACCAACAACATCCTGTCACCGGCCAACGGCGACCCGATCATCGTCCCGTCGCAGGACGTCGTGCTCGGTCTCTACTACATGACGCGCGAGCGTGTCGGTGCCATGGGTGAGGGCATGGCCTTCACCGACGTCGCCGAGGTGCACCGCGCCTATGAGGGCCGGCACGCGAGCCTGCACGCCAGGATCAAGGTTCGCCTGGTCGAGTGGAACCGGCAGCTGGACGGCACGGACCTGATGCGCAAGCGCACCGTCGACACCACCGTCGGACGGGCGCTCCTGGGCGAGATCCTGCCGAAGGGGCTCTCGTTCGACCTGGTCAACCGCGACATGACCAAGAAGACGATCTCGGCGACGATCAACGAGTGCTACCGGACGCTGGGTCTCAAGCACACGGTCGTGTTCGCCGACCAGCTGATGTACACGGGCTTCGCCTTCGCGACCCGCGCCGGCGTCTCGATCGGCGTCGATGACATGGTGGTGCCGGAGCAGAAGGAGAAGATCCTCGGTGGCGCCGAGCGCGAGGTCAAGGAGATCCAGGAGCAGTACGCCTCCGGTCTCGTCACCGACGGCGAGCGCTACAACAAGGTCGTCGACATCTGGTCGCGCACCAACGACCAGGTCGCGAAGGCCATGATGGAAAAGCTCGGCACCGACGAGGTCAGCGACCGCAAGGGGCAGAAGCTGCGCCAGAAGTCGTTCAACTCGATCTTCATGATGGCCGACTCGGGCGCGCGCGGCAGCGCGGCGCAGATCCGCCAGCTGGCCGGCATGCGCGGCCTGATGGCGAAGCCGGACGGATCGATCATCGAGACGCCGATCACGGCGAACTTCCGCGAGGGCCTGAACGTACTGCAGTACTTCATCTCGACGCACGGTGCGCGCAAAGGCCTGGCCGACACGGCGCTCAAGACCGCGAACTCCGGCTACCTGACGCGCCGGCTGGTCGACGTCTCGCAGGACCTGGTGATCACCGAGGAAGACTGCGGCACGCACAATGGCCTGACCATGACCCCGATCGTCGAGGGCGGCGACGTGGTCGAGGGCCTGGGCGAGCGCGTGCTCGGACGCGTGATCGCGCTCGACGTCGTCAAGCCCGGCACCGAGGAGGTGCTGGTCCCGGCCGGCACGCTGCTCGACGAGAAGCTGGTACGCGAGATCGAGCTCGCGGGCGTGGACCAAATCCAGGTCCGCTCGCCGATCACCTGTGCGCTGCGCTACGGCGTCTGCTCGCAGTGCTATGGGCGCGACCTGGCCCGCGGCCGGCGCATCAGCATCGGCGAGGCGGTCGGCGTGATCGCCGCGCAGTCGATCGGCGAGCCCGGCACGCAGCTGACGATGCGGACCTTCCACATCGGCGGCGCCGCGTCGCGCGCGGCCGCGGCCAGCAGCGTCGAGGTCAAGAGCAAGGGCACCGTCCGTTTCCACAACATCAAGGCGGTGCGCCACGAGAAGGGCCACCTGGTGACCACCTCGCGCTCCGGCGAGCTCGGCGTCGTCGACGAGTTCGGGCGCGAGCGGGAGCGCTACAAGATCCCTTACGGCGCGATCATCAGCATGGACCAGGACTCGATCGCGACGGCCGGCCAGGTCATCGCGCAGTGGGACCCGCACACGCACCCGGTGGTCACCGAGGTGGCGGGCTTCATCCGCTTCCAGGACTTCGTCGACGGCCTCACGGTCACGACGCAGATGGACGAGATCACGGGCCTGTCCTCGACCGTCGTGCTCGATCCGAAGCAGCGCGGTTCCGGCGGGCGCGACCTGCGCCCCGTGGTGCGGCTGGTGAACGGCAAGGGCAAGGAAGTGACCTTCGCGCACACCGACATCCCGGCCGTATACGCGTTGCCAGCGGGCGCGATCGTCAGTCTCGAGGACGGCGCCAAGGTGTCGGTCGGCGACGTCATCGCGCGCATCCCGCAGGAGTCGTCGAAGACCCGCGACATCACCGGCGGCCTGCCGCGGGTCGCGGACCTGTTCGAGGCGAGGAAGCCGAAGGACCCGGCGATCCTTGCCGAGCGCACCGGCACCGTCTCGTTCGGCAAGGAGACCAAGGGCAAGCGGCGGCTGATCATCACCTCCGAGGCCGGCGACAAGTACGAGGAGCTGATCCCGAAGTGGCGGCACCTGAACGTCTTCGAGGGCGAGTCGGTCGAGAAGGGCGAGGTGATCGCGGACGGCGAGCCGAACCCGCACGACATCCTGCGGCTGCAGGGCGTGGAGGCGCTCGCCAATTACCTGGTGCGCGAGATCCAGGACGTTTACCGGCTCCAGGGCGTGCGCATCAACGACAAGCACATCGAGGTGATCATCCGGCAGATGCTGCGCAAGGCCGAGATCACGGAATCCGGCGAGTCCGGGCTCCTGCGCGGTGAGCAGCTCGACCGCGGCCGGGTCATGGAGATGAACGTCCGGCTGGGCCGCGACAACAAGACGGCCGCGAAATTCGACCCGCTGCTGCTCGGCATCACCAAGGCGTCGCTGGCCACCGAGTCGTTCATCTCGGCGGCCTCGTTCCAGGAGACCACGCGCGTGCTGACCGAAGCCGCGGTACGGGGCCTCAAGGACGACCTGCGCGGGCTGAAGGAGAACGTGATCGTCGGCCGGCTGATCCCGGCCGGCACCGGCTTCGCCTACCATGCGGCGCGCCGCAAGCGCCCGGACGACGAGTCCGGCCCCGGCAGCTTCATGGACATGAGCGGTGCACTGCCCGAGGCCGACGAGGGCGGCGGCGAGAGCGCCGAGGTGCAGACGGCCGAGTAGGCGAGCACCGGGGGCCCGCCGCAGGTGTCCGGGGCGCGGGCCCCGGGCCTGCTCGGGCCCGGGGTGGAGATTGACACCCGGGGAGCCACCACCCTAGAATCCGCAGTCTTTTGGGCCGGCCTCGTGCAAAACAGGGCCCGGCTGAGAACATCTGCATACCGGGCCGCCGTGAGGCGGCCCGCTTATCTCCGGCGACCCGGGTGCCGGTAGGGCTACGATTTTCGATGGCAACGACCAACCAGCTGATCCGCGACGGGCGCAACGACCCCGACTTCAAGTCTAAGGTGCCGGCGCTGGGCGCGAGCCCGCAGAAGCGGGGCGTCTGCACGCGCGTCTACACGACGACGCCGAAGAAGCCCAACTCAGCGCTCCGCAAGGTGTGCCGCGTGCGACTGACGAACGGCTACGAGGTTACGAGCTACATCGGCGGCGAGGGCCACAACCTGCAGGAGCACTCCGTGGTGCTGATCCGCGGTGGCCGCGTCAAGGACCTGCCGGGCGTGCGCTACCACACGGTGCGCGGCACGCTCGACTGCGCCGGGGTCGCCGACCGCAAGCAGAGCCGCTCGAAATACGGCGCCAAGCGCGCCAAGAAGTAAGGTAGGAGCCATGTCCCGACGCGCTCAGGCCCCGGTCCGAACCATCCTGCCCGACCCGAAGTTCGGCAGCGAGATGCTGGCCAAGTTCATGAACATGGTCATGGAGCGCGGCAAGAAGTCGGTCGCGGAGACCATCGTCTACGGCGCGATCGACCGCATCGCCGAGCGCACCGACCGGCCGGCCGACCAGGCGCTCGCGGTGCTGCAGACGGCGCTCGACAACGTCAAGCCGGCCGTCGAGGTCAAGTCGCGGCGGGTCGGCGGCGCCACCTACCAGGTGCCGGTCGAAGTCCGCACTTCGCGCCGCCAGACGCTGGCGATGCGTTGGGTCATCGAGGCGGCGCGCGCGCGCAGCGAGAAGTCGATGGCGATGCGTCTCGCGCACGAGCTGCTCGAGGCTGCCGAGAACCGCGGCGCCGCGGTTCGCAAGCGCGAGGACACGCACCGGATGGCTGAGGCCAACAAGGCGTTCGCGCACTACCGCTGGTAGCAGCCGGGTCGCCGCCCGCATCAGACATCTAGCCCGGCGGACCTCTGGTCCGCCGGGGTTTTTCCGGAGTTCATCCAAGTGGCACGCACGACCCCGATCGAGCGCTATCGGAACATCGGTATCTCGGCGCACATCGACGCCGGCAAGACGACGACGACCGAGCGGATCCTGTTCTACACCGGCGTCTCGCACAAGATCGGCGAGGTGCACGACGGTGCGGCCGTGATGGACTACATGGAGCAGGAACAGGAGCGCGGCATCACGATTACCGCCGCGGCGACCACCTGCTTCTGGAAGGGGATGGAGAAGAACTTCCCCGAGCACCGCATCAACATCATCGACACGCCCGGCCACGTCGACTTCACGATCGAGGTCGAGCGCTCCCTGCGTGTGCTCGACTCCGCTGTCGCGGTCTACTGTGCGGTCTCGGGCGTGCAGCCGCAGTCGGAGACGGTCTGGCGGCAGATGAACAAGTACGGCGTGCCGCGCCTCGCGTTCGTCAACAAGATGGACCGCGCCGGCGCCAACTTCCTGCGCTGCGTCGACCAGATCCGCACCCGGCTGAAGGGCAACCCGGTCCCGATCCAGCTGCCGATCGGCGCCGAAGAAGGCTTCGTCGGCATCGTCGACCTGATCCGCATGAAGGAGATCTGGTGGGACGATGCCACCCAGGGCACGCGCTTCGAGTACCGCGAGGTGCCGAAGGAGATGCTCGAGGAGTGCGCGGTGTGGCGGGCGAAGCTGATCGAGGCGGCCGCCGAGGGCAACGACGAGCTGCTGCACAAGTACCTCGAGGGCCACGAGCTTTCGGTCGAGGAGATCAAGCACGGGCTGCGCGCCCGCGCGCTCAAGAACGAGATCTGCCTCGTGACCTGCGGCTCGGCGTTCAAGAACAAGGGCGTGCAGGCGGTGCTCGATGCGGTCATCGAGTTCATGCCGTCGCCCGTCGAGGTGCCGCCGGTCAAGGGCCAGAGCGAGGGCGGCGAGCCGATGACTCGCCAGGCGCTCGACACCGAGCCGTTCTCGGCGCTCGCCTTCAAGATCCTGAACGACCCCTTCGTCGGCAACCTGACGTTCTTCCGCGTCTACTCGGGCGTGCTGAACTCGGGCGACACGTTGTACGTGCCGAACCGCAGCCGCAACGAGCGCATCGGCCGGCTGCTGCAGATGCACGCCAGCGACCGCACCGAGATCAAGGAAGTGCGCGCCGGCGACATCGCAGCCGCGGTCGGCCTCAAGGACGTGACCACCGGCGACACGCTGTCGGACCCGGACAAGGTCATCGTGCTCGAGAAGATGGAGTTCCCGGAGCCCGTGATCTCGGTCGCGGTCGAGCCGAAGACCAAGGTCGACCAGGAGAAGATGGGCCTCGCGCTGCAACGGCTGGCGAAGGAAGACCCGTCGTTTCGCGTGCACACCGACCAGGAGTCCAGCCAGACGATCATCTCGGGGATGGGCGAGCTGCACCTCGAGATCATCGTCGACCGCATGAAGCGCGAGTTCAAGGTCGAGGCCAACGTCGGCAAGCCGCAGGTCGCCTACCGCGAGACGATCCGCACGAAGGTCGAGTCCGAAGGCAAGTTCGTGCGCCAGACCGGCGGCCGCGGCCAGTACGGCCACGTCTGGCTGACGCTCGAGCCGCAGCCGCCGGGTGTGGGCTACGAGTTCGTAAACGGCATCGTCGGCGGCACGGTACCCAAGGAATACATCCCGGCGGTCGACAAGGGCATCCGCGAGGCGCTCGAGGGCGGCGTCATCGCCGGTTACCCGATCGTCGACGTCAAGGTCACGCTGATCGACGGCTCCTACCACGACGTCGATTCGAACGAGATGGCGTTCAAGATCGCGGGCTCGATGGGCTTCAAGGAAGGCTTCAAGCGCGCCCGGCCGGTGCTGCTCGAGCCGATCATGACGGTCGAGGTGGTGACGCCGGAGGACTACTACGGCGACATCATCGGCGACCTGAACCGCCGCCGCGGCCAGATCCTGGGCATGGACGACTCGCCGTCCGGCAAGGTCGTGACCGCCGAGGTGCCGCTCGCCGAGATGTTCGGCTACGCGACCTCGGTGCGCTCGATGAGCCAGGGGCGTGCGACGTTCACGATGGAGTTCGGCAAGTACATGGAAGTGCCGAACAACGTCGCCGAGGCGATCCTGAAGAAGGCCAGCTGACAGAGCTGCCGCGGCGCGCGCGCCGCGGCAGCCCGGTTCCCGGTCGCGACCAACAACACCATTCCGTCGAGGTAAGGGCCGTGTCGAAGGAAAAGTTTCAGCGTACGAAGCCGCACGTGAACGTGGGGACGATTGGGCACGTGGACCATGGGAAGACGACGTTGACGGCGGCGCTGACCAAGGTGATGGCTGAGAAGCACGGTGGTGAGTACAAGGCG
>JANXWS010000077.1 GCA_025351005.1 Pseudomonadota bacterium | reverse complement strand
AACTTTCAAGGTTAGTGTAAAAAAAAATTTCTGTTTCCTCGAACCGAATAGCTGCCAATTCGGTTTGTATACAAACTAAATCGGGTTTTATTAATAACAGTTCATTGATTAAGTTTTTATTACTAAAAAGGTATTGAAATTACCTGTGATGTGGATGGTGAGTGCGGCGTGCTCAAGGCGATCTCGGATCGCATCCGCAATGACCGGGTCGGCGATGACTTCGCTCCAGTGATTCAGTGGCAGCTGCGTGGTGAACACGGTGGACTTGCCGATCGAGCGTTCTTCGAGGATCTCGCACAGGTCCTGGGCTTCGGTCGCCGTCAGCTTGCGCATGCCGACGTCGTCGAGCACGAGGACGTCGGGCTTGGCGAGTTTGTCGCGGTAGCGCAGGTACGTGCCGCTCGAGCGCGCGAGAGCCACGTTCTCTAGCCAGGTGGTGACGTTCATGTAGAGCGCGGACTTGCCGTGATGGCAGACCTGCAGCGCGATGGCCTGGGCGATGAACGACTTGCCGACGCCGGTCGGCCCGATCAGGACGAGCGGCCGGCCGTCACGGAGCCAACCGAGGCTCTGCAGCTCGCGGATCTGTGTTTTGGTGATCGATCGATGGGCGGTGTAGTCGAAGTCGTCGAGCGAGACGCGGATCGGGAGCTTGGCGGCCTTGAGTCGTCGTTGGGCGGAGCGTTCGCCGCGGTAGTCGACTTCGGCCTGCAGCAGCGCATCGAGGAACTCGGTGTAGCTGATCTGGTCGCGCGTCGCGTCGGCAACGACCTTGTCGAACGCGTTCAACATGCCGAGGAGCTTCATCTCGGCCATCAGGTTACGGGCGACGGCGGTACTCATAGCAGGGACTCCTGGGTGGGCGGAACGGGATCGGGGTCGGTCGCGGCATTGGCCGCGTACCGCAACAACGGGTTGCCGGGGCGCCTGACGATGTCGCGCTCGCGGTCGGGAGTGAGGTTCTGAGCTTTAAGGCGGGCCAGCAGGTCGCAGAAGTACGGCACGCGCACCTTGCCGACGCGGCGCATCTCGGCGATCGCGGCGACGATGCGCGGGATGGCGATCTCGCGGCCGGCGGCGTGGATCTCCTTGCCTGCCGAACGGATCAGTCCCTGGACGCGGCGGATGTTGCCGTAGACGTCGGCGTTGAAGAGCTCGACGACGAGCTGGTTGAGGTCTGGGTGGATGAACCGGGACTGCGACAGCAGGTGTTGCGGCGTTGCCTCGTAGTAGGCGATCGAGGCGTCGGGGAAGTGGGCGTCGATCTTGACGCGCGCGCCGTTGCGGTGCCGGTCCCGGGGGTGCAGCGCCAGGCGTTCGCCGTTCAGGAAGATCTCGACCTGGTTCTGCGTCAGCTTGACCCTCAGCTTCTTGCCGCGGTGGATGTGCGGCGCGCTGTAGTACGCGGCCTCGACCCAGACGTAGCAGTCGGGATGGAGCTTGGCGTCCTTCCACTCGGCGTCGTCGAAGTCGGCCGCGGGCAAGGCCTTGAGCGCGCGCCGCTCGAGCTCCTCGAACCGCTCGCGGCGCGAGATGCCGAAGCGGGTGTGGCGCCGGTCATTGATGCGCCTGACGCACTCGGCGAGCGCCTCGTTGATCTCGGCGATCGAGGTGAACCGGTGCCGCCGGTACCGGAACCGCTGGTAGCGCATCAGTATCTTGACCAGCCCTTCGACGATCGCCTTGTCGCGCGGATGTCCCGGACGCGCCGGCACGACCGCCGTCGCGTAGTGCGCGGCCGTCGCCGCGTACGACGGGTTGAGGTCGGGGTCGTACAGATGGCACTTGAGCACCCCCTGCTTCAGGCAGTCGGGCACCGTCACGTGCGGCACACCGCCATAGAACGCGTACATCCGCTGGTGGCAGTCGAGCCAGTTGCGACTCTTCATGTCATCGCAGGCCCAGGCAAAGAGCAGCTGGCTGCAGCCGAGCCCGGCAACGAACACCCAGGCCTCGCGGATCTCGCCGGTCCGAAGATCGACCCACGGGATCGGATCGCCGGCGTAGTCGACCTCGACGCGCTCGCCGGGCGCGAACTCGCGCGCCGTGACGGTCGCTTGCCGCAGTTCCGGGAACTTGCGGTAGAACTGCTTCCAGAAGTTCGGATACCCGGTCAGGCTCTGGGCGCGTTCCTCCCAGATAAACTTGAGCGGATGCCCGAGGCCGAGGTCATACAGCACCGTCGGCCAGTCGACCTGCGACATCCACAGTGGATCGGCCACCGCCTTGCGGATCGCCGGCGACAGTCGCAGCCCGTCCCGGACCTCCCGGACGGTCTTCCTGGAACACTTGAGGGCGCGGGCAATCTCCCGCAGGCCGCGGCCGTCCCGCAACCGTCGCTCGATCTCCCTGAACCGGTCCACCGTAACGCTCCTGGTCCCCATGCCGCCCTCCCGTCGTGCTTGCCCACGACGGTACAGGCCCGGATAGCCGCCAAAAGCGGCCCCGCAGCGGTCCCCATCCAGGAAATCGGTGGTCCCCAACCCAGGAAATCGGGTGGGTCCGAACTCAGGAAATCAGGTGGTACCCAACTCAGGAAATCGGGTGGTCCCCATCAGAGGAAATCGTCCAACTCAGCAACGGCGGGTTCTACATGACGCCAAAAATGCCAGCTGTGCGGCTGTCAGTCGACAGCAACGGCTACGAAGGTCGGATGTCCGCCGACGCCGCCGGAATCACCGTGTGCCTGTTCGCCTTTAGCCTCCTGTCCTTTGAGCGCCAGGGCGACGTCTACAGTCGTCATTTTCATTGGCTGAGGGACTTTGCTCTGGGGCATGTCGAAGCTGGTGAGATCTTCGCAGCTATCGACTGAGCCCGACCGGGTGCGCCGATCCTTGGCCCATGCGGGGGTCGGCGCCTTTCTGCTGCGAGCGGTAGCCGGGTCTGCGCACCTGATTTCAGCGTCTCAGAACCTGTGAGAAAAAACTTTCTTGGAATTGACGCGGGAGGATTGGGG
>JANXWS010000033.1 GCA_025351005.1 Pseudomonadota bacterium | reverse complement strand
CCGCGACCGGCCGTCTGCCGAGGCGGTGCTGGGCCTGCTCGAGGCCGAGCACCTGCCGTGCTACATCGCGTCCAACGAATGCCTGCCGGGCCTCGGGTCCGATTTCGCGGTGCGCGTGCCCGCTGGTCTCCTCCATCGCGCCCAATGGGTCCTGGAGGCGGTCCAGGTCACGGACGCGGAGCTGACCTACCTGGCTACCGGGCGATTGCCCGGCGAGCCCGACGGTGACTGAGCACGGCTCGGCGGGCGCTGCTGCGAATCGAGCGGCGGCCCGGTCGGTGGTTCTGTCCGGCCTGCTGGGCTAGTATTTCCGGCACCGTCGCGCCAATCGCAACAGGCACCGGGCCCGCGCAGGGCTCCGCGGCCGGAACCGGACGCGGCAATGGGTGTCAGGAGGGGCGTCGGCAGGCCGCGGCACCGCCGTTGCGGCGTCCCGGGATTGCCTCGCCGCGCCAGTGGGGATCGTTCACATATGTCCATGCGCTCGAAGGACGCCGCGGACGCAGGCACCGCCCGGAGCACCGATGTTGCCGTGATCGGCGGCGGCCCGGCCGGCTCGACGGCGGCGATCCTGCTCGCCGGGCGCGGCTACCGCGTGGTCGTCTTCGAGAAGAGCCGCCACCCGCGTTTCCACATTGGCGAGTCGCTGCTGCCCGCGAATCTGCCGCTCTTCGAGCGCTTGGGCGTCGCGGAGCGGATACGAGCGATCGGCATGAAAAAGCCCGGCGCCGAATTCGTGTCGCCGTGGCACGGCCGCTGTGAGACCTTCCTGTTCAGCGATGCATGGAACAAGACCATGCCGTACGCCTACCAGGTGCGCCGCTCGCAGTTCGACGAGATCCTGTTTCGCCGCGCCGCCGAGCAGGGCGCGACCGTGATCGAGGAGTGCCGCGTCCGGCAGGTCGAGTTCGCGGAGCGCGGCGCGGGCGCGCGGCTCGAGGCGGAGCGCCAGGACGGCAGCCGCGAGACCTGGCGCGCGCGCTTCGTCATCGACGCGTCCGGACGCGATACCCTGCTCGCCAGCTTGTTCGGCGCGAAGCGCCGCAGCGCCAGGCACAACAGCGCCGCGATTTATGCACACTTCGCCGGCGCCGAACGCAATCCGGGCGCAGGCGCCGGCAACATCTCGCTCTACTGGTTCGAGCACGGCTGGTTCTGGCTGATCCCGCTCGCCGACGGCGCCACCAGCGTCGGCGCGGTCGTCTGGCCCTACTACATGAAGTCCCGGGCGGAGCCGCTGCCTGAGTTCTTCCTGGCGACGATCCGGCTCTGCGAACCGCTTGCGAGGCGACTCGCCCATGCGACGCTCGTCTCCGAGGTCGAGGCGACCGGCAACTATTCGTATTCGTCCGACCTCAGCCACGGCGAGAACTTCCTGCTGCTCGGCGACGCCTATGCCTTCATCGACCCGGTCTTCTCCGCGGGCGTATGGCTCGCGATGAACAGCGCGGTCGCAGGAGCGGATGCGATCGACACCTGTCTGCGCAGCCCGGGTCGCGCGGCCGCGGCGCTGCGCCGCTTCGACCGCACGATGCGGCGCGGGCCGCGCGAGTTCTCCTGGTTCATCTACCGGGTCACCGACCCGACGATGCGCGACCTGTTCATGAACCCCCACAATCCGCTGCGGATGAAGGAGGCGCTGCTGTCGCTGCTCGCCGGCGACATCTTCGGCCGCACCCCGATCTGGCCGTCCCTGGTCGCGTTCAAGGGACTGTTCTGGGCGACCTCGCTGCTGAACCCGCGCCGCGCGCTCGACGCCCATCGCCGGCGCCGCCGGAATATCGCCGATCCCGACGCCGCCCCTAGTCCGCGTTGATGACCCACGACCAGCTGCTCGGCGTCGACTACCTCGCCCCGGACGAGCTCGCGGACGGCCGCGCCCGCGACTGGCGGGACGTGCTCGGCGTGGCGCTGTTCGCGGGCAACGCTACGCCGTTCGACGCGGCCGACGTGCCGGTCGCCCGGGTCGCGATGCGCGCGCTCGGCCGCCGGCCCGCGCTGTGCGAGGTTTGGCGTGCCGCCGGACCGCTGACGACCGGGCGCACGGGTCGCGTCCACTACCGCACGAGCAGGCACGTGGCGTTCGGCTGCATCGAGCTCGCCGAGGCGGGCGCCGCCGCAGCCGTGGCCGATGGCGCCGCGCTGCGGGAGATCGCGAGCGCGGCGTACGCCGAGATCTTCCGCTGCCTGAAGACGCTCGGCCTGCCGCGTGCCATCCGGATCTGGAACTACCTGCCCGAAATCAACCGCGAGGCCGGCGGCGTCGAGCGCTATCGCCTCTTCAACGAAGCCCGCCGTCAGGCGTTCGAGTCATTCGACTGCGACGTCCGCGGCAACGTGCCGGCCGCGTCCGCGCTCGGCTCGGCGGCCGGCGGCTCGCTGGTGGTCTACTTTCTGGCCGGTACCGATGCTGGGATCGCGATCGAGAACCCGCGCCAGGTGCCGGCCTACGACTATCCGAGCGACTACGGCGAGTTCAGCCCGACGTTCTCGCGCGCGACGCTCGCGACCGCGCCGGGCGGCCCGGTGCTGTTCGTGTCCGGCACCGCGAGCATCGTCGGCCACCGCACCGCGCACGCCGACGACGTCATCGCGCAGACGCGCGAGACCGTCACGAACATCCGCGCCCTGGTCGGCGAGGCGAACCGCGTGCTGCGAGCGGACCTGTTCGTGCCGGAGCGACTCCAGTACAAGGTGTACGTCCGCCACCCGGCCGACCTCGCCGCGGTCGCGGCGGAATTCAACGCGGCCGTCCATCCGGCCGCGCCGGTCGTCTACCTGAACGGCGAGGTCTGTCGCTCCGACCTGCTGGTCGAGATCGAGGCGGTCGGCTGCGGCGCCGGCGGGGCCGGGCCGTGACGGTGGGGGCCTCTGCCACCCGGTGGATTCGCCGCGCATGGCCGGCGCTGTTCCTCGGCCCCGCCCTCGCCGCGAACGCAGCGACCGGGGCGGCGCAGCAGCCGCTGTGGGAGCTCGGTCTCGGGGTCGGCGCGCTCGGCTTCGCCGACTACCGTGGTGCCGACACGGGCCGGCTGTATGCGGTGCCGCTGCCGTACGTCGTCTACCGGGGCCGGATCTTCCGTGCCGACCGCGACGGCATGCGCGGGCTCCTGTTCGACGCCGACGTCGCGGAGCTGAACGTCAGCCTCAACGCGACGACGCCGGTCCGCAGCGGCGACACGCTCGCGCGCCACGGCATGCCGGACCTGAAGCCGACGATCGAGGTCGGCCCGTCGCTCGACCTGCACGTCTGGCGCTCGGCGGACCGCCACGCGCGCCTCGACCTGCGACTGCCGGTGCGAACGGCGCTTACGATCGAGTCGTCGCCGCACGCGATCGGCTGGTTCCTCGCCCCGCGGCTCAACCTCGACCTCCAGGACGTCGGCGGCCGTGCCGGCTGGGACCTCGGGCTGCTCGCCGGGCCGCTGTACGGCAGCCGCCGCTACCACGACTATTTCTACAGCGTCGCGCCGCAGTTCGCGACTGCCGACCGGCCGGCCTACGAGGCGCGCGGCGGCTACTCGGGCGCCGAGACGCTGCTGTCGCTGTCGAAACGCTTCCCCGGCTACTGGATCGGGGCATTCGCGCGTTACGACGCCCTGCGCGGCGCGGCGTTCGCCTCGAGCCCGCTGGTCCGGAGCAACAGCTACTGGGCGGCGGGCGTCGGTATCGCCTGGATGATCGGCCAGTCGTCCCGGATGGTGGACGCCTCCGACGAGCAGCGGTAATCCGGCATGCGGAGACTCCTGCGGCGCCTGGTCGAGATGCTGACGGTGCACCTCTCGCTGACGCTGCTCGGCCTGATCTGCTTGTCGTGGACCGTGCTCGCGCTGCCGCTGTGGCTGGTGCTGCCGGAGCGGCTCGGCGCCCGCTGCGGACGCTGGGGGATACTGATCGGGTTCCGGTTCTACGTCTGGACGCTGCCGCTGATAGGCGCGTACCGGCTCGACCTGCGGGTACTCAGCACGCTGCGGGCCGAGGCGCCGGTCCTGCTCGCACCGAACCATCCGAGCATGATCGACGCGCTGTTCGTGATCGCCCACGACCCCAATGTCGCCTGCGTGATGAAGTCGTCGCTGATGAACAACCTGTTCCTCGGGGCCGGCGCGCGGCTCGCACGCTACATCCGCAACGACCCGCCGCGGCGCATGATCATCGGCGCGGTCGAGGAGCTGCGGCGCGGCGGTTCGGTGCTGCTGTTCCCGGAAGGCACCCGCACGGTGCAGGCGCCGATCAACCCGCTGAAGCCGAGCGTCGCGATGATTGCCAAGCACGCCAACGTGCCCGTGCAGACGCTGATCATCGAGCAGGGCTCCGCCTACCTCGGCAAGGGCTGGTCGCTGTTCCGTCGCCCGTGCCTGCCGATCAGCTACCGGGTGCGACTCGGCCGGCGCTTCCCGCCGAACGACGACGTGCGGGCGCTCACGTTGGAACTCGAACAGTATTTCCGCGCGGAGCTGGCCGCAGCACCGCAGAACCGCTGGATCGGGGAGCAGCGGCCGCCCGGCGCGGCCGGCTGAGCACCGGCCGTGACGGCGGCGTCAACGACGCACCTCGTGCTGATCCCGAGCTACAACCCGGGACCCAGGGTATTCGAGACGGTGGCGGCGGCGCGGCGGTACTGGCAGCCGGTGTGGGTGGTCGTCGATGGCAGCAGCGACGGCACCGGCCAGCGGCTGCAGGCGCTCGCGGCGGCAGACCCCGGACTGCGCGTGATCACGCGGCCGCGCAACGAAGGCAAGGGCGCGGCCGTGCTCTGCGGCCTGCGCGCGGCGCTCGCCGAGGGCTACACGCATGCGCTCGCGATGGACTCCGACGGCCAGCATCCGGCCGAGCGGATTCCGGCGTTCATGGCGGCGTCGCTTGCCGCGCCGGGGGCGATGATCCTCGGCGAGCCGGTGTTCGGGCCCGAGGCGCCTCTGTTGCGAGTGCGCGGCCGGCGGATCTCGAACTGGTGGGCCAACCTCGAGACGCTCGGCGCCGGCGTCCACGACTCGCTCTGCGGCTTTCGCGTCTATCCTCTGCTGCCGCTCGAGCGCGTGATGCGCCGCCAGCCTTGGATGCGGCGCTTCGACTTCGACGTGGAGGCGGTGGTGCGCCTGTGCTGGCGCGGCGTGCGCCCGGTCAACCTGCCGGCGCCGGTGCGGTATTTTCCGGCCGGGGAGGGCGGCATCTCCCACTTCCGCTACGGGCGCGACAACGCGCTGCTGACGTGGATGCATGCCCGACTCGTGTGCGGGTTCCTGCTGCGGCTGCCGATGCTGGTCGCGCGCAGGCTCCGCCAACCGGGTGCTGCGCGCTAGGCGGCGGTGTGCGCCCGCTACCCCGAGGACACGGCGAGCTCCACGTGGCGCTCGAGCGCGACGAGCCCGGTGCCAACGTCGGGCGCGGTCGAAGACCCCGCGAGCCGGCCGCTCCGATCGGCCTCCGACCGGTGTTACCGTGGCAGCGGGGCGTGCGGTGGCGGCACGGCGATGGACCTCACGGCGCGCCGCGCGGCGGTGGGACGCGACGCGGTGGTGACCATAACACCGCGCTCGCGCGGCGCGATTGCACGCGGCCCTCGCTATAATCCTATGTCCTTGATTAATATACGGCTGGGAGCGGGCCACCGGTTGCGCGAACAGTGATCGCACTGAATAATGCCGGCGAGGGCGCTGGTACCGGCCGGCCGCGCTCGGGACTCCAACAGCGGCGAGCGCCCCGCCGCCTCGCGCAGCCCTCGCGGGCCGCGGCAAGGCCGGGGGAGTGCCTTCCGCTGCCGGGCCAGAGGAACGAAGACACACAATGGCCGAGAACGCAGAATTCATGCAGTCGTCGCCGACGTCCGCGGCCGTGGCGGCGGTGCGCGACGAGCTCGCCACGCTGATCACCGCGGCGCTCAACCTCGACGTCGCGCCGGCCGACATCGACCCGGCGGCGCCGCTCTACGGCGACGGCCTCGGCCTCGATTCGATCGACGTCCTCGAGGTCGCGCTCGTGATCTCCAAGCAGTACGGCATCCAGCTGAAGGCCGACAGCGACGCGAACCACCTGATCTTCAGCTCGCTCAATGCTCTGTCGGAGTTTGTGGCGGCGCAGAGGACCAAGTGAAACGGCGGGTCCGCGACTGGATCCGTGGGCTGGCCGTGGCCGCGCTCGCGGTCGGCTATGCGGTCCTCGCGCACTTCAGCAACTCGCACCCCGAGGCGAGCGCGCTCGGCGTCCTGCTCGCGATCGCACCGCTCGCCGTCGTCGCCGTGGCGATGGTCTGGCGCTCCGGGCAGCGGCTCATCTCGGTCGCCCTCGGGCTGCTCGCCGTTCTCGCCGTGTACCGCTACTGGCCGATCCTCGCGCTGCACTTCGCGTGGCTCTACGTGCTGCAGCAGGCCGGCTTCTTCGGACTGATCGGCATCGCGTTCGGCCGCTCGCTCATGGCCGGCCAGGTGCCGCTCTGCACGCGCTGGGCAACAGCCTTCCACGGCCCGCTCGCGCCCGCGGCCGTCCGCTACACGCGCAACGTGACGGCCGCGTGGACACTCTTCTTCGCGCTGATGATGACGACGCTGGTCGTGCTCTTCCTGCTCGCGCCGCTGCCCGTCTGGTCGGCGTTCGCCAACTTCGGCACGTTCCCGCTGGTGGTCGCGATGTTCCTCGCCGAGTACCGGGTGCGCGGCCGCGCGCTGCCGGACATGCGCCACGCCAGCATCCTGGAGTCGGTTCGCGCCTCGGTCAGCCGCGCGCCCGCTGCGGGCGTGCCGCGGCGCGGCTGACCGCCGGGCGCCCTGGCACCGAAGATGGACCGGATACCCGTCCTCGCGCACGGCTCGGCTGACGCGGTGGTGGCCTACCGGGCGGGGCAGCCGATCACGGCCGGGCAGTTCCTCGCGGACGCCCGCGCGCTCGCCGCGCTCCTGCCCGCCGGCAGCCACGTCCTCAACGCCTGCACCGACCGCTACCGCTTCGCGGTCGGATTCGTGGCCGGGCTGATCGCGGGCAAGACGAGCCTGCTGCCGCCGACACACGTCCCGGAGGTCATCCGCCACGTCCGCCGGTTCGCACCGGACGCGTTCTGCCTGCACGACGACGACGCCGTCGAGATCGACCTGCCGCTCGTTCGCTACCCGGCGAGTCCGGCCCGGCCGGGGGCCGACTGGAGCGTGCCCGCGATCCCGGCCGAGCAGCTGGTCGCGGTCGTCTTCACCTCGGGAACCACCGGCGTGCCGCTGCCGCACCGGAAGAGCTGGGGGCGGCTGGTCGCGGGCGTCCGCATCGAGGCCGAGCGGCTCTGGCTCGACGACGGCCGGCGCTACGCGATTGTCGCCACCGTGCCGCCGCAGCACATGTACGGCTTCGAGTCGAGCGTACTGCTCGCACTCCAGGGCGGGCAGGCCTTTTGCGCCGAGCGCCCGTTCTATCCCGCCGACGTCGCCACGGTCCTGGCCCCGCTGGCGCGGCCGCGCGTCCTCGTCTCGACGCCGGTCCACCTGCGCGCGCTGCTCGCGTGCGGGATCCCGCAGCCGGCGGCAGACCTCGTCGTCTGCGCGACGGCGCCGCTGCAGGCGACGATCGCGGCCCGCGTCGAGGAGCTCTACGGCGCGCCGCTCATGGAGATCTACGGCTCGACCGAGACCGGCCAGATCGCCTCGCGCCGCACGGTCGCCTCGGCCGAGTGGCAGCTGTGGCCGGACGTCACGCTGCTGACGCGCGAGGGCCGCACGTGGGCCGAGGGCGGGCACGTCGAGTCGCCAACGCCGCTCGGCGATCTCGTCGACACGCTTCCTGGCGGCAGGTTCGTGCTGCGCGGCCGCACCGAGGACCTGGTCAACATCGCCGGCAAGCGCAGCTCGATCGCCTACCTCAACCACCAGCTCGCCGCGATCCCCGGCGTTGTCGACGCCGCCTTCTTCCAGCCTGAGGACCCGGCCGGCCAGTCCGCGACCGGCACTGCGCGTCTCGGTGCGGTCGTGGTCGCGCCGGGACTCACGGCGGCCGCGATCATCCGCGAGCTGCGCTCGCGCGTCGACCCGGTGTTCCTGCCGCGGCCGCTGCTGCTCGTCGAGCGCATCCCGCGCAATGCGACCGGCAAGCTGCCGCGCGCGGCGCTCAAGTCGTTGACGCCGGGCGCCTGAGCGCGCGCCCGCGACGCCCGCCGCCGATGGCCGACACCGACATCGTGATCCCCCCGGACCACCCGGCCTTCGCCGGTCATTTTCCGGGCACGCCGATCGTGCCCGGGGTCGTGCTGCTGGACGAGGTGCTGCAGGCGATCGCGGCCGCCTGCGGACACGCGCCGCAGCGCTGCGCGCTGACGGCGGTCAAGTTCCGCAGCATCGTCCGGCCGGGCGAGCGCCTGCGGCTGCACATCGAGTGCACGCCGGCGGGCGGCGCGCGCTTCGAGCTCGAATGCGACGGTCGGGCGGTCGCGAGCGGCACTCTCGCGCTCACGGAGGGTGCGACCCGTGGTCACTGATCACGCCAAGGACCGCGCTGGCGCCGGCGCGCGAGCGCGCCCGGAGTGGGCCGCGCACCGCGAGCGCGGCACGATGACGATGCTGCGCGTGATGACCTTCATCTCCCTCAGGCTCGGCCGGCCGGCCGGCCGGGTCGTGCTCCACGGCATCGCCGCGTACTTCTTCCTGTTCGCGCCGACCGCGCGCGGCCACATGCGCGGTTACCTGCGGCGCGCTCTCGGGCGCGAGCCCCGCGCCGGCGACCGCTACCGCCTGATCCTGAGCTTCGCGGCGACGATCCACGACCGCCTCTACCTGATCACCGATCGCTTCGATGAGTTCGAGATCTCGCTCCACGGTGCCGAGGTCGTCGGCTCGCGCTTCGCCCGCGGCGAGGGCGCGTTCCTGATGGGCGCCCACATGGGCAGTTTCGAGGTCACGCGCGCGCTCGGCCGGCGCCAGCCGGGCCTGCAGGTGGCGATGGCGATGTACGAGGATAACGCCCGCAAGGTCAACGCCATGATGTTGGCGGTCAGCCCCGGCCTGGCGCTAGACATCGTCCCGCTCGGCACGACGGGTTCGATGCTGGAGCTGCGCGCGCGCCTCGACGCCGGCGCCTTCATCGGCATGCTGGGCGACCGGACCTTCGGCATCGAGCGCTACGAGCGCGTGCCGTTCCTCGGCGCCCTGGCGAGCTTCCCGACGAGCGCGATGCGCGCCGCCGCGATCCTGCAGCGCCCGGTGATATTCATGGTGGGTCTGTACCGCGGTGGCAACCGCTACCACGTCGCGTTCGAGGAGCTGGCCGACTTCACGGCGACCGGCGTCCCGGAACGCGAGCAGGCGGTCCGGGTCGCGATCGAGCGCTACGCCGCGGTGCTCGAGCGCTACTGCCGCAGCGACCCCTACAACTGGTTCAACTTCTACGACTTCTGGCGGGAGCCCGGCGGGCCCGCCGCGAGTCGCCGGTGAGCGATCGTTGCGCACCGGCCCGGCCGCGGCGGCGGCTGCCGCGGGGCCCTATCGCCGCGTTCGCCTCTCTCGCGCTCGCCGCGATGACGCCGGTGGCCCGCAGCGCGGAGCCGGAGCTCGAGCAGCTCATGCAGCAGCTCGCCGAGCGCCGCCACGGACATGCCACCTTCGTCGAGCGACAGTTCATCAAGGTCCTCGATCGCCCGCTCGAGTCCTCGGGCGAGCTCTTCTACGACGCCCCCGACCGGGTCGAGAAGCGCACGCTGCTGCCGAAGCCCGCGAGCCTGGTGCTCGAGCAGGGCACGCTCACGATCCGTCGCGGCAAGCAGGCCTACGTACTCGCCGTCCGCGACTACCCGCAGTTCGCGCCGTTCATCGACAGCATCCGCGCGACGCTGGCCGGCGATCTGGCGGCGCTCGAGCGCAGCTACGAGATCAGCTATGCCGGCGCCGCGGCGGGCTGGACGCTCGGGCTCGTGCCGCGCGAGGCTGCGCTCGCGCGCGTCGTCGTCCGCATCCGCATCGCGGGCGCCGGCGACCAGGTTCGCGAGGTCACCATCGAGCGCGGCGACGGCGGTCGCTCGGTCATGACGATCAAAGAGCTTCCCGGCAGCTGATGCGCGACCGCACCCTCAGCGTCGGTCTCTGGATCCTGCTCTTGCTGCTCGCGGCGCTGGTGGCGGCGCGCGCCCGCTACACGGCAGACCTGTCCGCATTCCTGCCGAGCGCCCCGAGCCGCGCGCAGCAGTTCCTGGTCGAGCAGCTGCGGGACGGGGTCGTGTCGCGCCTGATCCTGGTCGACATCGAGGGCGCGGATGCCGCGACCCGGGCGCGGATCTCGCGCGGCCTGGCCGCGCGGCTGCGCGCGGACGCGGCCTTTCGCGACGTGCGCAACGGCGAACCGACCGGCCTCGAGCGGGAGCGCGAGTTCGTCTTCGACCACCGCTACCTGCTGAGCGAGCGCGTGACGCCGGAGCGCTTCGCGACGGCCGGGATCGCGGCCGCGATCGGGGAGGGAGTCGAGCTGCTGGCCTCGCCGCTCGGCCTCATCGCCGGGGATCTGTTCGCGCGCGACCCGACCGGCGAGACGCTGCAGGTACTGGGGCAGTACGCCGAGTCCGGCGATCCCCCGCGCCTCGTCGAGGGCACCTGGGCGTCGCGCGACGGGGCGCGCGCGCTGGCGGTCGCCGAGACGCGGGCCGCGGGCTCCGACGCCGATGCCCAGCAGCAGGCGATGCTCTCGATACGCCGCGCATTCGCTGCCGAAGCGCAGGCGCAGGTCGCAGGCGCGGCGCCCTCGACGCTGCACCTGACCGGTCCGGGCGTGTTTGCGGCGGAGGCGCGGGATGCGATCAGGCGCGAAGCGCTGCGGCTCTCGGTGCTGAGCACCGTGCTGATCGCGGCGCTGCTGCTGTTCGTGTACCGGTCGTTGCCACTGCTGCTGTACGGGCTCTTGCCGGTGGTCTCCGGCGCGCTCGCCGGGGTCGCCGCGGTCGCGCTCGGCTTCGGCGTCGTGCATGGCGTGACGCTCGGCTTCGGCGTCACGCTGATCGGCGAGGCCGTGGACTACTCCGTTTACCTCTTCATCCAGGCGCGCCACGGCCCCGCCGCGACGACCGGACGCCCGGCCTGGACCGCGACGCTCTGGCCGACGATCCGGCTCGGCATGCTCGCCTCGATCTGCGGCTTCGCCTCGCTGCTGCCGTCGAGCTTCCCGGGCCTCGCGCAGCTCGGCCTGTACTCGATCGCCGGCCTCGCCGCGGCCGGCCTCGTCACGCGCTTCGTGTTGCCGGAGCTCCGGCCGGAAACGCTCGCGATCCCGAATGCGGCGCCGGTCGGGCGCGCGCTCGGCCGCGCGCTCGTCCCGCTCCGCGCCGCGCGCGCCCTGCTGTGGCTGGTGCCGGTGCTCGCCGCGACCGTGCTGATCGCGCACCGCGAGCGGCTCTGGAGCCACGAGCTCGCGGCGCTGAGTCCGGTGCCCGTCGCCGAACAGGCGCTCGACGGCATGCTTCGGGCCGACCTGGGCGCGCCCGACGTGCGCACGCTCGTGGTGCTCGCGGGTGAGGACGAGCAGGCGGTGCTGCGCGCCTGCGAGGCGGTCGGTGGCGCGCTCGACCGGCTGGTCGCGGGCGGCGCGCTTGCCGGGTTCCAGACGCCCTGCCGCTTCCTGCCGAGCCTCGCCCGCCAGGAGGCACGTCGCGGCAGCCTGCCAGCGCCGGCCGAGCTCGGCGCACGGCTGCAGGCCGCGGTGGCGTCGCTGCCGGTGCGCGCCGCAGAACTGCAGGGCTTCATCGCGGACGTCGCGGCGGCGCGAAGCGCGCCGCTCGTGCGCCGCGCCGATCTGGAGGCGACCTCACTGGCCGCGGCCGTCGATGCGCTTCTGGTCCGCCACGACGGCCGC
Source organism: Pseudomonadota bacterium (assembly GCA_025351005.1). GTDB lineage: Bacteria > Pseudomonadota > Gammaproteobacteria > Steroidobacterales > Steroidobacteraceae > CAIKZZ01. The sequence goes on along the minus strand of JANXWS010000033.1, from coordinate 11,104 downwards.
TGGCACGCGCTGCTGCCGCTCGCGGCACCGGCGGGCGGCCCGGGAGCGGGCGTGATCGACGTCGACCGCGTTGCGCGCGCGCTCGCAGGCATCGCGACGCCGGGCGCCGAGGCAACCGTGCTCGACCTGAAGCGCGAATCCGACGCGCTCTACGCGGGCTACCTGGCGGAGGCGCTGCGGCTCTCGCTGCTCGGCCTCGCGGCGATCGTCGCGTTGCTGCTCGTCACGCTGCGCTCGGCGGCACGAGTGGCGCGCATCATCGCGCCGCTGCTGCTCGCGGTGCTCGCGGTCATGACAGGCTTCGCGCTTGCCGGGCGCGCTCTCACGATCCTGCACCTGATCGGGCTGCTGCTGGTGATCGCGGTCGGCTCGAACTACGCGCTCTTCTTCGATCGAGAGGGGACCGGCGCGGATCCGGACGCCGCGGCACGCATGCTCGCCTCGCTGCTGGTCGCGAACCTGACCACCGTCACGGCGTTCGGGGTCCTGTCGTTCGCGACGGTGCCGGTGCTCGCGGCGCTCGGATCGACCGTGGCACCCGGAGCGCTGCTCGCGCTGCTGTTCTCGGCCGCGCTCTCGAACGATCCGCTGCCGGGACCGTCGAGCGGCGTCGCATGCGCCGGCTAGTGGTCGCGGCGACGCCGGGCGCCGTGGCCCCGATGCGGCTCGGCCTGCTGCCCGGCGCCTACCAGGAGCCGGAGGACTTCCTGCGCGCCGGCTTCGCGGACGCGGTGCGCTCGCGCAACCTCGCACTCGACCTCGAGTTCGTCGCGCCCGAGCTCGCACACGTCCTCGACCGCCGCGTGCTCGACCGACTGCACGGCGAGATCGTCGTCCCGGCGCGCGTCGCCGGCTGCCGGTCCGTGTGGCTCGGCGGCGCGTCGCTCGGCGCGTTTATCGCGCTCGCGTACGCCGAGCGCCATCCGGACGCGCTCGACGGCCTGTGCCTGCTCGCGCCCTACCTCGGCAACCGCATCGTGACCGCCGAGGTCGCGCGGGCGGGGGGAGTGCGGAGCTGGCAGCCGGCGGCGCTCGCGGCGGACGACGAGGAGCGGCGCGTCTGGGCGCTGATCCGGCGCCTGCCGGAGCTGCCGCTCGCCGTGCACCTCGGCACGGGCCGCCAGGACCGGTTCGGCCACGGCCACGCGCTGCTCGCCGCGGTGCTGCCGGCCGCAGCGGTGGACGAAGTCGACGGCGGGCACGACTGGGATACGTGGCGCTCGCTGTGGGAGCGGTTCCTGGACCGCCTGGCGGTGGCCAGCGCGTCGCCCGCCGGTGCGGCCCGGTGTTAGCCTCGCTGCCGTGAGCGAAGCACCGTCTCCGTCTGCCGTTCCCGATCGCTGGCGACCGTCGGCGCTCGTGCGCGCCTCGGTCGCCACGCATGTCGCGGCGGCGGGACTGCTGGTCGCGCGGCCGTCGCTCTGGCCGTGGGCGGTCGGCGCGCTGGTTGCGGACCACGCGCTCGTGACTGCAAGCGGCCTCTGGCCGCGGAGCCGGCTGCTCGGGCCGAACTGGGTGCGGCTGCCGCCGTCCGCGGCGGCGCGCGGGCAGGTCGCGATCACGATCGACGACGGCCCCGACCCCGAGGTCACGCCGCGGCTGCTCGAGGTCCTCGACGGGCGCGGCGTGCGGGCGACGTTCTTCTGCATCGGCGAGCGGGTCGCGGCCCATCCCGGCCTCGCGCGCGACATCGTCCGCCGCGGTCACTCGGTCGAGAACCACAGCCAGTCCCACGGCCACCGCTTCTCGCTGCTGGGGCCGCGCGCCATGACCGCCGAGATCGCGCGCGCGCAGGACAGTATCGCCGCGGTGGTCGGCGTGGCGCCGCGTTTCTTCCGCGCGCCGGCGGGACTGCGGAACCCGTTCCTGGACCCGATCCTCGCGCGCCTCGGGCTGCGGCTTGCGAGCTGGACGCGGCGCGGCTTCGACACGGTGACCGGCCGCCCCGACCTGGTGCTCTCGCGGCTCGTCCGGGGCCTCGGGGCCGGCGACATCCTGCTGCTGCACGACGGCCATGCGGCGCGGACGGCCGCGGGCGTGCCGGTCGCGGTCGAGGTGCTGCCGCGCCTGCTCGAGCAGGTCGCGGCGGCGGGCCTGACGCCCGTGACGCTGCAGGGCGCGCTCTGATGCATCTGCGAGCGCTCAAGCGGCGCCTGGTCGCGACGGCCGCGCGACGCTACCGGAGCGCCGGCCCCTTCGCCTACCACTTCGCGCGCGGCAAGCTCGGCGGCGACCCTGTATTCGCGGCGCTGCTTGCCCGACGCCTGGTTCCGGACGGCGCGCGCATCCTCGACCTGGGCTGCGGCCAGGGCCTGCTCGCGGCATGGCTCGCCGCGGCCGTCGAGCGCCACCGTGCGGGCGAGTGGTACGAAGGCTGGCCGGCGCCGCCGACCGGCTGGTCGTTCCGCGGCATCGACCTCAGTCGGCGCGCGGTCGCGCGCGCGACCGCGGCCCTCGGTGCCGGGGCCTGCGTCGAGGTCGGCGACATCCGGGCGGTCGCGTACGCACCGTCCGATGCGGTCGTGCTGCTCGACGTCCTGCACTACCTCGACGAGCCAGGCCAGCGGGCCGTGCTCGGTCGCGCGCTTGCGGCGCTCGCGCCCGCCGGCGTGCTGCTGATCAGGATCGGCGATGGCGACGGCGGCCTGCGCTTCCGGGTCAGCAACTGGGTCGACCGGGTGGTGCTGCTGGCGCGCGGCCGGGGCTTCGCGCCGCTCCACTGCCGGCGGCTCCGCGACTGGATCGGCGTGCTCGAGCGGCTCGGGTGCCGCACCGACGCCGTTCCGATGAGCGGCGCGACGCCGTTCGCGAACGTGCTGCTCGTGGCGCGACCGCAATGACACCGCTGGTTCTCAGCCACTACACGGCCACGACCTGCGTCGGGCGCGGGCTCGGGCCGCTGGAGTCGGCGCTGCGCGCCGGTCGGGGCGGCCTCGCGCCGTGCGCGTTCGAGACCGTCGACCTCGACATCCATGCAGGCGAGATCGAGGGCGTCGACGACGAGCGGCTGCCGGCGGCGCTCGCGGCGTTCGACTGCCGCAACAATCGCCTGGCACGGCTCGCGCTGCGCCAGGACGGCTTCGAGGACGCGGTCCGGGCGGTGGTTGCGCGTGTCGGCCGCCGCCGCGTCGGGCTCTTCCTCGGCACCAGCACGTCCGGGATCCTCGAGGCCGAGCTCGCCTTCCGGCACCGCGACCCGCTGACCGGCGCGCTGCCGGCCGCGTTCAGCTACCGCTCGACGCAGAACACGTTCTCGGTCGCCGCGTTCGTGCGCGAGCTGCTCGGCCTCGAGGGCCCGGCCGTCGTCGTGTCGACCGCGTGCTCCTCGAGTGCCAAGGTGTTCGGCTGCGCCGAGCGGATGGTAGCGGCCGGCGTCATCGACGCGGCGCTCGTCGGCGGCGTCGACTCGCTGTGCCTGACGACGCTCTACGGCTTTCACTCGCTGCAGCTGACCGCGCCCGGTCCCTGCCGGCCGTTCGCCGTCGACCGCGACGGCATCACGATCGGCGAAGGCGCGGCGTTCGCGCTGCTCGAGCGCCCTGGTCCGGACGCGTCCTCCGCCTGCGTCGCGCTGCAGGGCGTCGGCGAGTCGAACGACGCCTACCACCTGTCGTCGCCGCACCCCGACGGGCTCGGCGCCAGGATCGCAATGGCGGCGGCCCTCTCGGCGGCAGGCGTCGAGCCGGGCCAGGTCGACTACCTGAACCTGCATGGAACGGCGACGCCGAGCAACGACCGCGCCGAGGCCCGCGCCGTGGTCGCGCTGCTCGGCGCGCGGGTCCCGTGCAGCTCGACCAAGGGCGCGACCGGCCATACGCTCGGCGCCGCCGGCGCCGTCGAGGCCGTGATCTCGGCGCTCGCGCTCGCCCGCGGCTTCATGCCGGGCGGCATCAACTCGCGACAGCTCGACCCGGCGCTCGGCGTCCACTACCTCACGGCGACCCGCAACGTGGCGCCCGCGCGCGTGCTCAGCAACAGCTTCGGCTTCGGCGGGACCAACTGCAGCCTGCTGCTCGGCCGGCTCGGATGAGCGGCGGGCCCCGATGAGTGCACTCACCGCCTTCGTCGACGCCATCGCCGTGCTGGGACCCGGACTCGACGGCTGGCCGGCGGCAGAGGCCGTGCTCGCGCGCCACGCGCCCTATGCACCGGGCCCGACGCTGCTGCCGGCGCCGCTGGCACTGCCGGCGGCGGAGCGGCGCCGGACCGGCCGCGTCGTCAAGCTCGCGATCGCGGTCGGACTCGAGGCGGCGAACCGCGCCGGCCTCGAGGTGGGCGGGCTCGTGACCGTGTTCTCGTCGTCGGCCTGCGACGGCGACAACTGCCACGAAATCTGCCAGACGCTCGCGACCGCCGAGCGGGAGCTGTCGCCGACCCGCTTCCACAACTCGGTGCACAACGCAGCCGCCGGCTACTGGAGCATCGCCACCGGCGCGATGGCGGCCTCGACCGCGCTCTGCGGCTACGACGCGAGCTTCGCCATGGGCCTGCTGGAGGCGCTCTCGCAGGTCGCGGCGCTGCAGCGGCCGGTGCTGCTGATCGCGGCCGACACCCCCTACCCGCCGCCGCTCAGCGCCAAGCGCCCACTGTCGGACGCGTTCGGCATCGCGCTCGCGCTCGCGCCGTCGCGCGGCGAGCGCTCGGTCGCGCGCCTTGCGGCGTCGCTGGTCGAGGGCGTCGCCGATCGCCTCGCGGACACGGCACTCGAGCCGCTCAGGCTGGGCGCGCCAGCCGGCCGGGCGCTGCCGCTGCTCGAGCTCTTCGCCCGCCGGCAGACCGGCAGCGTCATGCTCGAGTACCTCGGGCCGCTCGCGCTCTGCGCCGAGGTCAACCGGTGCTGAAGGATCGCGCCTGGATCGCCGCCCACATCCCGCACCAGGGGTCGATGTGCCTGCTCGACGGCATCCTCGACTGGGACCGCGAGCGGGCGCGCTGCGTGAGCGGCGCGCACCGCTCGCCCGGGAATCCGTTGCGGTCCCGCGGCCGGCTGGCCGCCGTGTGCGGAATCGAGTTCGCCGCGCAGGCGATGGCGGTGCACGGCGCGCTGCTCGCGCCTACGCTGCACCTGGAGCGGCGCGTCGGCTACCTGGCGGCGGTGCGCGGCGTAGAGCTCTACGTGGCGCGCCTCGACGACATCGCGGCGGACATCGTTGCCGAGGTCGAGCGGCAGCGCGGTGACGAGACGACGGTGCAGTACGCGTTCGCGCTCACGGCCGACGGCCGGCGGCTGCTCGCCGGTCGCGCCACGATCGTCATCAACCCGCCGCGGCCCGGTGCCGGCGTCACCTCGGTGCTCCAATGAACAGCGATCAACGACGCGCACTCGTGACCGGCGGCAGCGGCGAGATCGGCACGGCGATCTGCCGGCGCCTGGCCGCCGCCGGGCACTTCGTCTACGTGCACGCGCACCAGAACCCGACCGCGGCGGCGGCGCTCGCCAACGAGCTCAACGCCCCCGGCCCGCGCGCCCGGTCGGTCGCCTTCGACGTCACCGACGGCACCGCGACCCGCGCCGCGCTCGAGGCGCTGCTCGCGGACGGCCCGATCCAGGTCGTCGTCAACAATGCGGGGCTGCACGACGACGCGGTGTTTCCGGGCATGAGTGCCCGGCAGTGGCACGGCGTCATGGACGTGAGCGTCGACGGTTTTTTCAACGTCACGCAGACCCTGCTGCTCCCGATGATCCGCACGCGGTGGGGTCGCGTCGTGAACATCTCGTCGGTGTCGGCGCTGATCGGCAACCGCGGCCAGGTCAACTACTCGGCGGCGAAGGGCGCGGTCAACGCGGCGACGCGCTCGCTCGCGGTCGAGGTCGCATCCCGCGGCATCACCGTCAATGCGGTCGCCCCCGGAGTCATCGATACGGCGCAGACCCGGGATACGTTCGACGCCGCGGCGATCGAGCGCCTGGTGCCGATGAAGCGCGCCGGCCGACCCGAGGAGGTCGCGAGCCTGGTCGGGTTCCTGGTGTCGGAGGAGGCGGCCTACATCACGGGCCAGGTGATCTCCGTCAACGGCGGCATCGTCTGAGCCGGCGAGGCGCCGCCTTGCCGATCCGGCGGCCGGCAGGCCGGCCGGCGGGTTGGCCGGGCAGGGCTGCACGTGGTGCGGCGGCCCGCACGGTTCAGTCGCGCTCGGCGAACGGGGTCGGGGGAGGGCAGGATCCCTGCCCCCCCTCGGGGCCGGTTGGTCGTAGAATGCACGGGTCGCTGCGCCGGGGGGCGTGCAGGTTCCAGTGGACCTGCCCGCGGCGGCGCCACCCGAGCGGGTGGTGACAGCGGCGCTGGCGCACGCGGGGGGATGGCGTCATGAAATGGAGTCTCGACCGCGGTCGGTCCTCGGCAGCGTTGCTCGGGGCAGCACTGGCGTTATCCGCGTCAGTGGCGATCCATGCGAGCGAATCTCCGGGGCGCGGTCCGGAAGGCTCGGTCGAGGCGGCCACCGGCAAAGTGCCGGACTTCGGCCTGGAGCGCGTCCATCGTACGGCCGACGCCACCGATCGGACCGCGAAGCAGCCGGGCGCATCAGCCGGGCACGGCGTCCGCCCGACAGCCGATGCGGTTCAACGAGGAAATGACCGCGCCGGCAAGGCGGCCGCGCGCCCGTTGGGGAAGAAGGCGTCGGTCATTCGCCAGCATCATTCGATGCTGGCGCCTCCGCCGTAGCCACGGAGCGGCAGGCCGGGGCGCAATCGCCTCACGGCACGTCCAGCGTCCCGCCCGAAGACGGTTCGGCCGACGTCGTTGCCAGCGAAACCGTCTGGCCGGCCTGCGGCGGAGATGCTCGCGTGGGTGCTTGAACGGCAAGACGATCCGACCAAATGCTTCCCATCAACGACTACGCCAAGTCCGTTGGCGTCAGCTCTGGCCGGAATGCCCCTCGTTCTCGCGTATTCGCCAAGCTGGTCGCAGACCGCGGGGCAACCGGCCGCCATAGTGGTCAAGGCAACCGCGGAAGCCGCTGACGCGTTGGCTGCCGGATGGACGAGCACCAGCCGCACCGCCCGCTCCCGCACTTCCGTCGAATACCGCTTTGCCGTTTCCATAAACTCTATCCGCTCTCATGTTGGAGTCTCCGGGAAAGCCGGGGCGGTTCAGTGGGAGAATGGCTACTGCGAGAGCTTCAATGGCAAGCTGCGGAACGAGCTCTTGAACGGCGAGATTTTCTACACGCTGCGGGAAGCACAGGTCGTGATCGAAGACTGGCGGCAGCACTACAACCGCGTCAGGCCGCATAGCGCGCTCGGCTACCGGCTGCCGGCCCCGGAGACGACTGCGGCTCGTTTGACTGCGAAAAGCGGAATCGGAGAGACTCGGAAGGCGGCGTAATCGGACATCAAACCTGGACCAGAAGAAGCGGGCCGGTCATCTCCAGGGCGTCGCCCACCCCGACGCCGACGGCATTGGTCGGTCGGCGGGGTTAAGCGAATTCTTGTACTATTTCGGTTAAGCCGCGACAGAGATCGCGGCGTCCGGGGCAAGACTTGTTCGAGCGAACGGCATCTTGGGCTTTTTAAGTTCCCTCGCCAGACAGCAGGTCAATAGCTATGAGTGTTAGGTCATGCGTTTACGGATCAGTCGCCTTGGCCATCACTTGCCTCGCAACGGGCTGCGCCACGACCGCGCCGCAGACTCGGCAGGTAGCCCCTCCAGTAAGCACGGACCAGCAGGCTGCAGCGCAGCAGCAGGCGGCGGTACCTACCGCAAAGCTCTTGAAGCGCAAGGTGGCGATCGGGCGTTTTACCAACGAGACGCGCTATGGGCGCACTCTGTTGGTGGATGCGAGCCAAGATCCGCTCGGTAAGCAGGCGTCCGACATGCTCGCAACTCGCCTGGTCGCGTCGCAACAATTTCTCGTCTTCGAGCGGCCAGATCTCGACAAGCTGAAGGCCGAACAGGGGATTTTGAAGTCCGAAAACCTGATCGGAGTCGACGCACTCATTCTCGGCTCCGTTACGGAATTTGGCCGCAGCACCACAGGCAAGACCGGCTTTCTGAGCGGCACCAAGATGCAGACCGCTCACGCCAAGGTGGAGATCCGCTTGGTCGATACGAGAACAGGCTTCGTCTTCTTTACCGCGAGTGGAAGTGGTGACACCAGCACCGAGTCCGGCGAGATCGCGGGCTTCGGCAGCAAGGCGGATTATGACGCGACGCTAAACGATCGCGCGATCAGCGCAGCGATTTCGGATGTGCAGAGCAGCCTCGTTGCCAAACTCAAGGAGCGCCTCTGGCGTACCGACGTCCTCAAAGTCGATGGCACACAGGTGTTTATTTCCGGCGGCGCCAGCCAGGGTATTAAGGTGGGCGACAGGCTCGCGCTGTATCAGCCCGGTGACAAGGTAAAGAGCGGCCAGACCGGCTTTGAGATCGCACTGCCTCCAAGCGTGGTGGGTCACATCCAGATCACGCAACTGTTCGGCGACAACGAAACGAACCAGGGTTCTGTGGGGCATATTGTGGACGGCAGCCTGACGGACGCGCAGACGAGCAACGTGTTCGTCGGAGAGGTCAAGGAGTAAGCAACGATGAAGGCCATTGTCGCAGCCCTGCTGCTGTGCCTGTTATCCGCATGCGTTCTACCGCAGACGACCGTTCGCAGCGGTTCGACGCAGCCGAGCATCGTCGTCAAAGGCGCCCCTGCCGGCACCGTGCTCTATGTCGATGGGCTCGCGATGGGCGCTGCTCAGCAGTATGACGGCAATCCTAACGTCCTTGTCGTCCTGGAAGGCGTTCATCAGGTCGAGATACACCAGGGTTCGACCGTGATCTATCACGACAAGGTGTATGTGGGGAGTGGTGAGACTCGCGCACTGAGCCTGCCGCCCAGTGCGCAACCGTGAGACCAGTCCTTCTCGCCACAGGTGCCATCCTTCTGGCATTCGAACTGAGTGGCTGCGTCCACCAGCAACGCATGTACGACTGGGGGAACTACACGCCCTCGCTCTATGGCTACTACAAGGATCCTGCCAAGATCGTCGAGCTGATGGCGTCGCTCGAGGCAATCATTAAGGAGGCGGGTCCCGGCAAGGGCGCGGTGCCGCCAGGTGTATACGCAGAGTACGGGTACGTCCAGCTCCAGCAGGGTAAGGCGACCGACGCTGTTGGCTCCTTTCAGCAGGAGATGCAACGCTGGCCTGAATCCAAAGTATTCATGCAGCGGATGATCCAGATCGCTTCCTCGGGTCAGAAGGCGGATGCGGCGAAGGAGTCGCATTGACATGACTCAACTTTGTTGCCGTGCGGCCGTCGCCATTCTGCTTGCTACCGCGCTCTGGGGCTGTGCAGCCCAGCCTCAGCGCAAGGACTATGCCGCGTTTCGGACCGAGAACCCGCGCTCGATTCTGGTAGTTCCTCCGGTAAACCGCAGCGTCGCGGTCGACGCCCCCGATTATTTCCTTACGACGATCTCCATACCACTCGCTGAGCGCGGCTACTACGTCTTCCCCGTCAATACGATTCGCTCGGTGCTTGCCGATGACGGTCTCAGCGACGCCAATCTCGTGCACTCCGCCGACCCGAAACGGCTAGGCGAGCTGTTCGGCACCGATGCGGTGCTCTACATCTCTATCGAACACTGGGATGCGAAGTACGTGATCCTATCGACCACCGTGACGGTCGCACTCAAGTACACGCTAAAGAGCGCGCATACGGGGCAGGTACTTTGGGAGTCCGACCGCACCATGGCCTACAGTCCTCAGGGCAGCAGTCAGGCCGGCCTCGCCGGACTCATCGCTAATGCGGTCGCGGCCGCTATCACTAAGGCGGCGCCCAACTATCGGCCGCTCGCGCAGCAAGCGAACGCACGGGCCATCGACCTCAAGGGAATCGGCCTGCCGTCAGGCCCATACTCGCCGAACTATCTCAATGATAAGAGTGACTTCTGAATGTAAGCCGTAAAGCGGGCTCGCGACCGCAGCGCATGGGCTTCCAGCCTGAACGAAGTCTGAGATCGTCGACGGGCTCGCGTCGACGGGCGACGGGCGGTCCGCCTGCCGCGATCACGCCCAGCCTACACCCGTGCCTCGCGGTGCGAGGGGAGGCGACTGCTGACGCTCCTCGCTCCGGACAACCTGCCCTCTGAGACCTGCGCGACGTCGTCTCAACCCCAAAAATATTTTTTATGACCTGACACGATCAAAGGGCGTATCAGAAGAAGTCGGCGCAGCACGCGAGCGCTCAAAAGGGCGAGAGATTCAGGACTGGCAACGTCCCGTTGCCGTTGCATGATCACGCTCGTGACCGCAGATGCCTACATTACCTGTCGTGTTAGTTCGGAAGCCAAAGCACGCGTGCGTGCGCTCGCGCAGTGCGAAGGGACCAACGAGTCCGCATTGGTGAGGCAGCTCGTCGAGGCCGCTCTCCGAACATCTACAGTGGGGGCTTCGTCGGAACCCAAGGTGTCCGAGAGCCTGAGTGGGGCATACGACTCAACCTCAGTATCGGCCCCGGCGCTGCCAAGCTGCTCAGGGAGCGGGCGCGCGGACGAGGCATGCCCCCGGCGACCTATGTCTCGTCCCCGGTCCGCGCCCACCTGATGGATGCCGAGCCGTTGCCGATGGCGGAATACCGGGGGATCAAGCCGGCCGTGGAGGAGCTGACCGCGATCGGGAGTCATCTCAATCGGGTCGCTCGAGCGGCAGTGACCGGTGGGTGACACCAGAAGGTACAGACCCTCGCCGTCGAAGAGCTTTTTGGGGCGTTCGCCCGGTCGCGTGTTGCGAATGGCGACGTCAGTCAGCTTTATCGGGGGTAACGCCTCGGAAAAGCCCGTCTTAGCGGTAAGAGTTCAGGGGTAGCACGTACGGCGATGAGACCGTTACCCCTGTGAACACCCCCGACGCTCCGGAGCGGTCAAGTTGCGGCCCGAGACGCGCTGAGAAAGTAACTAGTTGATTTGTAAGTTTTTTGATTACAGATCACGAGCGACTTTAGCTCAGCTGTGACCCCCTGATCAGGGGCAATTGGCTCCCCGGGTTGGACTCGAACCAACGACCCAGCGATTAACAGTCGCTTGCTCTACCAGCTGAGCTACCGGGGAACGGCAGGAACGATCGGGGTGCCCTGGAAGGCGGCGCATTCTCCCGAGCGCCTCCCGGCAAGTC
>JANXWS010000081.1 GCA_025351005.1 Pseudomonadota bacterium | reverse complement strand
AATGCAGGGATCGGGCGCCGGCTGATAGAAGCGGTCTGTTCCAAGGCCGCGTCGCAGGGGTGTTCCCGCGTGTACTGGCTGACGCACGAGACCAACACCGACGCGATGAAGCTCTACGACAAGGTGGCGGAGCGGTCGGGCTTCCTGCAGTACCGAAAGATCTTGTAGCCGGTCGCCGGCAACTCCGGTTCTCCCGCCGGTACGGTCGCGTCGTCGGACGGACGCGGCGCGCGGCGCGGCCTGTCCCTTCGACTTAGAGCGGCACCGGGCGGCGCCGTTGTGTGGACGGCGCGACTGCGATGTAATCCCCGTGAACACGGACGGAAGAGGCCGTGGACTCGATTCCCGCGGGCCTGCGGCTGCAACGGATGCCGCCGGACCCGCCGACCTGACGCCTCGGGGAAGCGGATGACACCCATGACAGCAATCACTTCTCCACGTCGCGCGGGCATCGTCCTGCCGCTCGGCGGCCTGCTCCTCGGCGCCGTCCTCGGCGGCAGCGCCGCCGCCGATCCTCTGGATCCCTTCGGGACGCATTCGGTGCTCGAACGCGGGGACTCCGGCCACCTCGATCCCCTCGGCCGGGAGTGCCGGCTCCGCAACGCGCCCCTCTCGCTGCCGGCGGCGGTCGAGTTCGCTCTGTGCCGGAGCCCCGCGACCCGCGCCGCGTGGGCCGCCGCACACCAGCAGGCCGCGGCGCTCGGCGTCGCCGAGAGCGCCTGGCTGCCGACGCTCACCGGCACCGGTTCCGAGACCTGGACCAACGGCGACCGCGTCGATCCGGTGCTCGGCCCGGTCGTGGCGACCGAGCACACCAGTGACGTGGCGGTCAACCTGTCGTGGACGCTCTTCGACTTCGGCGCGCGCGGCGGGCGGATCGCGAGCGCGCGCCGCCTGCTCGATGCCTCCGCGGCGACCGCGAACCGGGCCACGCAGCAGACGGTGCTCGGCGTCGTGCAGAGCTACTACAGCGTCGTGGCGGCGGACGCGTCCCTGATCGCGGCGAAGACCACCGAAGCGGCGAGCGCGCGGAGCCTCGACGTCGCGCGCGGGCGCCGCGACGCGGGCATCGCGACCCGTGCCGACGTGCTGCAGGCGGAGACCGCGTTCGACCAGGCGGTGCTGACGCGGGTGCAGGTCGAGAGCGGCACCCACACCACGCGAGGTGCGCTCGCGGTCGCGATCGGCCTGACCGCGGACCAGGCCCTGGTGCTCGACCCGGATCCAGTGCCACGCGAGGTGCCGGCGCTAACGGGACGCATGGCCGAGCTGATCGCCGCCGCCGAGCGGCAGCGGCCGGACCTCGCCGCGGCCCGCGCCCAGCGCGACGCCGCGGAGGCGGACGTCACGGTCGCCCGCGCCGCCGGCCGGCCGTCGATCACGATCGGCGCCGGTCACGACTACGCGCACATCCCGGGCTATCCGCGCCAGAACTACAACACCGTGGGCATAAACCTGACGGTGCCGCTGTTCAGCGGCTTCAGCACCACCTACGGGGTGCGCCAGGCGCTGGCCGCGCTCGAGGTCCGCGAGGCGAACGCCGAGCAGATCCGTCTGGCCGTGTCGCAGGACGTCTGGAACGCGTACTACACGCTCGCTTCGGCGAACCAGCAGCTGCAGGCGACCGCCGCGCTGACGAAGGCCGCCGCGGAAAGCGAGGAGGTGGCGCTCGGGCGCTACGAGAACGGCGTCGGCACGATCCTCGACGTGCTCACGGCGCAGACCGCGTCCGCGTCCGCCCGCCAGCAGCGGGTCGCCGCGGAACTCGGCTGGCAGGTCGCGCGCGCGGAGCTCGTGCTGGCGCTCGGGCGCCTGTCGGGCGCCGAGCCGCTCGCGAGCGGCGCCGCGTCGCCTTGATTCACCGGGCCGCGCAAGCTCCAAACGCCGGCACGAAGTCGACGTAACCGGTTGAGGCGGAACCGGCAGTCGCCTTCTATCGACGCCGCGCTCGGTCACCCGGATCGCGGCGGCCAGGCGCCGGCCGGAGCTTTCTCGCGGCCGGGCGCCGGCGCGCCCGCCCGGCCCGCCGGCTGCCGGACGGCTTCAAACGAAATATGTTTAAAGTCGGATCTATTACAGATATATTCGCTACCAGTTGTGGGTCGGCCGGATCGTAGATACCACATCCGGTATGGCCTGCGGCAGGGATGCTGATGGCAAACATCACCTCGAACGGCGGCACCATCGTTGTCGGCAACGAGAACGACACCATCACGGTGCATGGCAGCGCCACCGTCACCGCGGGGAATGGCAGGGACTCGATCAGCATCTCCGGCACCGGCAGCGTCAGCGCCGGATCCGGCAACGACACGATCAGCATCGCGGGCGCCGGGACCGTCGTCGCCGGCCTCACTGCGGGCCACGACTCCCGCGAGTTCGACGACTCCGAAGATG
>JANXWS010000078.1 GCA_025351005.1 Pseudomonadota bacterium | reverse complement strand
TTGGCTCCCCGGGTTGGACTCGAACCAACGACCCAGCGATTAACAGTCGCTTGCTCTACCAGCTGAGCTACCGGGGAACGGCAGGAACGATCGGGGTGCCCTGGAAGGCGGCGCATTCTCCCGAGCGCCTCCCGGCAAGTCAAGGACTTGCGCGGCTCCGCGCCCGCCTGGACGGCGCCAACGCGCTTCCCAGCATCGACCGCATGCGCTCGAGCGCCAGCTCGAGCGTCGCCTTCGAGCAGGCAAACGACAGCCGGATGTGCCCTGGAGCACCGAAGGCTGATCCCGGGACGACTGCAACCAGCGCCGTTGAGATCAGCTGCTCCGCGAACGCGTTGTCATCCGCAAGCCCGAGGTTTGAGATTGCCGCGCTGACGTCGGCGAACGCATAGAACGTGCCGAAGCCGGGCAGGCACGACACGCCCGCGAGCGTGTTGAGGCCCGCGACCACGAAGTCGTGGCGTTCCTTGAACGCCCGGTTCATCTCGGCGACGCAGGACTGGTCGCCGTTCAGTGCCGCCACCGCCGCCTTCTGGCTGATGGACGATGGGTTCGAGGTCGACTGGCCCTGGATCGTCGCCATTGCCTGTACCAGCTCGAGCGGCCCTCCGCAGTAGCCGATCCGCCAGCCGGTCATCGCATAGCTCTTCGAGACGCCGTTGATCGTGACGGTACGGTCGTAGAGGCGTGGGCACGCAGTGACCAGGCTGCAGAACGGCTCGGAGCCCCACCAGATGTGCTCGTACATGTCGTCCGTACCGATGACGACCTGCGGGTGGCGGAGCAGCACGGCCCCGAGCGCTTCCAGCTCGCGGCGCGTGTAGGCGGCGCCGGTCGGGTTCGACGGGCTGTTGAGGATGAACAGGCGGGTGCGCGGCGTGATCGCGGCCGCGAGCTGGGCAGGGGTGATCTTGTAACCCTGCTCCGGGCCCGCATTGACGATGACCGGGACGCCGTCGGCGAGCAGCGCCATGTCCGGGTACGAGACCCAGTAGGGCGCCGGGATCACGACCTCGTCGCCGCCATCGAGCAGCGCCTGCATCAGGTTGAAGATCGTGTGCTTGGCGCCGGCCGACACCAGCACCTGGTCGCGCCGGTAGCTGAGGCCGTTGTCGCGCCCGAACTTGGCGATAATGGCGTCCTTGAGCTCGGGGATGCCGTCCGCATTGGTGTAGCGCGTGAAGCCCGCGCCGATCGCGGCGATGCCCGCCGCGGCGATGTGCGCGGGCGTGTCGAAGTCGGGCTCGCCGACGCCGAGCCCGATGACGTCCCGGCCCTCCGCCTTGAGCCGCGCGGCGCGGGCGGTCACGGCGAGGGTCGGCGAGGGCTTGATGCGCCGGACGCGCTGCGACAGGGCGATGGTCAACGAGGTCTCACTGCAGTGCAAAAGACGACGGATTCTCTAGGAAATCCAGGCCCGGATCAAATCCGATGAGCGCCATTCGCGCAGCGCCTGCCGAAGGACCGCCGCGGCGCTTCCGGCTCGCGGCCGACTACCAGCCGGCCGGCGACCAGCCGGAGGCGATCGCGGCGCTGCTCGACAATGTGCAGAGCGGCCTCCGTCACCAGACGCTGCTCGGCGTCACCGGCTCCGGCAAGACCTTCACGATCGCGAACGTGATCCAGGCGCTGCAGCGGCCGACGATCGTGCTCGCCCACAACAAGACGCTGGCGGCGCAGCTGTACGGCGAACTCCGCGAGTTCTTCCCCGAGAACGCCGTCGAGTACTTCGTGTCCTACTACGACTACTACCAGCCGGAGGCCTACGTACCGTCGTCGGACACCTACATCGAGAAGGATGCCTCGATCAACGAGCACATCGAGCAGATGCGCCTGTCGGCGACCAAGGCACTGCTCGAGCGGCCGGACTCGATCATCGTCGCGACGGTATCGTCGATCTACGGCCTCGGCGACCCGCAGGCCTACCTCGCGATGGTGCTGCACCTGGTGCGCGGCGAGCGTATCGACCAGCGCAAGCTGCTGCACCGTCTCACCGACATGCAGTACACGCGCAACGAGGTCGACCTGTCGCAGGGAACCTACCGCGTGCGCGGCGACGTCGTCGACATCTTCCCGGCCGACTCCGAGCGCGAGGCGGTGCGCGTGCAGCTGTACGACGACGAGATCGCCTCGCTCGCGTTCTTCGACCCGCTGACCGGCGAGGTCGTCCGCAAGGTGCCGCGGCTTACGGTGTTCCCGTCCTCGCACTACGTGACGCCGCGCGAGCGGCTCGTCAGCGTGCTCGACGAAATCAAGGAGGAGCTTCGCGCGCGGCTGGTCGAGCTCCGGGCGGACTCGAAGCTGGTCGAGGCACAGCGCCTCGAGCAGCGGACGCTGTACGACCTCGAGATGATGAACGAGGTCGGCTACTGCTCCGGGATCGAGAACTATTCGCGCTACCTGTCGGGGCGTGCGCCCGGCGAGCCGCCGCCGTGCCTGTTCGACTACCTGCCGCCGGACGCGCTGCTGGTCGTCGACGAGAGCCACGTGACGGTGCCGCAGCTCGGCGGCATGTACCGTGGCGACCGCTCGCGCAAGGAGACGCTGGTCGCGTACGGCTTCCGGCTGCCGTCCGCGCTCGACAACCGGCCATTGCGCTTCGACGAGTGGGAGCGGCTGGCGCCGCAGATGATCTTCGTGTCGGCGACTCCCGGACCCTACGAGCTGAAGCATTCCGTGGGGTCCGTCGTCGAGCAGGTGGTGCGCCCGACCGGCCTCGTCGACCCGGCGGTCGACGTGCGCGCGGTCCGGACCCAGGTCGACGACGTGCTGTCCGAGATCAACCGTACGGTCGCGCGCGGCGAGCGCGTGCTGATCACGACGCTGACCAAGCGCATGGCCGAGGACCTGACCGACTACCTGCGCGAGCACGGCGTCAAGGTCCGCTATCTGCACTCCGATATCGAGACTGTCGAGCGCGTCGAGATCATCCGCGACCTCAGGCTCGGCACGTTCGACGTCGTCGTGGGCATCAACCTGCTGCGCGAGGGACTGGACCTGCCCGAGGTGTCGCTGGTCGCGATCCTCGACGCCGACAAGGAAGGCTTCCTGCGCTCGGAGGGCTCGCTGATCCAGACGATCGGCCGCGCCGCCCGCCACGTCAACGGCCGCGCGATCCTGTACGCGGACGTGGTGACCGGGTCGATGCGCCGCGCCATCGACGAGACCGACCGGCGCCGCAGCCGCCAGGTTGCCTACAACAAGCTCCACGGCATCACGCCGGTCGGCATCGTCAAGGCGGTGCAGGACGTCATGGAGGGCGCGCGCTGGAGCGAGGAGCGGGGTCGCGGCCCCGGCGCCGACGCACTCGCGGCGCTCTCACCCGAGCAGATCGTCAAGCGCATCCGCAAGCTCGAGGCCGAGATGATGAAGCTCGCGCGCAACCTCGAATTCGAGGCCGCGGCGCGGGTGCGCGACGAGCTGGTGCAATTGCGCAAGGCCGGCCTCGGCCTCGACGGCCGCCGCGCCGGCTGAGCGGCTCAGGGCGCCGCGGTTTCGGCCGCGAGCGCCAGGCCGCCGCTCTGGCCCACGAGGCGCGCGCGGGCCTCCGGTCCGCCGGCCGGCCAGCTCGCGACCAGCGTGCCCTCGAGGCCGCCACGGTCGCGGAAGCGCAGCGTCGCCTCGCCGGCCCCGCCGCCCGGCTCGACCTCGAGCGTGCCCGAGACGTCGAGGTCCTCCGTCCAGCGCACGCGCGCGAGCGTCGCCCGTAGGCGCGAGCCCTGCGCGGCCACCGAGAACGAGCCGCCCCGCAGGCCGCGCCCGCGCCCGCTGCCGTTCGCCTCGAGCCGGCCCAGCAGGTCGCCGGTCGTGGCGAGCGCCGCCGCGGCGGCACTGAGGGCGCGGCGGTCGACGGAATTGCCGGCGAGCGCAGTCGCGGCCGGCACGTCGCGGTAATGCCGCGCGAATGGCGGCGCGAGCCGGAGCGGCGGCACCGCCTGCGCGCAGCCGGTGTCACCGGGGTCCAGCGTCGCGAGGAAGCGGCGCACGAGCCCTGCGCCGCAGGGGCTGCGGGCCTGCGGCAGCGCGTTGACATGCAGGCTGTTGGCGAGCACGACGTGGCGCGCGTTCGAGAACTGCCGCGCGGCCAGATCGCCGTCGACGGCGCTCGTCATGTTGTCGAACTCGCCCGACAGCACCAGCACCGGCAGCGGCGGGAAACCCTGCGCCCGGGCGGCGATGTACGCCGGTGGACGGTCCGGCTGCTGCGCCGGCCAGTCGATGCACTCGTCGATGAAGCTGTAGTCCGGCACCATGCCGCGGAACTCGTCGATGGCGAACGGCGCGTAGGTGTCGGGGGCCTGGCTACGGCGGAGCGCGAGCACGCGCTCGCGGTCGGCGCGGCGCTGGGCGGGCGGGAGGCCCATGTCGAAGATCTGCGGCGTGTCGCCGCAGGTGACGGCCATCGCGAGCCCCTGGCTGAACTGCGCCGGGTCGTGGCTCGGGTCGCGCGAATCGACCGCCGACTGCGCCTCGGCCATCAGGCGCCAGAGCGGCGCCGGGTCGCCGCGCGCGTAGGCCTGCGCCGCGGCGTCGGCCTCGCGCAGCGTCGCGAACGGCGGCGCCGAGCCGAACAGCACCAGCGCGAGCGCGGTCGCGTCGGCCGTGAATTCCTGGACGACGCCGTCGGCGTCGAAAGAACGCGCGCGGCGCGGCCTGCGCCGCAGCTCGGCGAGCGCGGGCGCGAGGTGCTCGAGCGAGGAGCCGGGCACGGCCGCGCAGGAGGGGGAGCGCGCGCAGCTCAGGTTCAGCTTGGAGCGCACCGCGGGCGCATAGGCGGGGTACCAGGCGAGGTCGGGAGCATCGAGCGGGTACGCCCCGTCGAGCACCAGCGAGCGCAGGCGGTCCGGGTGGCGGACAGCGAACACCTGAGCGAAGAACGTGCCGTAGGAGTTGCCGTACAGGTCGACCGGGCCGAGTGCGAGCAGGCCGAGAATGGCGTCCAGGTCGTCCGCGGCATGGGCCGTGCCGTAGAGCGGTGCCGCCGCGCCGAGCGCGCGGCCGCAGGCGCCGATGTCGGCGATCGAGAGCAGCGGCGCCTGCTGGAGCCGCGTGCAGTCGACGGCGCCGGAGCGGCCGGTGCCGCGATTGTCCATCAGGAGCAGGTCGTGGTCGGCGCGGAGCGAGCCGAGGAGCGCCAGGTACGCCGTCCGTGAACCGGTTGCAGGGTAGCCGGGTCCGCCGTCGGCGGCGACCACTGTGCCGGTTCGCGCGGCGCCGGTCGCCGGGTAGAACTCGAAGTGGATGCCGATCGTGCCCGCGACGCGCCCGCTAGGGTCGAGCGGCCGCTCGAGCCGCCCGCAGTACGCACCGGCGGGTGGGCAGCGCTGCAGGCTGAGCGCGCCAACCGTCAACCGGGCGGGTTCCGCGGCGGCGGGCAGCGCTGCGACCAGCAGCCAGGCTCCGACACGGAACGCTCGCGCCATAAGGATTCCCCCGCGGCCGTCGAGGCACTATTCTCGGTCGGCCGGGCCGTCCCTTCCAGTGCCGCCCGGCCATCGACAAGGGGGAACCTCCGCATGAAGACCTCGCTCAAGGCCCTGGTCGCGGTGCTCGCGACGGCCATCCTGCTGCCCGCGGTGGCGGCGCCGCGCAAGACCGAGAACGTCGTGCTGATCATCAGCGACGGTCTGCGCTGGCAGGAGGTGTTCACGGGCCTCGACCCGCTGCTGCTGCCGGACGTCGAGCAGCAGGGCTGGACGCCGGTCGCGGCGCTCAAGCAGAAATACTGGCACGAGGATCCGCGCGAGCGCCGCAGGCTGCTGCTGCCGTTCATCTGGGGCACGATCGCAAAGCAGGGCCAGCTGTTCGGCAACCAGCTCGCCGGCAGCAAGGCGGAGGTCACGAACGGGTTCTGGTTCTCCTATCCGGGCTACAACGAGATGGCGAGCGGGCTCGCCGATCCGCGCATCGACAGAAACGAGTTCGGCCCGAACCCGAACCAGACGGTCTTCGAGTGGCTGAACTCGCGGCCCCTGTTCCGCCGCAAGGTCGACATCTTTGGCGCCTGGAGCACGTTTCACGACATCTTCAACGGCAAGCGCAGCCACCTGCCGATCCGGGCCGGCGCGACGCTGGTCGACCGCGGCGACGAGAGCCCGCAGGGCAGACTGCTCGAGGAGCTCTACCGCACGACCACCAGGCTCGAGGGTGACGATCCGCTCGACTCGTTCGTGCACGTGGCGCTGCGTGCGCACCTGGCCACGCACCGGCCGCGGGTGCTGTTCGTGGGCTACGGCGACACCGACAGCTGGGCGCACATGGGCCGCTACGACGCGACGCTCGACACGGCGCACAGCTTCGATGCCTTCGTCGGTGATCTGTGGCAGCAGATGCAGGCGCTGCCCGCGTACCGCGGCAAGACGACCTTCATCGTCACCTGCGACCACGGGCGCGGCAGCGGCACCGTCGACTGGAAGGACCACGGCGTCCAGCAGGCGGGCTCCGGAAACATCTGGATCGCGGTGATCGGGCCCGACACGCCGCCGCTCGGCGAACGGCACGACACGCCGCTCGTGACCCAGTCGCAGATCGCCGCGACGGTCGCTGCGTTCGTCGGCGAGGATTTCCGGGCGGCCAAGCCGGCCGCGGCGCCACCGCTGCCGGACGTGCTGGCGCGCAGCCGCTAGCCGTTCACGGCCCGCCGCCGGTGCCTGGCGGGGCCCGCGGCGGGGTCTCCTGAGGCTCCGGCGCGTCGCGGTGATACGGGATCCAGGCATAGATCTCGGGCGAGGAGTGCGGGTAGGTCAGGAACTCCTCGCGCGTCTCGAGCGGCCGCTCGCTGCGGCGGCGGCGCAGCCGGTAGAGCGCGAAGAGCGTGAACGCGAGCGCCAGCGCCATGGCGTAGGCGAAGAACGCCCATGGCGCCGTCAGCTCGATCGCGAGCGTGCCGGTGGTCGGGCCGATGGCGGCGCCTAGCGACCAGACGAACAGGAGCGTCGAGGACAGCGCCACGTAGTCGCAGGACTCGGCGCGGTCGTTCGCATGCGCGACGCCGACCGCATACAGGCTCTCGGCAAAGCCGCCGAAGGCCGCGAACAGGGCCGCCAGCACGATGAACGGCGTGTAGCGGTCGACCGTCACGAGCGCGGTGACGACCAGGAGCGTGCCGGCGCCGAGCACGATCAGCGCGTGCAGGCGGTCGACCTTGTCCGACAGGTAGCCGATCGGGAACTGCAGGAACAGGCCGCCGAGCGAGACGCAGGCCATCAGCAGGATGATCTGGCTCTGCCCGAGGCCGATGCGCTCGCCGAACAACGGTCCGACCGTCGTGAACGCGGTCAGAATCAGCCCGTTCAGCAGGCAGGCGAGCACGCTGACCGGCGAATTCCGTACCGCCTTGAGTATCTGCAGGTCGACCACGTGCGGTGGCTGCGGCGCGCGGACGTCGATGCCGGCGAGCGGCACGAGCGCGAGCGTGGTCGCGATGCCGGCCAGGAACAGCAGCTCCGGTCCGCGGACGTTGAGGCCGCTGCCGAGCAGCTGGCCGCCGCCGTAGAAGAGCCCGATCACGAGCACGTAGATCGTCAGCACGCGGCCGCGCAGGTGGTTCGGCACGAGCGCGTTGAGCCAGCTCTCGACGATGACCGACAGCCCGGCGGCGTTCAGCCCCATCAGGAAGCGGCAGGCTGCGAGCCACAGCGCGCCCGGAGCGAAATGCATCGCGAGAATCGCGACCGCCTTCATGCCGGCGAACGCCGCGTAGGCGCGCTCTAGGCCGACCGGCCCGATGATGCGGTGGGCGTGCAGGCAGCCGACCAGGAAACCGAGCGCCTCAGCGGTGGCCAGCAGGCCGATCACCGTCGGCGACAGGCCCTGCGCCGAGAACCGCAGCGGCAAGAGCGTGCTGAGGACGCCCGAGCCTATGTAGATGAGCGCGGTGCTGATGAGCGGCGGCGCCACGCGCCACGGCAGGGCGCCGCCCGCGGCGCTGCCCGCGGCGTTGCCGCGCGCGCGGTTCGGCGTGACGATCGGGGACGCGGGACTCATCGGCGGGCGCACCTGGCGGCAGGCGTCGGGTCGGCAGCGGCCCCCGGGCGGGCGGGTGCCAGGTCGACGCGGCAGGCCTCCCCGGGCGGGCCTAACCGATTGATCCTGGAAAAAAAGAGCGGCGAATTATGCCCTATCGGCGCAGCGTCGCCCACCGCCGCCGCCCGCGTGCCCGCGCGGATGGTCATTTCGTGACTGCATCCGCAGGACGGCGTGCCGCGAAGGCGTACAAGAAGGTCGCCGGTCGCGCGCCGCGCTCCCGGCCAAAGTCGCCGGCTGCCGACAGCTACGCGCTTGACCGGCAGGCCGATCGCGACAACGATCGTAGTTCACCGGCCTGCACCACGCCGGGATGAGTAGGAGACGGGTCACCGATGGGCGTCATGCAACTGCTGCGGGCCGTGCGCCCGGAGCGCACCCGCGCGGCGTCGCTGCCGCCGGTCGCTGAACGCGCGCCGGCCGCCGCTCGCGACGCGGCCGTGCGCCGCACGACCGGCGGGTCCCCGGGTCTCGAGGCGCTCGAGCGGCACTACGGCGCCGGCGTCGCGGCGGCCGCGGCTCGAATCCGCGACGCGCTGCTGCTGCACCGGAGCGGCCGCAAGAGCGAGGCGTGGCTGGCCTTCGAGCAGCTGCTCGCCGATCCCTCGCTCGGCGGCTTGCCGCAGGCGCGGCCGATGCTCGAGAGCGAGATTTACTCTCGCATGCGCATCTGCACCGAGCGCGAGGGCTGCTTCAACGCGGCGTTGACGCCGGCGGTGCTGTCGTACGTGACGCGCGCGCAGTTCTTCGCGGTGCAGGAGCGCCCGGCCGAACTCAAGGTGCTGCAGTCGGCGCAGTTCCTCGACCGCCATTTCACGCCGCTCGTGGAACGCGCCCGGCTCGTGCATGCGCTGCCGGCGCTACGCACGCTGGTGACGGGCTACCTTGAGCGCCTGCCAGACGTCGACCTCGCGTCGCTGAAGAGCGCGGTCGAGGCGCTCCGCAGGACCTTGCCGAAGCCCACGAAACGGGCGGCGCAACGCGGCGCAGCCGGCCGGGGCTGAGCCGGCGCACGGCGCCTCAGCGGCCGCGCGCGAGCGAGCGCGGCGCCACCTCGATCACCTTGCCGGTGCTGAACGACACCCGCAGCGGCGCGCTGCCGGGGTTGTAGGCGAGGTAGGTGCGGGCGGCGCTCTGGTCCTTGAACACGGCGTAGAACGCGGTGTCGGCCGTCACCGAGAAATCCGGCCGGCCCATCTCCGCGAGGCTCGACAGCCAGTAGAGCGTGTGCGAGCGCGTCTCGCCGGCCTCCACCGATCCCTGCCGGTCCCACCGCGCGAGTCCTGCATCTGCGTCGGCGAGCGCCAGGTAGCAGGCGATGACGTCCTGCCAGATGTCGGGCGCCGTGCCGTCGCTGCGCCCGCGGTCGCGATACGCCCGGGTCTCGTCGGGCAGGGCGCCGACGAGCGCGCGGAGGTACGCCGGGTTGGCGCCGAGGTAGGTCGACGCCGGCGTGATCGGCAGCACGTTGATGCCGAGGACCTGGCGCGGCTCGTCGGTCCACCAGGTGCCGTAGGCGTACTTGCCGCCGAAAACCATGCTCGCGAACGGCTTGCCGAACTCGGGCGCGAGCACCTGGCGGTCTGGATCGAACCAGTACTGCTCGGCCGAGGCGACCTCGGTCGTGTAGAGGTAGACGCCGAGGTCGCGCAGCCGGCGGTTGCCGGTGGCCGCTCCCCAGAGCGCGAGGCCGGACCAGGCGTTGACGGCCTCGGAGGAGGATTCCTGGTTGTTGCCGTCCTCGAGCTGGGCGATCCCGGAGGCCCAGGAGTGGCCCTCGTAGGCGTCGAAGTTGCGCAGGAACGGAACGTCGCGGCGACCGCGGTCGTCGTTGGCGATGTCGGCGGCGAGCCTGCCGACCATGCCGCCCCAGTGATCCGCCGCCGCCCACGCAGGGTCGCGCAGCGCCACCTGCGCCGCGGCCTGCAGCCAGTAGCCGTAGTGGAAGTGGTGATCGTTCATCGCGAGGATGCTGTTGTATTCCTGCGGGATGGCGACGAACGTACCGAGGCGGGCGTCCGCGACGAAGTACCCGGCGTGCCGGCCGTCGAACCACGACTCGAGGCGGTCCTGCAGGAGCTGCAGCAGTCGGTCCCGCATCGCCGTCTCGCCCTCGGTCTCCGCGACCGCGAGCAGCTGCGCGAGCGCGCCGAGGCTCTTGCCGAACCAGTAGGTACCGCGACCGTCCGCCGGCACCAGCCGATCGGCGTCCGCGAGGTCCTGGCGCAGAAGGCTCGCGAGCGCGACGCGGCTGCCGGGGTTCTCGAGGCCCGCCCAGGACGGCAGCAGGCCGTGAAAGGCGCGCTCGGTGACGAAGCTGTTGGCGGCGATCAGCCGGATCTGGCCGCGCACCGACTCGTACCGGTAGCGGGCCTGCCGCGCGGGCACGACGCTCGACCATTGGTGAGGATAGAGACCCATGAACGTGGTCCGGTTGCCGCCTTCCCTGGCCACCGTCGACACCCGGAACGTCGTCCGCACCACGTGAGCCTGTTCGTCGTAGCGCCAGGCGACGCGCGTCTCCGTCGGGAATGCATACGCCACGGCGAGGAAGTCGGCGCGGGTCGCGGCGCTCGCGTCGGGCAGCCCGGCGACCGAGAAGTAGCGGCGGTCGCCCGGCAGCCGCAGCACCAGGTCGGTCGGCCGCGACCAGTCCCAGCGCGCGCCCTGCGGCGCGAAGATCGCGTAGCTGCGCCCCGCGACCGTGAACGAGGCGACGCGCGGATCGAGGCCCTTCGCCGTCGGGTCGGCGAGCACCACCGGCCGTTCCGCCAGATGGAAGCGCACGTCGCCGCTCGAGCATTCGAAGTAGGCGAACGGGCTGCCGTGCAGCACGGTCGCCTTCAGCGTCTTGCCGTCGCCGGCCGCGAGGCTGATTTCGGCGAGCCAGTCCGAGAAACCGGAGAGTCGCGAGTCACGCGGCCGGAAGCCGAGCGGCGCGATGGTGACCGCCGCCACGTGCGGATAAGCGAGCTCGCGCCGCTCCGTGCCTGCGATGACCGCGAACCGCTTCGCAGGCAGGCCCAGCTCGAAGCCGGCCTCGCTGGTCCGGTAGCTCATCGGGTGGGCCATGATCGGGTACGACCACCGGCCGAACATCACCGACGAGTACCATTGGTTGGTCGGTGCCGCCCGGCCGAGCGCCGCGCCGCTGCGGTAGGCGGCCGCCGGCGGCACGACATCCGCGCCCGAGAGCCCGCCCTTCGGCGCGGTGTAATAACGGCCGAGGCCGAGTGCGACCGCCGGCTCCGGCAGCGCCGCGGCCCGCAGCGCCGCGAGCGGCAACAGCAGCCCGGCCAGCGCCGCGATGGCGCCGGCGCGGCGGCGGTCGGTGGCGTTGGGATCGCGGCTGCGCATGGGACTGCGCATCCTAGTCCAGAGTGCGACATCGGCGCCGGTTCGAGGGGTTGCGTGGTCGGGCCGCCGGCGCAGCCGGCCCCGCCACCGAACGCGCTGCGTCGGGTGGTCTGGGCCGGACTATCTCGTCAGGCGCGCGTCCGCCGCAGCAGCGCCTCCGCCGCGCGCGCCGAGCCATTGGTGCCAGACGCGGCGCCGACCCGGTGGTTCGTCAGAAAGCCGACGAGTTCGCTCATGCGTTCGAGGTTTGCGCAGTAATAGATGTATCGGCCGTCGCGGCGCGCCTCGATCAGCCCGGCGCGCGCCAGTTCCTTCAGGTGAAACGACAGCGTGCCGGTCGGAATGGCGAGCCGGCGGCCGATCTCGCCGGCCGAGTAGCCGACGGGTCCGCGCCGCATCAGCAGGCGGTAGAGGGCCAGGCGCGAGTCCTGCGCCAGCGCCGCGAGCGAGGCGAGGGCGTGCGCCGTCTTCATCGGTGCGCGCCCGCCGTCATCCGAACCGTCCCGTGACGTAGGCGTTGGTCTCCTTCGAGACCGGGTCGGTGAAAATCCGCTCGGTCGGCCCGAACTCGATCAGCCGGCCCATCAGCATGAAGGCGGTCAGATCCGAGACCCGCGCGGCCTGCTGCAGGTTGTGCGTCACGATGATGATCGTGTAGCGCTGCTCGAGATCGCTCAGCAGGTCCTCGATCTTCAGGGTCGCGATCGGGTCGAGCGCCGCGGTCGGCTCGTCCATCAGCAGTATCTGCGGCTCCACTGCGACGGCGCGCGCGATGCAGAGGCGCTGCTGCTGGCCGCCGGAGAGCGACAGCGCGCTCTTCTTGAGCACGTCCTTGACCTCGTCCCACAGGGCCGCCTGCCGCAAGGCGTTCTCGACGCGCTCGTCGAGGTCGACGCGGCTCAGCTTCTCGTGGTAGCGGATCGCGAGCGCGACGTTGTCCTGGATCGACATCGGGAACGGAGTCGGCGTCTGCAGCACCATGCCGACCTTGGCCCGCAGCTCGTTGACGGGCGTCTCGCGGGCCAGGATGTCCTCGCCGTCGAGCACCACGCTGCCCGTGGCGCGCTGCCCGGGGTAGAGCGAGTAGATCCGGTTGAAGATCCGCAGCAGCGTCGACTTGCCGCAGCCGGACGGACCGATGATCGCGCTGATCTTGCGGTCCTCGAAGTCCAGCGAGACGTTATCAAGCGCGAGGTGCTTGCCGTAGTAGAAGTTGACGCCGCGCGCCGACAGACGCGGCGCCGACGCCGTCGCGGGCTCGGCGGCCGCGGGCTTGCGCAACTCGTCCGCTGGCTGCGCGCGCGGCGCGCCCGGGCTGCCCTCGTTCATTGGCCGCGCTTGCCCTTCGCGAGCAGTGCCCGCGAGGTGACGGCGAGCGCGAGCACAAACATCGTCACGATGAAGGCGCCCGCCCAGGCGAGTTCGTGCCAGCTGTCATAGGGGCTCATCGCGAACTGGAAGATGACGACCGGGACGTTCGCCAGCGGCCCGTTCGGGCTGCTCGACCAGTACTGGTTGTTGAGGGCCGTGAACAGCAGCGGGGCGGTTTCGCCGCTGATGCGGGCGACTGCCAGCAGCACGCCGGTCAGGATGCCGGCGCTGGCGGCCCGGTACAGCACGGCCGAGACGACTTTCCAGCGCGGGATGCCGAGCGCGAAGGCGGCCTCGCGCAGATTGGCCGGCAGCAGCTGCAGCATCTCGTCAGTCGTGCGGACGATGACCGGCAGCATGATGATCGCGAGCGCGATGCCGCCGCCCCAGCCCGAGAAATGCCCGATGCGCCGGATCAGCAGCTCGTAGACGAACAGGCCGATGACGATCGACGGAGCGCTCAGCAGGATGTCGTTGACGAAGCGGATCACGGCGCCGGTGCGCGTCTGGCGGTGGTACTCGGCGAGGAAGGTTCCGGCCAGCACGCCTATCGGCGTGCCGAGGACGATCGCGATCAGCACCATCACGAAGCTGCCGTAGAAGGCGTTCAGCAGGCCGCCCTCGCTGCCGGGTGGCGGCGTCATCTGCGTGAACAGGCGGGTGCTGAGAGCGCCGAGGCCGTAGCGCAGCGTCGTCAGCATGATCCAGCCGAGCCAGAACAGGCCGACGGCAGTCGCCAGCATCGACAGGCCGACCATCGCGCGATTGGCGATCTGGCGGCGGGTGCGGAGGCCGAGCACGGGCGTTACCGGCGCTGCAGCTTGCGCTGGTCGACGGTCAGCAGCAGCAGCTTGGCGATGGCCAGCGTGACCAGGGTCACGAGGAACAGCACGAAGCCGAGCGCGATCAGCGACGACAGGTACATGTCCGAGTCAGCCTCCGTGAATTCGTTTGCCAGCGTCGCCGCGATCGAGTTGCCCGGCTCGAGCAGCGACAGCTTGAGGTCGTGGGTGTTGCCGAGCACGAAGGTCACCGCCATCGTCTCGCCGAGCGCCCGGCCGAGGCCGAGGAAGATGGCGCCGATGACCGCGGAACGCGTGTACGGCAGCACGACGTGGCGGATCACCTCCCAGGTGGTCGAGCCCATCGCGATGCAGCCGTCCTTGAGGCCGTTCGGCACCGCCAGGAACACGTCGCGCATGACGGCGGTGATGAACGGGATGATCATGATCGCGAGGATGATGCCCGCGGTCAGCATGCCGATGCCGATAGGCGCGCCGCGGAAGAGCGCACCGAAGGCCGGCAGCGGGCCCAGGTGCGCGATCAGCCAGGGCTGGATGTACGTCGCCATGAACGGCACGAACACGAACAGGCCCCACATACCGTAGATGATGCTGGGAATCGCCGCCAGCAGCTCGATCGCGGTGCCGACGGGTACCCGCAGCCAGCGCGGCGCGATTTCGGTGAGGAAGATCGCGATGCCGAGGCTGATCGGTACCGCGATGATGATCGCGATCGTCGAGCTGACGACGGTGCCGTAGATCGGCACCACCGCCCCGAACTTCTGCGCAACCGCGTCCCACTGCGTGCTCGTGAAAAAGTGCAGTCCGAAGGTCGCGAAGGCCTTGCGCCCGCCCCACAGCATCGACAGTGCGGCGGCCAGCAGGATGCCGAGCACCAGGTAGCCGGCACCGGCGGCGAGCACGTGGAAGAGACCGTCCGCCGCAGTGTCCGACGACCGGCGCCGTCGCGGCCGCGGCGGTGCCGGGGCCGGCCCGTGCCGCGGGCCCGGCGGTGCATCAGCGTTGGCCGTCTCGCTCATGGGGGCATTCGGGTGTGGACCAGGAAGCTTGCGCCGTTCCCCGCATCGTCTCCACTGGCGCTCCGGGCGCGCCGCGGACATGAGGAGGCGGGTCGGGGCTCCGGGCCGCCGGGACCCCGACCGCGACTTACAGCGTAACCTTTATATTCTGCTTCCAGTAGGCCTCGATCATTTTGACGAGCGCCGGCGGCAGCGCGACGTAGTCGAGTTCCGTGGCCTGCGGCTGGCCGTTCTCGAGCACCCACCGGAAGAACTTGAGCGCCGCCTTGGATACCGGAGCGTCCTTCGGCTCCCGGTACATGATGACGAACACCGACGCGGCGATCGGGTAGGCGTCCGGGCCCGGCGCGTCGGTTATTACGAGGTTGAAGTCCTGCGCGTTTTTCCAGTCGGCCGTGACGGCGGCGGCCTGGAACGAGTCGCCGCTCGGTTGGATGAACTTGCCCGCGTGGTTCTGCACTTGCGCGTAGTCCATCTTGTTCTGCTTGACGTAGGCGTACTCGACGTAGCCGATGGAGTTCTTGATCTGTCTGACGTAGCCGGCGACGCCTTCGTTGCCCTTGCCGCCGATGCCGACCGGCCAGGAGACGGCTGTTCCCTCGCCCACCTTGCTCTTCCATTCGGGGCTGACTTTCGACAGGTAGTTCACGAAGTTGAAGGTCGTGCCGGAGGAATCCGAGCGGTGCACGACGGTGATCGCGGCGTCGGGGAGCTTGAGTCCGGCGTTCAGCTTCACGATCGCCGGGTCGTCCCACTTTGTGATGCTGCCGAGAAAGATGCCGGCGAGCACGGCGCCGCTGAGCTTGAGCTTGCCGGGTTCGACGCCGTCCAGATTGAATACCGGCACGACCCCGCCGATCACGACCGGGAACTGCGCGAGGCCCGCGCTGCTGAGTTCCTCCGGCGTCAGCGGCTTGTCGGACGCACCGAAGGTCACCGTTGCCGCCTTGATCTGCGCGATGCCGGCGCCCGAGCCGATCGACTGGTAGTTGAGCTTGTCGCCGGTCTTTGCGTTGTAGTCCGTCGACCACTTCGACAGGATCGGATAGGCGAACGAGGATCCGGCGCCGGTGATCTCGTCGGCGCTGACGGCCGGCACGAACGACAGGCCGGCGAGTACGGGCAGCGCGATGCGCCGCAGCGTGGTGGAGACGGACGACATGCTGAACCCCTTATGGTGGAATCTTGACCGCGACGTGCATTGGCGAACGCGGGCCGGTCTCGATGACTCTAGAAATATAAGATGTCAATATCGTGACATCGGGCAGTTGATCGCCCGGAATTTGCAACCGACCGGATCTTCGTCGCGGGAGTGCGCGAGCGCGGAGCGTGCCACCGCGCTCGTGCTGGCTGCGTCACGGTAGGAAGTCGATCGCCGGGCGGTGGTTGGTGGGCGGAGCGCCGTCGGCGCTGGCGGCGAGCGCGGTCAGTCGGCGAGCAGCTCGATCGCTTGCGCGAGTTCGAAGTCCCGCTGCGTCAGGCCGCCGGCGTCGTGGGTCGTGAGGCGGATGTCGACGCGGTCATAGACGTTGTTCCAGTCCGGGTGATGTCCGGCGCGCTCGGCGACGAGTGCGACCCGCGCCATGAAGCCGAAGGCCGCGACGAAGTCCGGGAAGCGGAACGACTTCGAGATCGCGCCGTGCGCCGCGTCGTAGCTCCAGCCCGGAAGCCCGGCGAGCCGCACGTCGCGCTCGGCGGTGCTCACCAGGGTCGTTGCCATGAGGCGCCGCTCCGGGTCACGCCGGCCGGGTGACCGGCAGCAGCGCGCCGCTGATCGCTCGCGCCGCGGGCGAGGCGAGGAACAGGATCACGTCCGCGATCGCCGCCGGCGAAGTCCACGCCGAGCGGTCGGTGGTCGGCATGTCGGCGCGGTTGCGGGGCGTGTCGATGACATTCGGCAGCACCGCGTTGACGGTGATGTCGCGGTCGCGGAGCTCGGCCGCGAGGCTCTCGGTCAGGCGTGCGACTGCCGACTTGGCCGCCGCGTAGGCGCCCATTCCGGCCGCCGCCTGCGCGCTCGCGGCGGCACCGATGTTGATGATCCGCCCGCCAGCGGCGAGCCGCTGAATGGCGGCGCGCGACATGTTGAGCGCGGTCTTCAGATTGCTCGCGTAGAGCGTCTCCCAGGTCGCGGTCGAGCCGCCGGCAATGCGCTCCCAGCGGAAGCTGCCGGCGACGTTGACCAGCACGTCGCAGCCCTGCAGGACGTCGGCCGCGCTCGCGAGCGCCGCCTCGGCCGCGGCGGGGTCGGCGAGGTCGCCGGCGCCCACCGCGTAGAGTCGATCCGCCCGTCGTTCCGGGGGCGCGCCCGGCGGCGGACTGCGGCCGAGGAGCGCCGCGCGGTAACCCGCGGCGACGAAGGTCGCGGCGACGACCGGCGCAAGTGCGCCCGAGCCGCCCGTGATCACCACGGCCCGTGGCCGCGGCTCAGACATCGGCGTTCGCCGTGCCCGCGCCGCGCGGGCGGCCGTCGCTGCCGGATCCGCTCACGGTGCGCGCCTCCCGGAGTCGGCACCGGATGGTGGATTCGGCGGCAGCACGCGATCGCCCGGCAGCACCACGCCCGGCTCGATCTCCGGCAGCGTCTCGAGCTCGCGGTAGAGCGGCGCGAAGTCCGTTTCGACCGTCTGCCGCAGCAGATCTTCGAAGCTGTCGATGACGAAGTAGTTGGTCTGGTAGTCGTCGATCCGGTAGCGAGTCTGCATCGTGCGTCGCAGGTCGAATGCGATCCGGCGTGGCGCCGGGTCGTCGAGCGCGTACAGCGACTCGCCGTGCGAGGAGACGATGCCGGCACCGTAGATGCGGAGCGCCGCGCCGTCGCGGATCAGCCCGAACTCGACCGTGTACCAGTAGAGCCGCGCCAGCCGGTGGATCGAGCCGAACCGGAGCGCCCGCAGGCCGCCCTCGCCGTAGGCCTGCATGTAGTCGGCGAAGACCGGGTGCGCGAGCAACGGCACGTGGCCGAACACGTCGTGAAAGATGTCCGGTTCCTCGAGGTAGTCGATCTGCTCCGGTGTCCGGATGAAGCGGCCGGCGACGAAGCGCCGCTGCGAGAGATGCTCGAAAAAGACGGCTTCCGGCACCAGGCCCGGGACCGTGACCACCGACCAGCCGGTCAGCGCGCCGAGGCGCGCCGAGAGTCGGGCGAAGTCCGGAATCCCGCGCTCGGCAAAACCCAGTCGCTCGATCCCTTCGAGGAATGCGGGCACGACGCGGCCGGGTAGCTGTGCCGTCTGGCGCGCATAGAGGCGGTCCCACATCGCGTGCTCGGCCGGCGTGTAGTCGCGCCACCGCTGCGGGATCGTCCAGTCGGCCGCGGCACCTGCGGGGGGTCCTGGCGTGCGGTGGTCGGCGCTCGTGATCATGGAACTGCGGCGTAGGGACAGCAGGAATCAGTCGTTCTCGGCCATCGACGGGCACGATAGTCCAGAACGGCCGATTCCGGAAGCGCCGCCCGTCCGATCGAGGCCGTCACGCCGGCGGGCCGATCGAACGGCGCGCTGCAGTGCAAAGTGCGACTGCACCGGGCGGCCCCGCGTTCCCCTGCATCGGCACGCCGCGCCGACTGGCTGCGCGGCCCGGCTTGCGCTCGAGGGCTTGGCCCGGCATCGTACGGCGTGCGCTGGCCCGGTTCGGCGCCCAGCGTTGTGATTCCAAGAACACCACAGAGGTTCAACATGAATGCAAAATCGTTTCCCGTCGTCCGGAGCCTCGCGATCCCAGTAGGCGCGCTGCTCGCGCTGCAACTCGCCTCGGTGGCACCGGCCGCCGCCCAGGATCCGGTCAAGGTCGACGCCAAGCACTACAAGGTCGAGTTCGAGAACGACCAGGTGCGCGTCCTGCGCATCATGTACGGGCCGCACGAGAAGTCGGTCATGCACGAGCACCCGGGCAGCCTTGCCGTGTTCCTGAACGACGGTTCGGGCAAGTTCACGCTGCCGGACGGCAAGACCGTCGATGCTCCGTTCAAGGCGGGCACGACCCAGTGGTCGGACGCAGGCAAGCATCTGCCCGAAAACGTCGGCGACAAGGCGTTTGAGCTGATCCTCGTCGAGGTCAAGGGCAAGCACAAGGCGGCCAAGGCCAAGTGAGGTCGCTCGTTCCGCCGATCGCGCGACGCGACGGCGTGCGCGCGGCGGATGGACTTCGCAGCCGGCGCGGCGGCCTCGCGGTCGCGGCGCCGGTTGCGAGTTGGCGCGCCGCCAGGCTCTGCGGCGCGATCGTGCGCAAGAACTCGGGCGTGCGGGGCGGACGCTCAGGCCAGCACGTGCCAGGCGATGCAGAGCTGACAACCGAATCCGACCACGAAGGCACCGGTGCGGAGCCAGGGTATTCCGAAGGTATAGGCGCCAAGGTGCACCAGCCGCGCCCAGAAATACACCGTCGCTGAGCCGGCGATTGCCGCATTGCTGATGCCCGCCGCGTGTGCCGTCAGCACGAGCGCCGCGAACACCGCGAGATTCTCGACTGCATTGTAGTGCGCGGCCTTCATGCGGTGCGCCCACGGCGCGAGCGGCTTAGGGTTCTCGGGATAGCCGACGGCGTCCATCAGGCCGCGGACGGCGATCGTGTTCAGGATGTAGGGAACCCACGCGAGTGCGGTGAGCACGGAGACCCACGCGAGGTACTTGAGCTCGGTCGTCATATCAAACCCCCTGATATTGTTACGCCAACTATATGTTTTATAAAGTTAAAGAACTTGTTCTCACGGGCTGGTCGCCCGTGGGCTACGGAGCTTAACCTCCTTCGTCCGACGCTGTCCCGCGAGACCCGATTGACGGCGACACAGCGAGCCATCGCGACCCTGCGGCTCGTCCCCAGACTGTCACCGACACGCCGCAGCAGGCACTGCGCCGCGGGCGGTACTGGAGACGAACTCATTCAGATTTCACGCACGGCCGTTCCCGGCGAATAGCGCTCGCGGGACTCACGGTAATGAGCAGCAATACGGAGGTGCCGGCGTAGGCTCCCACGGGGCACGCGGGAGATCCGCACGAGGCAGGATACTCAATGCTCAGTCCGGTAGCGTAACCCCGGAGCCGCCCATCTCCTGAGGCATGTCCTTCATTTTGGCCACGCCGTCGTGGATGTGCAGGACGGTCTCATGGTAGTTCACGTGGACACCCGGCTGGAATCGCAGTGTGGGCAGCAGAGCGGCATACACGTCCACGAGACCCATCGTGGGATGGTCGGTGAACACATGGCCGCCGCACCGCGTACACCACTTACGGTAACTGATCGGTGTCTTGTTGAAGGTGCCGATCAGGTTCGCACCCCGTTTCACCCCGAGAGCTTCCGGCTTCCAGAGGCTGAACGCGTTGACCGGACCTGCCGACCAGTGGCGACAGGATTCGCAATGACAGTAACCCATTGCGACCGGCTCGCCCGCAACCTCGAACTGGACTTCCCCGCAAAAGCATTGACCTGAGTGCGCCATAGCGAAGTCTCCGGGTAGGATGGCGGAATGCTCGCCGAGGGTACTATCTTAGCCCGCGCGATCCTCCGCCTGAAAGACTGAGCGGCCGGATCACTTGCTCGTTCGTCCGCGGAGCGCCTGAGGGATGCTCTGTCAGACGTGCTGCGCGCAGTTCGGCTCTCGGGAGCGTTCTTTTTCGACGTACAGGCCAGCGATCCGTGGGTAGCGGAAACCCCGGGCGGCGAATCCGTCGTCGGAGCCAAGTTTCAGGGGGCGGAGCACCTGATCTCGCATCATTTGATCGTCAGCGACTCGGCGTGGGTCCGGAGCGCCGGCGAGCCGGACATGCTGCTCGGCGCCGGCTACCACCAGCGATCTCTTGGGAAGAATCGAGCGCGGAATGCCGAACCTTGTTACGCGGGCGCGGTTGCAGCGCGCGCGCGGCCGTTGAAATAGAGGAGCGACAGCGACACGAGCACCAGTCCCGCTGCCGAGGTCGCGTAGGCTGCGTACCTGAACACGGTCAGCCACTCGACCCGGAGCAACGTGAAGTTCCGCCACAGCAGCAACGCGCAGCTGCCGGCGTAGCCGGCCGAGTCCGCGACGTAGATCAGGAATCCCGCCGTCGCCACCCGGCCGCTAACCGCCACGAGGCGATCGAACAGCATGGCGTTGAACGGCGTATAGACGACGTAGAGCCCGGCGCCGCTCGCGATCATCCACGGCATCGGACCGAGCCAGCCGGCGTCAAACGCCAGTGTCGATGCGCCGAGCAGCACGAGGCCGGCGAGTATCACGCCGTGGATCACGGCGAGCGCCCGTACGTTGTTCTGGACGCGGACGATGACGCCCATCGCGATGAGCGCGACAGCCGCGACCGGGAGCTCGGTCGATGTGAACACCGCGGCCGGGTTGGCGTAGCCAAGCGCGGTCCAGAGCTCCGCCGCGAAGTTGTCGCGGAAGTCGCGGAGCGCGGTCGCGAACACGTACGTCACGACGAGCAGGGCCACGCCGAGTCCGTAGTCGACGAGGAACTCCCGCACCTCCCGCATCGTCATCGGCGCGCGCCGAATCCGCGCCGCTTCGTCCGCGGCGCTCGGCGGCGGCAACGATGCGAGGCCCCACACCGACAGGAACAGAAGCGGCACGAATACGAGCCCCGCGGCGGCGGGCATCCAGAATACCGGGACATGGACGACCTGAATCAGCAGTATGCCGACCGATTTGACGATGCCGGACGAGACGATGAAGCTCGCGCACAACACCGCGCCCAGAATCTCGGAGGTGCGCCTGCCCTCCATGTAGCCGAACACGAGCCCCCAAATCATTCCGAGGCACAGGCCGTTTAGGAACATGGCCGGCACCTTGAGGAGCGCCGGCGCTACCGCAAATGCCACGAGCGCGACCCAAGACCCGCCGATCAGTCCAAGGATCGCCCGCGCCCGGTGGCCGGCCGGCATCGCGGAGATGACCTTGATGCCCACGAACTTGGCCGTGGCGTATCCCAGCACCTGTGCGATTACCAGCGCAATCTTGAAATCAAGCGTGAAATGCCAGCCGTCGACGCTGCCGAAGGTCGCCGCCGCAAACGGTTTGCGGAACGCGTACATGCAGAAGTACGTCGAGAATCCGGCCAGCGACGCAAAGATCGTGAAGGCCGCAGGCGACGCAGTGCGAAGCCACTGGGCGAGCGTGCGCGGCATGTCAGAACCGTGGGTGACGGATGGTGCTGTCATCAGGCCGCTCAAGTGTTACAGGCTGATGACACCGACCGCCGGGCGGCAAGCGGGCGTGCCCGCGCCGCCGCCTATACTGAATGCCGATGGCCACCGTGCGTGACACCTCGACGCCACGCCCGCCGGCCGGGCGCTTCGATCTCGCGGTGGTCGGCGCCGGCATCGTCGGTCTTGCGACGGCGCTAGCCGGTGCCCGCCGCCGGCTGCGCATCGTCGTGATTGACCGTGACGCGAGCGCGAACGGCGCCTCGGTACGCAATTTCGGCTTCGTCACGGTAACCGGGCAGGCGGCCGGAGCGATGTGGGCGCGTGCACGGCGCAGCCACGACGTCTGGCGCGAGGTCGCCGCAGCCGCCGGCATCCCGATCGTGCAGACAGGCGTCTGGATGACGGCCCGCCGGGCCGAGTCGGTCGCCGTGCTGGAATCGTTCATGCAGACCGACATGGCGGCGGGCTGCAGCCTGCTGACCGCTGCCGAGGCGCGGCGTCGCTGCCCGCCGCTCGCCGCGCCCGACCTGCTGGCGGTGCTGGAGAGCACGATCGAACTTCGCGTCGAGTCCCGCGAGGCCGTGCCGCAGCTCGCGGCGTGGCTCGCGGGTGCGCATGGCGTCGCCTTCATGCGCGCAACCGCCGTCACGGCGATCGACCCACCGCGCCTCGAGACCTCGCGCGGTCTCGTCGAGGCCGACCGGGTGGCTGTCTGCCCGGGAGATGATTACCGCGGACTCTATCCGGAGCGCCTAGCCGCCTACGCGCTCACCCGCTGCAAGCTGCAGATGTTGCGACTGGCCGACCCCGGCTTCACGCTGCCCGGCACGCTGATGTCCGACCTGGGACTCGGCCGCTACCCGGGATTCACGGCGCTGCCGGCGGCAGCGGCGCTCAAGGCCCGTCTCGCCGCGGAACAGCCCGAACAGGTGCGGCACGGGGTGCACCTCATCGTGGCGCAGAGTGCGGACGGCAGCCTGGTTGCCGGCGACAGCCATCAGTACGCGCCGATCCCGGACCCGCACCGCTCCCGAGAGGTCGACGACCTCATCCTCGACGAGTTCCGCGCGGCACTCGGCATTGAGCCGCCGCCGGCGATCGATCGATGGATCGGCACCTACGCGTCCGCCGACGATCGGCCGGTGTTGATCGACGCGCCGGAGTCCTCGGTTCGCATCGCGATCGTTACCAGCGGCTCCGGGGCCTCGACCGCGTTTGCGATCGGCGAAGAAGTCATCGCGAGCCTGTTTGGCCCGGAGCCAACCGGGCCGCTACGGCGCCGACCGCCGACGGGGCGTCGCCGTCAGACGTAGTCCTGGTACTTCTGCAGGTGCCGGACCGGCTTCGACAGCGCGTCACGCCGGAACGGGTCGCCGAGCTCCTTGGTCACCATCATCTCGAGGACCGTCGTTCGACCGTCCGCCTGGCCCTTGCAGGCCGCGCGCAGCGCAGGGCCCACGTCGGCGAGCCGGTCGACGGTTACGCCGTCGCAACCGAAGGAGCGTGCGATGCCAGCCCAGCTTGGATTCTTGAGGTTCACGGCCTGGTAGCGGCGCGAATAGAAGTCGACGTGGTTCTTCTTCTCGGCGCCCCACTGCTCGTTGTTGAAGACGACGACGGTGACGCCGAGCCGCTCGCGGACGCAGGTCAGGAGTTCGTTGAAGCTGATTCCCCAGGCACCGTCGCCAACGTAGGCGATCGCGGGCCGGTCCGGCGCCGCCACCTTGGCGCCGCAGATGACGGGGAACGCGTATCCGCAGTTGCCGAAGCTCATCGCCGCGAACATCGACCGCGGCCGGTCGAAGCGCAGGTAGGAGTTCGCGACCGAGCAGATGTTGCCGATGTCAGTCGAGACCATCGCGTCGGCAGGCATCGCGCGTTCGAGCTCGCGCAGCAGCTCGCGCGGGTGCATGTAGCTCGACTCCTTCGCGACCTCGAGCGAGTAGGGGTCCCGCTCGTGCCGCCAGGCGTCGAGCTCGCCTTCCCAGGCCTGCTTCTCGGCGGCGATCCGCGCCAGTCGCTCGCCGCGGTTCGCATTCGCTGCGAGCGCGCGCGAGCGCAGGCGATCGGCGAGCGCGGCAGCGGCGGCGCGCGCGTCGCCGTTGATCCCTACCGAGATCGGCTTGACGAGCCCGAGCATCCGGGCATCGGCGTCGACCTGGACGACCTTGGCTGTCTTCGGCCAGTAGTCGATCCCATGCTGCGCCAGCGTTCCGAACGGCCCCAGCCGCGTGCCGAGCGCGAGCACGACGTCGGCCTGCGCGATCAGCTTCATCGCGGCCTTCGATCCCTGGTAGCCGAGCGGCCCGGCCCACAGGCGGTGCGTCGCCGGGAACGAGTCGTTGTGCAGGTAGCTGTTGCAGACCGGAGCGTCGAGCAGCTCGGCGAGGGTGACAGCCTCGGCGGTGCCCTCGCTCATGATGACACCGCCGCCGGCGAGGATGACCGGGAATTTCGCGGCGGCGAGAAGATCGGCAGCTTCATCGAGCGCGGCCGGGTCGCCCGGCCCGCGCCCGATCCGGATCGGCGCCGGGATCGACGTCTCGATGTCGCCGTAGAAGTAGTCGCGTGGAATGTTGAGCTGCGCCGGTCCCATCTCGAGCATGGCCCGGTCGAAGCAGCGTCCGGTGATTTCGGCCATCCGCGCCGCGTTATTGACGTGGCCCTGGTACTTCGTGATCTTCGAGAAGATAGGCAGCTGCTCAGTCTCCTGGAAGCCGCCGAGGCCGAGCGTCATCGAGCCGGTCTCGGGCGTGATGAACACGACCGGGGAATGCGCCCAGTACGCGGCCGCGATGCCCGTGACAAAGTTGGTGACGCCCGGACCGTTCTGGGCGATGCACACGCCGTGCCGTCCGGAGACGCGCGCGTAGCCATCGGCCATGTGCGCGGCGCCCTGCTCGTGGGCGACCGGGATGAAGCGGATGCCGGCGGCCGGGAAGATGTCGAGCGCGTCCATGAACGCGGAGCCGACGATGCCGAACACGTCGCGCACGCCGCGGGACGCGAGCGTCTCGACGAGCGCCTCGGACGGCGTCATGCGCTGTCTGGTGACTGTCATCCTCAGGCTCCCTCGATGTCGTACCGACCCGCCGGTGCAGGCTGGCGGGCCGCGGGAGGTTAGCACCGGGCTGGCTGCGCCGGCATCCCGACCCGGGCGGTCGGTGGCGGCGGGCGTTCGGCGGCGGTGCTGACGTACGGCGCGGCGACGCAGCCGGCCGCCCTCGGACGCATCGTCCATGGCCAGTGTCGCCCCGATGGGTCACAATCCGGCGCGAGTGGGAACCGCGCCGCAATCCGATCTCCGCCCCGAGGCCAGCGGCGACCACGCGCCCAGCGGTCTGCGCCATACGCTGCAGAGCCGCCACATGCAGATGATCGCGCTCGGCGGAGTGATCGGCGCGGGCCTGTTCGTCGGCAGCGGCGTGGTCGTGAAGGCGGCCGGCCCCGGCGCAGTCCTCTCGTTCGCGCTGACGGGCGCGCTGGTCGTGCTCGTAATGCGGATGCTGGCCGAGATGGCTGCCGCGCACCCGGCGATCGGCGGCTTCTACGAGTACAACCGCGAGGCACTCGGCGAGCTTGCCGGTTTCATGACCGGCTGGATGTACTGGTATTTCTGGGTGATCGTGGTCGCGCTCGAGGCGGTCGCCGGGGCCCAGCTGCTGGCCTACTGGGTCCCGGGCGTCCCGGGCTGGGTCTTCACGCTCGGCCTGATCCTGCTGTTCACGGTACTCAACCTGCTCTCGGTTCGCGTTTGGGGTGAGGCCGAATACTGGTTCGCGTCGATAAAGGTCGCTGCGATCGTCGTGTTCCTCGCTATCGGCGTAGCGTTCGCCTTTGGCCTGTGGCCGGGTGCGGCCGGTGGCATCGCCAACCTGACCGCGCATGGCGGCTTCCTGCCGAAGGGCATCGCGCCGGTGCTGACCGGCGCGGTGGCGGCGACGGGCTTCTACTTCGGGTCCGAGATCGTCACGATTGCCGCGGCCGAGTCGGCTGCGCCGGAGCGGGCGGTCGCGCGGGCCATGCAGTCGGTCGTGTCCCGCGTGCTCGTTTTCTACGTGGGTTCCGTGTTCGTCGTCGTCATGATCCTGCCGTGGGACGACCCGGGCATGTCGCGCCCGTACGTCAGCGCGCTCGAGGTGCTCCGCGTCCCGGGCGCGGCGCAGATCATGAATGGCGTCATCCTGACCGCCGTCCTGTCGGCGCTCAACTGCGGCCTGTTCGCGTCATCGCGGATGCTGATGGCACTCGCGCGGCGCAATGACGCGCCGCCGGCGTTCGCGCGGCTCAGTTCCCGCGGCGTGCCGGTGCCGGCGATCCTCGCCGGGACCGCATTCGGCTACCTGGCGGTGGTCATGAGCTACGTCTCGCCCGACAAGGTGTTCGCGTTTCTGGTGAATTCCTATGGCACGGTCGCGATCTTCGTCTACCTGTTGATCGCGCTCGCCGAACTGCGCCTGCGCGCGCGCCTGGAACGGGAGGCGCCGCAGCAGCTGCGGGTGCGGATGTGGGGTTATCCGTACCTGACGATCGTCGCGATCGCGGCGATGCTGGGCATCGTCGCCGCAATGGGGTTCATCCCGGATCAGCGCGCGCCGCTGCTGTTCGGGATCACGAGCGCCTGCGCGATGGCGCTCAGCTATGCGATCCGGCGCCGCCTCGCCGGTCCCGCAGCCGCGCACCGATCGGCCGCCTGAGCGCTGCCCGCGCGCGATAGCGCCGCGCCGCAGCGGCCGGGCACGCCGGCCGGTTCGAACCCCGGGTCGCCCGCAGCCGCTGCTCGCCCGTGCGCGGGGAGGGGACCGACGGCGCGCCGCCCAGGGCGTCGCGACTCTACTGGCGCACGCCTTCCTTTTCCTTGTCCTTCTCTTTCGCTGCCTTGTCCTTGGGCTTCGCCGGCGGCTTCTTCGGCGTCTTCGGCTTCTTTCCCTGCCCAGCCTTGGGCGCCTGACCGGACCTCGGCCCGTTCGCGGCCTTGACGGCCGGCGGCGCATTCGGCGCGGGCGCGGTCTTCGGCGGCGTGGCGGCCGGAGCCGGGCTCGCGGCGGGAGCCGGAGGCGGCACTGCGGCCTTCGCGGCCGGCGCTGGCAACGCGGCGGGTGCGGCGGCCGCGGCCGGCGAATGTGTCGGCTCGTTCACGGCCGGCCGCGACTGCGGCGCAGCCGCGGGCGGGTGCGCCGCCGTTACCTGCGGCGCGTTGAAGGCGCTCGGGCGCGGCGTCGCCGCGATCGGCGGATGGCCCTGGTTGTGGCTCGCGAGCAGCGTCGGATTGCTGCGCGCGAGCTGCAGGTGCTGCTGCTGGTCGGCGGTCGGCGGCAGGTGCGCCTGGTTGCCGGCTGCAACTTCCTGCGGCGTCGGCTTCGCGGCCGTGCCACCGGTGCCGCCCGCATAGCTGACGTTGTTGACGACGGTCGTGTTGTTGACGATGGTCTGGTTGTAGGTGTTGTGGACGTTCGTGATGTTCACATTCGAGACGGCGGTGTTGTACTGGATCTGGTTGTTGACCCAGCGGCCGCCGAAATACCCGACGCCGACGTAGCCGCCACCATAATTGACGCCGCCGTAGAACCCGACGGTCGGACCCCAGTAGCCTTCGCGGAAAACGTAGGCGCCGCCGACGAAGCCCCAGTAGCCAGGGGTCCACAGCACGCCCACGCGCGGTGGCATCACCCAGGTGCCCGGCACCCAGTAGTAGCCGGCCGGGCCGTAGTGCCAGAAACCCGGAGCCCAGATGTAGCCGACGGCGGGCAGCGGCGGCTGCTCGTAGACCGGCAGCGACGGCGGGGCCACGGTCACGCTGACGACGGCGACGGGCGCCGGCACGACGACCCTGCTCTGCACGGCGCAGCCGGCGACGGCCGCGACGAGCGCTAGGACGAGAAGAATTCGGTTCGGTCCTGGATGCGTCACGATCGGCTCCTTAGATAGTTCCCAAGAGACCAGCCTGGTGGGGCGACTTCGGTCGCGCATTGCTATGCGGCTCTGATGTAGCGTTCCTGATAGCACACCGTCGTACGGCGGACATTTCAGGTTAAGGAAAGTTAACTCGTCTGTCGTCCGGGGACCGGACGAGATTTCGTTCGCCGTTCGGTCCGCACTTCCGCCCCGACGGGATCACGCCAGCGATCCGGACGTTGCCGGCGCCATCCTGCCGGTACGCGCAGACGGCTACCCGGTGTTAACCGTGTATGGTGCCCGGACCATGAGTCGCTGCCGTCGCCGGCACGTCCGTCGGGACGCGCTTTTCTGTTTGACCGCGCTGGTTGCCGCCGGCCCGTGCTGTCGTGCCGACGGGCCGTGGAGCGGGACGGTCGTGGCGACGACCGACTACGTGTTCCGCGGCGTCTCGCAGACCGATGGCGGCGCTGCGCTGCAAGGCAGCCTCAACTACCGCAGCCCGGGTGGCTGGTTCGCCGGCGGGTGGGCGTCGAACGTTGCCCCATATCCCTCGCGCATGGACGCGGCAGAGGTCAACCTCTACGGCGGATATGGCTGGGCGTTGAGTCCGGAATGGACCGCGCGAGCGAACTACACGCGCTACCTGTACGCCCGGGATCGCAGGCCCGCGGCGTACGATTACGGTGAGTTCTCGGTTTCGATCGCCTTCGAGGACCGACTCGCGGCCTCGATCTCCTACCAGCCCGACCGGACCGCGTACGCGACACCGGGCTACGTACGCGACCGCCCGTCGGCCGCCTATGAGCTTACCGGCCGCTGGCCGCTGCCGCG
Organism: Pseudomonadota bacterium; assembly: GCA_025351005.1. Classification (GTDB taxonomy): domain Bacteria; phylum Pseudomonadota; class Gammaproteobacteria; order Steroidobacterales; family Steroidobacteraceae; genus CAIKZZ01. The sequence goes on along the minus strand of JANXWS010000078.1, from coordinate 27,240 downwards.
CCATTTCGCGCTGATCGGCGGCGTCGGGTACTACGACCTCACGCACCTGTACGGCGTCGGATACTGGTCTGGAAGCGCAGGAGCAAGCTACGCGCGCGGTCGGCTCCAAGTCGATCTGGCGCGTTTCATGGGTGACCGGACAGTGCGGCTACTGTTCCAAGACGCCTCGGCCGACGGTCGGTGGGTTGCGACCGCCGTCTGGCATTTCTGAGCACCGCGGAGCGGGTCGGATTGAACCGGCCGAGCCTCCCGCGGTACCTACGGCGACTGGCTTTAGTCTGGACGCCGCAGCGGCGAGTCAAGGTATGGATCCATTGGACAATGTCGTCGGCGGTAGCCCGCTTTGCGCGGCGAACGACCTTGAACGCGAGTTGCTGCGCCGCATCAGCGCGGGCGACCGGGACGCGTTCCGGGACCTGTACGTCCGCTACCACCGACGGCTGGCCCGCTTCCTCGCCCGCCTGACGCGGAGCCGCGAGGACGCCGAGGAAATCATCAATGACACCCTGTGGATCGTCTGGCAGCGCGCCGGCGACTTTCGCAATGCCTCGCGCGTCTCGACGTGGATCATGGGCATCGCCTACCGTCGGGCCCTCAAACTGATCCGGCGGGCGGTCACGCACGCCCGGGCGATGACGCTTGAGATCAGTGACGCGGAGCAGAGCGTGAGCGACGCGGTGGAGGCAACGGCCAGCCGCCAGCTGCTCGAACGGGGCCTCGCAACGCTGCCGCTCGAGCAACGCCTGGTGCTCGAGTTCACCTACTACCTGGATCACTCGTGCGAGGAGATTGCCGAGATCATGGAATGCCCCGTGAATACCGTGAAGAGCCGGATGTTCCAGGCGCGCCGCAAGCTGCGCATGGTCCTTGGCGAGGACGCCGCGTGCGGCGCGGGAGGGCGACGTGAGCGTTGAACTCGAAGGAGTGGTCTGCGACTCCGAGGCGGCGCGGCTGCTGCCGTGGTTCGTGACCGGCAGCCTGTCGGCGGCGGATGGCGAGCGGGTGAGCCGGCATCTCGAGGGCTGCGAGGTCTGCCGGGGTGACGCGACCCACGAGCGAGCGCTGCGGGCGATGCTGAAGGACGACGGACCGATCGAGTACGCGCCGCAGGCGGGACTGGCGAAGACGCTTGCGCGTATCGACGAGCTGACGCGCGAGGCGCCGCCGGCGCCGGCCGGCGTCGCCGGGGATGACGCCGGTCCGCCGGCCCGGCGCAAACTGACGGCGACGCGCTGGCTCGCGGCGGCGGTCATCGTGCAGGCCATCGGGCTCGGACTGCTCGGCGGCTCGTTGCTCGGACGGCCCGCCACCGATCGCGCTCGCTACGAGACACTGTCGTCGCCGGTTCCAGCCGCGAACGGTGCCCGGATCCGGGCCGTGTTCGCGCGCCCGATGACGGTCGGCGATCTGCAGACGCTGCTCGCGAGCCACCGGCTGCAGATCGTGGCGGGCCCGAGCGCCGCCGGAGTCTTCACGCTGGGAGCGATCGGTGCGACGCCCGATCGCGACGGGCTCGACGCGCTGCTCGCGAGCGTGCGCAGCGATCCACTCGTGCTGTTCGCGGAGCCGGCGAGCGGCGAGACGGCGCAACGGTGAGGGCGCCGGTACTCGCGCTCGTCGTCGCGCTGGTTGCCGGCTGCGCCACAGACCCGGCGCTGCCGCCGAGCGCGACGCTGCCGGTCTTTGCCCGCGCGGCGCCCGGCGATTACCTCGTCGTGACGATTCGCAACACGGTTGTCCGGGCACCCGGCCCGGCGGCGTCGACGCCCCGCGGCTACGACACCGTCAACCCGTACATCGCCGGAGGGGATGCGCGCGCGGCAGGCCGCGGTCTCGCCGCCGACTACGGCCTCACCGAGGTGTCGAGCTGGCCGATAGCGCTGCTCCGCGTGCACTGCCTCGTCTACGGGATTCCAAGGGGCGCGGACCGCGGCGCACTCGCCGTCGCCCTGCAGCGCGACCGCCGCGTCGAGTCGGTACAGCCATTACAGGCGTTCAACACGGAGTCCGTCGCGTACAACGACCCGTACGCCGGCCTGCAGCAGAACGTCGCGCAGATGGCGATTTCCGAGGCGCAGGTGTTCAGTCGCGGCGCCGGCGTCCGCGTCGCCGTCATCGACACCGGCGCCGACGTCGGGCATCCGGATCTCAGGCCGCACGCGGCGACCACCCGGAACTTCGTCGACGCGGACACCGCGGGTTTTCGCGCCGACCTGCACGGCACCTCGGTCGCGGGCGTCATCGGCGCGGTGCCCAACAACGGCGTCGGTATCGTCGGCATCGCACCAGACGTCGAGCTGCTGGTCTACAAGGCGTGCTGGCGGGCGACGAGCGGCGGCGTTCCGGCCGTCTGCAACACTTTCACGCTGGCGCAGGCGCTGTCCGCGGCGATCGAAGCGCGGGCCGACATCATCAACCTCAGCCTGGCGGGGCCCAGCGACCCGCTGCTGTCGCGGCTCGTCGAACGCGCGCTCGCGGCCGGCTCGATCGTCGTCGCCGCGATGCCCCGCGACGGCCGGCGCAGCGGCTTCGCCGTCGGCATCGAGGGTGTGATTGCGGCCGACACGCTCGAAGCAGGGCACGCCGCTGCGGGTGTCGTGCTGGCACCGGGGCGCGACGTGCTGTCGCTCGCACCCGACGGGCACTACGACTTCTTCTCCGGCAGCTCGCTCGCGGCCGCGGAAGTGTCCGGAGTCATCGCGCTGCTGCGGTCCGAGCGTCCGCGGCTGACAGGGCGCGAGGCAGAGTCGCTGCTCGACGCAAGCGCGGCCGGACGCTCGACCGGACCGAACGCCTGTGCGGCTCTCACCCTGCTCCTGCATCGCGGCCTGTGCAGCGTAGTTGACGCGGCCGGCGCCAAGCCGGCGACGTGATTCGGGGCGGTCGGGCTTCGCGGTAGCCGTCCGCGAACGAGCGACCACTGCGCGGCGTGCGCACTGGTACTTCCGGACGCTTTCCCGCCGATTGAACCGGGCCGACATCTCGCGGTACTTACCAAACACAGGAGCGCCGGTAGCCGTCATCCGGAGACGCGGAGCACGCCGTTCGGTTGCCTGGCACGGCGACGGCACCTGGTCGAGGACCGGCGAAGCGGGGACCCATTCAGGCTGCGGGACACGAGGAGCATGGCCATGTCGGGAACTATCAATGGCGGCATCGGCGCGGGCCTGCTGCTCGTTCTGTGCGGCTGTGGCGGCGGCTACGGCAGTGGCGGAGGCGGTGGTGGTGGTGGCTACGGTGGTGGCAATGGCGGTGGCTACCTGTCCTCGGCGCCCGGGGCAGCGACATTGAACGCGTATGTCCTGACGAACCATCAATCGTCGTTGATGGCGAGCAACTCGGGCAACAACTACACGCTGCAACTCAACGCCGTCGCCAACGCCATGCCGACGACGTTCAACGGCTCCTCGCCCGCGTACAGCGACGCCGATACCCTGACGATCAACAAGAACGGTGCGATGGTCGCCAGCAGCGTCTCGACGTCGTACTTCATGCTGAACCCGTTTGTTCCGCTCGGGAAGGCAGCGAGCTCGGGCACGCCGTATGCGATCGTCACGAGCTCGATGCCGTTGCCGGCGACGATCAGCACCGGAGGCTCCGGCGCATTCCAAAACCTGACCTACTATCACGACTCGAGCAAGGCGACCGTCGACGCCGACGAGGCGGACACTTATGCCGTCAGCGCCAATAATGCAACGACGCTGTTCCTGTGCTTCAACGCGACGGTGTCCGGCGTCACGGCGCAAGGCACGCTCGACGGCCTGGTGAACGGCACGGAAATGGATTGCTACACGGTGGACGCGTCGGGAAATGCCGCGCTTTATTCGGTCACGGTGACCGTCGGTGGCACGGCCCTGACCTTCAAGTAGCCGCTGGCCGGGCGCCGTCGCCTGGGCCGGCGGCGAGTCATCCGGGACGCGGGCTGGGTCGAGCGCAGGCTACCCGCAGGCCGGACCCCCGGCCTGACGTGGCGGGCATTTCACGGTGCCGTAGGAGCAGAACACGCAACAGTCTCCGGGCCGCGGCCGGAGCACTGCGCCGCACGCCGGACAGTCGAAAAAGTACTGGCAGGCGTCGGTCGGCATCTTCGCCGTATGCCGGTGCCGGCAATGAGGGCACGTCAGTTCGCTCTGCAGTTCCAACCCGGCACCTCGCTGCTCCGGCTCCGCGGCGCATCGACCGCGGGGCCGCGCCGGTCTGGTCATCGTCAAACTGAGACGCAGTGAGTGGAGTCGTCGGCCGCCGAGTCGGACACTCACGTTACCACGGCATCCGGTAGACAGCCGAACCGCGAAATGAAGAGCTTCAGTGCAGTGTCGATCGTCACGGTGGGAGCGTGCTGCGATGCGGCCAGGGCGCAGCGGGCCAATCGCACCATCTGCAAGCAGGCCCTGCGCCTGCCGTTGCCCGACTGCTCGATGCCGGACCAGTGCCGGTGCCGCTTCGCGAAGCACGCCGACCGACGCGAAGGCGACGACCGGCGGGCCTTCCACGCGTCCGAGACCAGTGCCTGGTACAACGGGCCCGAACGACGGACGACGGGGGGCCGTCGATCGACGAAGAACTGAAGTACGCGCGGCTCGGGCGTGAATGACGACGGACCGCCGAACTCCACCTGCACGATCGCCCGTCGGCGCCTACCTGATGCGGGCGCCCGAAAGATTCTTCGGCAGATCATCCGCTCCTGCGTCACCGCACGCCGCATCCGTGCCCGGATGGGTTCCCTTCGTCGGACCAGCCGATCCAGGGGACATCGCGGTGCCCGGCATTTCGCGCGCGAGCTCAAGCGGGCCTCGGCCCTCCAGTTATCTTGTAGGATGTTGATCTAACGGTCGACAAGCGACGGAACGGACTGCGTGCTTGGGGGCGCGGCGCAATGGCCGACTTGGGGACCCGGTTCCGGGCGCTCGACGTGCTGCGCGGACTCACGGTCGCGCTGATGATCGTCGTCAACATGTCGATCAGCGACACCCGGTCCTATGCGCCGCTGCTGCACGCCGCCTGGCACGGCCTGACGCTGACCGACCTCGTGTTCCCGACGTTCATGTTCGTCGTCGGTGCCGCGCTCAGCTTTTCCCTCGACAAGCACGAGCGCCTGGGAGACGGCGCGGTCCTGCGCAAGATATTGACGCGGACGGTGTTCCTTTTCCTGTGCGGTTACCTGCTGTACTGGTTTCCGTTCTTCCGGACGGATGCCACGGGACAGATGGCGTTCGCGCCGGTCGCGCACACGCGCATTCTCGGCGTATTGCAGCGGATCGCGCTCGGCTACGGGATCGCCGCACTGATCGTGCATTTCGGCCGGCGCACCGGTGCCGTGACGTTCGGCATCGCCGCTTTGCTCGGGTACTGGTGGCTGCTCGGTACCTTCGGCGACTACTCGCTCACCGGCAACGCGGAACTCAAGCTCGACCGGCTGCTGCTCGGCGAGGCCCACCTGTACCACGGCGAAGGCATCGCCTTTGACCCGGAAGGCATCCTGAGTACGCTGCCGGCCGTCGTCAACGTCCTCGCCGGCTATCTGGCCGGCTGCTTCGTCCGCGAACGGGGTGCGAGCTACGAGACGATTGCCAAGCTGCTGATGGTTGGTGCCGCCTGCGTGATCGTCGCGATCTGCTGGAACCCGGCATTTCCGATGAACAAGAAGCTCTGGACCAGCTCGTACGTGCTCTGCACCGTCGGCATCGACCTCGGCGCCCTTGCGACGCTTCTATATCTCGTCGATCTGCTGCCGACGCGGAGCTGGACGTATTTCTTCGAAGTGTTCGGCCGCAATGCGCTGTTCGTGTATGTGGTGAGCGAGGTCGCGATGGTGATGCTGTTCGTCATTCATGTCGGGCAGCAATCTCTGTTCCGGTGGCTGTACGAGGGAGGGTTCGCGTCGTGGGCCGGTGACAAGCCCGGCTCGCTGCTGTACGCCATCGCGTTCATGGCGTTCTGCTGGGTGGCGGCCTACGCCCTCGACCGAAACAGGATTTACATCAAGCTGTAGCGGCGGCCCGGTCGAGGCGACCGTCCGGCTGGACGGGTGCCCGGAGGCGGGCCCGCAGTCGGCGGCAGAGGGTCCGACGTAACCCGAGCGGCGAGGCGGGCGGACAGTACCGCATGGGGTTCCCCCGCTGCCGCCGCTCGCTGCGCATCCGGCCCGGAATCCGCATTCACGTCGGCGAACGAAGCGCGCCCGTGTCGGTAGCCGTCCGCGGCGCCCACCTCTCGGTCCGGTCCCGCACGCTACGCGGACGACCGCCGGCCTGCCGGGCACGGGGGCGGACGGGGACGCCCCGACGCCCCCCAGAGCGGCGTCCGGGGGCGGCCAGACCGCAGATCACCCACGCGTGGTGGATGGTGTTAACCACGGTCAAAGCCACCCTGGCGGGACGCCCGCGACTGCGGCGTTGCGACGGCTGGCCTCCCGCGTGCGACGAACGGTGCTCCGCGCTTGAACCGTGCGCTGCGGCACAGGGATAATCGCTTTACTACGGTCGCGAGATGGGCCAACGCCGCCGCGTGCCGCTTTACCCACGGGAGAATCTCAAGATGAAAAAAGCATGGCGCATCGCCGGCTGGACGGCACTCGCGCTCGCGGTGGTCGTCGGCTTCGCGGCCTACAAGATCGTGTGGGGCAAGCCGTTTACGCTCAACCTGCTCGCCAACCGCCAGATGATCGAGACGCTCGTCAGGAACCCGGAGTTGTTCACGCAGGTCGGCATCGCCGACGGCACCATCTTCGATCATCACTCGGGCAAGCTCGCCGCCGTCGGCGTTGCCAAGCGTGACGATGACTATGCGCTCGCGGAGCGTTTCCTCAAGGAGGTCCACGAGTTCGACCGGGCGAAGCTCGACCGCCAGGAGCAGATTACTTACGACATCCTGGTCGACCTGGAGGAGACCGGGCTCTCGTACAAGCCGTTCGATTGGCTGTCATCCGAGGGGCTGTATCCGATCAGCCCGATGTTCGGCACGGAAGTGCAGCTGGCGAGCTTCCTGCAGTCGTCCCACGTTGTGAAGAACGAGAAGACGGCGCGCAACTACGTCAAGCGGCTCGAGGCGATGGGAGGCAAGCTCGACGCACTGACGGCCGAGATGCAGCGGCAGGCGAAGGCCGGGGTCGTGCTGCCGATTTCCCTGCTCGAGAAGTCCGAGGCCGTGATCGCCGATACGGTCAGGCCGAAGCCGGAGGAGAACGCGCTGGTGACGAGCTTCGTCACTCGCATGAAGAGCGCCAAGGGGCTGGACGATCCGCTCAAGGCCGAACTCGAGCGGGCGGCAGTCGCGGCGCTGACGACCGGCGTCTATCCCGCCTACGCGCGCATGAGCGCGGCCCTCGAGGCGCTACGGCCCGAAGCGGCGCTGCAGAGCGCCGGCGTCGGACGGCTGCCGGACGGCGCCGCCTACTACGCGCGCGCGCTGCGCGAGATGACGACCACCGACTACTCGCCCGACAAGATCCACGAGCTCGGCCTCGCCGAGGTGGCGCGCATCGATTCAGAGATGGACGCGCTGCTGCGCTCCCAGGGCATGACCGCGGGCAGCGTCGCCGAACGGGTGCAGGCGCTCGCCAAGGATCCCCGCTTCCTCTACCCGAACACGGATGACGGCAGGAAGCAGGCGCTCGCGCGTTACCAGCAGATCCTGGACGAGGTCAGCGCACGGATGCCCGAGTACTTCCGCACGCTGCCGCCGACGCGCCTGACGGTCGAACGCGTCCCGGTCTCCGCCGAGAAGGGGTCGGCGGGCGCCTACTACCAGCCGGGCGCGATGGATGGCTCGCGGCCCGGGACCTACTTTGCGAACCTGAGGGACACCAACGAGATTCCGATGTGGTCGATGAAGAGCGTGACCTACCACGAGGGCATCCCCGACCATCATTTCCAGATCTCGACCGCGCAGAACCTGAAGGGCGTGCCGCTGATCCGACAGCAGACGCTGTATTCGGCGTATGCGGAGGGCTGGGCGCTGTACGCGGAGCGGCTGGCGGCGGAGATTGGCATGTACCAGGGCGACCCGTGGGGTGACCTCGGTCGGTTGCGCGACGAGATGCTTCGTGCCGTTCGCCTCGTTGCCGACACCGGCCTGCACGCGAAAGGCTGGACGCGCGAACAGGCGATTGCCTTCGAGGTGAGCCACACCGGCATGCCCGAGACCGAGGTCGTCACCGAGGTCGAACGCTACATGTCGCTGCCCGGGCAGGCGTGTGCCTACAAGGTCGGCCAGCTCAAGATCCTCGAGCTAAGGGACCGCGCCAAGCTGGCCCTCGGCGACAAGTTCAAGCTCAAGGACTTCCACGCGGTCGTCCTCGAGAACGGCGCCGTGCCGCTGACACTGCTCGACAAGCTCGTCGACGAATGGATCGCTAGGGGCGGCGGTTCAGCCTGAACGCCTCGTTGGCGCGGCCGGGGTTCCCGGCCGCGGCCGGCGAATTGATCGAGCTCGGTAAGGGCCGCTCGATCGGTCCGCGCTCTGCCGCGGTTTGTTGCGCAGCGTTAGCTTCAGTCCGGGCCAGGTGCGGGCAAGCGCGCTGACCTTGATGTGTATCGAGCGACGGGAGCGTGAGCTCGACTCGGTTGAGATCTGTCCAGCACTGATACGTTGCGCACCACACGCCCGAAACATGACGGTGGCGGGCGACGTCCGCAAAGGTGTGCTGGCTTGTGGGAGGGTGGGGGCCCAACCTGGACCTCGATACCGTCGAATCCTATGAGGCCGTCAACGCGCGTCCGTACCGCATCAATTTGTCGTGGACAGTGTCCGGAGACACTGGCTCCCACGTCGGGACGACGGCGGCAGAATAGATTTCACTCGACCCATCATCGAAATAATGGGTTCGCACTTCCGTTCTCGCCGTGCCGTCACTTAGGTTGAAAGCCTCTGTCGAATCAGTGTGCCCGACCGTGCGCCGATAGTTCCTCAGGGCTGGCGTGCCGAGTTTGTAGTCGTCGCTGACGCCGTGGGTTAGATCACGACGCCCTGACCACAGCGTCAGTTCGAACCCGAGCGCTTCATTGACGAGCACGCCGCCGATATATGATCGCTTTGTGTCCGGGACCGTCCTCGGCGCGGTGGCAAATGTGGCACAGCGTCACGAGATTCTCGAATGAGTTGTCGCCGCCGCGTGACAGCGGGACTCTGTGGTGCGCGTGGAGATTGCGCCGGCGGATTCGGTAGCCGCGGGGCCACCCGCAGCGAGTGCAGGCGCGCCCGTCGCGATTGCGGACGGCGCGGCTGCGCTCGTCCCAGTCGGGCGGATAACCGGGGAAGCTCACGCAATACGCATCCCATGCCTGCCAGATCGCGGACGAAGCAGAGTCGCGCCGGCAGATTGCGTGCGCGAGTAAGGATTCCATCGGCTGAAGGATCGGTCGCGCTTCCTCGAGGGCCGAAGCCTCGGCGCGTCGTGATGCCGCCGTGGTAACACTCTTGAGCCTCGCGAGTACGTAGCGCAGCGCAAACCCCGCCGCGATGGCGATCGGCCAGTACCGTGGGAAGGCGTAGACGAGCAGGAGCATCACGGCGACCGGCACGGTGAGCCCAAGGAATCGGCGCACTCGTGACAGCGCCCGCGCCCGGCGGACGCTCACCGCGGCGTTGACGATTTCGCGCCGCTTGGCGTTGACGTGGGCCTCGAACTTGGCCGCCGTCTCGAGGGGCTCGACGTGCGCGGCGACGATTGCGCGGTAGCGCTCGTCCGTCCAGTATTGCGGTGCTGGTCCGCGGATCTCGCCCACCCGCCTGAGCTTTAGCACCGCGGTAGACTCGGCGCATGGGCCTTCGCTGCCGCTTGACGATGCTCCCGGGCGTGAGGCTCAACGTCTCTGGCTCCGGAGAGTCGACGAGCGTCGGCGCCCGAGGCGCGCCCCACACGTCGGTGAAGGGGCTTGAAAGCGACGCGCGGAGGCGCAAGGAGCGACAAACATGCGACGCATACTCGTAATTGTCACCGCGACGCTCGCGGGCTGCGCAAGTACGGCGCCTACGAGGATCGGCGCGGATACGTACTATGCCGCGAAGACCAACACGGCGGGTATTTTCGGTGACGTCAGCGCTGTCGCCGGGAAATTGATGGTTGAGGGCAACCAGTTTTGCGCCGCACAGGGTCGAGAGTTCGAGCTCGTCACCCAATCGATGCAGAACAATGTGCCTGGCGTCCGCTTCGGGGGGGCGTCGATAACGTTTAAGTGCGTCCAGCATGCCGGCGCGGTCGTAATGCGACCGGACAACGGGGTCACCACGGTGCAACCGGAGACCAAGCCATGAACAGCGCACGGGTTCCGACACGACGCGCTAACGCGAGCCGGCGCGACGTCGCTCCCGGAGCCTGAGTGCTTAGGTGTGCACTGCCGGCGCGGGGCAGGGCTTGGCGAACACGGCTGCGGATCGCGCTGGCGTTCGCCGTCGCAATTGGGCACATCGCGAGCGCGGCTCGCGGCGATGACGCGCCGCCGGAGGCTCGCGGCGTCAGCGGGGGGCCATTTCTCGTGACCGAGATCGACATCGGTGTGCAGGCTAGAGGTACGTGGACGATCCCTGACTCGCGAACGCCGGGGGAGCGGATCGCTGATCCGGTGAATACCGCACGGATTATCTGTGAGAAAGCGCAGCGGCGCGATGCACTGAGGCGTGGGCGAGGCTACAACACGTGAATTACCTCGACGTGGAGCTGACGGACTATATAGTGACGAGCTGGACGAAGCAGGAAGTAGTAGCCGAAACGGCCGCGCTGTGCGCCTCCACGACGCTGACGATCAACCTCCTGACGGAGGAAGTGTTCCGTATCACTCGGAACGGGGGCATCTCGCCGGAGGGCTGTAAGATGCTGTCGGGATGGAAGCCGTTCAAGAAGCCAGTGGTCGAGAAGATGGTCGACGGCACCAAGGCAATGTTTGAAGATTCTCGAACCGCGCCGAGCCCAAGCGCACAGCCGTGAGCGGGCCAGCTCAGCTAGGCTGTGGGACGTGAGGAAGATGGGTTCCAGCACGGCGTCGCGGCCGTTCACCGACGCCGACGTCGAAGCGACACTCGCGGCGATTCGCGCCAAGCATGGAGCGCCGCCGGCCGATCGGACGTCAGAGCCGATCCAGATCCCGCGAGCGCCGTTCGACGACGTGCCCCTTGTCGAGCCAGCACCATGCGATGGGTGCCGGCATCGCGACAGATGCTCAAGAGGGGAGGCCTGCAGGGCGTTCGCGATCTACCTGATGCGGCCAACGCAGTGGCGCCAGGCGCCGAGGCATCCGAGCGTCGACGTCTTCCTCAAGCTGTTCGGCGAGGGGCTCAGGGAGGCGGCGTAGGCCGCGCTACCTGGCCGGACATCTCTTTCCGTTTGGCGGCGGCGGACGTTTCGCGGGCGGAACCCTATGGCTCTCGTGTCCGTCGCGTCAAACAGCGCGGACTATGTCCCTTGCACGTTGTGCCGCGGTTTCGTTCGCGCAATGACGCGCGTCTCATGCGATTTCGCGGCTTCGATCGAATTGTGCTGCCGAATCTGAACGCGTGAGCCGGGTATGGCGTCCGTTGCACCCGGCAGGTGCTCGGTGAGCCGATCCTGAAGACGGCCGCGCTTCGCTACGCCGACGTAGTTGGTGCGGCCGCCGTCCGTCTGAATGTGATACGTCGCGGGCTTGTCGTTCGGTAACTTGCTGATACCCGACTCATTGAAGTCGACCGTCTTCCTGGCAATACAACCATCCTCCGTGATCCGTGAGTCTCAGGCCGCCTTCTTTTCGCGCCAACCCTTCTTCGTCTCGAAAAATTCAACGCGGGCGTCCGGCGCCGAATCCATCTCCGCGAGCGCATCGGCAAGCTCGTTGAATTTCATCGGCAGATTGATCCCAAGAGACTCGCAGTACAGCACGCGCACGAGGAGATCAGCGGGGCCCGGCAACTCGCTCTCGGCCTTCTCCCACCGCGCGAGTTGTTGGTCGCTCATCCGCATTCGCTTGGCCAGCTCAAGCTGCGACAGGCCCATCTCCTTGCGCAGGAACCTGAATTCCTTTCCGCTCAAAGTCTTTTTTTCCGTAATCAGGCCGCGCGCAATCATCTCGTGGAGGTGGTCCATGTGTCGAATCGACACACCATCGCCGTACGAAGTAGTTTCCCTCTCGTAGCCGCTAAGCAGCCACACGTTGTCCAGGCCGCACGCCGTGTAGTGGAACGGCTGGACATCCGCCTCGCCCACATGTCGGACGGTCTTCGTGGTGGTCACTTTCCGTCCTCCCATTCCGCTGTTATGACGATCAATCGTCCGCCTGCGACGATCACCGTAATCGCACCGGCGATTCGGCCGCCGGGCATCGTTCGTGTCACCTTGCACTTCCAGTCATGAGACTCCGTTTCGTCGGGAGGGTCGTCCACGTAGCCGTCCGTCAGAATCGTCCTCAGGTCCCGAGTCGTCAGGCCGCGCTGTTGGAGACGCTTCTCCGCGTGCTCCGTGATCACGACATTCGCCGAGTTCGTCGCCGCTTGTCGGATCCGCTCTTGAGCCTTCGCCGCCGTCAGCCTGAATTTGGCTACCACATTCTGATCGGACATCGCCGTCGCTTCCGTAGGGCACCTATCAATATGATAGGTTCCTCGCGGGGATGTCAATCCGCTCAAAACGGTATGGCCTACTCCCCCGAGTTCATTCTGCGAGGGTCAATATGCCCTACCAATGCCGTATGAACCGCCGGTGTAGATGTAAGTCCTTGTTTTTGGTGGGCGCGACAGGGATCGAACCTGTGACCCCTTCCATGTCAAGGAAGTGCTCTACCGCTGAGCTACGCGCCCGGACCCGATTGCGGCGGGCAAGGATACTGGACCGATCCTAGCCCAGCAATCCGCCCGCCCCGTTCACCAGGACAACCGCTCCGAGCGCCGCGAACACGAGCGCCGCGACCGCCCGTACCGGGCGGGACGGCAGTCGGCCGGCCAGCCGGTCCCCGAGCAGCACCGCGGGCACGTCGGCGAGCAGCATGCCGACGGTCGTGCCGGCGACGACCGCGTAGACGGTCGCGTACTTGGCAGCGAGCGCCACGGTCGCGAGCTGCGTCTTGTCGCCCATCTCGGCCAGGAAGAACGTCATCACCGTTGTGCCGTAGGCGCCATAGCGCGGGGCGGCCCGCCCTGCATCGGGCTCGAGACGGTCCGGAATCAGGCACCACCCGGCCATGCCCAGGAACGAGGCCGCCAGCACGAACCGAAGCACGTCGGGGCCGAGCACGTGCACCACCCAGCCACCGACGGCACCGGCGATCGAGTGATTGATCAGCGTCGCGGTCAGGATGCCGGCGATCACGGGGCCGGGCTTCCGGAACCGGGCCGCGAGCACGAACGCGAGCAGCTGCGTCTTGTCGCCGACCTCGGCGAGCGCCACCACGCCTGCCGAGACGAGGAATGCTTCCATCCGGGGCCAAGGATAGTGAATCTCGGGCCGGTCTTCACGCCGTAGTCGTTATCATGGCATCCCTGCCATCCGGTCGTCGTTCATGCCCGAGTCCACCCGCGCACGCCGGACGACGCTGATCGTGCTCGCGCTCGTGACCGCTCTCGGCTGCGGTCTGGCCGCCTCGACCTGGCATGTATTCGGCCACACCTGGGACGAGCCCGAGCACATCGCGGCCGGCATGGCGCTCCTCGACCGCGGCCACTACAGCTACGACATCCAGCATCCGCCGATCGCCCGCGTGCTGCTCGCGATCGGCCCGTACCTCGCCGGCGCGCGCTCGCAGGGCAGCCCGCCACCGGACGGCCGGCCCGAGGGCGTGGCCATTCTCTATAACAGCGGCCACTACGGCCTGTACCTGACGCTGGCGCGCGCCGGGGCCCTGCCGTTCCTCGCACTCCTGATCGTCGTCACCTATCTGTGGGGCCGAACCGTGACCGGCGCCCGCGGCGCGCTGCTCGCGGCGGCCCTGGTCGCGACGACGCCCGCCGTGATCGGGCACGGCGCGCTCGCGACGCTCGACGTCGCCGCCGCGGCGACCTGCCTGCTGGCTCTCTGGACGACGCGACGCTGGCTCGAGTCCGGCCGGCTCCGCGATGCGGTTGTCCTCGGGCTCGCCCTCGGCCTTGCGCTCGGCACGAAGCTTTCGGCGCTGCCGTTTTGCGGCCTCGGCGGCTGCGTGCTGCTTCTCCTGCGGTACTGGGAGCGGCGCGGTCTCGCCGATGCGCGCCAGCCCATCGGGCCGGCCGGCTGGCTCTGCGGCACCGCCGCGGCAGGCCTCCTCGTCGTCGCCGTGCTGACCGCCGCCTACGGCGGCCGGATGATCTATCTGACCGACCAGACGCACCGCTTCAACCAGGCGCTCTGGTACCTGTTCGGTGCCAGCGGCACGCTGCACGACTGGGCCTACGCCCTGTTCGCGCGCGTGCGCGTGCCGGAAGCGCTGCCGCTGATGCTGGGCGGCATCGAGGCGTTGCAGGTCCACAACGAAAACGGCCATCTCTCGTACCTGCTGGGCCAGCAGCGCCTCGCCGGCTGGTGGTACTTCTACCCGGTCGCACTGCTCGTCAAGACACCGCTGCCGCTGCTGCTCACGGGCCTCGCGGGGCTCGCGCTGCTGCTGCGCCGCGGCCTCGCCGACCGCTGCGGCAGCGCGCTCGCGCTGCCGCTGCTGTTCGTCCTCGTCATGGGCTTCGCGATCGCGGTCAGCCACATCAACATCGGCGTCCGGCATCTGCTGGTGCTCTATCCGCTGCTCGCGATCGGCGCGGCGGTCATCGTCGAGCAATCCGCAGCCTGGCTCGCGATGCGCCCGGCCGGTGCCGGGCGCGCGGCGGGCGGGGCGGTACTCGTCGCCGTCGTCGGCGCGCAGTTCGTGATCACCGCCGCGAGCTGGCCGGACTACCTCGCGTACTTTAACGTGCTGGCCCCCGAGCCTGAGCGAGTGCTCGTCGACTCCGACCTCGACTGGGGACAGGACCTGCAACGGCTCGCGCGCCGCCTGCACGAGCTCGGCGCACCGTCGGCGTCGCTCGCCTACCTCGGCACCGCCGACCTGCGCTACGAGGGGCTGCCGCCGTACGTGCTGCTCGCGCCGGACCAGCGCGCGACCGGCTGGATCGCCATCACCGCGCTCGCCCGCATCCGCGCGCCCGGGCGCTTCGGCTGGCTCGATGCCTACCCGCGCCGCGAGCGGATCGGCAAGAGCATCGATCTCTACTTCGTCCCGGCCGGCGCGCGCTAGATGGCGGAACCGCTGCTCCGGATTGACGGCCTCGTGCGCCGCTTCCGCCCGGACCGGCCGCCGGTGCTCGACGGAGTGTCGTTCACGCTCGACGCGGGCGAGTACGTCGCGATCATGGGCGAGTCCGGCATCGGCAAGTCGACGCTTCTCAACGTGATCGCGGGCCTCGATCGGCCGGATGCCGGCTCGGTCCGGCTCGATGGCCGCGAGCTCACGACGCTCGACGACGATGCGCTGACGCTCGTGCGCCGGCACTCGATGGGGTTCGTGTTCCAGGCGTTCCACGTCCTGCCGTACCTGTCGGTCGCGAAGAACGTGGCGCTGCCGATCGAGCTGCTCGGCCGGCCGCCGGCCACCGTCGCGGAACGCGTGCGCGCGGTCCTCGCCGCGGTCGGACTCGAGGAGGCCGCCGCGCGCCTGCCGCGCGAGCTCTCGGGCGGCGAGCTGCAGCGCGTCGCGATCGCTCGGGCGCTCGTGCACGGCCCGCGGCTCGTGCTCGCCGACGAGCCGACCGGCAACCTCGACCCGCGCAGCGCCGCCCAGGTGCTCGCGCTGCTCCGCAATCAGGTCAAGGCGCAGGGCGGCGCCGGCCTGCTGATCACGCACTCGCGGGCCGCGGCGGCGAGTGCCGACCGCGTCTACGAGCTCGACGGCCGCACGCTGCGGCCGCTGGCGGTCGCTTGATGGACCGCGACGGCGGCACGCGGATTGCGCTCGCCGTGTTCGCGGCGCAGCTCCGCGACCGGCCGCTACGGCTCGTCGTCGCGATTGTGGCGATCGCCTTGGGCATCGCACTGACGGCGGGTGTCTACCTGCTGAACGAGAGTGCGCTCGCCGAGTTCGGACGCGCGACGCGCGAGCTCGCCGGCACCGCGGACCTCGCCGTGCGCGGCGGTCGCGGCGGCTTCCCCGAGGAGCTGTACGCGGAGCTCGCACGCCGGCCCGAGGTGCGCGTCGCGAGCCCGGTCGTCGAGCGCGAGGTGTCGCTCGCCGCTGGCGGCACGCTGCCGGTGCGAGGCATTGACCCGTTCGTCGCCGGCGCCCTGCAACCGGCGCTGTACGCAAGCCTCGCGCGGCACCTGCTCACTCTGCTCGAGCCGGACGCCATCGCACTGAGCGCGCGCGCGGCGGCGGAGCTGCGCGTCGGGCGCGGCGGAGTGCTCGCGGTGCGGGTCGCCGAAGACGTCCGTCGGCTGCGCGTCGTCGTCGTGCTGCCTGAGGGCGTGTACGCCGGTCGGCTCGGGATCATGGACATAGGCTCGGCGCAGTGGACGCTTGGCGCGCTCGGGCGGCTCGACCGCATCGACCTCGCGCTCGCGCCGGGCGTCGACGCCGGGCGCTTCAGGGCCACGCTCCCGCTGCCGGCCGGGGTCGACGCGGTCACGCCGGCGATGGAGGAGGGTCGTGCGACCAGCCTGACGCGCGCCTACCGCGTCAACCTGGACATGCTCGCGCTCGTTGCCCTCCTGACCGGCGCGTTCCTGGTGTTCGCGAGCCAGGCGCTTGCGTTGCTGCGGCGGCGCCAGCAACTCGCCCTGTTGCGGGCGCTCGGCGTGCGCCGCTTCGAGGTCCGGCTCGCGGTGCTGGCGGAGGCGGCGCTCGTCGGCGCTGCGGGCGGCGCGCTCGGCACGGCGCTCGGCTGGTTGGTCGCGCGCGGCGTGCTCGCGACGCTTGGCGCGGATCTCGGCGCCGGGCTGTTCGATTCGGCCGCGGTGCCGGTAGTAGCAAGCCCGCTGCTGCTCGCCGCGTTCGTCGGCCTCGGAGTGCTGGTCGCGGTCGCAGGCGCCTGGCTGCCGGCGGCGCGCGCCGCGGCCGCACCGCCAGCGCGGGCGCTGCGCGCCGGGGACGCGGGGTCGCCGGGCGAGGCGGACGCAAGCCCGTGGCTGGCGGTCGCGCTCCTTGCCGCCGGTAGCGGCTGCGCGTTCGGTCCGCCAGTTCGCGGCCTGCCGCTCTTCGGCTACGCCTCGATCGCGCTCCTGCTGCTCGGCGCGGTGCTGCTGGTCCCGGCGTTCGCGGGCCGCGCGCTCGCCTGGCTGCCGCCACCGCGCCGTCCGCTTCCCGCGCTCGTGCTTGCGAAGCTCCGGGAGGGCATCGCCCAGTCGGCGGTCAGCCTCGCCGCGATCGTCGTCAGCTTCAGCCTGATGGTGGCGATGGCGATCATGGTGCACTCGTTCCGCGACTCGTTCGACCGCTGGCTGGGCGAGGTGCTGCCGGCCGATCTCTATCTCCGGATCGGGCCGGCGAGCGACACGAGCTACCTGACCGCGGGCGATGCGGCCCTGCTCGCGACGCTGCCGGGCGTCGCGCGCGCGGAGCTGCGGCGCTCGCTCACCGTCTCGCTCGCGCCCGAGCGGCCGCCGGTCACGCTGATCGCGCGCCCGCTCGCCGGCGCCGCGGCCGGCCTGCCGCTCGTCGAGCGCGCATCGAACCCGGACCCGGCGCTGCCGTTCGCGTACGTGTCCGAGGGGATGCGGGACCTCTATGGCGCGGTGCCGGGCGCCGTGCTCGAGCTGCCGATCGGCGGCGTCGCGAGGCGTTTCGTCGTCGCAGGGGTATGGCGGGACTACGCCCGCAGCAACGGCACGGTGGTGATCGAGCGCTCGACCTTCGAGGCGCTCGCCGGCGAGCAGCGCTACTCCGAGGGCGGCGTCTGGCTCCTGCCACGAGCGACGGTGGCTGCCGTCGCGGACCGTATCCGGACGGCGCTGCGCATCGGGCCCGCGCTGCAGCTCGTCGCGGCCGGCGATCTCAAGCGTCGCTCGCTCGCTGCGTTCGACCGCGCGTTCGCCATCACCTACGCGCTCGAGGCCGTGGCGGTCGGCATCGGGCTGCTCGGCGTCGGCTTCGCGTTCGCGATGCAGGCCCTCGCGCGTCGTGCCGAGTTCGGCATGCTGCGCCACGTCGGGCTGAGGCGACGGGACGTGGTCGCGATGCTCTCCGGCGAAGGCGCGCTGCTCGGCGCGGTCGGTGCTGGCTACGGGCTCCTGGTCGGCGCCGTCCTCAGCCTCGTGCTGGTTTACACCGTGAACCGCCAGTCGTTCCACTGGAGTCTCGACTACGTCGTGCCGCTCGGGCAGCTCGGGCTGATCGCGCTCGTGCTGGTGGCGTCCTCGGCGCTGACGGCGTGCCTCGCCGGCCGGCTCGCGACCGGCGACTCGGCCGTGCGCGCGGTCCGGGAGGACTGGTGAGAGGGCTGGCGGGTGCGACGCTCGCACTGTCGGCCGCGCTCGGGGTGGCGGCCGCGGCCGCTCGGGCAGGCGACCTGGCCGAATACCCGGCCGTGACGCCGGCCGCCGCCGTCAGCCTGCCCGCCGACGCGGGCGCCCATCCGGACTTTCGGATCGAGTGGTGGTACGTGACCGGTTGGCTCGAGACCGCGAGCCGGCAGCCGCGAGGGTTCCAGCTCACGTTCTTCCGCATCCGGCCCGCGGCCGGGCGCGACAACCCAAGCGCGCTCGCGGCTCACCAGCTGCTGATCGCGCATGCGGCCGTCAGCGATCCGGCCCGCGGCCGGTTGCGCTACGGCGAGCGGATCGCCCGCCAGGGTCTCGGGCTCGCCGCGGCCGAACAGGGACGCCTCGCGGTGCACGTCCGCGACTGGGTGCTCGAGGAGCGCGACGGCGCGCTTACGGCGGTCGTGCACGCGGAGGGATTCGCGTTCGAGCTCACCCTCGAGCCGGCCGGGCCGCCGCTGCTGAACGGCGCGCGCGGCTACAGCCAGAAGGGACCGTCGCCGGCCTCGGCCAGTCTTTATTACAGCCTGCCGCAGCTGCGCGTGCGCGGGCGGCTCGTTCGGGACGGTCGCGCGGAGGATGTGACCGGGAGCGCCTGGCTCGACCACGAGTGGTCGTCGAGCTACCTGGACGCCGAGTCGGTCGGCTGGGACTGGATCGGGCTCAACCTGACCGACGGCGGCGCGCTGATGGCGTTCCGGATCCGCGACGCGCAGGGTCGGGCGCGCTGGGCGGGCGGCACGCTGCGATCCGCGGACGGGGCCACGCGCGCACTCGCACCGTCCGAGATCGAGTTCGTGCCCGGTCGGCGCTGGCACTCGGTGCAGGACGACGCCGACTATCCGGTCGAGTGGCAGGTGCGTGCAGGACCCATGGGCTTCGCGCTCGCGCCGCTGATGGACGACCAGGTCAGCGACTCGCGGCTGACGACCGGCGCCGTGTACTGGGAGGGCGCGGTCGAGGCGCGCACGGCGGGCCGGCTGATCGGCCGGGGTTACCTGGAGCTGACCGGCTACGGCGAGCGCCTGACGCTCGGTGAGCCGCAGGAACGCTGAGATCCGGTTCCTCTATACTCGTGCGCTTTGCGCGACTCGATCGGGACCATGCCTGCGATCACCCTTCCGGACGGCAGCCAGCGCCACTTCGACCGCCCGGTCACGGTGGCCGAGATCGCGGCGGCGATCGGCCCGGGCCTCGCCAAGGCGGCGCTCGCTGGCCGGGTCGACGGCCGGCTCGTCGACACCTCGTTCCTGATCGAGCGCGATGCGACGGTCGCGATCGTCACCGACAAGGACCCGGCCGCGCTCGAGGTGATCCGGCACTCGACCGCACACCTGCTGGCGCAGGCGGTGCAGTCGATCTACCCGACGGCGCAGGTGACGATCGGCCCGGTCATCGAGGACGGCTTCTACTACGACTTTGCGTTCGAGCGGCCGTTCACGCCGGAGGACCTCGCGAAGTTCGAGCTGCGGATGAAGGAGCTCGCCAAGGCGGACCTGCCGGTCACGCGGCGCGTGATGGAGCGGGACGCCGCAGTCGCGTTCTTTCGCGGCATTGGCGAGCGCTACAAGGCCGAGATCATCGCGGCGATTCCGGCGGACCAGCCGATCAGCCTGTACGGTCAGGGCGACTGGATCGACTTGTGCCGCGGACCGCACGTGCCCTCGACCGGCAGGCTCAAGGCCTTCAAGCTCACGAAGCTCGCGGGCGCCTACTGGCGCGGCGACTCCAGGAACGAGATGCTGCAGCGGGTCTACGGCACCGCCTGGCGGAACGAGGCGGAGCTCAAGGAGTACCTCGAGCGCCTCGAGCAGGCCGAGAAGCGCGACCACCGGCGCATCGGCCGCGAGCTCGGGCTCTTTCACCAGCAGGACGAGGCCGTCGGCAGCGTCTTCTGGCATCCGCACGGCCACACGCTGTGGCGCGAGATCGAGGCCTACATGCGCACGCGGCTGGCGGCGGCCGGCTACCGCGAGGTCAAGAGCCCGCAGCTGCTCGACCGCTCGCTGTGGGAGCGGACCGGCCACTGGGACAACTATCGCGAGCTCATGTTCATCGCCGAGTCGGAGCACCGGATGCTCGCGGTCAAGCCGATGAACTGCCCAGGCCACGTGCTGATCTTCAAGCAGGGCATGACGAGCTACCGCGACCTGCCGGTGCGGCTCGCGGAGTTCGGCTCGTGCCACAGGAACGAGCCGTCGGGCGCGCTGCACGGTCTGATGCGGGTGCGCGCGTTCACGCAGGACGACGCGCACATCTTCTGCACCGAGGAGCAGATCAACGCCGAGACCGTCGCGTTCTGCGCGCTGCTGCGCGGCATCTATGCCGACTTCGGCTTCACCGACGTCCGGGTCAAGTTCTCGGACCGGCCGCCGAAGCGCGCGGGCTCGGACGACACGTGGGACCGGGCGGAGGGGGCGCTGCGTGCCGCGGTCGAGGCCGCAGGCCTCGACTACACGCTCAATCCGGGCGAGGGCGCGTTCTACGGCCCGAAGCTCGAGTTCGTGCTGCGCGACGCGATCGGTCGCGACTGGCAGTGCGGCACCCTGCAGGTCGACTTCGTGCTGCCCGAGCGTCTCGATGCGGAGTACGTGGCCGCGGACGGCAGCCGCCGGCGGCCGGTGATGCTGCACCGGGCGATCCTCGGCTCCTTCGAGCGCTTCATCGCGATCCTGATCGAGCACCACGCGGGGCGTTTCCCCCCGTGGCTCGCGCCGACGCAGGCGGTGGTGCTCAATATCACGGATCGGCAGGCGGCGTACGTGCAGAATTGTACTGATTTCCTGAAAAATCAGGGGGTTCGGGTCGAATCCGACTTGCGCAACGAAAAGGTCGGCTTTAAGATTCGCGACCATACGCTCAGGCGGGTCCCGTACCTGCTGGTGGCGGGGGACCGAGAAGTCGAGTCCCGCTCGTTGGCCGTGCGCACGCGTTCGGGCAAGGATCTGGGGGTGCTGTCACTGGAAGCAGTGGCGACCCTCATACTGTCCGACATCGCGGGCCGCGGCCGTCATTCTTTGGAGGATTGACTTATCTCAACTACGAAGCGCATCCGGCGCAACGAAGAGATTCTCGCGCCGCAGCTGCGGGTGATCGCTGCCGACGGCAGCCAGGCAGGGGTGATGAGCAGGGCCGAGGCCCTGCAGCTCGCCGCCGGGCAGGAACTGGATCTCGTCGAGGTGTCCCCGACCGCCGAACCGCCGGTGTGCCGGGTCATGGACTTCGGCAAATTCCTGTTCGAACAGAACAAGAAGGCACACGCGGCGAAGCGCAAGCAGAAGCAGATCCAGGTCAAGGAAGTGAAGTTCCGGCCGGGAACCGACGAGAATGATTACCAGATCAAGCTGCGTAACATCATCCGGTTCCTCGCCGAGGGCGATAAGGCCAAGGTGACGCTGCGTTACCGCGGCCGGGAGCTTGCCCACCAGGAAGTGGGACGACGGATGCTCGATCGGCTGGGGCAGGACCTCTTGGTCCACGCCGTGGTCGAGCAGAACCCGCTGATGGAGGGCAAGCAGCTCGTGATGATGTTCGCGCCGAAGAAGAAGTGAGACTTCGCGCGCGAGAACCGGTTGTTGACGCGGGCGGATGCCCGCGACACAAGTGACCGGCCGGGCCGCGTCCTTCAACGGTACGCGGCCCGGCAGGCCCGCCCCGAGCCCGCTGCGACCGCCGAGGTCGCGGACGGTGCGACAGGGTCATTAAAGCGCCGGCGGCGTGGCCGCACGGCAGGAGAGCGTCGATGCCCAAGTTGAAGACCAACAGGGCTGCGGCGAAGCGTTTTCGCAAGACGGCGAAGGGCTTCAAGCGCGGCCAGTCCCACAAGCGTCACATCCTGACGAAGAAGCCGTCGAAGCGTAAGCGGCAGCTGCGGTCCGGGAAGATGGTCCACCGTACGGACGTCGACCGGGTCACCCAGCTGCTGCCGAACCATTGACCGGCACCACCGTTAGGAGAGCGAAATGGCAAGAGTAAAACGCGGTGTCGTCGCGGGTCGGCGGCACAAGAAGGTCCTCGGCAAGGCCAAGGGCTACTACAACGCGCGTCGCAAGGTGTTCCGCACCGCGAAGCAGGCCGTCATCAAGGCGGGCCAGTACGCCTACAAGGGTCGCAAGATAAAGAAGCGCGACTACCGCGCGCTCTGGATCCAGCGCCTCAATGCCGCGGCCCGCGCCTACGGCCTGAGCTACAGCCGCCTGATCGCGGGCCTGAAGACGCTCGGTCTCGGCGTCGATCGCAAGGCGCTCGCCGACCTCGCGGTCAACGAGCCGGCCGCGTTCGGCGCCATCGTCGAGCAGATCAAGGCGGCAGTGCCCGCCGTGGCCGCCAGCGCGAAGTAGCGCGTGGACCTCGGCAGCCTCGTCGCCGCGGCGCTCACCGAGATTACGGCTGCCCCCGACCTCGCCGCGCTCGACCAGGTGCGGGTGCGTCTGCTCGGCAAGAAGGGTGCGCTCACGGAGCAGCTGAAGCTGCTGGGTGCGCTCGCGCCGGCGGCGCGCCCCGCGGCAGGCGCGCGCATCAACGAGGCGAAGGCCGCGCTACACGACGCGATCGGCGCCCGCGCGCGCGTGCTCGAGCGCGCGGCCGTCGCCGAGGAGCTCGCGGGCGCCGCGATCGACGTGACGCTGCCCGGCCGCGGCCAGCGGGCCGGCGCCCTCCACCCGGTGACGCGCACGCGGCTCCGCATCGAGGAGATCTTCCGGGGCGCCGGCTACGGCGTCGCCGAGGGGCCCGAGGTCGAGGACGACTTCCACAACTTCGAGGCGCTAAACATCCCCGCCAACCACCCGGCGCGGGCGATGCACGACACGTTCTACTTCGGCGACGGCCGGCTGCTGCGGACCCACACCTCGCCGGTGCAGGTGCGCGCGATGCTGTCGACGCCGCCGCCGCTGCGGCTGATCATGCCGGGCCGCGTCTACCGCAACGATTCCGACCAGACGCACACGCCGATGTTCCACCAGGTCGAGGGCCTGGTCATCGACCGTGACGTCAGCTTCGCCAACCTGAAGGCGATACTCAGGCGCTTCGTGTCGGAGTTCTTCGAGAAGCCGCTCGCGATCCGGCTGCGGCCGTCGTACTTCCCGTTCACCGAGCCCTCCGCCGAGGTCGATTGCCAGTGCGCGTTCTGCGAGGGCCGCGGCTGCCGCGTCTGCAAGCAGAGCGGCTGGCTCGAGGTGCTCGGCTGCGGCGTCGTGCACCCGAACGTGCTGCGCAACTGCGGCCTGGACCCGGAGCGCTGGAGCGGCTACGCCTTCGGCATGGGCATCGAGCGCCTCGCGATGCTGCGCTACGACGTGAGCGACCTGCGGCTCTTCTTCGAGAACGATCTGCGCTTCCTGGCGCAGTTCGAGCGGGCGTGACGCGGTGAGGCGGCCACCATGAAGGTCAGTCTCGAGTGGCTCGCCGAGTGGGTCAGGCTCGAGGCCGACGTCGGTGCGCTCGCCGCGCGGCTCACGATGGCGGGTTTCGAGGTCGAGGGCCGCGCACCCGCCGCGCCACCGTTCGCGGGCGTCGTCGTCGGCGAGGTCATCGCGACCGAGCGTCACCCGGACGCCGACAAACTTACGGTTTGCCGCGTCGCGGACGGCGAGGGCGCGCCGATATCCGTCGTTTGCGGTGCGCCGAATGCGCGCGCCGGGATGAAGGTGCCGCTCGCGCGCGTCGGCGCGACGCTTCCCGGCGGCATCACGATCAAGCGGACCCGGCTGCGCGGCGTCGAGTCGGCGGGCATGCTGTGCTCGGCGCGCGAGCTCGGCCTCGGCGACGACGCGGATGGGCTCCTCGAGCTGCCGGCGGCGCTCGAGACCGGCGCGGACCTGCGCGCGGTGCTTGCGCTCGACGACACGGTGCTCGAGATCAACCTGACGCCGAACCGCGGCGATGCGCTGTCGATGCTTGGCCTCGCGCGCGAGCTCGCCGTGCTCGCCGGCACCTCGCTCGCGCTGCCGGCGCCCGCGCCGGTTCCGGCCGGCAGCCACGAGCGGCTGCCGGTGCGCCTGCTCGCGCCCGCCGCCTGTGCCCGGTTCGCGGGACGCGTGATCCGCGGCGTCGACGCCGGCCGGCCGACGCCGCTCTGGATGCGCGAGCGCCTGCGGCGCGCAGGGCTCAGGAGCCTGGGACCGCTCGTCGACGTGACCAACTACGTGATGCTCGAGCTCGGCCAGCCGATGCACGCCTACGACCTGCGCCGGCTGCAGGAGCGCATCGACGTGCGCTGGGCGGCGGCGGGCGAGACGCTCGAGCTCCTCGACGGCAGCCGCGTCGCGCTCGAGGCCGACATGCTCGTGATCGCCGACGCCGTCGCGCCGGTCGGGCTCGCCGGCATCATGGGCGGCGCGAAGAGCGGCATCGCCGCGGACACGGCCGACGTGTTCCTCGAGAGCGCCTGGTTCGCGCCCGATGCGGTCGCGGGCCGCGGCCGGCGGCAGGGCGTGCTGACCGACGCCTCGCAGAGATTCGAGCGCGGCGTCGATCCGGCGGGCCAGGAGCGCGCGATCGAGCGCGCGACGCGGCTCCTGGTCGAGATCGCGGGCGGCGTGCCGGGTCCGGTCGAGCTCACAGTCGATCCCGCACACGTGCCGCAGCGCGTGCCGATCGGGCTTCGCCGTGCGTCCCTGGCACGGCTGATCGGCATCGCCATACCAGACGAGCGGGTCGAGGCGATGCTCGGCGCGCTCGGCATGGCGGTGAGCGCTGCGCCGGTTGGCTGGCAGGTCACGCCGCCGAGCTGGCGCTTCGACGTGCTCCAGGAGGCGGACCTCGTCGAGGAGGTCGCGCGCCTCTACGGCTACAACGAAATCCCCGAACTCGACCTGCCGATTCCGCAGCGGCCGGCTACGGTTGTTGAGGGCGAGGTCGGTGTCCTGCGGTTCACGCTCGCGCTCGTCGATCGCGGCTATCACGAGGCCATCACCTACACGTTTGTCGACGCCGCGGTGCAGCGACGTCTGTTCCCGGAGAGCGCGGCACTGCAACTCTCGAACCCGATCTCCGCCGAGCTCGCCGCGATGCGCGTGTCGCTGTGGCCGGGGCTGCTGAAGGCGCTCGGCGACAACCTGCGGCGCCAGCAGGCGCGCGTGCGGCTATTCGAGCATGGCGCGAAGTTCATAATGCAAGATAATGATTTTAAAGAAATTGACTGTATCGCAGGCGTCGCCTGGGGCGCCGCGCTGCCGGAACAATGGGGGGCATTGAAAACGCCGGTCGATTTCCACGACGTCAAGGGCGACGTCGAGGCACTGCTTGCCTTAACCGGCGCGCCCGACGAGTTCCGGTTCGTCGCCGGCTCGCAGAGTTGCCTGCATCCGGGGCGCGCGGCCCGGATTTACAGGGGCGAGCGCTGCTGCGGCTCTATCGGCGAACTGCACCCCGAGGTCGTGCGCGAGCTCGACCTTGCACCCGCGCCGCTGCTGTTCGAACTCGAATTGGACATAACTGGGCCCGCAGCGCTGCCGCGGGCACAGGAATTGTCACGCTTTCCGTCGGTTCGCCGGGATTTGGCAGTCGTCGTCGAGGAACATTGCACTTTCAGCCAGTTACGCGAATCTGTTACTGTCGTCGCGTCTAGCCTATTGCGCGAACTCAAACTGTTCGACGTCTACCGGGGGCAGGGGATCGAATCCGGTCGAAAAAGTGTCGCTTTTGGCTTGATTTTGCAAGATAAATCTAAGACCCTGACCGACGCGGACGTGGACGCCGTCATGACGGCGGTGCGTCGGCGGCTGCAGCAGGACCTGAACGCGACTATTCGCGATTGAGCACGGGCGCGAGACAGATGGCACTCACGAAGGCGGAAATGGCGGAGGCGCTGTTCGACCAGCTTGGCCTCAACAAGCGCGAGGCGCGCGAGCTGGTGGACCTGTTTTTCGAGGAAGTGCGCGCGGCGCTGTCGCAGGGTGGCCAGGTCAAGCTCTCGGGCTTCGGCAATTTCGATCTCCGCGACAAGAACCAGCGCCCGGGGCGCAATCCGAAGACCGGCGAGGAGATTCCGATCAGCGCGCGGCGCGTCGTGACCTTCCGACCGGGACAGAAGCTCAAGGCGCGAGTCGAGGCGTATGCTGGAACCAAGCAATAACGCCGAGCTGCCGGCGATTCCCGGCAAGCGCTACTTCACGATCGGTGAGGTGAGCGAGCTGTGCGGCGTCAAGCCGCACGTGCTGCGCTACTGGGAGCAGGAGTTCCCGCAGCTGAAACCGGTCAAGCGGCGCGGCAACCGCCGTTACTACCAGCGCCAGGACGTGCTCGTGATCCGCCAGATCCGGAGCCTCCTGTACGACCAGGGCTTCACGATCGGCGGTGCCCGCCAGCGGCTCGCCGGGGACGAGGCGCGCGAGGACGTATCGCAGAGCCAGCAGATCGTGCGCCAGGTGCGCACCGAGCTCGAAGACCTGCTGAAGGCGCTGCGCCGCTAGCGGCGGCGTGGCCGCGGCCGCGGCCTTCGACTAGAATCCATCGGGTCTGAATAGCGCCGCCCGACGTGCGGCGCTCCCTCCGGTCGGGGCGTGGCGCAGCCTGGTAGCGCACTTGCATGGGGTGCAAGGGGTCGCGAGTTCAAATCTCGCCGCCCCGACCAATTACTTACGAGCGTCGAGAAAAGTGTTCATGGACACTTCTATGGACACCCTATGACGGCGCTCAAGGACTGAGCGGCGTGTCGAGCAAGCGATACCTGGGCTTCTTCCAATCTCCCCCGGGCGGTCTAGATCCTGGATATTTCGGTCGTGAGCTTGGAGCGGGACCGGGGCTGCCCGGGCTGGGTTCCACAACAACGAACTACACGCCGGCACTTCAACTGACGCACCCAGCGCCCACCGCTTGCACGAACGGGGGTTGATGATGAA
>JANXWS010000062.1 GCA_025351005.1 Pseudomonadota bacterium | reverse complement strand
GAATCAATATAAGACGTCATTCGTCAGTCTCCTGTGTAAGCCCGGAACGCGCCGTCGAATGTTCGCATCTGTCGTTGAATCCACGTCTGACTCGGCGTCTGATCGTACGCTGATTCGTGAAAATGCGCAGTCTCCAGCTGGGACGGTGTTAAGTTGGGCAAGCTCACCCGGGTCAGTGGCGTGGCGCGCTTGTTCGTGCTCGTCCGAGCCCGGTGCGTCATTGGCAAACACCCATTGCTGGAATGTGTTCCAGAGGGCTATTCGCAGCTCATCGGGCATGTCCTGTAGTCCGACCTGCGGCACAGCCACGGCGCCTACGCGCTGCGAAAACGGGACACGCTCCATCGGCTACCTCCGGCGGCCATGTTACAGGGCTCCGGAGTGGCCCAACGTAAGGAGCCCGCACAGGGCGTGCCGCGCGACACACAGGGCGGGTAGGCGTGGTAAAGCGCTACACTAGGCGCTGACGTCCCTGCCGTTTTCGACGGCAGTTTAGTGACCGGCTCCCAACAAACTGTCCGGTTTGTTGGGAGCCGGTCACTGTCCGTCTGCTATCGACCCCAAGCTGCGGGTAGCGCCGCTGTGAACCTGTCACTCGCCGGCTTGCAGGCGCCGAAAGGAGCGGTCGAACTAGCGGTTTTGCCGAACCGGAGGTTCACCGGTCGGTTAATGCATCATGGATGTTAATGGCCGCTCCAACTCGCCTGAACTGTAAGTTCGTTGCACAGAAGCGGGAAGGCCAGGGGTTTTGAGGCCGGCCCGCACCGGTAGCGGCGTTTGCCCGCGCCTAGTCGTACATCTGTGGGGATCTGCGTGGGTAGACCGCGGCCGCCGTGTCGTAAATGTTTTCACTAACCGCGGGTTACGCGCCACTTCGATGGCCAGCGGGCCCATCGAATACCCTTCCCGACGCGTTCCAACGCGGCGCGGGCCCTCGGGGAACGCGCCCATTCGCAGCAGAATTGGCATCCGACGGGTCGCAGACTCACAGACCTGAATGTCCAGTTTTCCCGGGCCCTCAGGTTCCGCAGTTACCAACGCGCGGCCTGTTCGGTCTGATGGGGCAACTCCACAGGGGGAGACGGAAGTGACAGAAAAAGAGCGGGCGTCGCAGTCGGCTGAGGGTGTGGGCTCCCACGGCCCCAAAGACTGCTCGGCACTGCTGCTGAGAAGTTGGCAGATTCTGACCGTCGCTTTGGCCGTTGCCGTGTTGGCCCTAGGCGTTGCTTGTTACGAGCACGTGTATCGATTCGGCGCCGCCGGTGCAATCGACGCACTAGGGTATCACTCTGACCCGAGCCACTTCGGAACGATCGCCGCTCACAAAATCGTGAGCATCGATACGTCGTCACCACTTATCGCCCACCAAGTTGACGTAGGTGACCTTCTACTACGTCCCCCGCGCGGTTCGGTGCGGCCGGGAGATACGCTCCGGCTACAGGTTGTACACCACGGCACCGTGCGAAACATCACGGTGCGAGTCAATCCAGTCGAAACGCTATCGGGCCTCATAGAAGGCGTTCTTAACTACTTCCTTGGCTTGGTCATGTTAGTGCTTGGGGTGGTCATTGCCCTGCGTCGGCGCCGTGACGTCGCAGCCTTGGCACTCGCCTGTGCCCTGTTAATTGGCGCAGGAGCAATGCTTGACAAAGGGGTTCCTAGCGGTCTTGTTGCGGAACTCTCTTCGTTATGGAACCTCACGGACCCAATTTTAATTTCTGCCGCCTTGACATACACCGCGCTAACGTTCGAGGGCGGTTATTACAGTCGAGCAACACCCGTCATCCTGAGAGTGTTGATTGTTCTCACTGGAGTCTCGAGCGCTTGGGTTATTGGCGTGTTCGCTCCGTACGTGCTCGGTAGAGCCTTGCTTGCGGCTGACTGGCTTATTGTGCCGGCGCGTTCTGGTCTCATATCTGCGGCGATCGTCCTTTGTGCAGTCGCCTTTGTGAATGCCTGGCGTCACATCACAGGGGAGCCACGCCAGAGGTTTCGTTGGCTTCTTGCAGCCGTATTAATTGCCCTGTTTAGCCTCAGCTTGGACGTCGCCTCGTCGCTTAAGTTCATACCTCCAACGGAGACGTCAGCAGTACTTTTGGGTGTCATTCTGACTGCTTTGTACACGCTCGCTGTGCTGATTCTCACCTACGCCGTTCTGCGCCATCGCGTGATTGACGTTGGGTTTGTAATCAGTCGCACTCTCGTTTTTGCTATTTTTACGGCGTTGCTGCTCGTGCTCTTTGGAGTCATTGAATGGCTTCTCGATCACTTTATTCATATCAGGCAACGGGAAGACAATGTTCTCGTGGATGGCGCGATCGCCGTCGCCCTCTATCTGGTGTTCCACCGGGTCCGGCACGGGATTGAACACGCGGTCGAACGTGTCTTCTTCCGGGCGTCCCATGATCGGCTCGCTGCGCTCAAGCAGTTTATGGAGACCGTGCCCCATTTCTCGGAACCGGACGCGCTGGCTGACGCCCTTCTGAAAGCGCTGGACCGTTACGTGGACTCACAAGGTAGCGCCATATACCGACGCGACCATCTCTCAGGATTTGTCCTAGATAGAGCAACGCTTTCCACCTTCCCGCATCAACTGGGCGCTGATATGGACGTCGTAGTCGAGCTGCGGACACCTCGCAAAGCGCACCATTTCTTGCACCTCGAGGTTTTTTCGTGGGCGCTAACCGTACCGGTGATTCGGCGCTCAGAGTTGGTGGGCTTCTTGGCGATGTCGGAAAGAAGGGACCGCACGTTGTATCGCCCGGACGAGATCGAAAACATCGTGCTGGCGGTGCACCAAGTAAGTTCCGATCTCTACGCTCTGCAGCTTGAGCGAGTTGAACAAGAAAAGCAGGAGTTGGAGAAAGAAGTAAGCTTCTTGCGGGCTCGCACATTACTCGGTAATTAGTCTCCAGTTTTACCCTAGTGACCCACCCGAATCTCTCGCAATATCTCCTGCACTCGCCGCAGAGAGGGTAGAGGACGAACGAAGAGCCTGCTTCCGCCAGAAAGACTTCAAAGCCGCCTCATACGTCAATTCAATGAGGCGTGGAGTGATTCTTGCTGCCATTGGCCGGGCAATCTCGTAGCGATCCTTCGCAGCGGACTTTCCTAAGCTCGGAACACAGGTAGAATTCCGGTCGACCTCGACGCCGAAATCACACGGCGTTTTCCTGCAGAACAGCGCATATCTCGTTGGTAACCCGTTGGCCTTCTGATGGAAACCAACAGGCCGGAAGGCTCTAGATCATCCCGCTGAAAGCGGGGGGGCGTTGCCTCCACCGTCACGGTTCCGAGTCCGTCTGCGCGAACTGGACGTGCGAGCGGACCGAGTCCGATCAAGGCGACGCCCGTGCAGAGGGCGCCGAGACGACGGTTCAGCCAGTCGTTCATACCGCCTCCCGTCAAACGACCTTGCGCCGGACCGATGACTCAGCCATTGGCCGCTGCCGTGTTTCCTACGGTCCGCTCGGGCGCGACGAATGGGTCAAGCGCCCGCTCCCAGTTCGATCCGATCGACCCGCAGCACCGTCTGCAACAGGACGTCTGCGCCGTCGGCGCAGTCCGACCAGCGGGACAGTTCTCTGGGCGAGTGACTGATACCGCCGACGCTCGGGACGAAGATCATGCCCATCGGGCCGAGTTTCGCGAGGTTCTGGGCATCGTGACCGGCGCCGCTGGGAAGGTGCATCGAGTTGAGGCCGAGCGCGGCGGCGGAGGCTTCGATCTGACGCTGGATCGCCGGCGTGGCGAGCGCCGCGTCGTCACGCCAGGACCGCACGATCGAGATCTCGGTACCGGTCCGTGCGGAGATCTGCCGCGCTCGCTCTGCAACCTCGGCGCCGAGGCGCGCGACGGTCGCGTCGGACAGATCGCGAAACTCGATCGATAGTTTCACCAGCCCGGGGATGACGTTCGGCGCATTCGGAAACACCTCGAAGCGCCCGACGGTGCCGACCTGCCGGCCCGGAGTCCGGGTGGTGACGTCGCGCACCGCTTCGACCAGTTGCGCCGCCGCCAGCAGCGCGTCGCGGCGTTCCGCCATCGCAGTGGTGCCCGCGTGATTGGCGAAGCCGCGGATCTCGACGTCATACTCGTCGATGCTGACGATGCCATCAACGACGCCGATCTTTACAGCGTGCGTCTCGAGAGTGTTGCCTTGTTCGACATGCAGCTCGAGGTAGCAATGCAGGGAACGCGGCGCTCGGCGGGCGTCGGCGATCCGGTCCGGATCGCCGCCGATCTTTCGCAAGCCCTCCCGCATGCTGATGCCGCCGAACTTGCGGTCGAGAGCCTCGGCCGGCACCGCGGCGACGGTGGCGCCGCTGCCGACCGGGCCACCCTCTTCATTGGACCAGAGCGTCACCTCGAGCGGATGACGTGTCGTGATCCGATGGTCGTTCAAGGTCTGCACGACCTCGAGCGCGGCCATGGACCCGAGCTGGCCGTCAAAATTTCCGCCGCTCGGCACCGAATCGATGTGCGAACCCATGACGATCGGGGGCAGCGACCGCCCGCTCCCGGCGCGCCGGCCGGTGATATTGCCGGCGGCATCGATGCCGGGGTCGAGCCCGGCCTCACGCATCAGCGCCATCGCGTAGGCGCGGCCCGCCACATCGGCATCCGAGTATGCGACGCGGCTGACTCCGTCGGCGAACGAGCCGCCGGCCGGCCGGCCGAAGGTGCTCAAGCGCTCGAGCGTTCCCTGCAGGCGGAGGGCGTCGACGCGTGGCATCCGCCGCGCCGGCCCGAGCGCCGAGGCGAGCGTCGTGTGCGTCAGCACCGAGCCCGCGAGCAGCGCGATCAGGCGCCGTCGATCAATTTCGGCCTTCATTGATCGCTTATTCCGTCGACGGCTGCGCTTGCAACGACGGCCGGACCGCGATCAGTTTCGCGGGTCACGCGGGAGGATTCCAGGGCGACCGCCACCCGCGCATGGCGTCCTGAAGCAATGGGATCCGGCGCTGTTGGCACGAGATGGGGAGGCGGCTCAGGCGCAGCGGGGCGCATGTGCTCTTGTATAGCGCGAACGCCGGTGCCGCTCGCGCGTTCCCGCGGGATGTGACGACGCTGACCCACGTCGACGGCGGCCACGGTTGGCTGATCTTCGAGCTGCCGCCCGCCAAGGCCGCGGTCCGCGCGGCAGAAGCGGGTGCCAGGGTACCCGCGCCCCGTCGTTCAGCGGCTTCGGGTCCGATCGACGGCGAAACCGGTAGCGCCGGTGCTCGCCAGCACCAGAAAGCCGCCGGCCATCGACAGGTTCTTCAGGAACTGGGTCATCTGCGTCTGGTCGCCGAAGTGGTGATGGAAAAGGAACGCAGCGGCCACGCAGAACACCGCGAGTGCAAAGGCGACCAACCGCGTCTGGTAGCCGATCACGATCGCGGCGCCGCCGAGCACCTCGAGCGCGACCGTGGGCCAGAACAGCAGACCCGGCACGCCCATGGCTTCCATGTACTGCATCGTGCCCGCAGGGTTGGATAGCTTGCCGACGCCCGACTTCAGGAAGATCACCGCGAGCAAGATGCGTCCGACGAGATTCAGGAACTGATTCATTTTTCGCCCCTGGTGTCGCTCTGGAAGTTCCGGTCAAGGCCTGCCGGCGTCGCTGCCGGAATCGACCGTCGGCCGATGCGTCCGGTCGGGGTCGCGCTGCCGGGGAAAGAGTACCGTAAATTCCGTCAATCGATCCCGGCCGCTCGCCGTAACCTCGGCCGGCCCTCGGTCCGCCGCGACGCCCCCATCGTGGCGCCCGCGTGCCACTCGGGCCGGCCCGGCCGAGCTACCGCGGCAGCACTTCGCTCGCCGCCATGCCCGACGAATCAGCCCGCGGTTGCCGGTGCCGACGAGCCGGCGTACGCCCGTTCCATTAAGTTAAACCAAAATGGCCGGGGGATCTGTCCGCGATTGACTTATATTTTCGCGGCGCGAAAATGGACGGGGATCCTGCCGGCCGGTCTGGAGCGCGAATGGCGCTGCCTCCTTTCGGCTGTCGCGTCTGACGCGGGACCGATGCAGGTCACGAAGCATTAAATCCGGGGGGAGGGAACATGAAGACATCTCGCGTCGTTTCGCAATTGTTCGCGCTGCTAGCGATGGTCGGCACGGGGAGCGCACTCGCCGAGGGCCACCACGTCGGCGGTCTCGCGCTCGGCGACAGCCTCGTATTCGGCTACATCACCCAGGCGGGCCACGAGTACGTCAATCCCGCCAACTTCCTCGGCTATCCCGAACACCTGGCGAGCATGCTCGAGGTTGGCGTCGTCAACGCCTCCTGCCCCGGGGAAGCCACCACCAGCTTCCTGTCGGCCACCGGTGCCGACAACGGCTGCCATCAATTCCGAGCCGTTCCGCTGCCGCTGCACGTCGCGTACAGCGGCACGCAGGTGGAATTCGCGAAGCAGTTTCTGACCCACCATCGCGACGTGCGTTTCGTGACCATCAGCCTCGGTGCGAACGACGGCTTCATATTCGAGCGCGGTTGCAAGCTGGACCCGGTCTGCATCCACAACGGCTTGCCGGCGTTTCTGGGGGCGTTGGCGGCCAACATGGGAACGATCCTCGCCGATCTGCGCGGCACCGGTTTCGGCGGCAAGATCGTCATCGTGAATTACTACTCGCTGGATTACAGCGACGCCAACCAGACGGCGCTCACGGCGGCGCTCAACCAGGCGGTCGGCGCATACGCAAGCGCCTACGGCGCCGTCGTCGTCGACGTGTTCACCGCGTTCGGGCAAGCCGCGACGCCGGCTGGCGGCAACACCTGCAATGCGGGCCTCCTGAACGTCGACCCGAGTAACACGATGCTCTGCGACAAGCACCCCAGTCAGTCGGGAACGCGACTGATCGCGGAGACGGTCGCGCGCACCCTGAGAGGCTCGAGCGACTGACGCGGCGGAGGGCCCAGCGCCGCCGGCTCCCGAGAGCAAGGTGCGGCGCCGCCGCGCTGGCACCCGATGACGAAGACCACAGCGACCGGAGCGGCGGAGTTCCGCTGTCCGGACGGCGGATCCCTGCACTACGAAGTCGCCGGGGACGGCGTGCCGGTCGTGCTGATCCACGGCTTCGGTCTCGACCGCGCGATGTGGGAGCCGCAGTGGCCTGTGCTCCGGCAGCGTTATCGCGCCGTCCGTTACGACCTGCGCGGATACGGCGAGTCGACGCTCCCCGACGGCTCCTACGCCCACGTCGACGACCTGGCAGCGCTGCTCGCGTTCCTGCGCGCCGAGCGCGCGCACGTCGTCGGCCTGTCGATGGGCGGTCGCGTCGCGCTGCAACTGGCGCTCGACAGACCGTCGCTGGTGCGCTCGCTGACGCTCGTGGACTCCGTGCTCGACGGCTACCGCATGAGCGATGCCTGGGCGCGGCACTGGCGCAGCATCGTCGCGCTTGCCGAAGCCGGTGACGTCGCGCGGGCGAAGCAGCTGTGGCTCGGGCATGAACTGTTCGCGGCGGCGCGTGCCCGCGCCGACGTGGCGCCTGCCCTCGAGGCGATGGTGGCGCGCTATTCGGGGTGGCACTGGAGTCATGCCGACCCTGGTCGCGCGCCGGCCCGCCCGGCGAGCGAACGGCTTGCCACCGTCTCGGTGCCGACGCAGGTTGTCGTCGGCGGACT
Source organism: Pseudomonadota bacterium (assembly GCA_025351005.1). Taxonomy (GTDB): domain Bacteria; phylum Pseudomonadota; class Gammaproteobacteria; order Steroidobacterales; family Steroidobacteraceae; genus CAIKZZ01. The sequence continues at coordinate 81,934 of JANXWS010000062.1, read as the reverse complement.
CGACCTGCCTGATTTCCAGGCCATCGCCCGGTGCGTCGTCGCCGAGGTCCCGCACGCCACGCTCAAGGTCATCGCGAGCGCGGGCCACATGGCCAACCTCGAGGCCGCCGACGAGTTCAACGGAGCCCTGCTCGCGCACCTTGGCGCTGCGTAGGCTGTAAGGCGCCGTCGCCGCCCGCCCCGGACCGACAAGGCGGCGAGGTTCGTCCAGCGCCCCGCGCGTCGCGAACGCGACTGTGGCCAACCAGAGATTTATTTGGCCGGGGTTAGAACCGCGGGGTGCGCCGGGTTCACTCACCCATACCACGCGTGACGGGTCGCCGCATGCCGTGGAGAACGGATGACTCGGACGCCAAGAACCTGGGGGAGTACGGGCATGAGCACGGGGACGTTAAAGTGCGCGGGCGCCGGCGGCGTATTGCTGCTGTGCACTCTCATCGGCACGTCGGCTGCGGTGGCCGGCGATTTCAACGATCGCGGCAACATCGTGATCGCCGACCAGTTCAACAACCGGGTCATCGAGATCGATCCCGCAACGCACCAGATCATATGGCAGTTCGGTGACGGCTCGGACCAGCCGGGCCCGCACAGCGTCGTCGGCGTCAACGACGCCGAGCGCTTCGGGCGATTCACCCTGATCTCGGGCACCGGGACTCCGCCCAGCAATCCGGCGCTGCCCGGCTGCTCGGACCCGGTGAACGGCTGCCCCGACAATCGCGTCTTCATCGTCGACCAGGGCGGCGGGATCGTCTGGCAGTACGGGCAGGCGGGGGTTGCCGGCGCCGGCGCCAATCAGCTGAACACGCCGGTCCAGGCAGCGATCCTGGCCGACTTTCCGAAGCACCGCGGTACCCACGTGATCATCGCGGATCAGGGCAACGCGCGGATCATCGTCGTCAACCTCCGGCATGAGATCGTCTGGCAGTACGGCACGACGATGGTGCCCGGCATCGGCGCCAACCAGCTCAACAATCCCAACAGCGCCGAACTGCTGCCCAACGGCCACGTCCTGATCGCCGACGAGAACAACAACCGCGTGATCGAGGTCACGCTCGGGAAGCAGATCGTCGCCGTGTTCAGCGCCGGCGGCACGGTCAGCGGCGCGGCTTTTGCCAGCCGCCTGCGCAACGGGCACACGCTGATCAGCGACTCGAACAACAGCCGCATCGTCGAGGTGAATGCCGCCGACGCGGTCGTCTGGGAATACTTTACGAACACGGATCCCGCCAGCAACGCGGCACCGCTGCCGACCCGGGCGGTCCGGCTTCGCAACGGGGACACGCTGATCAGCGACCAGTTCAACGATCGGGTCATCGAAGTCAATCGCGCGAAAGACATCGTGTTCCGGCAGGGCGTGCTCAACGTCGCGGGCAGCACCGCGGGCCTTCTGAACGGCCCCTACGATGCCAAGGTTGTCGGTGACTTCACCGGGCTCACGCCGCCGTTCGGCGACGGCGACGACGAGTGAACGGGGCGGTACGACCGGCGGAGCGCTCGCCCGTGGCCTGATCCTGCGGCCGCCTCGCCAGGGCGACCGGCCGGCGGCGCTCGTCCCCGGCGCGTCAGCCGCCCGGCAGCCCGGCGAGCGCGGTTCGCAGGGCGCGACCGAACAGGGTCACGAGCTCCTCGAGCTCGGCGGCCGTCGCGTTGAACGGCGGCGCCAGGATGAGTGCATCGCCGCGCACGCCGTCGAGGTTGCCGCCGACCGGATAGATCAGCAGTCCCTCGGCGGCGGCCGCGCGACCGACGCGCACGCAGAGCTGCAGCCCGGGATCGAAGGGCGTGCGGCTGTCGCGATCGGCGACCAGCTCGACGCCGATGAAGAAGCCGCGGCCGCGGACGTCGCCGACCGCGGCCACGTCCCCGAGTTCGCGGGCGAGTTCGGCGCGCAGCCGTTCGCCATCGCGCGCGACCCGCCCGAGCAGGCCGTCACGACGCACGATCGTCTGCACCGCGACGCCGGCGGCGCAGGCGAGCGTGTGGCCGGTGAACGTGTGGCCGGTCAGCGGCCCGCCGTCGACCGCGTCCAGCACCTCGGCGATGTGCGGCTGGTAGAGCGTGGCGCCGAGCGGCACGTAGCCTGCCGCCAGGCTCTTCGCGACCGCAAAGATGTCGGGACGGACGCCGTCGTGCTCGAGCGCGCGCCAGGTGCCGCAGCGCCCGGAGCCGCACATGACCTCGTCGGCGATCATCAGTACGCCATGCCGGTCGCACACCTCGCGCACCAGCGCCGCGTAGCCGGAGGGCGCCGGCACGACGCCCCCGGCCGCACCGACCACCGGCTCGAAGATGAAGGCCGCGATGCGCCCGGCGCCCTGGCTCAGTATCTCCGCCTCGAGTTCGTCCGCCGCATGGCGCGCGAGATCCGCGACCGCAACGCCCGGCGGTGGTCGGTAGGCGTTGACGCTGTCGACGAAGGAGGCCTCGACCAGCGCGCCCTCGAATGGCTCGCGGCGCGCGCGGAAGTCGGACACCGCGAGCGCGCCCAGCGTATTGCCGTGCCACGAGCGCCGCCGCGAGATGAAGCGGCGCCGGCTGCGCTCGCCGCGCCCGCTGTGGAACTGCAGCGCGATCTTGAGCGCCGACTCGACTGCTTCGGAGCCGCCGCAGACGAACAGCATCGACTCGAAGCCAGGGCCGGCCGCGGCGTGGAGGAGCGCCTGCAGCTCCTCGAGCGGGTCGCTGCTGAACGTGTAGCGGTAACCGTGCGCGATGCGCCCGAGCTGGCGCTGGATCGCCTCGTTCACTTCGTCGTGCGCGTGGCCGAGCGCGAACACGGCCGGGCCACCGGAGGCGTCGAGATAGCGCCGGCCGGCGGCGTCGTGCACGTAGCTGCCCTTGCCCCAGGCGACGCGCGGCAGCGCGGCGCGCCGGCCGGGCGTCGGGTCCCACGACGGATCGCGGTAACGCATGCGTCAGCCGGGACTATGGGCGGGCACGCGGGGGCTGGTGATCATCGGCGTCAGCATGCGGGCCCTGCGGCCGGTTGTCGCGTCGGTGCCGCCCCGGGATCCTACCCGCACGCGCCGGTCGCGGTCGACCGCCGAGCGCGACCTCAGGCGGGCTTCGTCAGCCCGCCGGGCGGGCCGAAACGGGCCCCCTGGTCCACCAGCCAGCGCCGGAACACGTCGAGCTTCTCGAGCCGGAGCAGCGCCGGCGGGCAGACGAAGTAGTAGGCGCGCGCGAACTTGAGCGCGCGCGGGCTCGCGACGGCGAGGTGGCCGTCGCGCACCTCGTCCGCGACCAGACTCCAGCGCGCGAGCGCGAGACCCTGGCCCGCGGCTGTGGCGCGGATGATCGCGAGCGAGTCGTCGAAGGCGATGCCGCTCGACGGCCAGAACTCGGTCGCGACGTCCTCGAACAGCCACGCGCTCCACGGCTCCGAGGTGCTGTGCATGACCCGGTAGCGCTTCAGGTCGTCGGCGTTCGCGACCGGCCCATGCTTGCGCAGCAGCGACGGCCGGCAGACCGGCACCAGCCACTCGTCGAGCACCTTGTCGCTGTGCACGTTCGGCCATTGGCCCGCGCCGAAGCGGATCCCGGCATGCATGCCGGTGCGCGCGAAGTCGACGATCTCGGCGCCGGTGTGGATCTGCAGGTCGATGCGCGGGTGCAGTTCGGCGAAGGCCGACAGGCGCGGCAGCAGCCACTGCGACAGGAACGACGACAGCATCGTCAGGCGCAGCGGACCCGCGCCGCGCTCCGCGCGGGTCTCGTCGAGCGCCTGCTCGAGCGCGCAGAGACCGCTGCGGACCTTTGGCAGCAGCAGCGAGCCCTCGACGGTCAGCGCCACCTGCCGCCCCTCGCGCTTGAAGAGCGCGATCCGCAGGTACTGCTCGAGAGCGTGCACCTGCATGCTGGCGGCGCTGACCGTGACGCCGAGCGCGTCCGCGGCACGCGTAAAGCTCAGGTGTTCGGCGACCGCCACGAAAACCCGGAGGCTCGCGAGCGGCAGGCGCCGGATCGCGGACGGCGGCGCTCCGCGCCGCCGGGCGGCCGGCGGGCGGGGCGGGCGCTTCGGCCTCGCATCGGTCAAGAAACCTCCCGGCCGGGGCTCAGGCGCGCAGTGCCTCCGGCAACACGGTGCACTCTATACCGGCTGCTGGCGCGGACTGCAGTGCGACCGCGTGCAGCCGGTGCGACGGGGCGGCCAGCAGTGCCGGGGAGATCGCGATCAGCAGGACGGTCGCGGAGACGAGCGCGGCGAGGAAGAACTCGGGAAGACGAAGGCGGCGGATGTTCATGGCGGGCTCCAGGTCAGTGGTCGGTGGCCGAATCGCCGGGGCGAGTCATGCGGCCCTCTGGCCGCGTCCCCGTCCCGGCGGGAATGGAGCCAGCATGCCCGCCGGCCACCGGCGCTGAATTCGAAGCTCTGAACCACTGTTCAGAAAAACTGAAGGGAGTCTGGAGGCCCGGCCGGGCTCGCGTGCCGGGCGCTCGCGAGCCGGGCGCCGGGCGGGGGCGCTCAGCCAGTCTTCGCCGTATTGAACTGCAGCGCCGCGAGGTTCGCGTACAGCGCGTTCGACGCGATGAGTTCCGCGTGCGTGCCGCTGCCGACGATGCGGCCGTGGTCCATGACGATGATGCGGTCGGCCGTCAGCACGGTCGCGAGCCGGTGCGCGATGATCAGCGTCGTGCGGCCCCTCATCAGTCGCTCTAGTGCCTCCTGCACCAGCCGCTCGCTCTCGGCGTCGAGGCTGCTGGTGGCCTCGTCGAGCAGCAGCACCGGCGGATCCTTGAGGATGGCGCGGGCGATGGCGAGGCGCTGGCGCTGGCCGCCCGACAGCCTGAGCCCGCGCTCGCCGAGGAAGGTGTCGTATCCCTCGGGCAGCGCACGCAGGAAGCCGTCGGCAGCGGCAGCCTCGGCTGCGGCCGCGATTTCCGCGTCGCTCGCGCCGGGCCGGCCGTAGGAGATGTTCTCTCTCGCGCTCGCACCGAACAGCACCGTGTCCTGCGGCACCAGGGCGATCTGGCGCCGCAGGTCCGCGGGCGCGAGCGAGGCCAGGTCGAGCCCGTCGAGCGTGATGCGGCCGGTCGCCGGGTCATAAAACCGCAGCAGCAGCTGAAACGCCGTGCTCTTGCCGCCGCCGGACGGGCCGACCAGCGCGACGGTTTCGCCGGGCGCTATCTCGAGCGAGTAGTCGGCGAGCGCCGCCGTGTCGGGGCGCGATGGGTAGCGGAACGTCACCTGCTGGAAGCAGATGTGGCCGCTGGCGCGGGGCGGCAGTCGCGCCGGGTGGGCGGGCGCCGCGATCGCCGGACGCGCCACGAGCAGCTCCGCGAGGCGCTCCATCGCGCCCGCGCCGCGCTGGATCTCGCCCCACGTCTCGCTGAGTGCCGCCGAGGATCCGCCGACGTAGACCGCGTACAGCAGGAACTGGCCGAGCTGACCGCCGCTCATGTGTCCGGCGAGCACCTCGTGGGCGCCGAGCCAGAGCACCAGCGTGATCGCGCCGAACACGAGCGTCGTGCCGAGCGCGGTCAGCAGCGCACGCACGCGGGTGCGGCGGACGCCGGTGGTGAAGCTCGCCTCGACCGCCAGGTCGAAGCGCCCGCTCTGCAGCTCCTCGAGCGTGTAGGCCTGGACGGTCTGGATCGCATTCAGGGTCTCGCCGGCGAGCCCGCTCGAGTCCGCGATCCGGTCCTGCGAAGCCCGCGACAGCGCACGCACGGTGCGGCCGACCACGATCAGCGGCACGATGACCAGCGGCAGCGCCACGGCGAGCGCGCCGGTGAGCTTCGGGCTCGTCAGCGCCAGCATCACGAGCGCGCCGGCGATGCCGAGGGTCGAGCGCAGCGCGATCGACAGCGACGAGCCCGCGATCGACTGCACCAGAGTCGTGTCCGTCGTCAGCCGCGACAGCACCTCGCCCGTGCGGGTGACCTCGAAGAACATCGGGTCCATGCGGATCACGCGCCGGTAGACTGCGCTCCTGATGTCGGCGACCACCCGCTCGCCGATCCAGGTCACGTGGTAGAAGCGCAGCGCCGCGAAGCCGCCGAACAGCACAGCGGCGCCGAGGAAGCCGATGAAATACTGGTTGATCGTGGCGGCGCTGTTGGCGGCGAGGCCATGGTCGATCAGCTGGCGCAGCGCGACCGGCAGAGCGAGCATCGCCGCCGCGGCGACCAGCAGCGCGAACAGCGCGAGCAGCACGCGCGCCCGGTACGGGCGCAGGAACGGCACGAGCGCCGCGAGCGGCATCAGCGACTTGGCCTTCGGCCGGTCCGCGCCCTCGTCAGCCATCGTCACGCACGGCGACGCCGCCGCGGCAGGGGCGGCCGCGGCCTGGGACCGGGGTCGGTAGTTGGCGCATGGAGGATCCGGGGGCGAGGCCGCTAGTGTAGCCGTGCGACAGTGTGGACGAATCCGGGCACCGCAGGGTCGCGGCGTCGCTCCGAAGCGAGCGGCCGGAAGAGCGATCAGGCCGAGCGCTGCGATCAACCGCGGGCTCGGGCCTGACGCCGGTGCCGAGAGCGTGCTGGGCCTGGGGGAGATGCTTCCAGCAGTCGTGACGGATGTGGTGTCGCGCACCATGGTACGGAGGAAGTCGCAGCGGGATTTCGCCGAGCCGCGACTCGCGAGCGCCAGCCGCGCCTTGGACGCGACTGCACGCGCCTTGACTCTCCCGCCGTGCTCGCCGTCTCAATGCCTCACGGCATCGCTCGCGCAGGACGCTTGATTTCCCGAGATCGTGATCCCGTCCGGCCAGGGCGGTGGCTCTATGGCAGATCGAGGACGCCCGAACGGCTGCGGTACTCGCGGTCCGGCACCGGCGAGAGGTTGACTGCCACCAGACGTGGACCGGCAGCCCAAGGGCCAGTCTCGGGCGGCCGGCGCGGAGTCAAGTTTTGTGAAGAGCGGCCAGCGCTCACAGGGCGCCCGCTGTCAAGAAGGGAAATCGTGATGAACTCGACGACCCCCGCCGGATCTCATCGTAGGAGGATTGCGGCCGTCGCGTCAGAATCAATCTCCCCGGACGGCCGGCGGGTAAGCTTTCCGCCGGTCCGAACGTTGTACGAGCTGGGCCGTCGAATCGGAGGATGTTCATGCGTACGCTAGTTCTGCTGCCGCTCGCCATGGTCGCACTGCTCTCCGGCTGCATCGCGGAGCCGCCGCCGCGCCCGATGCACCGCGTCGTCGAACAGGCGCCGCCGCCGCCGCCCGAGGCGGCCACCGAGGTCATCATCTACCCGGCGAAGGGCCAGAGCCCCGACCAGGTCGACCGCGACCGCTACGAATGCCACCTCTGGGCCGCCAGGCAGACCGGATTCGATCCGAGCGTGCCGGGCGTGCCGCCGCACCAGCGGGTGCGGGTCGTGCAGGCCGGGCCGCCGCCGGGCGCCCAGGTCGTCGGCGGCGCGATCACCGGTGCGGTGCTTGGCGCCCTGATCGCCGGGCCCCGTGATGCGGGCGCAGGCGCCGTGGTCGGCGCCGTCGCCGGTGCCGCCGTCGGCGGGGTCTCCGAGGCGTCGCGGGCCGAGCAGACGCGAGTCGTCGAAGAGCGCGCCAACGACCGGGGTGCGGGACGCGCCGCCGCGCAGGAGGAACGCGCCGGCAGCTACCGCCGCGCGATCAGCGCTTGCCTCGAGGCTCGCGGTTACACTGTGAAATAGCCTGGGAGCCGAGCCATGAGCAACCGCAGTCTGTTGGGATTGATCGCCGTCGCGGCGCTGGTCGCGTTCGCGCCCGCCTACGCCGCCGACGGCGGCGGGCGCGGCGGCTCGCAGGCGCACGCGCAGCACTTCGATGCCCGCTACCAGCACAACCAGTACTACCCGTCCCGCGGCAATGTCACCGGCCAGCTTCCGGGTGGCGGCTACGCGATCAACCGCGGCGAACGCCACTTCTGGTACCACGGCGGCGTCTGGTACGAGCCGTACGGCCCTCGCTGGATGGTCGTCGGGCCGCCGCTCGGCGTGTTCGTGCCGCTGCTGCCGCCGTTCTACACCACCGTCTGGTTCGGTGGCATCCCGTATTACTACGCGAACGACACTTACTATATGTGGCACGAGAACGAGCACTCGTACGAGGTCGTCGAGCCACCGGGCGAGGCGGGCGCGGCGGCGACCGAAGCGCCTCCACAGCCGGACGTGTTCATGTACCCGCGCAGCGGCCAGAGCGAAGAGCAGCAGGCCACCGACCGTTACGAGTGCCATCGCTGGGCCGCCAGGCAGACGGGCTTCGATCCGACCCGCGCCGACGGCGGCGTGCCGGTGAACGAGGCCCGCAACCGGCGCGGCGACTACTTCCGCGCGATCGGTGCCTGTCTCGAAGGCAGGGGCTACAGCGTCAAGTGAGAGCGGGTGGGCGCTCGGCGGCAATTGCGCTTCTCACTGCGGCGTCCGCGCTGCTGCCCTGCGCCTGCGGCACGCCGCGGCTCGCGCGCCAGCCTGAGCCGGCGGCCGATCTGTCGGGCCACTGGGTGCTCGACCCGGCGGCGAGCGACGACGCCGCGGCATTGATCGCGGCGGCACTGCCGACGAAGAAGCCGCCGTCGCCGGTGCAGGCTGCGCCGACGCCGGATCCGCAGCAACGCTCCACCCGCCCGCCCGGCGGCGGCCAGCGCGGCCGCGGCAACAACAGCACGACGTCCGCGGCGCCGCGAGCGCCGGAGCCGGATCCCGCCTGGGGCCGCGCCCGGCCGGGCGACTTCGTCGCTGCGTTCGCGCTGCCACCGCAGCGGCTCGACGTCGTCCAGGAGCCCTCGCTGGTGCGCCTCGCAACGGGCGAGCGCGTGCGCGCCTTCGAGCCCGGCGACGATGAACCCCTCAGCCTCACCGACCGGTTCGGATCGCGGCACGTGCGCGCCGGCTGGACGCACGACGAACTGTTGATCGCGAGCAACGACGGCTCGCGCCTCAGCGTCGTCGAGCATTACCGACGGCGCGCCGACGACCGCCTCGAGCGCCGCGTCGAGTTCAGCGCCCAGGGCGTCAAGTCCCTGAAGATCAAGACGTCGTACCGGCGCGCGACCGCGGCTGAGATCGACGCCACCCCTTCCGAAGGCCCGCCAGCACCGGTCCGCTGACGCCTCCCAGTGCTTGGCCGGCGGGCGGCCCGGCCGCCCCGCCGTGCTAGCCTTGTATCCACCCCGGACCGCCGTCGATGTCCGCCGCCGCCACGCGACACGCGCCCGGCCGGACCGCTAACCCGCTTGCGAGGCCGACATGCAGAGCTATGACATCGCGCCCGGCGTCGACGCCGCGCTCGGCGACTTTCGCGTGCCGGAGCGCCTCGGCTTCGGGCTCGTGACGGCGCCGGTGATGTACAGCGTCGAGTACCGCGATGGCGCCTGGGGACGCGGCCGCCTGCTCCCGTACGCCCCGATCGAGGTCTGGCCCGGGTCGCGCGCACTGCAGTACGCCGAGCTCGTGTTCGAGGGGATGAAGGCCTATCGGGTCGGGCGGGCGTGGCCGAACCTGTTCCGGGCGGAGGACAACTGCCGTCGCCTCGCGCGCTCCGCCGAACGGCTGTCGATGCCGGCCGTTCCCGAGCCGCTGTTCCTCGAGGCACTCGACGCGGTGGCGGGCGCGCTCGCGCCGTCTGTGCCGGGGCAGTCGGGGCGCGCGCTGTACCTGCGGCCGTTCCTGTTCGGCACCGAGAGCGGCTACATGCTGCGGAACTCCACGACCTTCCGGTTCATGGTGATGGCGAGCCCGGTCGAGCCGTATGCCACGGGCGCGATCCGCGTCCTGATCGAACGCAAGGACGTGCGCGCCGTGGTCGGCGGCGTCGGTGAGGCCAAGGCCGCCGCCAACTACGCTGCCTCGCTGCGCGCCTCGACCGCGGCGGTCGCGCGCGGCTGCGCGGTTGCGCTCTGGCTCGACGCCGGGCCGCAGCGCACGATCCAGGAGCTGTCCGGCATGAACCTGTTCGCGGTGATCGACGGCGGGCTCGTGACTCCCGCGCTCGACGGCGCGATCCTGCCAGGCATCACGCGCGACTCCCTGATCAAGCTCGCGCGCCACCGCGGGCAGCGCGTGCTCGAACGGCGCATGCCGATCGACGAGCTGCTGGAGCAGATCGCGAGCGGCGCCTGCAGCGAGCTCTTCGCCTGCGGCACCGCCGCAGTCGTCAGCCCGATCGCGGCGCTGGTCGACGCCGACGCTACCGAGCACGCGCCGGCGCGGGTCGACGCCGTCGCGGCGGAGCTCCGCGAGGCGCTGCTCGCGATCCAGGAGCGGCGCGTCGCGGACCCGTTCGGCTGGACCCGGGACGTCGCCCGGCCGCCGGCCGCCGCGCCGTGGGCGCGCGCGGTCGCCGGCTAGGCGCGATGGCGACGCCCGCCGAGCGCGCGGCATTCCGCGCGGGCCTGCGCGACATGCTGCCGGTGGTGCCGGCGCTGACGGCGTGGGCGCTCGTCACCGGCATCGCGATGGCGAAGTCGTCGCTGACCTTCGGACAGTCCGCCGGCTTCAGCCTGATCGCCTACGCCGGTTCGGCGCAGCTCGCGGCGCTGCCGCTCCTGGTCGCCGGTGCGCCGCTCGCGGTGTCGGTGCTGAGCGCGCTGACCGTCAACCTGCGTTTCGTCATCTACAGCGCGGCAATCGCGCCGTCGTTCCGATCGTTGCCGCTCGGCCAGCGCCTCGCGCTCGGCTACGTGGTGTCCGACATGGCCTTCGTGCTCTACATGCGCCGCGAAGCGCAGTTGCGCGACTCGCCGACGCGCGCCTGGTACTTCGCCGGTCTCGGCTCGGCGCTGTTCGTCGTCTGGCACCTCGGTTCGCTCGCGGGCATCGTCGGCGGCAGGGCGATCCCGGCCGCCTGGGGGCTCGACTTCGCGGGCGAGCTCGCGCTGCTCGCGCTGCTGGTGCCGATGCTGGCCGGTCGCCCGGCACTCGCGGGCTGCGTGGTGTCGGCGTTGCTCGGCGTCCTGCTCGCCGGGCTGCCGTTCCGGCTCGGGCTCGTGCTCGCGATCCTGGCGGGCATCGCCGTCGCGGTCGCCGTCGAGGGCCGTGGCAGGGCGCGGCCGTGAGCCAGACCGCGCTCTTGTGGGCCGCGTTCGTCGGCATTGGCCTGACCGGCGCCGTGACGCGCTGCAGTTTCCTGCTGCTCGGCGAGCGGCTGCGGCTGCCGCCGGCGCTCGAGCGCGCGCTCCGCTACGCGCCGGCCGCGGCGCTCGCCGCCATACTGGCGCCGACGCTGCTGCTCGTCGATGGCCACGCCCAGCTCACGCCCGGCAATCACCGGCTGCTCGCGGCCGTGGTCGCCGCGCTCGTCATGTGGCGGACGCGCAGCATGCTGTGGTCGATGGCGGCCGGCGTCGCCGCCTACACGGTGCTGCGGCTCTACGCCTGACGGCGGGGCGCTCCCCGCCGCTCAGTCTTCCATCAGGAAGCTGCGCAGCTGCTCGGAGCGGCTCGGGTGGCGCAGCTTGCGCAGCGCCTTCGCCTCGATCTGGCGGATGCGCTCGCGGGTCACGTCGAACTGCTTGCCGACTTCCTCGAGCGTGTGGTCGGTGTTCAGGTCGATTCCGAAGCGCATGCGCAGCACCTTGGCCTCGCGCGGCGTCAGCTGCGCGAGCACCGCGTGCGTGGTCTCGCGCAGGCTCTCCATCGTCGCCGAGTCGAGCGGCGACTGGACCGACGTGTCCTCGATGAAATCTCCGAGGTGCGAGTCCTCGTCGTCGCCGATCGGCGTCTCCATCGAGATCGGTTCCTTGGCGATCTTCAGGACCTTGCGCACCTTGTCCTCGGGCATCTCCATGCGCACCGCGAGCTCCTCCGGCGTCGGCTCGCGGCCCATCTCCTGCAGCATCTGCCGCGAGATGCGGTTCAGCTTGTTGATGGTCTCGATCATGTGCACCGGGATGCGGATCGTGCGTGCCTGGTCGGCGATAGAGCGCGTGATCGCCTGGCGGATCCACCAGGTCGCGTACGTCGAAAACTTGTAGCCACGGCGGTATTCGAACTTGTCGACCGCCTTCATCAGGCCGATGTTGCCTTCCTGGATCAGGTCGAGGAACTGCAGGCCGCGGTTGGTGTACTTCTTCGCGATCGAGATCACGAGGCGCAGGTTGGCCTCCACCATCTCCTTCTTCGCGCGCCGCGCCTGGGCCTCGCCGACGGCGACCTCGCGGTTGATCTCCTTGATGTCGTGGATCGACAGGTGCAGCGCCTTCTCCAGGTCCTTGATCGCCTGCTGCCGGCCAAGCACCTCGGGCTTGAGGCGCGCGAGCGACGACGAGTGCTTGCGCTTGAGCTTGATCTGCTTGTCGATCCAGCCCGGCCTGGTCTCGTTCTTCGGGAAGATCGCGATGAAGTCCTTGCGCGGCATGCCCGCCTGCTTGATGCAGAGCTGCATGATTTCCTTCTCGAGGCTGCGAATCGTCGCGACGTGATTGCGCAGGTTGCCGATGAGGGCGTCGAACATCTTCGGCGCGAGCTTGAGCTCCATGAACTGCAGGCCGAGCCGCTTGCGCAGCTTCTGCGTCTTCGGGTCCTTCGGGCCGGGCCCGTCGAGCGCCTTGACGATCTGCGCGTGCAGCTTGTGCGCCGCCAGGAAGCGGCGCGCCGCCTCCTCCGGATCGGGTCCGGTCTCGAGCGCCTCTTCCTCGTCGGCGTCGCTGTCGTCTTCGGTCTCGGCGACCGGCTTCTCAATCGCCATCAGCTTTGGGTTCTGCGGCTGGGCGATCTCGTCGGGCGCATTCGGGTCGACGTAGCCGACGATGATGTCGACCAGCCGACCCTGGCCGGCCTTGACCGGCTCGTACGCGCGCAGCAGGTACTCGTATGTGGCGGGGAAGTTGGCGAGTGCCTTGCGGACCGCATCGAGGCCTTCCTCGATGCGCTTCGCGATCCGGATCTCGCCCTCGCGCGTCAGCAGCTCGACCGTGCCCATTTCCCGCATGTACATGCGCACCGGGTCGGTGGTGCGGCCGAACTCCGCGTCCACGGTCGCGAGCGCGGCGGCGGCCTCCTCGACCGCCTCGTCGTCGGTCGCGACCGGGCCGTCCGCCAGGATCAGCGACTCGGCGTCCGGTGCCTTCTCGTACACCGGGATGCCCATGTCGTTGATCATGTTGACGATGTCTTCGATCTGCTCCGGATCGACGATCTCGCTCGGCAGGTGATCGTTGACCTCGCCGTAGGTCAGGAAGCCCTGCTCCTTGCCCTTGGCGATCAGTCGCTTGAGCTGGGACTGCCGCTCGTCGGCGACCCCGATCGTCAGTACGGTGGCCTTCTTCTCGCCCAAGGTGAGTTCCCTCTGCACGCGCGTAAAACAGCCGCATATTATACACGGCCGGCGCCTTCGACCCAAGGCAAACTGCCTGAAATCAAGGGCTTGTCAAGAATCATGCCGGCCGGCAGGCGTCCGGCCCGGGCCGGTTCAGTCGCTCGTCCCGGCGCCCGGGAAAGCCCGCTGCTGCAGCTCCCGCAGCTCCCGCTTCTCGTCCTCGCCCAGACCCTCGGACTCGGCCTTGTGGATCAGCTCGTCGATGCGTCGTTCCGGTCCCGCCTCTGCGGCGAGCCTGCCGACCGCGGCGGCGAGCTCGGCAGCAATCGCGGCGGGCTCCAGATCCGGCAGCGGCGCGGCCGCGAGCTCCGCGAGGCGCGCGTGCTCGGGCCGGTCGCGCCAGCGCTCGATCAGCTGCGCCGAGCTGAGATGGGGCTCGGCCTGGGCCATTTCAATCAGTTCCGCCAGCACCGCGAGGCCGCGATCGCCGGCGAGCCGGAGCGCCTCCGGCGCCGCCACCGCGGCCGCGGCGCGCGGGCTCTGCACCAGCCGGGCGATCGCCTGGCTGACGAGCGAACCGCGGCCGGTGCTCGCGCGCGGCGGCTGGCTGCGACGCGACCCTGCCTCGGTCCCCGGCCGCGACGGCCGCGCCGCGCCGCCATCGTTATCGAGGCCGAGCAGCGCCGCGAGCCGCGGGGCCGGCATCCGCACCTCGCGCGCCAGCCGGTCGAGCAGCAGCTCGCGGTAGACACCTTCCGGGATCCGTGCGATCAGCGGCCGGGCGAGCTCGGCGAGCCGCGCGCGTCCGTCGACGCTGCCGAGCTCGGTCTCGGCCGCGAGGTGGCCGACCAGGTACTCGGACAGTGGTAGCGCGCCGGCGATGCGGGTTTCGAACGCCTCGCGGCCTTCCGCCGCCACCAGCGTGTCCGGGTCGTGGCCCTCGGGCAGGAACAGGAACTTGATCTGGCGGCCCTCTTTGGCGAGCGGCAGGCTGGTCTCGAGCGCGCGCCACGCCGCCTGGCGGCCGGCGCGGTCGCCGTCGAAGCAGAACACGACGTCGCTCGCGACCCGAAAGAGCCGGTTGAGATGCTCAGGCGTCGTCGCCGTGCCCAGCGTCGCGACGGCGTAGTGGATGCCGAACTGCGCCAGCCGGACGACGTCCATGTAGCCCTCGACCACCAGCAGCCGCTCGATGTTGCGCAGCTCCTGGCGCGTCTCGTACAGGCCGTACAGCTCGCGGCCCTTGTGGAACAGCGGCGTCTCCGGCGAGTTCAGGTACTTCGGCTCGCCCTGGTCCAGCACGCGGCCACCGAAGCCGACCACCCGGCCGCGGCCGTCCCGGATCGGGAACATCACGCGGTCGCGGAAACGATCGTAGTGACCGGGCCCGCTGCTGCGCTGCTGGTCGGGCCCGCGCTCGATGACCAGGCCGGCGTCCTGCAGCGCCTGGCGGCCGGCGTCGGTGGCGCCGAGTTTCTTCAGCAGCACGTCCCAGCCGGCGGGCGCATAGCCCAGGTGATAGCGCGCCGCGGTCTCGCCGGCGAGTCCGCGGCGCTTCAGATAGTCCTTGGCGCGTTCGGAGTCCCGGAGCGAGTCGCGAAAATGCTGGTCGGCGGCTGCCATCAGCGCGTACAGGTCGTCGAGGTGGCGGTCGCGCGCGTCGGGCCCGCTGCCGCCCTCGCGCGGCACCTCGAGCCCGGCGCGGCCGGCGAGTTCCTCGACGGCCTCCGGAAAGGACAGCCGGTCGTACTCCATCAGGAACGTGAGTGCCGTGCCGTGCACGCCGCAGCCGAAGCAGTGGTAGAACTGCTTCTGCTGCGAGACCGTGAAAGACGGCGTCTTCTCGCCGTGGAACGGGCAGTTCGCCTTCCACTCGCGGCCGGCCTTCTTGAGCGGCACGCGGCTGCCGATCACCTCGACGACGTCGGTGCGGGCGAGCAGTTCGTCGATGAAGGCGCGAGGTATCCGGCCGGCCATGGCGGCCTCGCGAGGTTGCCGTCAGCCGCCGAGCAGCGCCTTGACGCGCGCGCCGACGGCGCTCATGTCGGCACGGCCGGCGGCCTTGGCCTTGACGATGCCCATCACCTTGCCCATGTCCTTGACCGAGGCGGCGCCACTGGCCGTCATCGCGTCCCGGATCAGCAGGTCGAGGTCGGCCGCCGACAGCTGCGCCGGCAGGTAGCCGGCGAGCGCCGCGATCTCGGCGCTCTCGCGCGCGACCAGGTCGGCACGACCGCCAGCCTCGAACTGGACCACCGACTCCTTGCGGCTCTTGATCATCTTCTCGATGACCGACACGGTCTGGGCGTCGTCGAGCGTGATGCGCTCGTCGACCTCGCGCTGCTTGATGGCGGCCTGCAGCATGCGGATGAGTCCGAGGCGATCCTTTTCGCCCGAGCGCATCGCCGCCTTCATGTCCACGGTGATGCGTTCGCGCAGCGTCATCGGCGCGTGATCAGCGCGGAGCGCGCATGCCCTCGCGCGACAGCCGCTTCAGGTGGCGCTTCACGGCGGCGGCCTTCTTGCGCTTACGCTCCTGGGTCGGCTTCTCGTAGAATTCCCGGCGTCGCAGCTCCGTGAGGACGCCGGCCTTCTCGCAGGCGCGCTTGAAGCGCCGCAGGGCGGCATCGAAGTATTCGTTCTCGCGGACACGTACGCTCGGCATTGAGATCGGCCTTTCCCGGGTGTAGTGGCCCGACCAGCGCAGGGCACAGAGCCGGCAAGTCTACGGATGTACCCCCAGAAAATCAAAAGCCCGCCGCCCGGATCCGCTGCCGGTCCCCATCCCCGCCGGCTGCGGACGCTCGGGCTCGAGACGTCGTGCGATGAGACCGCGGTCGCGGTCTACGAGGGCGAGGCGGGACTCCTTGCCCACCGGGTCTACACGCAGACCGACCTGCACGAGATCTGGGGCGGAGTGGTGCCGGAGCTTGCGTCGCGTGACCATGTCCGGCGGCTCCTGCCGATGATCCGCGCGCTGCTCGCCGAGGCCGGCCTCGCCGCCGCCGACGTCGACGGGGTCGCCTACACGGCCGGACCGGGCCTGATCGGGGCGCTCCTGGTCGGGGCGACCGTCGGCCGCTGCCTCGCCTATGCCTGGGGCGTACCCGCGCTCGGCATCCACCACCTCGAGGGGCATCTGCTGGCCGCCCGGCTCGAGGCCGACGTGCCGCCGTTCCCGTATCTGGCGCTGCTGGTTTCCGGCGGCCACACGATGCTGGTCGACGTCCGCGGGGTCGGCGACTACCGGGTGCTCGGCGAGTCGCTCGACGACGCCGCGGGCGAGGCCTTCGACAAGACGGCCAAGCTGCTTGGACTCGGCTACCCGGGAGGGCCCCGGCTCGCGGCGCTCGCCGAGACCGGCCGGCCGGGCGCGTACCGGTTGCCGCGGCCGATGCTCGACCGGCCGGGCTTCGACTTCAGCTTTAGCGGGCTCAAGACCGCGGTGCTGCTGGCGCTGCGGGCCGCGGGCGCGGACCCGGCGGCACCCGCTGACCTCGCGCGGGCATTCGAGGACGCGGTCGTCGAGACGCTCGCGACCAAGGCCGGCCGGGCGCTGGCTGCGACCGGCCGGACGACGCTGGTCGTCGCCGGCGGCGTCGGCGCCAACCTCCGGTTGCGGGCGCGGCTCGCCGAGGTCGCGGCGGCGCAGGGCGCCCGTACCGCCTACCCGCGCGCCGAGTTCTGCACCGACAACGCCGCGATGATCGCGCTCGCCGGCCACGAGCGGCTCGCGGCCGGTGAGCGCGCCGGGCTCGCGGTGGTAGCCCGCGCCCGCTGGCCGCTCGCCGAACTCAAGCCGCCCGGCGCCTGACCGTGCAGCCGAGGCGCCGCGCTGGTAGCGTGCGAGTCGAGGCGTTCGGGCACGCGCCTGTCCAGGAAACCGTCGGGATGGAAGACAGAATCTACCTCCGCGATCTGCGCACCGAGACGATCATCGGCATCTTCGACTGGGAGCGCAGGATCCGCCAGACCGTGAGCTTCGACTTCGAGTTCCCGGCCGACGTGCGGCGCGCCGCGCGCACCGACCGGATCGAGGACACGCTCAACTACAAGTCGGTGGCGAAGCGGGTGCTCGCGTTCGTCGAGGCGAGCGAGTACCACCTGATCGAGACGCTCGCCGAGGCGGTGGCGCGGCTGATCCTGAGCGAGTTCGCCGTCGATTGGGTCAAGGTCAGCGTCAACAAGCCCGGTGCCGTCCGCGACAGCAAGGACGTCGGGGTCACGATCGAGCGCTCGCGCGCCGACCTCGACGGGTAGCGCACTTGGCGGCCGGGCAAGCGGCGGCGCGCGGGGCCCGAGCGGTCCGCGTCTACCTGTCGGCGGGCTCCAACGTCGCGCCGCTCGAGAGCCTGGTGCGGGCGCTCGCCGCGCTGCGTGGGCGCTTCCCCGACCTCGAGGTATCGGGCGCCTACGCCAACGCCGCCGTCGGCTTCGAGGGCGCCGACTTCATCAACCTCGCGGCCGGGTTCACGACCGGACTCGCGCTGCAGCAGCTGCTGGTCGAGCTGCGCTCCATCGAGGAACTCTGCGGGCGCGGCCGCGCGGACCCGAAGTGGGCGCCGCGCCGCATGGACCTGGACGTGCTGCTGTACGGCGACCTGGTCGGCGAGTTCGCGGGCGCAAGACTGCCGCGGCCGGACTTGCTGAAACGTGCCTACATGCTGGGGCCGCTCGCCGAGATCGCGCCCGACGTCGTGCACCCGGTCGCGGGCGCTACGATTGCCGAGCTCTGGGCGCGCTTCGATCGTGGCGCGCACCGCCTGCGGCTGGTCGCCCTGCCGCCGGCCGGCCGCTGCTGATGAGCGTGGTCGCGCTACAGGCCGCCGACGGTGCGCCCGCCGTCGACCGCGAGGACCTGGCCGGTGACGTAGGGCGCGTCGCGCACGAGGTAGAGAGCCGCGCGCGCGACGTCCTCGGGCGCGCCCATGCGCTTGAGCGCCGTACGCGCGACGATCCGCGCCCGCAGGTCGCCGTCCATCTCGGCCTCGGGCCACAGCACCGGCCCCGGGGCGATGCCGTTGACGCGCACCTGCGGCGCGAGCTCGCGCGCGAGGGACTGCGTCAGCATCACGAGGCCCGCCTTCGCGATGCAGTAGACGGTGTGCCGCTTCAGCGGCCGGAACGCGTGGATGTCGGCCATGTTGAGCACCAGCCCGTGCCGCAGGCGCAGCTCCGGCGCCGCCGCCTGGGCGAGAAACAGCGGCGCGCGCAGGTTGCTGCCGACCAGGTCGTCGAAGTCCGCCGCGCTGATCTCGCCGAGCGGCGTCGGGTAGAAGGTCGAGGCGTTGTTGACCAGCACGTCGAGTCGGCCGAAGGCCCCGACCGCTGCGGCGACCACGCCGGGCAACGAGTCGACGTCCCGCAGGTCGGCCTGCATGCTCGCGGCGGAGCCGGGGCGGGCGGCGTTCAACTCCGCCGCCAGCGCCGCCGCCGCTGCCTGCGAGCTGCGGTAGTGGATCATCAGGCTCGCGCCTTCGGCGTGCAGCAGGCGCGCGATCGCGGCCCCGAGGCGCCGGCCGCCGCCGGTGATCAGCACGACGCGGCCGCCGAGCGGCGCTGGCGTGGCGGACGTCATGGCGCGAGGATACGCAAAGGCCGGCAGGCGCGCACCCCGTCATGCTGATCCCGCTCGAGCTCGTGGAGCTTTCGGCCGCGGAAGCGGCGCACGAGGCGCGGGTCGTGGCCGCGATCCGCGCAGCGCTCGACGCGGCCGGCGGCTGGCTGCCGTTCTCGCGCTTCATGCAGCTCGCGCTGTATGCGCCCGGCCTTGGCTACTACGCGGCCGGGGCGCACAAGCTCGGGCCCGGCGGCGACTACGTCACGGCCCCGGAGCTCTCGCCGGTGTTTGCGCGCTGCCTCGCGAGCCAGTGCGCCGAGGTGCTCGCGACGCTGGGCGGCGGCGACATCCTCGAGGTCGGCGCCGGCAGCGGCGCGCTTGCGGTGGAGCTCCTCGCCGAGCTCGCCCGCCAGCGGCAGCTGCCCGCACGTTACCGGATCCTCGAGACGAGCCCCGAGCTGCGGGCGCGGCAGCAGGCGGCGCTCGCGGTGCTGTCGGGCGCGCTCCGCGCGCGCATCGACTGGCTCGATCGCCCGCCGCCCACGCCCTTCGAGGGCGTCGTACTGGCGAACGAGGTGCTGGACGCGCTGCCGGTCGAGCGCTTCCGGATCCGGGGCGGCCGGGTCGAGGCGCGGGGCGTGACCTGGTCCGGAGGGCGTTTCGAGTGGGCGGCGGGGCCTGCGGACGCCGCGCTCGAGGCGGCGGTCGGTGCGCTCGGCGTGCCGCTCGCCGAGGGCTACGAGAGCGAGCTGTGCGCGATGCTTGGCGCCTGGCTCGCCGCGGTGACCGCGCCGCTCGGCGCCGGCGTCGCGCTGCTCGTCGACTACGGGCTCGTGCGCGCGTCCTACTACGAACCCGGACGGGAGGGCGGCACGCTCGCGTGCTTCCACCGCCAGCGCTGCCACCACGACCCGTTCGTCAACATCGGGCTCCAGGACCTGACCGCGTGGGTGGATTTCACGCGGGTCGCCGAGGCAGGGCTCGCGGCCGGCCTCGCGGTCGCAGGCTACACGACGCAGGCGCACTTCCTGCTTGCGAACGGCTTCGAGCGCCACGTCGCGGCGCTGCGCAGCAGCCTCGACGCCGGGCGCGAGCCGGTGGCCGCGGGCGCGGCGCTGCGCCTGGTGCTGCCGGGCGACATGGGCGAGCGCTTCAAGTGCATCGCGCTCGCGCGCCGCTACCAGGCGCCGCTCGCCGGCTTCGCGCTCAGGGATTTCGCGGCGACGCTGTAGCGCGGGCGGCGGCGGTCAGCGGGGCGAGCGCGGCGAGCCGCGCCGCGCGCAGGCGCGCACCGACGGCGGGACCGTCGAGCCCGGCGCGCTCGTCTGCGGTGAGTGTGATCGCCTGCGCCGCGGCCAGCGCCGCACGCAGCAGCTCGCCCTGCGGATAGTCCTGCACCGCGGCGCCGCCGCGGCCGCGCAGGTCCGCCTCGCAGGCCAGCAGCATCTCCAGGAAGCGCTCCGGCCGGCGGAACGCGTCGCAGCGCTCGAGGAGCTCGAGCAGCGTCGTGTGCCTGAGCTCCTGCGCGCGGTGGCACAGGCCGTGCTCGCGCGCGACCAGCACCGCGAGCTCGCGGCAGTCGTTCGGCACGCGCAGCCGCTCGGCAAGCGCGTTGATCAGGCGCACGCCACGCTGCTCGTGGCCGACGTGGTTCGGCCAGTCGGCGCGCGGCGTCTCGCCCTTGCCGAGGTCGTGCACGAGCGCCGCGAAGCGCACCCGCGGCAGCGGCGACAGCCGGGCCGCGGCCGCGACGACCAGCATCACGTGTACGCCGGTGTCGATCTCCGGATGCCAGCGTGGCGGCTGCGGCACGCCGTAGAGGCGCGCGAGCTCGGGGAACACGGTCGCAAGCGCGCCGCAGGCCTGCAGCACTTCGAAGTACAGCTGCGGCGCGGCCTCTCCGAGCGCGGTCTCGGTCTCGGCCCATACCCGCTCGGCGACCAGTGCGCCGGCTTCGCCCGCCGCCACCATGCCGCGCATCAGCGCGAGCGTCTCCGCCGCGACCTCGAAGCCCTGCGCCGCGAAGCGGGCCGCGAAGCGCGCGACGCGCAGGATCCGGACCGGATCCTCGGCGAAGGCCGGCGACACGTGGCGGAGCACGCGCAGGCCGAGGTCGCGCTCGCCGCCATACGGGTCGATCAGCCGGCCGGCGCCGTCCCGGGCCATCGCGTTGATCGTCAGGTCACGGCGCAGCAGGTCCTGCTCGAGCGTGACGCCCGGGTCGAAGCGGGTCTCGAAGCCGTGGTAGCCGGGCGCGGTCTTGCGCTCGGTGCGCGCGAGCGCGTACTCCTCCTGCGTCTGTGGATGCAGGAACACGGGGAAGTCGCGTCCGACCCGCCGGTAGCCCTGCCGCTCGAGCTCCTCGGGCGTTGCGCCGACGACCACCCAGTCGCGTTCCCGGACCGGCAGTCCGAGCATCGCGTCGCGGACGGCGCCGCCGACGAGGTAGGCGTTCATGATGAGATTCTAGCGGTGAAGTGGCAGAGCCGGGCGACGCGGTAGACTCGCAGGCCCTGCGCGGCGTAGCGGAGGCCGACAGCCGATGCGGACCCGCCTGCTCCTGCTGCTGACGCTGCTCGTTCCCCTTGGCGGTTGCTACCTGCTCGCGGCGGCGAAGGGTCAGTTCGAGCTGAACGCCCGCCGCGTGCGGGTCGCCGACCTGCTCGGCGCACCGGCGACGCCGCCGGAGCTTCGCGCGCGGCTCCTGCTGGCCAGCCGGCTCCGGGACTTCGCGAGCCGCGCGCTCGACCTGCCGGACAACGCGAGCTACCGCTACTACGCCGACATCGGCCGGCCGTTCGTCGTCTGGAACGTGTTCGCGACGCCAGCGTTCTCGGTCGCCGCGCGCCGCTGGTGCTTCCCCGTCGCCGGCTGCGTCAGCTACCGCGGCTACTTCACCGAGCATGGCGCGCGCGACTTCGCGCTCGGCCTCGAGGCACAGGGCGACGACGTGATCGTCAGCGGCGTGCCGGCGTATTCGACACTCGGCCACTTCGCCGACCCGCTGCTCGAGGCCGTGCTGCGCTGGAACGACGCCGAGCTCGCGGCGCTCCTGTTCCACGAGCTCGCCCACCAGCGCCTGTACGTGACCGGCGCAACCGCCTTCGACGAGGCGTTCGCCACGGTGGTCGAGCGCGAGGGCGTGGCGCGCTGGCTGCTCGCCGAGGGCCAGCCGGAGGCGCTCGCGGAGTACCGTGCGCGGCAGCGGCGTCATCTCGAGGTCGCGGCACTCATGGCGGCGGCCCGCGAGCGGCTGCGCGCGCTTTACGCATCGGGGCTGCCGGCGGCGCCGATGCGCGCCGCCAAGGCGGAGGAGTTCGCCCGGCTGCGCTCGGACCACGCGGCGCGGCGCGAGGAGTTCGGCTCCGACTACGACGCGCTCTTCGCCGCGCCGTTGAACAACGCGGTGCTGCTCGAGTTCGCGACCTACGAGGATTGCGTGCCGGCGCTCGAGGCCCGGCTCGGCGCCGTCGGCCGCGACCTGCCGCGGTTCTACGCGGCGCTCAGCGCGCTCGACCGCAAGGGCGCGGTGAGCGCCTGCCGGCCGGCTGCGCCGGGCGGCTGAACGGCGAGCGAGGTCACGGCCCGCTGTGGGCGCCGCCCCGGCGGCGCAGCAGCGACAGCTGCGCGGCACGCTGCCCGGGCCCGAGGAAGCAGGGCACGATTGCGGCCAGCGAGGCCGGCCGGATGCCGAGGCGGGCGAGGCCGTTGTCGGCGCAGAGGCTGTCGACGCCGAGCGAGCGGAAGTTGTCGAGCGACAGTGGCTTGCCCGGCACGAACTCCAGCACGGCGGCCTGCAGCCAGCCGGCGGCGTCGGGCACGCCGAACACCGAGCGCCTGAGCCCCTGCACGCGCGCCACGTAGCGAACGAGCTCCGTGAGCGTCACCACCTCCGGTCCGCAGAGCTCGAGCGTTGCACCGTGCGTGCCCGGGTCGGCGAGCGAGCGGGCCATCGCCTCGACGACGTCGCCGACGTGCACCGGCGCGAAACGTGCGCCGCCGCGCGCCAGCGGCAGCACCGGGAACAGCCGGAGCAGCGACGCGAAGCGGTTGGTCAGCGAGTCCTCGGCGCCGAAGACCAGCGACGGGCGGAAGATCGTCCACGCCACGCCGCCGGAATCCTCGCGCACGATGCGCTCGGCCTGCCCCTTGCTCCGCAGGTAGTGGCTGGGGCCTGCCTCGTCGGCGCCGAGCGCACTCATCTGCAGCAGGCGCGGCACGCCGCCCGAGCGGCAGGCGCCGGTCAGCTTGCGGGCGAGCTCGGCGTGCGCGCGCCGGAAGCCCGTGCCGCGACGACCGCGCTCGTTCAGGATGCCGATCAGGTTGACGACCACGTCACGGCCGCGCAGCAACTCACCGAGCACGACCGCGTCGTGCACGTCGGCGTCGAGCAGTTCGACGCCGGGCAGCACGAGCAGCCTGCGGTGGCGGTCGCGGTTGCGGGTCAGCACCCGCACCCGGTGGCCGTCGCGGATCAGCCGGCTGACCAGCTGTGTGCCGACGAAGCCGGTGCCGCCGAGGACGCAGATCGACAGCGAGCGCATGCAGGCCGTCAGCGGACCGGCACGACCACGGTCGTCTCGCCGCGTTTCACCGTCAGCAGCAGCGATGACTGGTCCTTGACGGCCGCACGCAGCTCCTTCAGGTTCGCGACCGTCTTGACGTTGACGATCGTGATGACGTCGTTGGCCTTCAGCTGCGTCTGGCTGGCCGCGCTGCCTTGCTCGATCGAGCGCACCAGCACGCCGCCGCCCGCGGCGTCGGCGAGGTCGGCGCCCTCGAGCGCCTTGTGCAGGTCGGCGCCTCCGGCCGCGTCGTCGGCGGCGGCGGTGATCGCGCCGCCGCGGGTCGCGACCAGCGCCGTGACGTGTTTCACCTTGCCGTCCCGGTACAGCGCGATGTCGACGCTCTCGCCGACCCGCATCAGGCCGATGCGATTGCGCAGCTCCGCCGCCGACTTGACCGCCGAGCCGTTGACCGACGTGATCACGTCGCGGGCCTTGATGCCGGCCCTTTCGGCAGCCGAACCCTCGACCACCTGCTGCACCAGCGCGCCCTGCAGGTCCTTGGCGCCGAGGTTTTCGGCCAGATCGGGCGTCAGCGTCAGGATGTTGACGCCGAGGATGCCGCGCTTGACCTCGCCGTACTTGACCAGCTGGTCGATCACCGAACGGACCATGTTGGACGGGATGGCGAAGCCGATGCCGATGTTGCCGCCGGAGCGCGACAGGATCGCTGAATTGATGCCGATCAGCTCGCCGCGCAGGTTGACGAGCGCTCCGCCCGAGTTGCCCGGATTGATCGAGGCGTCGGTCTGGATGAAGTCCTCGTAGCCGTCCGGGTTTATTCCGGAGCGGCCGAGAGCGCTGATGATGCCGTAAGTGACGGTGTGCTGCAGGCCGAAGGGGTTGCCGATCGCGAGCACGAAGTCGCCGACCTCGGCCTTGGCGGAGTCCCCGAGCGGGATCTCGGCGAGCTTCGCATCCTTGACCTTGACGACGGCGATGTCGGCCGCGGTGTCCGAGCCGACGACGGTCGCCTTGTAGTCCCGGCCGTCTATCGTCGTCACCGTGATTTCGGTCGCGTTCTCAATGACGTGCGCGTTCGTGATGATCAGGCCCTGCCTGGCGTCGACGACGACGCCCGAGCCCGCGCTCTGGAACTGGCGCTGCCGCGGGCCCTGCTCCGGCGCTTCGAAGAAGCGGCGGAAGAACGGGTCTTCGAGCAGCGGGTTGCGCTGGCCGCGCTCCGCGACCGTACCGCGGGTGGCGATGTTGACGACCGCGGGTGAGGCGCGCTTGACGATCGGCGCCAGCGACGGCAACGGCGAGCCGTTGACGTCGGCGGGCAGCGCGCGCGCGGCCTGGGCGGCGGCCTGGCTCGCGGGTGCGCCCACGCCAAGCAGCAGAGTGGCGCCGAGGGCGAGTGCTGCCGCGCGGCAGCGGAGGTGCAAGGCAGTAGGCATGGCGTTCCCTTCGTGTGCGAGGAGGCGGAGCGTATGGCCGGGACGGCCACGTTCGGGCTCCGGCACGCCGCCCGCGCCATGCTACCCGTCGTTCCGACCGGACGCCGCGGATGACCGCGGCGAGCGGCCGAAAGTTCCGCACGGCGCCGGGCGAAGGGCCGGGTCACCCGGCCGCCCGGCGCCGTGCCGGTGGTCAGGCCGCCTGGACGTCGATCCGGCGCGGCAGCACCTGCGGCTGCTTCGGGATCGTGACCTCGAGCACGCCGTTCGCGTGCTTCGCCGATACCGACTGCGAGTCGGCGGTGTCCGGCAGCGTGAAGCGCCGGTAGAAGTCGCCGCTGATGCGCTCGACGTGGCGGAAGCCGCGCTTCTCGTCGCGCGCCTCGAGTTCGCGGCGGCCGCGAATCGTCAGCACGCCCTTCTCGAGCGAGACATCGATGCTCTTCGAATCGACGCCGGGGAGGTCGGCGTGGATGACGAACTGCTTCTCCTGCTCGCGGACGTCGACCGTCGGCACCCAGTCGACGACCGATTGCGGCTGCTGGTCGCCGAAGGCGGCCGGATCCAGGAGCCGATCGAATTCATGGTTGAGGCGGTTGATGAGGAACCAGGGCTCGTAACGGGCGATGGTCATGGTCGTGTCTCCTGTGGTGATGGCACTCGCGTACCGTCGACGTGGGGTGCGCGCAGCCGTTTTCAAGCGCTCGCGGGTTGCGGGTGATACCGACGCGCGGCTCGGTCCGGCCGGTGGACAAGATGTGCGCCCGCGGTGGATCTCGTGTGCGGTGACGGTGGACACAAGATCTTGTGGGAGTGACCTGAATCGCTATTGACAAGTCGATCCGGGTGGAGTGCCGGAATCCGTCTGAGGAACATTTTTTAACATGCTGATTTATATAAATAAAAACAAGTACAAAACCACCCGAAAGAAAGGCTTGACTCAGGGGCTCCTGAAAAATAAGTTAGGGGCACCGACACAACATCTTGTGGCGGTCAGACGGTCGATCGGGACGCTTTTTTCCGGAGGGAGGGGCGAACACAGGCAGGCGAACGCGCCGGCCGGGAATCACGCTTTCATTTAGAACCATGACAACAACGCATTCGGCTCCATGGAGCGACATTTCACGATGAGTACGGCCTACAAGATGGAGGCCCGGGACGGGGCGATTCCGTTCCAGGAAGCTTCCATCGACATCTGGGACAAGAAGTACCGCCTGACTGCCAAAGACGGCACGCCGATCGACCGCACGATGGACGACACCTACAAGCGCGTCGCGGTGGCGCTCGCCGACGTCGAGTCGCCCACGATCCGTGACGAGTGGTGCGAGCGTTTCCTGTGGGCGTTGCGCAAGGGCGCCATTCCCGCCGGCCGCATTACATCGAACGCGGGCGCGCTCGACCACAAGCCAGCGACCTCGACGATCAACTGCACGGTGTCCGGCACCGTGGTCGACTCGATGGACGACATCCTCAACAAGGTGCACGAGGCAGGGCTGACGCTGAAGGCTGGTTGCGGAATCGGCTACGAGTTCTCGACGCTCAGGCCGCGCGGCGCCTACGTCTCGGGCGCCGGCGCCTACACCTCGGGCCCGCTGTCGTTCATGGATATCTACGACAAGATGTGCTTCACCGTGTCCTCCGCGGGCGGCCGGCGCGGCGCGCAGATGGGCACCTTCGACATCGGCCATCCGGACGCGATGGAGTTCATCCGCGCCAAGCGCGAGAACGGCCGGCTGCGCCAGTTCAACCTGTCGCTGCTGGTCACCGACGCATTCATCGAGGCGGTCAAGGCCGACCGGCCGTGGCCGCTCGCGTTCCCGCTGGCGCTGCGCGAGTACGAGACCGAGCAGCCGGACCTCGGCGACGCGAGCAAGTACGTCTGGCGCGAGTGGCCGGTAAGCCACGGTTACGTCAGCCGCGACGACGGCCTGGTCTGCTGCAGGGTCTACAAGACGCTGCCGGCGCGCCGCATGTGGGACGTCATCATGTCGTCCACCTACGACTTCGCCGAGCCCGGCTTCGTGCTGATCGACCGCGTCAACGAGATGAATAACAACTGGTGGTGCGAGAACATCCGCGCCACCAATCCCTGCGGCGAGCAGCCGCTGCCGCCGTACGGCTCGTGCCTGCTGGGCTCGGTCAACCTGACCCGCTTCGTGCTCAGGCCCTTCACGGCTGACGCCGCCTTCGACTGGGACGAGTACCGCGAGGTCGTCCGGGTCTTCACGCGCATGCTCGACAACGTCGTCGAGATCAATGGCCTGCCGCTGGATCGGCAGCGCGAGGAGATCACGCGCAAACGCCGCCACGGCATGGGCTTCCTCGGGCTCGGCTCCGCGATCACGATGCTCGGCATGCAGTACGGCTCGAAGGAGTCGGCGCAGTTCACCGAGGCTGTGTCCCGCGAGATGGCGATCGCCGGCTGGGAGGCCGGCCTCGAGCTCGCGCGCGAGAAGGGGCCGGCGCCGATCATGAACGACGAGTTCCCGGTCACGGCGAAGATGCTGCGGCTGCGGCCGGAGATGGCGAAGGACGGCTGGAAGATCGGCCAGAAGGTCCCGGGCCGGATCCTGCACGCCCGCTACAGCCGCTACATGCAGCGCCTCGCCACCGTCGCGCCGGCGCTGGTCGAGCAGCTCGCCACCACCGGCGCGCGCTTCACGCACCACACCTCGATCGCCCCGACCGGCACGATCTCCCTCTCGCTCGCCAACAATGCCTCGAACGGCATCGAGCCGTCGTTCGCGCATCACTACTTCCGCAACGTGATCCGCGAGGGCCGCAAGACCAAGGAGAAGATCGACGTCTACTCGTTCGAGCTCCTGGCCTACCGCGAGCTGGTCAACGCACGCGCCATGCCGGGCTCCACGAAGAGCGAGGAGGAGCTGCCGGCGTACTTCATCACAGCCGACCACGTCTCGCCGGAGCAGCACGTCGACATACAGGCCGCGGCGCAGAAATGGGTCGACTCGAGCATCTCGAAGACCGCCAACGTACCGAGCGACTTCAAGTACGACGCGTTCAAGGACATCTACCTGTACGCCTTTGACCAGGGCCTGAAGGGCTGCACGACGTTCCGCTTCAACCCGGAGGCGCACCAGGGTGTGCTGGTCAAGGAGCAGGACCTGAAGAGCACGACCTACGTGTTCACTCTGCAGGATGGCACCGAGGTCAAGGTCCGAGGCGACGAGGAAATCGAGTACGACGGCGAGCAGCACACGGCCGCGAACCTGTTCGATGCGCTCAAGGAAGGCTATTACGGGAAGTTCTGACATGATCAAGATCGACAAGCGCATCTCCAAGTTCCGCGTCGACCGGCCAGCCGACGCCCCCGCCAGGATCGGCGACGAGCGGCGGCCGGACGTCGCCGAGCTGCGCAAGGACGGCGGCAAAGTCATCTGGATGCACGAGAAGCTCGAGCGTCCGGAGGTCCTGATCGGCTCGACCTACAAGATCAAGACGCCGGTGTCCGATCACGCGATGTACGTGACGATCAACGACCTCGTGCTGAACGAGGGCACCGAGCACGAGCAGCGCCGGCCGTTCGAGGTGTTCATCAACTCGAAGAACCTGGATCACTTCCAGTGGATCGTGGCCCTGACGCGCATCATCTCGGCGGTGTTCAGGAAGGGCGGCGACGTGACCTTCCTGGTCGACGAGCTCAAGGCCGTGTTCGACCCTCGCGGCGGCTACTGGCAGCCGGGCGGCAAATTCATGCCGTCGATCATCGCCGAGCTCGGCTACGTGATCGAGAAGCACCTGCAGACGATCGGCCTCATGCCCAGGCCCGAGATGGATCCGCACCGCCGCAAGATGATCGACGAGAAGCGCAAGGAATACGCAGCCCGCGGCAAGCAGCAGGACGCGTTCGCGCGCGGCCACTACCCGGAGGGCGCGCAGCTGTGCCCGAAGTGCAGCACCGCGGCGGTGGTGATGATGGACAACTGCATGACCTGTCTCAACTGCGGTGACTCGAAGTGCGGCTGATGAGCGACTGAACCCGTCGACACGCGCCTCCGGGCCAGGGGCCCGGCGCCGCGCAAGCGGCAGGGCGCGTGCCTTCCGGGCCGCCCCGCAAGGGGCGGCCCTTTTTTTGTCCGGGGCGCGCTGATGCGGCCGACCGGCGGCCGGCGGGGAGTCACGGCGGTAGCGCGTCGTGATCGCACCGCACCTCCAGCGGAACCCGACCCTCGGCCCGCGGTCGCAATGGCAGGCACTGCGGCGGGTAGCTACTCATGTCGGCGTACGGACGGGCAGCCGGCAGGCGACGAATCGCTCTCGGCGTCGTGGCCGCGGGCCATGCACTGGGCGTCGCCGGGCTCCTGCAGCTGCGACTGCACGGCGCGTGGCCCGCCGGACCCGCGCCCGAGACCCGCACCGACGTCCTGCTGCTGTACCGCCTGCCGCCCGCTCCGGAACAACGTCTGCAACCGCGCATCGCAGCGACGGCGCGCGGCGGCCGCTTTGCCGACCGTCCCGCCGTGGCCTCGTTCCCTCCGCAGACGGGCACCGGGCAGCCGCCGCCGCGCGTCGACTGGGAGCGCGAAGCGGAGCGCGTCGCCCGCACTCATCCGTCCGCCCTTCCGGAGTGCGACGACAGCCCGCACTTCGGCCCGCCGCTGCCGAAATGCAAGCCGCCGGCGCATCCGTTCCAGTGGAGACCGGAAACGGGAAGAGCCGGATTTGTCGGGCTGCTGCCCTACGTCCGGCTTGGCAAGCGCTGCGTGCTGGGCCTCGGATTCTTCGGCTGCGCGGTTGGCACGCTGCCGTCGGCCAACGGCCACCTGTTCGACGACGTGAACCATCAGGCCGGGTTGCCGGAATCGCTTCCAGGTCGCCGCCCGTGAAGCGCCGGTGCCTCCCGGCAGCTGCAGGCGCCACAGACGTCGCCGGTGGCGGCGAATCCGCTCGGGACGCGCGCCGGCGCCCGTGCGTCCGTGCGTTCAGGCGGCCGCGGTGTCGCGGGACCGCAGTCAGGCGCCTACGGCGACGGCGCTGCGTGGTCGGCGAGCCCCGGCTCGCCGCGCTGCTCGCGCGGTCCGATCCTGAGCGTCAGCGTCGCAATCCGCACCTCTACCAGGAACGCGAGCAGCGCGCCGACCAGCGCCACCATCGCTGCGATGAACAGCGCCGCGACCGCGACCGCGAGGTTGAACCTGACGAAGGTACCCGAGAACAGCATCGCGACGACGATCGCGACCAGCAGCGCCGAGACCGTGCTGAGCGTGATCGCCGTGTTCATCAGCCGCGCGCGCTGCGCGACCCACCGCAGCTCCCGGTGCAGGTCGGCGGCCTCGCCCTCGGCGGCCTGCGCGTGTAGGTCCTCGAGCCGCCGGGCCCGATCGACGACGCGCGCCAGGCGGTTCGTGAGCACGCCGAGCAGCACGCCGATGCCGGACAGCAGGAACACCGGCGCGACCGACAGCTGGATCGAGTGCGCGATCTGCGCTACGTCGGCCGGAGTAGTTTCCAGGGAGGCGTCCTCGCTCGCCATGCGGGAGCCACGCCGACGCCCTGACGCGTCGCACGCAGCCAGACCAGTCTATAGCGGATCGGGCTGCCGTTGGCCGCCCGCGCCGGCCGGCGGGAGCCCTGGACCGCGACCTGGCGACTAGCGCTTGCGCTTCGAGTCGGACCGCTGGTACGGATCGAATCCGCCGCCCTTGGAGCCGCCCGGGCCCGGCGTGTCGCCGGCGTCCTTGTCTATCTCCAGCTTGCCGGCCGGGTCGGTCAGCGTGCGGATCTGCTGCGTGCTCGCATTGCGGTCGAACTTGCCGGTCTCTACCGCCCACTCCCACACCGCCTGGCCGCGCTCGTCGAAGCGCACGCGACCGGAGCGCTTGGCCGCGGGCTTCGCCGGAGGCGGAGTCGGATCCTTGGGTTCGTCCTTCGGCACGGCGGTCTCCTCGGCGACACCCCGACCGGATGCTGAATTTGCGGTATAGGCCATTGGCGGCCGCGGCGCAACCGGCACGGCCCCGGGTCGTGATCGGTGGCGCCGAACGCCTGAAACCGGCGGCTGTATAATCAGCGCGCGGAGTACGCTCCCCTTGCGACACTCCCCCGGGCACAGCGGAGAGTTGATGGACCAACGCGCGCCGCGCGTCTGCGTTTCGTTGCGCGCGCCCGTCGCGCTGCTCGGCACGGCCGTGCTCGCCTGGTGCGCGGCCGTGCAGGCCGACCCCGCCCAGTTTCCGCGGCCGCCACAGCTCGAGCCCGACGTCCAGTTCTGGCAGCGCGTCTACGCCAAGGTCACGACCCAGGGCGGCCTGATGCACGACGACCGCTACCTCGCCGTCGTCTACGAGGAACTCACCTTTCCCGCCGGCATGACGCCACGCGAGCGCTCGAACGTCGTCGACCTGGTGCGCGACAAGTACGAGCGCATGCTGCGCAAGCTCGCGAGCGGCCCGCGCGAGAACCTCACGGACGAGGAGAGCCGCGTGCTCGCGTTGTTCCCGGCCAACGTCAGCGCCGCGGCGTTGCGCGAGGCAGCCGATCACGTCCGTTTCCAGCTCGGCCAGGCCGACCGCTTCCGCGAGGGCCTGGTGCGATCCGGCGCCTGGGAGCACCACGTCGAGGAGACGCTGCGCAAGGAGGGGCTGCCGGCGGAGCTCTCGGCGCTGCCGCACGTCGAGTCGTCGTTCAACCCGCGCGCCTACTCGAAGGTCGGCGCGGCGGGCCTGTGGCAGTTCATGCGCTCGACCGGCCGGCGCTGGCTGCGGGTCGACAACGTGGTCGACGAGCGGCTGGATCCCTACAAGTCGACGGTCGCGGCGGCGCAGTTCCTCAACGTCAACTACTCGATCCTCGGCACCTGGCCGCTGGCGCTGACCGCCTACAATCACGGCGCCGGCGGCATGCGGCGCGCCAAGGAGCTGATGGGCACGGACGACATCGCGGCGATCGTGCGCAACTACCAGAGCAAGACGTTCGGCTTCGCGTCGCGGAACTTCTACGTCTCGTTCCTCGCCGCGCTCGAGATCGACCGCAACACGGAGCGCTACTTCGGCAAGGTCGAGCGCCAGCCGGCGGAGGCGAGCCGCACCGTGCGCCTGCCGTATTACGTCACCGCGCAGTCGCTCGCGGGGGCGCTCGGCACCGACCGCGAGACGCTGCAGCAGCTGAACCTGGCTCTGCTCGATCCGGTGTGGAGTGGCCGGCGCTTCGTGCCGCGCGGCTTCGAGGTGCACGTGCCGGCCTCGGCCGACGCGGCGCAGCTGCTGGCTCGGCTCGGCGGCGGCGAGCGCTACGACGGCCAGAAGCGCGACGCCACGCACCGCGTGCGGCGCGGCGAGACGCTCGAGCGGATCGCCATCTCCTACGGCCTGCAGCCGGCCGAGCTCGCCGAGTTCAACGGCATCACTGCCGACAAGGTCAAGAGCGGCGTCACGCTGAAGCTGCCGCCGGCGCAGCCGCTCCCGGCCGGAGCCGCGCCGCGCGGCACCATGCCAGCGGCCGCGGCGCCCGCGCCCGCCGACACCTACATCGTGCAGAGCGGCGACGTGCTGTCCGCGATCGCGCGCCGCGTCGGCATCAGCGAGCGGGAACTCCTGGCGCAGAACGGCATCAAGGACCCGAATTTCCTCTACGAAGGCCAGACGCTGCGCATCGCGAAGGGCGCGGCGGCGGCGGCCGCGCCGCCCGCCGAGGCGCCCGCCGAGACGGTCGCCGCCGAGCAGCCGCGGCCGCAGCTCGAGTCGGCGCGCGCCAAGCCGCAACCGGTGTCGAAGGAGGAGGCGGCGGCGCTAGGCCCCGGGCTCGTGCCGGGCATCGAGAGCGCGGCGTCCGCCGACCCCAGCGACTACAGCGTCAACGGCGACACGGTGATCGTGCAGGGCGCCGAGACGCTCGGCCACTTCGCCGACTGGCTGCACGTGAGCCCGGCGCGGCTGCGGGAGCTGAACCACCTCGGTCCCGAGGCGACGCTCGCGCTCGGCCGCCGCGTCCACCTCGACCTGTCGCGGGTCGACGCCGCGACCTTCGAGCGGCGCCGCAGCGGCTATCACCGCCAGCTGCAGGACGACTTCTTCCAGCATTTCCGCATCATCGGCCAGCAGCGCCACCGGCTGACGGCCGGCGAATCGCTGTGGACGCTGACGCAACGGAGCAGCGTGCCGGTCTGGCTGCTGCGGCAGTACAACCCGGAGACCGACTTCGCGACGCTGCGCATCGGCAACGAGGTCATTCTGCCGCGGGTCGAGGCCGCCGGCGCGCCAGCTGCTACGGCGGCCGCGGCCACCGCGCCACAGGCCGCACGCCCGGGCAAGAGCCGGTGATGCGGCGACGCACGCTCGGGCTCCTGCCGCTCCTGCTGCTTGCAGCTTGCGTGGTCGAGCGCGACTACGTCGGTCCGGAGCGGCCGGTTGCGGAACTCGCGCGCATCGAGGGCGCGCCGCGGTTGAACGCCGGCCTGCCGCTCGCGCCGGTGATCCGCAAGGTCGACGAGCGGGTCGTCAGCTTCCGCTCGCCAAGCGTGCTGGTGCTGCCCGGCAGCCACCGCCTGCTGGTCGACTGCGTGATGGCAGCGACCCGGACGACGACGCGCTTCGAGCTGATCGTCGAGACCTACCCAGGGCGCCGCTACGTGCTGAGGGCCGACAGCGCGCCCGGCAACCAGCGCTGCGGCAGCGTCCAGGTCGACGAGCGCTGACGGGGCGCGGGCGCCTCGTGATGCAGGTCGCGGTGATCGCACCGGCATTCCGTATAATTCGTCCATGCCCACCGCGACCGCCCAAATTCGCCGCCGGCGCTTCGCTGGCGCGCTCACCTGCGCGTGGCTGTCGCTCACGGCACCGGCCTGTGTCGCGGGCGCGCTGCCGATGGCGGACGAGGTGCTCGTCGTCAAGAGCGAACGGCGCCTGTACCTGATCCACGACGGTCAGCCGTTCAAGAGCTACAAGGTCCTGCTCGGACTGAATCCCCTCGGGCCGAAGGAACGCGAGGGCGACTTCCGCACGCCGGAGGGGCATTATCTGCTCGACGGTCGCAATGCCGCGAGCGACTTCTTCCTGTCCCTGCACGTCTCATACCCGAACGCGCAGGACGCCGCGCGGGCGCATCGCCGCGGCTGGAGTACCGGTGGCGCGATCATGATCCACGGCCTGCCGAACCTGCCGCGCCGGGCGGTCAACTACTACCAGACCTCCGACTGGACCGACGGCTGCATCGCACTGACCAACGACGACATGCTTGAGGTCTGGCTGCTGACCCGCCCCAACACACCGCTCGAGATCCGGCAGTGAGCG
Organism: Pseudomonadota bacterium; assembly: GCA_025351005.1. Classification (GTDB taxonomy): domain Bacteria; phylum Pseudomonadota; class Gammaproteobacteria; order Steroidobacterales; family Steroidobacteraceae; genus CAIKZZ01. The sequence continues at coordinate 47,981 of JANXWS010000062.1, read as the reverse complement.
CGACCGACGCCGAACTCGACGCCAGCGACTTCGTCGATGCGCGCGTCGCGCCGCGCGGCAGCCTCGAGAATCTCTCGCAGCTCGAGATGGCGCAGCTGCAGGACCGCGGCCAGGGCGGGCTGTACCCGCTGTTTCGCCGCTGCGCGCTCGCGGTGCTCAACTCCGGCAGCCTCAGCGACGATCCGAACGCGCTGTTCGAGAAGTACCGCGACTTCGAGATCCGCATCGTGCGCCAGTCGTGGGGCGTCAAGCTCGAGATGAAGAATGCCCCGGCGGTCGCCTTCGTCGACGGCAAGATGATCCGCGGCGTCAAGGAGCACCTGTTCGCGGTGCTGCGGGACATCGTCTACATCGCCAACGAGATCGTCGAGAGCGGCCAGTTCGACCTGACCACGCCCGCCGGCATCACCAACGCCGTGTTCTGCATCCTGCGCAACGCGCGCGTGCTCGAGGCGCGCGGCCGGCCGGACCTGGTCGTCTGCTGGGGTGGCCATTCGATTTCACGCGAGGAGTACGACTTCACGAAGCGGGTGGGCTACGAGCTCGGCCTGCGCGGCCTGAACGTCTGCACCGGCTGCGGGCCGGGCGCGATGAAGGGGCCGATGAAGGGCGCTACGATCGGCCACTCGAAGCAGCGCATCACCAACGGCCACTACATCGGCCTCACCGAGCCCGGGATAGTTGCGGCCGAGGCACCCAACCCGATCGTAAACCACCTCGTGATCATGCCGGACATCGAGAAGCGGCTCGAGGCGTTCGCGCGGCTCGGCCACGGCTTCGTCGTCTTTCCGGGCGGCGTCGGCACGGCAGAGGAGATCCTCTACCTGCTCGGCATCCTGCTCGACCCGGCCAATGCAGCGCAGCCGGCGCCGCTGGTATTCACGGGACCGTCCAGCGCCGCCGCCTGGTTCGAGCGCATCCATGAGTTCATCGGGCTCACGCTCGGCCCCGCGGCGCAGGCCCGCTACCGGATCATCGTCGACGACCCGGCCGAAGTGGCGCGCACGATGGCGACCGGTCTCGAGGACGTGCGCCGCGCGCGTCGCCACAGCGACGACGCCTACAACTTCAACTGGACACTGGTGATTCCGCCGGCGTTCCAGCTGCCGTTCGAGGTCTCGCATGCAAGCGTTGGTGCGCTCGACCTGCACCTCGACCAGCCGCTGCACCAGCGAGCCGCAAACCTGCGGCGCGTGTTCTCGGCGATCGTGGCCGGCAACATCAAGGAACAGGGGATGCGCCAGATTGCGGAGCACGGCCCGTTCGAGATCCACGGCGACGCCCGCCTGATGCAGCCGCTCGACCAGCTGCTCGCATCCTTCGCCGCCCAGGCGCGCATGAAAATCAGCGGCTCGTACCGGCCCGTCTACCGGGTCGTGGCCTGAAACCGGCTTTGGATCAGGAATCGGTGACCTGATACCGGGCCGCCTGTGACACAGTTCCTGTGAGCCGCGCCCGGGCGGGCAGTACCTTGGGTTCTCGCCAGTCCGGATGTCACGGCATGAGCCAGAGCAAAAGCCCGCGCAGCCCTCCGAACGGACCGCCGCTCGGCGGCCCGGCGCCGCGCCCGGCGTCGACCGGGACGACCGGGACGACCGGGACGACCGGCCGCTTCGAGCGGCCCGGTGCGCCGCGTCCGGCGGCACGACCGGCCGTGAGCCGCCACGCCGCGATCACGCGCACGCTCCACAACTACGCGAGCTACAAGACGTGGGCCGAGAAGATGCGCAACAACTGGCAGCCCGGCAAGGAGCCGAAGCCCTGATCAGCCGGCGAACTTGAAACTGCCCCCGCCCGCCGCGAGACCCGCGATGCCGCCGCCGCCGACGCGGGACTCGAGCCACTCGATCAGCGGCTGCCAGCTCTCGACGTCCTCGCGCGCGAGGTAGCTCTTCATCTCGTGCACGCCGTGACCGAACTCGGCGGCGTGCGGGTAGTTGGTCGAATCCCTGAGCGTGGTCACAACCGGGATGCGCATCGTCTCGAGGAAGCGCATCAGCGTCGAGAGCGCCCGCGTATTGCGGCGTGCGCGGTTGACGACCACCGCGATGCGCTGCTCGCTGCGCCGCACCTTGGCGACCAGCAGCAGGTCCGTGATGCATTTCAGGGCGGCGTGGCTGTCGATGTCCGACGGCATCACCGGGATGATGATCGCGTCGGCGTCGCGAACCAGGTCCGGCATCCGCTGCGGCGTGACCGCCGCCGGCGTGTCGACGACGACGCGAATCGTACCGGGTGGCACGCGCATCATGAAGGAGCGCGTGACGCGCAGGTTGTTCTCGTAGGCCGCGATGCCATGGATCGGCGGCAGGTCGGCCCTGCGCTGCTTGAGCCAGCGCGAGCTTGAGGCCTGCGGGTCGTAGTCGACGAGCGCGGTGCCGCAGCCCGCCGTCGCGTAGTACGCGGCCAGGTTGATCGCGACGGTGGTCTTGCCCGAGCCGCCCTTCGGGTTCAGGACGACAATCCGCTGAGTCATGTTATGTCCCCGGCCGGCGCCGTAATGGCGGGGCCGTTACCCCAGTCGGAACAAGCGTACTGACGGGCACCGGCGGGCGCAATAGAGCGCCTACCCCCTCCGGCAACCCCGGCCTGTGACGCCGCGCAGCGTGCTTCCTGGGCGCTCGGCCTAGTGTGATCCTGCGTCCCGATGAAGGTGATAACGTTATGGAAAGACTGCTGTTAGTGCTTGATGAGATTGATGACCTCTGGGCGGTGTTGTGGCAACGAGCAACGATGATGTTCGAAGCCCTTTGAGCGGCCGGGGCGCGCGCCGCGCCCCTTGATTCCTGCCCCGCGGCCCCTACAGTGGGCCCCGCCCGCCGGCGTTCGGCGGGCCGCCTTGCACGGCGACGACCTGCAATTGCCCGGGGCACAGCCAGATGACGAGCGATACGCAGCGGGAGACCCGCGGCTTTCAGGCCGAGGTGAAGCAGCTGCTGCGCCTGATGGTCCATTCCCTGTACTCGAACCGCGAGATCTTCCTCCGCGAGCTGATCTCGAACGCTTCCGACGCCTGCGACAAGCTGCGTTTCCGCGCGCTCGCCGAGCCCGGCCTGCTCGAGGGTGACGCCGGCCTCTCGATCGACGTCGACTTCGACGCCACTGCGGGCACGCTGTCGGTATCGGACTCCGGCGCCGGCATGAGCCGCGACGAGATCATCGAGCATCTGGGCACGATCGCCCGCTCCGGCACCGCCGAGTTCCTGGCGCAGTTGACGGGCGACCAGCAGCGCGACGCGCAGCTGATCGGCCAGTTCGGCGTCGGTTTTTATTCGGCGTTCATCGTCGCCGACCGGGTCGAGGCCTACTCGCGTCGTGCCGGCGCCGCGGCCGCGGACGGCGTGCACTGGGAGTCGGACGGCTCCGGCCAGTTCACCGTCGAGAACGCGGTGCAGGAGCGGCGCGGCACGCGCGTCGTGCTGCACCTGAAGGCGGACGCCCGCGAGTTCGCGGACGCCTGGCGCCTGCGCGCCCTCGTCAAGCGCTACTCCGACCACATCGGCTTCCCGGTGCGCATGCCCACCCGTCCCGGCAGCGACGGCGCAGCGCCGGCCGGCGCCGACCGCCACGAGGTCGTCAACAGCGCTCAGGCGCTCTGGACCCGGCCGCGCGCCGAACTCCAGGACGAGGACTACATCGAGTTCTACAAGCACGTCGCGCACGATTCGGCGGCGCCGCTCGCGTGGGCGCACAACCGCGTCGAGGGCAAGCGCGAGTACACGACGCTGCTGTACGTCCCCGCGCGCGCGCCGTTCGACCTCTGGAGCCGCGATGCGGCGCGCGGCCTCAAGCTGTACGTCAAGCGCGTCTTCATCCTCGACGACGCCGAGCAGTTCCTGCCGTTGTACCTGCGCTTCGTCAAGGGCGTGGTCGACTCCAGCGACCTGCCGCTCAACGTCTCGCGCGAGCTGCTGCAGCAGGACCCGGAGATCGAGGCGATGCGGGCCGGCATCGCGCGCCGCGTGCTCGAGCTGCTCGCCCGGCTCGCCAAGGAGGAGCCCGACAAGTACCAGAACTTCTGGAAGGAGTTCGGCCAGGTGCTGAAAGAGGGTGTCGCCGAGGACCCTGCGAGCCGCGAGCGCATCGCGAAGCTGCTGCGATTTGCGACCACTGCGACCGAGCGCGAGGCGCAGGACCAGTCGCTCGACGATTGCATCGGCCGGCTGCGTCCCGGCCAGAAGCACATCTATTACGTGCTTGCCGAGACCTGGAACGCGGCCCGCCAGGTTCCGCAGCTCGAACGCCTGCGCCAGCAGAGCGTCGAGGTGCTGCTGCTGCACGATCGCGTCGACGAGTGGATGATGTCCTACCTCGGCGAGTACGAGGGCAAGAGCTTCCGCGACGTCAGCCGCGGCGACCTGGACCTCGGCGAGCCCGCAGATCCGGCCGCCGGCGACCAGCAGGCGACGCTCGCGCTCTGCGGCCGCCTGCGCGAGGTGCTCTCGGGGCGGGTCGAGGGCGTGCGCGCGACGCAGCGGCTCGCCGAATCCCCCGCCTGCCTGGTGCGCGGCGAGGGCGACGTCAGCGCGTCGATGCGCAAGTTCCTCGAGGCCGCCGGCCAGAAGGTGCCGGCGCACCGGCCGACGCTGGAGGTGAACCCGGCGCACCCGCTCGTGGCGCGGCTCGCCAGCCTGCCGGACGGGGCGGAGTTCCGCGATCTGGCGGGCCTCCTGATCGACGAGGCGACGCTCGCGGAGGGCGGTTCGCTCGCGGAGCCGGCGGAGTTCGTGCGTCGCCTCAACCGCCTGCTGCTCGCGGCGGCCGGCGCTCCGCCCGCATAATGGCGGCCCCTGCGGCGTCGCCGCGGCCGGAGACCAGACCATGAACCCCATCCGCCTGCTGCCCGCGGCCGTCGCCGCGCTGCTGCTCGGTTCCGTTGTGCCGGCCGCCGCCGCGGAGCCCTCGGGCGCCGAGCCCGCATCCTCCGGCGCGCCCACCGAGGTCCTCGGACTCACGATTACCGATCTTGCGGTCGGCCATGGCGAGCCGGTGCAGGCGGGCATGTCGGTGCAGGTGCACTACACCGGCTGGCTGTCCGATCCGCAGGCCCCGGAGGGCAAGGGCCGCAAGTTCGACAGCTCCCACGACCGCCACGAGCCCTTCAGCTTCCAGCTCGGTGCGGGCCAGGTCATCCGCGGCTGGGACTACGGGGTCGTGGGCATGCGCATCGGCGGCAAGCGCCTGCTGTTGATCTCCCCGCAGCTCGGCTACGGCTCGCGCGGTGCGGGCAACGTGATCCCGCCCGGCGCGACGCTGCTGTTCGAGGTCGAGCTGCTCGCCGTCGGTCCGGCGGGCTGAGCGGGCGCGGTGGCGGCGGGACAGCCACCGTTCCGGCCGCCGGCGCCAGAGCGTGTCGCGATCGCGGGTCCGGTCGGCCCGCTCGAGACCGTGGTCGAGGTACCGGCGGCTTTCGACGGCCGGCACGTCGCGCTCGTCTGCCATCCGCATCCGCTCCACGGCGGCACGCTGCAGAACAAGGTCGTGCACATGGCCGCGCGGGCGCTGCAGGAGCGTCAGTTCGCGACCGTGCGCTTCAACTTCCGGGGGGTCGGCGCGAGCGCCGGCAGCTTCGACGACGGCCGCGGCGAGACGGAGGACGCGCTCGCGGTCGCTGACTACGCGCTCGGGCGCTGGAGCGGCGCGCGCCTGACGCTCGCCGGGTTCTCGTTCGGTGCCTTCGTGGCCTTCCGCGTCGCCGCGCTGCGGCCGGTCGAACGGCTGATCACGATAGCCCCGCCCGTGGGCCGCTTCGACTTCACGCGCGACCCGCCGCCGCTCGCGCCATGGCTCGTGATCCAGGGCGACCGCGACGAGCTGGTCGATCACCACCAGGTCCTCGGGTGGACCCGACACCTCGTGCCTGCACCGACCGTCGTCATCATCTCTGGCGCCGAGCACTTCTTCCACGGCCGGCTCAACGAGCTCAAGGACGCGGTTCAGTCGCAGCTCGGCGACACCTGAGTCCGGCAGGCGGCGCGGGCACAAAAAAGCCGGGGACGACGGGCCCCGGCTTTGGGCTCGGCGCCGGGCCCGCGGCCCGGCGCGCGTGGGCTCAGTTGACCATCGACTTCAGCGACTTCAGGGCAACGGCGCGCACCTTCTTCGAGGCCGCCTTCGCCTTGAACGTCATCTTCATGCCCGTGAACGGGTTGACGCCCTCGCGCGCCTTCGTGGCGGGCTTCTTGACGACTTTCAGCTTCAGCAGGCCCGGGATCGTGAACAGGCCCGAGCCGCGCAGGCTCTTCTTGATCAGCCCGTGCAGCGAGTCGAAGACGGCTCCAGCCTGCTTCTTCGACAGTTCCGTGTCCTTCGCGATGTGCGCGAGGATTTCAGACTTGGTGGGGGCCGCGCTCTTTTTCGCCATTGCGTTCTCCTGTGGGTTTCCGATGTGGGTCGTTGTTTTTCCGTGGATTCGTCGCCTCCCGGTGCGCACTCGGCCGCGTGCGGACGGGCTCCAATGGCACACGGGAGACTCAAAAACCAGCGCAAAATCCCCGGCCCGTGACTCAACCGCGCGCGACAATAACACACCGATCGCGCAATTCCACTACGTTTTCCGATGTTTCAGCTCGGCCGCGGCAGCTCCAGGTGCGGGGCGAGCGCCGCCGGCACCGCTGACGGCGAAGTGATGCGCACCAGCTTCGAGCGCCCGCCGCCGCCGCGCACGAGCATGGCGCGCGATGGCGCGACGCCGAACTCGTGCGCCAGGAACGCAAGCAGGTGCCGGTTGGCGGCGCCGTCGACGGGTGGCGCGGTGATGCGCACCCGGAGCCGCGCGGCCTCGGGCTTCAGCTCGTCGCGGGCGGCGCGCGGCTGGACGTGGACGGCGAGCACCAGATCGGCGCCGTCCCAGCGGTGCCAGCCGGCGCTCAGCCGAGCGACATCAGCCACGGGGCGATGCGGCCGTTCAGCACCATCCGCAGCACCGCGAGCACCAGCAGCGCGGCGAGCGGCGAGAGGTCGATGCCGCCGAAGGTCGGCAGCGCACGGCGGAACGGCCGGAGCAGCGGCGTCGTGAGCTCGCCAAGCAGGCGGCCGGCCGGGTTGTGGCCGTCTGGCGCCACCCAGCTGAGCACGACGTACAGCAGTATCGCGACCAGCAGCACCACGAGCGCGGTGTCGAGGAGATCGACGACCGCGAGCAGCGCGAGCGGCACGAGCGACGGCGCGCCGGCGCCGCCGAGTGCCAGCAACAGCGTCGAACGCAGCATCTCCGCGGCCAGCACGGCGACCAGCGAGGCCGTATCGAGCCGGCCAATCGGCGGCAGCACGCGCCGCAGCGGCAGCACCACCGGATTCGTCACGCGCACGATCGCCTGAACGAACGGGTTCCTGAAGTCGGTGCGCAGCAGCTGCAGCAGCAAGCGCAGCAGGAACGCCCCGATGACCAGCGCCAGCAGCGACTCGACGATGAAGATCAGCTCACGCATGCTGCGGCTCCGCCCGCCCGGTGTCAGGTGTCGCGGCCGCATTCCTCGGCGATTTCGCGGGAACGAAGGCTCGCGGCCCTGACGGCGCGGCCGACGATATCACGGAGGCCCGCCGCCTCGAACACGGCGAGCGCCGCGGCGGTCGTGCCGCCCGCCGACGCGACCTGCCTGCGCAGCGTCGCCGGGTCGTCGCCCGAACGCTGCGCCAGGATCGCGGCGCCGGCCGCGGTGTCGAGCGCGAGGCGCCGCGCGACCTCGGGATCCAGGCCCTCGGCGGTCGCGGCCGCCTCGAGCAGCTCGATCAACAGCAGGAAATAGGCCGGGCCGCTGCCGGAGAGGGCGGTCGCCGCGTGCAGGTCGTCTTCGGACTTGACCCAGACGACGCTGCCGACTGCCTCGAGCAGCCGGGCCGCCTGGTTACGCGCCGCGGCTGACACGCGTTCACCGGCATAGAGCGCAGTGGCGCCGGCGCCGACCAGCGCCGGGCGGTTCGGGATCGCGCGCACGACCTGCACCGAGGGTCCCAGCCAGCGGCCGATGTCGGCAATGCTGATGCCGGCGGCGATCGAGAGCACCAGCGGCCGCGCAGCCGTCGCGAGCGGCGAGAGCGCACGCGCGACGTGCCCGAGCTGCTGCGGCTTGACCGCCAGCAGCCAGACCGAGGCGCCGGCGGCCGCGGCCGCGTTGTCGGCATGCAGCGCGATGCCCGGGAACGCTGCCGCGAGCCAGGCGCGCTGCTCGGCCGCGGGATCGGCGACCGCGATCGAGCGTGGCGGCGCGCCCTGGGCGATCCAGCCGCCGACCAGCGCGCGGCCCATCTGGCCGCCGCCGATGACCGCGATCGGGGGCCAGCCGTCAGGGGCCCGGTGCATGCGCCAGCCGGGGACCGAACAGCGCAGTACCGATGCGCACGTGGGTCGCTCCTTCGAGGATCGCCGCTTCGAGATCGTCACTCATTCCCATCGACAGCACGTCGAGCGGCAGCCCGCCGTCGCGTAGCCGGGCGGCGAGCGCGCCGACCCGCCGGAAGTAGCCGCGCTGCACGGCGGCATCCTCGTCCGGCGGCGGCACGCACATCAGCCCGCGAAGCGCGAGCCGGGGCAGGGCAGCGACCGAGTGCGCCAGCGCCGGCAGCCTCTCGGCCGCGACGCCGCCGCGGGCGGCCTCGTCCTCGAGCTTGACCTGCAGGCAGATGTTGAGACGCGGGCCGTGGAACGGGCGCTGCGCCGACAGCCGCTCGGCAACGCGCAGGCGGTCGACCGTGTGCACCCAGTCGAACTGCTCGGCGACTGGCCGAGTCTTGTTGGCCTGCAACTGGCCGATGAAGTGCCAGGTGAGGCCCTGGCGGGGCACAGCGGCCAGCTTCGGCAGGGCCTCCTGCAGGTAGTTTTCGGCCAGGTCGGCCAGGCCCGCAGACCGCGCCGCGGCGGCCACTTCGGCCGGCTGGCCCTTGGTCACGGCCACCAGCGTGACGCTGTCGGGGTCTCGGCCGGCGCGCTCGGCGGCGACTGCGATGCGTTTTCGCACCGCGGCGATGTTGGCGGTCAAAAACTGAGGACCGGTTAACATATTAGGTGCCGACACCCTTGGCTATACTCGGAGCCTACCTGTCCGGCGGCTGCGGCACCGGGAGCTCTAATGGCCGTCGACATCGCTCAGCTACTTGCGTTCGCGGTCAAGAACACTGCGTCGGACCTGCACCTGTCGTCGGGCATGCCGCCGATGATTCGCGTCGACGGTGACGTCAAGCGGATCAACATGCCGCCGCTGTCGCACAAGGAAGTGCACAGCATGGTGTACGACATCATGAATGACAAGCAGCGCAAGGCCTACGAGGAGTTCTTCGAGACCGACTTTTCATTCGAGATCCCGAAGCTGGCGCGCTTCCGGGTCAACGCCTTCAACCAGAACCGCGGCGCCGGCGCCGTGTTCCGCAACATCCCGTCGCTGGTGCTGTCGCTCGAGGACCTGAATGCGCCGAAGGTCTTCAAGGACCTGTGCATGCTGCCCCGCGGCCTCGTGCTCGTGACGGGCGCGACGGGCTCCGGCAAGTCGACCACGCTCGCCGCCATGGTCAACCACTGCAACGACAACCGGCCGGACCACATCCTGACGATCGAGGACCCGATCGAATTCGTGCACGAGAGCAAGCGCTGCCTGATCAACCAGCGCGAGGTGCACCGCGACACGCTCGGCTTTGCCGAGGCGCTGCGCTCGGCGCTGCGCGAGGATCCGGACATCATCCTGGTCGGCGAGATGCGCGACCTGGAGACGATCCGCCTGGCGCTGACGGCGGCCGAGACCGGCCACCTGGTGTTCGGCACGCTGCACACGAGCTCCGCCGCCAAGACCATCGACCGCGTCGTCGACGTGTTCCCGGCCGCCGAGAAGGAAATGGTGCGCTCGATGCTGTCGGAGAGCCTGCGGGCGGTGATCTCGCAGGCGCTGCTGAAGAAGAACGGCGGCGGCCGCATCGCGGCGCACGAGATCATGATCGGCACGCCGGCGATCCGCAACCTGATCCGCGAGGGCAAGATCGCGCAGATGTACTCCTCGATCCAGACCGGCCAGGCGGTCGGCATGCAGACGCTCGACCAGTGCCTGCAGGAGATGGTGACCAAGGGCCAGGTCAGCAAGGACGAGGCGCGCTACAAGGCGCAGAATAAGGACACGTTCTAATGCCGGCCCGGCAGCGCCGCGCCCGCTGAGACACACCGATGGACCGCGACCAAGCAATCAAGCTGATGCAGGACCTGCTCCGACGCATGGTCGAGCGCAAGGGCTCGGACCTGTTCATCACGTCGGGCTTCCCGCCGGCGATCAAGATCGACGGCGAGATCCGCCCGCAATCGGAGGTCGGCCTGACGCCGGAGCAGAGCTCGACGCTGACGCGCGCGATCATGAACGACAAGCAGTCGCGCGACTTCGACGCCACCAAGGAATGCCAGTTCGCGATCGCGCCGCCCGGCATCGGCCGCTTCCGCGCCAGCGCCTTCATCCAGCAGGGCCATACCGGCTGCGTGATCCGCACCATCACCGCCAAGATACCGACGATCGACGAGCTCGAGCTGCCGCCGACGCTGAAGGACGTGGTGCTGACCAAGCGCGGGCTCGTGATCATCGTCGGCGGCACCGGCTCCGGCAAGTCGACGACGCTGGCGGCGATGCTCGACTACCGCAACGAGAAGACGCGCGGCCACATCGTCACGATCGAGGACCCGGTCGAGTTCGTGCACCCGCACCGTGGCTGCGTGATCACCCAACGCGAGGTCGGCGTCGACACGGAAAGCTGGCACGCGGCGCTCAAGAACACGCTGCGGCAGGCGCCCGACGTGATCCTGATCGGCGAGATCCGCGACAAGGACACGATGGAATACGGCATCCAGTTCTCCGAGACCGGCCACCTCGTGCTCGCGACGCTGCACGCCAACAACGCCAACCAGGCGCTCGATCGCGTCATCAACTTCTTCCCGCAGGAGCGCCGCGAGCAGCTACTGATGGATCTGTCGCTGAATATCCGCGGGCTGATCTCGCAGCGGCTGATACCGCGCGCCAGCGGCGCCGGCCGGATCGCCGCGATGGAGATCATGCTGCATTCGCCGCTGATCGCCGACCTGATCTTCAAGGGCGACGTGGCCGGCATCAAGGACGTCATGGCCCGCTCGACGCGGATCGGCATGAGGACCTTCGACCAGGCTCTGTATGATCTGTACGAGGCGGAGCTGATCAGCTACGAGGAGGCGCTGCGCAACGCCGACTCGAAGAATGAACTCAGGCTCAGGATCAAGCTCGAGAGCAAACGCGAGGACAGCAAGAACCACGAACAGGCCACCACGCTGAGGATCGTCGATGAGTCCGAAGGCAAAGGCTACTGATCCCGTGGACCTCGAGCAGGCGGAGATTGCGGTCGAGAGCGGAGCGCCGCGGCTCCACACGCGACCGCTGTTCAAGCTGATGGTGGAGAAGAAGGCCTCCGACCTCTTCTTCACGTCGTACGCGCCCGTCAAGATCAAGATCGAAGGGCAGATCTTCCCCGTCAACAAGCAGATCCTGTCGCCGGAGATGGTCAAGCAGGCCGCCTACGGCCTGATGAACGCGGACCAGATTGACTACTACGAGGAAGAGCTGGAGATCGACTTCGCGATCTCGGAGCCCGGCCTCGGCCGCTTCCGCGTCAACGTCTTCTACCAGCGCGGCTACCCGGCGATCGTGCTGCGTTACATCACGGCCGACATGCCGAGGCTCGAGCAGCTCGGGCTGCCGGAGGTGCTGAAGGAACTGATGTCCCTGAAGCGCGGGCTGGTGCTGATGGTCGGCGCGGCCGGCGCCGGCAAGTCGACCACGCTCGCCGCGATGATCAACTTCCGCAACGAGAACTCCTCGGACCACATCCTGACGATCGAGGACCCGATCGAGTACCTGCACACCAACAAGAAGTCGATCGTCAACCAGCGCGAGGTCGGTCTCGACACCAAGTCCTTCCACCGCGCGCTGCGAAGCGCCATGCGGGCGGCGCCGGACGTGATCCTGATCGGCGAGATCCGCGACCGCGAGACGATGGAAGCGGCGATCGCGCTCGCCGGCACCGGTCATCTCTGCATCGCGACGCTGCACGCCAACAACGCCGCCGAGACGCTCGACCGCGTCATCAACATGTTCCCGCGCGACCAGCACGCGCAGATATTCCTCGACCTGTCGCAGTACCTGCGTGCGGTGCTGTCGCAGCGGCTGGTGCGCTCCAAGGAGAACCGGCGCGTCGCGGCGGTCGAGGTGCTGCTGAACACACCGCACATGCAGGAACTGATCAAGAAAGGCGACGTGATCGGGGTCAAGGAGGCACTGCGCAACACGAGCGAGCGCGGCATGCAGAACTTCGACACCGCGCTCTACGCGCTCGTCAAGCTGGGCCGAATCGAGCTCGAAGAGGCGCTCAGCAACGCCGACTCGCGCAGCAACCTCGAGGCGCGCATCAACTTCGGCTGAGGGCCGTCTGCAGCTCCTCCACCGCGGCGCTGAGCGCCGCCACCTTGTGCTCGAGAGCCTGCACGCGCTCCGCGAGCCCGGCTGCGGCGGGCGCCGGGCCGCTCGCCGCGTGCGCTGCGGCGGGCGCGGCCGGTTCCGGCGGCCCGGTGAACAGCTGTGCGTAACGGGACTCGCGCGCGCCCGGCTGGCGCGTCAGCTTCAGCACGAACGGCCCGTCGGCCCGGGTCGCCAGCAGCTCGAGCGTCGTCTCGACGTCGGCGAGCTCGGTGAAGGGCGCCAGTCGCTGGGCGCGCATGCGCAGCTCGCCCGGCGTCTGCGGCCCGCGCAGCAGCAGCTCGCAGACGATCGCCGTCTCCTGGGGCGAGAACTGCAGCGGGTTGTGGTCGCCGTTGCACAGCCGGTGGCGGTACTTCACGACGCGGCTGCCGAAGCCGCTGCGCTCCATGACCAGGTGGCGCTTGGAGAGTGCATCCAGCGACTCCTGCACCGCGCGCTCGTCGAGTTCCAGCACCGGGTCGCGGTTGGTCTTCTGGTTGCAGGCGTTGGTCAGGGCGTTCAGCGACAGCGGGTACTGGTCCGGCGTCGTGATTTCCTTTTCGATCAGGGCGCCGAGGATGCGGGCCTCGACGCGGCTGAGCTCAATGTGCATGGGCGGCGACCTCGCGTCGTTCAGGCGGCGGGCGGGAACACGGCGATGGCGTCGAAAACCGGGCCGTCGACGCAGACGCGCTTCATCGCGGGGCCGGCCGGGGTCGCGACCTCGACCGTGCAGCCCGCGCAGCCGCCGACCGCGCAGGCCATGAACTCTTCCAGCGACACCTGGCAGGGTACGCGGAACTCGCGCGCGAGGCGCGCGCAGGCGGCGAGCATCGGCGTCGGCCCGCAGGCATAGACCGCAACCTCGGCAAGCGCAGCCGGCGCCTGCATGCGCAGCCACTCCCGCGCGAGCTCGGTGACATGACCGTGGAAGCAGCCGGCGAAGCCTGCGCCGCTCGCGAGCCGCGAGGCGACCCCCCAGCCCTCGAGCAGCGGGTGGGCCGCGATCGTGCCGTCCGGCATGCCCGGCACGAGCAGCGTCGAGGGCCGCTCGCGAAACGGGAACGGGATCTCGGAGCCGAAGAGCGCGAGCGGCCGGAAGCCCTGCGCGGCCCGCGCGTGCAGCGTCTCCGCCAGGAACAGGACCGGCGGCATGCCGACGCCGCCGCCGATCAGGAGCGCCCGCGGCCGGGCCGGGTCCGGCACAAAGCCGCGGCCGATCGGACCCAGGCACGACAGCCGCTCACCCGGGCGGGCCGCGGCGAGGCGCTCGAGGCCGGCGCCGACGACCTTGTATAGGATCTCGATCGTGCCCGACGAGGGGTCCGCGCGCTGGATCGACAGGGGCCGGCGCATCGGCAGGTCCGCGGCGCAGCTCAAGTGCGCGAACTGGCCGGCCTCCGCCCGCGCTGCGCAGCCGGGCGCCTGCAGGTGCAGCACGTACTGGCGTCCGGGCCAGGCGGCTTGCGCGACCACCAGGGCGTCCTCGAGCGCGATCGTGCCGCGCAGGGCGGGTCCGGCCGCCGTCATCGGCGGCCGCGCCGCCGGTCGCGGTTCCCGATCACGGTCTCGAGCACCGCCATGCGCACCGCGACGCCGTTGGTTACCTGCTGGCGGATCACCGAGTGCGGCCCGTCGGCGACCTCGCTCGCGATCTCGACCTCGCGGTTCATCGGTCCGGGGTGCATCACGATCGCCTCGGGCCGTGCGAGCTTGAGGCGCTTCGCGGTCAGGCCCCAGCGCGCGCAGTAGTCGTGCGGATCCGGAATCGAGGCCTCCGCCATCCGCTCGCGCTGGATGCGCAGCATCATGACGACGTCGGCATGCAGGATCCCGGCCTCGAGCGACTCGAAGCGGCGCGCGCCCGGCATCTCGCCCGCCTCCGGCAGCAATGCCCTCGGCCCGACGATGCGCAGTTCGCCCACCTCGAGCGCCGTGAACACCTCGTAGGCCGAGCGCGCGACGCGCGAGTGGCGCACGTCGCCGACCACCGCCACCACCAGGTCGCGGAAGCCGCCCTTGAACTGCAGGATCGTCAGCGCGTCGAGCAGGCCCTGGGTCGGGTGGGAAACGTGCGCCTCGCCCGCCGACAGCACGCTGACGTGCGGCTGGACGTGCTCGGCGACGTACTGGCAGACGCCGACCTCGGCGTCGCGGATCACGAAGACGTCGACCGCCATCGCCTGCAGGGTGTAGATCGTGTCGAGCACGGTCTCGCCCTTGACGCGCGAGGACAGCTGGATCTCGAGGTTGAGCACGTCGGCGCCGAGGCGACGCGCCGCCAGCTCGAACGAGGCGCGCGTGCGCGTGCTGGGCTCGGTGAAGATGCTGCCGACCGAGACGCCCTCGAGCGCGCGGCTGCGGGCCGGCGGCTCGCCCGGGCGGCGCAGGTGGGCCTGCGCGCGGTCGAGCAGCTCGCGCACCTGCGCGCTGCTCATGCCCTCGAGCGTAATCAGGTGGTGCAGTCGTCCGTCGGCGTCGTACTGGCTGAAGGGCAGCATGCAGCTCACTCGTTCGGCGCGGCGGCGCCGCGCAGCCATTGCTCCAGCAGCACGCAGGCCGCCGCCGCATCGACGTCGCCGTGCCGGACGCGCCGCCCGCGCTCGCCGCTGCGGCGCTTGGCGCGCAGGATGTCCGCGGCCTCGCGCGACGACAGCCGCTCGTCGACGCTGATGACCGGCAGCCCGGCGCGGCGGCCGAGCTCGGCAGCGAAGCCCTGCGCCGCGTCGGTCAGCGCCCCTGGCGTGCCGTCCATATTATAGGGGACGCCGACGACCAGCAGCCGCGGCCCCCAGTCGCGCAGATAGCGCTCGAGCGCCGGCCAGTCGGGCTCCCCGGCGCGCGCGGCGACGACGCCGAGCGGCCGGGCGCCGCGCGTCAGCGTGTCGCCGGCGGCGACGCCGATCCGGCGCGAGCCGAAGTCGAAGCCAAGGACGAGACCTGGAGCCGGCCGGCCGGGCGTGCTGGCGCCGGCCTGCGCGTCAGGCATGACCGGCGTTGTGCGAGAGCCGTTGGACGTCGATGCCCAGCAGCCGGGCGGCGGCCTGCCAGCGCTGGTCGTAGGGCGTCGTGAAGATGATCGAATCGTCGGCCGGAACGTTGAGCCAGGCGTTCGAGCGGATCTCGTCCTCGAGCTGGCCGGCATCCCAGCCGGCGTAGCCGAGCGCCACGACCGCCTGCGGCGGGCCTTGGCCGCGCGCCATCGAGCTCAGGATGTCGCACGACGTCGTCATCTGCAGCGTCGGCGACACCTCGATCGTCGAGTCCCAGCTGCGGTCGCCCGGCGCCGACGGCGGGTGCAGCACGAAGCCGCGGTCCTGCTGCACCGGGCCGCCGCGCAGCACCGGCTGCTCGCGGAACTTCGGGTCCGCCGGCGGTAGCGCCAGCTGGTCGAACACGTCGCCGAGCGCCATCGGCAGCGGCCGGTTGATCACTATGCCGAGCGCACCCTTGTCGGTGTGCTCGCAGATCAGCGTCACGGACTGGGCGAAGTTCGGGTCGGCGAGCGTGGGCATCGCGACCAGCAGCTGGTTCGTCAGGTAGGCGCCGCGCATGCCGCTAGTATCGGCCCGCGCACCGGCGACGACAAGGCGCGGCGCGTTCAGCGCGTGTCGCCCGGCATGCGCACGGTCGCGTCGCCCGGCACGCCGCCGAGGAACTGCCACTCGTAGACCAGCCTGAGCGCGTCGTGCCGCGCCGCGAGCCCTGCCGAAAACGGCTCGAACGGCTGCGCGAGCCGCAGGATGCCGAGCGCCGCCCGGTCGATCTCGGGTTGGCCGCTGCTGTGCAGGATGCTCGCGTGCCCGAGCCGGCCGTCCGCCAGGATCTGCACCTCGAGAACCGGGCGGCCGTCGAGGCCGGCGCGCCGCACGGCGTCGAGCGGGTAGTTGGCGGTGCCGATGCGCTCGATCTTGCGCCGCCACGCGTCCAGGTACACCGCGACGCCGGACGCGCGCGTGTTCGGCGTCACGATCAGCTCGCGCTCCGTACGGCCGCGCAGCGTCAGCGCCGCGCCGCTGTCGGCCTGCGACGCTTCCGGCGACAGCGGCTCGAACACCAGCGGGCTGCCGCTCGCGGCACCCTCGCCCGCGTGCGCGAAGTGGCGCCGGTCGGGCGCGCTCGCGCGGGTCGCGAGCAGGTCCTGCTCGCCATCGCTCGCGGTGCCGGCGGCGTCGGCGGCGTCGTGCTTGCCCTCCTGGCCGGGGTCGTCCGGCGCTCGGTGCGGCGACTCGGCGCCGCGGACGTCCGCGGCGGTGCCCGCGCCGCGCTGCGTGAGCTGAGCCAGGTAGTCGGGCCGTGCGTTGTCCTGCAGATCGGCGACCGCATCGTGCACCAGGAGCACCTCGAGCGGCGGCGCGTCCGGAGTGCCCGCCGTCTGCGACGGCGCGAAGCTGATGCCGAGGATCACGAGCGCGTGCAGGGAGCCCACCAGGAACGTCGTCGTCAGCAGCCGGTCGCGCGCCGGCGGCAGCGCCTCGCGCTGCTTCGCGAGCTCGTCGAGCAGCATCGTGTCTGACACGGGCGCGATTATACGCCCGCCTGCAGCGGGTCAGCGGCGGGTTGCGGGCCGCCGCTCAGGCGCCCCGGCTCGCGAGCCGCCGTTCGAGGGCGTCGATCACCAGGCCGCCGATGTTGGTGCGGAACTCCTTGTCGATCTCGCGGATGCCGGTCGGGCTCGTGACGTTGATCTCGGTAATGAAGCCGCCGATGACGTCGAGGCCGACGAACAGCATGCCGCGCTCGCGCAGCGTCGGGCCGATCTCTGCGGCGAGCCAGCGGTCGCGCTCGTTCAGCGGCCGGCCGACGCCGCGCGCGCCGGCGGCGAGATTGCCGCGGTGGTCCTCGCTGGCCGGGATGCGGGCGAGCGCGAACGGCACCGGCTCGCCGTCGACCAGGATCACGCGCGAGTCGCCGGTGGCGACGATCTCCGGCAGGTAGCGCTGCACCAGCGCAAAGCGGCTGCCGTAGTCGGTCAGCGTCTCGAACACCACGGTCGCGTTCTTGTCGCCGCGGTCGAGTACGAAGATCGAGCGGCCGCCCATGCCGTGCAAGGGCTTCGCGACGATCTTGCCGTGCTCGCGCAGGAAGGCGTGCATGTCGCCCATGTCGCGCGTGATCAGCGTCGGCGCGCAGCACTGCGGGAACCAGGCCGTGTACACCTTCTCGTTCATGTCGCGCAGCCCCTGCGGGCGGTTGGCGACCAGCACGCCGTCGGCCTCGGCGCGCTCGAGGACATAGGTCGTGTAGATGTACTCGGTGTCGAACGGCGGGTCCTTGCGCATCAGGATCACGTCGAGGTCGACCAGCGGGCGCAGCGCCGGCTCGCCGAGCGTGTACCAGCCGGCGAGGTCGAGGCGCACGCCGAGCGGTGCGAGCCGGCCTTGCGCCTTGCCGTCGCGCAGCGACAGGTGATGCTGCTCCGCGTAGTAGAGCTCCCAGCCGCGCCCCTGCGCCGCCAGCAGCAGCGCGAGCGTCGAATCCTTGACCGGCTTGATGTTCGCAATCGGGTCCATCACGACGCCGAGGCGCACGGGGGCGGGCATGCAGCGCTCTCCAGCCAGCTCGCGCAACCGCCGATCGGCGCGGCCGAAGCTCGAAGTTGTGACGCGGATCACCCCGGCGGGGGTGCGCCGTCAGTGTACACCTGCACTGCAGTGGCACCGGCGTCGCGCGCCGCGCCGGCGGTGGTGCGGGCGTTTCGAACTGTGAACTGCATCGACGCGGCGACGTGGCCACCTCACGCTTGATATGTTAAAACCCGTGGGTTATCCGGGTCCGACCTCGACTGCTCCGCCCGACTGGCGGGCGCGATGGGGCGGTCCGGCGCGAGATCAGGTGCAAGCGATGAACAACGCAGCGCAGCCAGCTTCCAAGTCCCGCCTCTCGGGCCTGAAAGTGCTGGTCATCGACGACAGCAAGACGATCCGGCGCACCGCCGAGACGCTGCTCTCGAAGGAAGGCTGCGAGGTGTACACGGCGGTCGACGGCTTCGACGCGCTGGCGAAGATCGCCGACCACCAGCCGGACATCGTCTTCGTCGACATCATGATGCCGCGGCTCGACGGCTACCAGACCTGCTCGCTGATCAAGCACAACAAGGTGTTCCGCGCGATCCCGGTGATCATGCTGTCGTCCAAGGACGGGCTCTTCGACCGCGCCCGCGGCCGCATCGTCGGCTCCGAGCACTACCTGACGAAGCCGTTCACGCGCGACGAGCTGCTCGCCGCGATCGAGCAGCACGTCGCCGCGCCCGCCGCGGCCACGTCGTGAGCGCGGGAGGCAGGCCATGGCACTGATCCTGATCGTCGACGACTCGCCGACCGAGGTGCACGTCATCCGCAAGGCGCTCGAGAAGCATGGCTACCAGACCGCCGCCGCCGGCGACGGCGCCGAAGGCATCCGGCTCGCGAAGTCGATGAAGCCGGACCTGATCCTGATGGACGTCGTGATGCCGGGCGTCAACGGCTTCCAGGCGACGCGCACGCTCGCGAACGACCCGGAGACGCGCCGCATCCCGGTGATCATGGTCACCAGCAAGTCGCAGCCGTCGGACCGCGTCTGGGGCATGCGCCAGGGAGCGGTCGACTATCTGGTCAAGCCGGTCTCGCCGCAGCTGCTGGTCGAGAAGGCGCAAGCGGCGCTGGCCGGGTGAACGCCGCGATGTCGCAGCCGCCGAGCCTTCGAGAGCTTCGCGACCGCCCCTTCGAACTGCTGCGTGAGCTCGAACGCCGCGGCCGCGAGGCGGCGGGCGGACGCGACTCGGCCGCGGGTCGCGAGTGGGTCGGGGTCGCGTTCCGGCTCGGGCCCGAGAGCTTCCTGGTGGCGCGTGAGGAGACCCGCGAGGTCATGGCGCTGCCGCCCGGCCTGACGCGCGTGCCCGGCGCGCGCGCCTGGATCCGCGGGCTCGCGAACGTGCGCGGCCAGCTGCTGCCGGTCGTCGACCTGCGCCAGTACCTGGGCAGCGGCGCGACGGCGCCCGGCCGCAACGTCCGCGTGCTGGTCGTCAACCACCGCGACATCCCGGTGGGACTGGTCGTCGACGAGGTGCAGGGCTTCCGGCGCTTTGCCGATGCGGAGTTCGAGACGACCGCGCCACCGACGCTGGTACGCTGCGACCGCTATCTCGCGGGCGCCTTCCGCCGCGGCGGCGAGCGCTGGCCGGTGCTGAGCCTGAAGCTGCTGGTCGAGAGCCCGGCGTTCCTGCAGGCCGCCGCGTGAGGCGCGCCCCTGTCCAGGACCTGGTGAGGCGTCGGAGTGCCATGCGATGAATGCAACCTCCGACCAGGACAAGGCCATTGAGCGGCTGCCGCTGTTGCTGAAGCTCGCGACGCTCGCGCTCCTGCTCGCGGCGCTCGCGATCACGCTCAACGCGATCGGCCAGGGCGCGCTCGTCCCCGGCGGCCCGTGGCCGGCGCTGGCGCTCGTGCTCGCGGCGCTGCTCGCCACCGCGCTCGCCTTCGTCGGCCAGCGGCGGGCGGCGAGCCTGAGGCTCGCCGCCGAGCAGCAGTCGCGCCAGAACGAGCGCAACCAGGAGGCGATCCTGCGGCTGCTCGACGAGCTCACGAGCCTCGCCGACGGCGACCTGACCGCGCAGGCGACCGTCACCGAGGACATTACCGGCGCGATCGCGGACTCGATCAACTACGCGATCGGCGCGCTGCGCGAGCTGGTCACGACGATCAACGCCTCCGCAATCTCGCTCGACGCCGCCGCCAAGTCGACCCAGGCGGCGGCCGCGCACCTCGCCAAGGCGAGCGGCGGCCAATCGAAGCAGGTCGCCTCGGCGACCGAGTCGGTCGGCGAGATGGCGGCCTCCATCGAGGAGGTGTCCGGCAACGCCGAACGCTGCGCCGACGTCGCGCGGCACTCGGTCGACGTCGCCCACAAGGGCGGCGACGCCGTGCGCCGCACGATCGATGGCATGAACGCCATCCGTGAAACCATCCAGGAGACGTCGAAGCGCATCAAGCGGCTCGGCGAGAGCTCGCAGGAGATCGGCAACATCGTCGAGCTGATCAACGACATCGCCGAGCAGACCAACATCCTGGCGCTCAATGCCTCGATCCAGGCGTCGATGGCGGGCGAGGCCGGCCGCGGCTTTGCGGTGGTCGCCGACGAAGTGCAGCGGCTGGCCGAGCGGGCGGCGGGCTCCACCAAGCAGATCGAGGTGCTGGTGCGCACGATCCAGGCCGACACTAACGAGGCGGTGGTGTCGATGGAGCGCAGCACCACCGACGTCGTCGGCGGCGCACTGCTGGCCGAGAACGCGGGCGCGGCGCTCGAGGAGATCGAGCAGGTGTCGCACCAGATCGCGGCGCTGATGCAGAACATCTCGGCGAGCGCGCGCCAGCAGGCCGCGGTCTCGGCCAACATCTCGCGCAGCATGCAGGTGCTGCGCGAGATCAGCACCCAGACCGCCGAGGGTACGACCGGCATGTCACTGTCGGTCGCCAAGCTCGCCGACCTGTCGGCGCAGCTGCGCAAGTCGGTCGCCGGCTTCCGGCTGCCGGAGCGCCCGGCCAGCCAGCCGAAGACCGCCAAGGTGCAGCTCGTCAAGCCTGGCGCCGGAGCCGACGGCGAGCCGGCCGCGCGCAAGGCCGGCGGCGCGAAGGCCTGAGCGATGACGGCGGTCGCCGAACAAACCCTGCACGTCGTCGCCAGCGAGCTCGGGACGACGCTCGGCGAGGCACGCGCCGCGCTCGAGTCCTTCGCCGAACGTCCGGACGAGCACACGACGCTCGAGACCTGCGTCGCGCGCCTGCACGAGGTGCACGGCGTGCTGCGCATGGTCGAGGTGTACGGCGCGGCGCTGCTCGCCGAGGAGATGGAGCAGGTCGCCCGCTACCTGGACGAGCACGCCGACGAGAATCGCAACCAGCCGGAGAGCCTCGATGCGCTGATGCGCGCGATGGTGCAGCTGCCAGCCTACCTCGAGCGCGTGCTCGGCGGCGGCCGCGACCTGGCACTCGTGCTGCTGCCGCTGCTCAACGACCTGCGCGCCGTGCGCGGCCACGCGCTGCTCTCCGAGGGCACGCTGCTGCTGCTGAACCTGACGTCCGATCGCAAGCCGCAGCCGCCGCCGGAAGCGGCGGGCGAGGCCCCGCTGACGGTCGCGCAGTGGGCGCGCCGCCTGCGGCCGCGCTTCCAGGTCGGCCTGCTCGGCTGGATCCGCGGCGAGCGTCCGGTGCAGCACCTCGAGATCATCTCCGTGGTCGCCGAGCGTCTCGAGCAGGTCGCGACCCGCCAGTCGGTGTTCCAGCTGTGGTGGGTCATCGGCGCCGTCGTCGAGGCGCTGCGGGAGGGCGGGCTCGAGGGCACGGCGACGATCAAGCGCCTGCTCGGTCAGGCGGATCGCGAGCTCAGGCGCCTATACGAGACCGGCGAGCCGCGTTACGCGGAGGCGCCGCCGCTCGACCTGCTGAACAACCTGCTCTATTACGTTGCGCGCGCCACCAGCCCCGGCCCCCGTACCGCGGCGGTGCGGGCGTCGTTCAAGCTGCACGACCTGCTGCCGGTCTCGGAGGCTGTCGAGCAGGAGCGCGAGAACCTGTCGGCGCCGTCCGTGAAGCTGATGGAGACGGTGGCGGCGGCGATCAAGGAGGACCTGTCGCGGGTCAAGGACGTTCTCGACATCTTCGTGCGCAAGGGTGGCGCGCAGGTCGAGGAGCTCGGTGCGCAGCTCGAGATGCTGCGCAAGATCAGCGACACGCTCGGCGTGCTCGGCCTCGGCGGCCTGCGCGCCAAGGTGCAGGCGCAGATCCTGCGCCTGAAGGACATCGTCGTCCGCCAGGGCCCGCCGGCCGATGGCGCGCTCGTCGACATCGCCGCGGTGCTGATCAGCGTCGAGGACAACCTCGACTCGCAGCTGGTGCGGCTGATCATGCCGAACCGCGCGCCAGGCGACGAGGCCGAGGGCGATGCCGAGTTCCAGAAGGTGCAGAACGCGGTGCTGCGCGAGTGCATCGTCAACCTGGCGCGCATCAAGGAGACGATTGCCGCGGTCGTCGCCGGGCACGACGGCGCCGGCGCCGACCAGATCCCGGCGCTGCTGCGCGGCATCACGTCGGGGCTCTTGATGCTCGGCCGCGACCGCGCCGTCGAGATCATCGGCGGCATCCACCGCCACGTCGCCGCGATGCTGGAGCCGGACGCAGCCGTCGAGGGCCGCCAGCTCGACCGGCTGGCGGACGCGATCGTCTCGGTCGAGTACTACATGGAGACGCTGCAGAGCGGACGCAGCGACCCGTGGTACATGCTGGACAACGCGGCGATGTGCCTGCGCACGCTCGACGAGGCGGCGCTGCCGCCGGCGCCGCAGGCGCGCGCCGCCGCCCCGTCGCCCTCGACCACGCCGATCTACGAGCGCACGCACCGGATCGAGCAGCGCCGCGCCGAGGAGCCGGCCACCGGCACCGAGGTGCTGCCGGCGCACCTGGCGCTCGCGCCCGCGCCTCCCGATCCGGAGCTCGTCAAGCTCTTCATCGAGGAGGCCCGCGAGGAAGTCGCCAAGATCGCAGCGCTCTACCCGCTCTGGGACCAGAACCCGCTCGACCACGACGCGCTCGGCAAGATCCGCCGCTCGTTCCACACGCTGAAGGGCAGCGGTCGCATGGTCGGCGCCAAGGACGTCGGCGACTTCGCCTGGGCGATCGAGAACCTGCTCAACCGGCTGATCAGCGGCACGCTGTCGCGCATGCCCGGCATGCTCGGCCTGCTGCGCGAGTCGGTCGCGACCCTGCCGCGGCTCGTCGACCAGCTCGAGGGCGGCGGCGAGGCGCCGGCGCAGCTCGCCGCGCTGATCGCCCGCGTCCATGCCTACGCGAACGGCCGCGACCCGGAACAGTCGGCCGCCGACGGCCTCGAAAAGTCGCTCGCGGCCCTGCAGGCCGCGCCCGCAGTGCCCGCCCCGTCGCCGGTCGCGGGTCTGCCGTCCGACCAGCCTTCGCTGCTCGCGACCTCGGTGCTGCTCGGCAAGGACCACGCCGTGGCGCCGCCGCCGCCGCTCCGCCCCGAGGACATCGTGCTCGAGGCGCCGCGGCGATTCGTGCGGCTCGCGCCCGAGGCGCCCGAACGGGGCGCCGACCAGACGCGCCTCGCGCCACCGCCGCCGCCCTCCGGCAGCGAGTTCACGATGCCGGTCGTGGCGCAGGCTGCCGCGAGCGTCGACCCGGTGCTCGCCGGCATCTACCGCGGCGAGGTCGCGAACCACGTCGCCGCGATCCGCCAGTTCCTGGATGCCTGCGGCGCTCGGTTCGCGCCGTACGCGGTGAGCGAAGCCCTGCACCGCGCCTGCCACACGCTCGCCGGTGCCTCGAAGATGGCCGCGGCCCGCCACGGCATCAGGCTCGCCGAGCCGCTCAACCTCTACATCCGCAAGCTGCACGATCACGGTCTCGGCCTGCCGGAGGCGGGCCGGCGGCTGCTGGCCGAGATCGTCGCCGCGATCGACGAGGTGGCGCAGCAGGTCGAGGCGACGAACGCGGTGTTCGGCGCACACGCCGGCATGCTCGCGCGCCTGCAGTGGCTCGATGGCGAAGCCGACCGCGAGATCGCGGCGCGCGGGCTCACGCCTGCCCCGGACGCGGCCGAGCGGACGATGGCACCGATCGCGGGCGCCGACCTGATCTCGACCGATGCGATGCTGACCAAAGAGCTGGCGCCGCCGCTGCAGCGGCCCGCGGCGCCGGTCGTGCCGTCGGCCCCGATTGCCGCGCCGGTTGTCGCGCCGGTTGTCGCACGGATTGCCGCGCCTTTGACGCCGGCCGACCCGCCACGCTCGCGGGCCGACGACGCCTTCGACGCCGAGATCGCGGTAATCTTCAGCGAGGAAGCGACCGAGCTGCTCGAGGTCGCCGAGCGCGCGCTCGCCGCGATTCGGGGCGATCCCGTCGACGGCAGCCGCGCGACCGGACTCAAGCGCG
Organism: Pseudomonadota bacterium; assembly: GCA_025351005.1. Lineage (GTDB taxonomy): Bacteria > Pseudomonadota > Gammaproteobacteria > Steroidobacterales > Steroidobacteraceae > CAIKZZ01. Next base: position 23,611 of record JANXWS010000062.1, on the reverse strand, counting down.
CGCTGCACACGCTGAAGGGCGGCGCGCGCATGGCTGGCGTGCTGCCGATGGGCGACCTGGCACATGAACTCGAGTCGCTGCTGACGCGCAGCGAGCTCGCCGCGAGCCCGATCGACGAACGCACTCTCGGGCTCCTGCAGGCCTGCATCGACGAGCTGAGCCGCATGCGCGACCGGGTCAGCAGCGGCCGGCCGGTCGAGGCGGCGAGCGACCTGGTCGCGCGGCTGCGGACGCTCGCGCCCGCGGCCGTCGAGCCGCCGCCCGTGCCGGAGGCGCCTGCCGCGGTCGAGCCGCTGCCGGCCGCGGCGCCACCCGCCCCTGTCACGCCGCCGGCCGGCGTGATCGAGGTGGCGCCGGCCCCGTTCGGGTCACCGGCCGCACCGCCGGAGCACAGCCTGCCGGGCGCCGTGGCGCCGGCGGAGCTCTCGCTCGAGATGTCGCGCTCGTTCATGGTTCCGCCCGGCCGCGAGCCGCAGCCGCGGGAGGACCGCCAGGAGCTGGCGCGCGTCGACGCCGACCTGCTCGACGGCCTGCTGAACAGCGCCGGCGAGGTCAGCATCCACCGTTCGCGGCTCGAGCAGCAGCTGACCTCGGTCGAGTTCAACCTGGCCGAGCTCGCGCGCGTCGTGCAGCGGCTGCGGGAGCAGCTGCGCAACCTCGAAATCGAGACCGAGGCGCAGATCCTGAACCGCCACCAGGACGACCGCCGCCGCAGCGACTTCGACCCGCTCGAGATGGACCAGTACTCGACGCTGCAGCAGTACTCGCGCGCGCTCGCCGAATCGGCCAGCGACGTCGCGAGCCTGCAGGGACTGCTCGAGACGCAGACGCGCGAGGCGCAGAATCTTCTGATGATGCAGGCGCGCACCGTGACCGACCTGCAGAACGGCCTGATGCGCACGCGCATGGTGCCGTTCCAGCGCCACGTGGCGCGCCTGACGCGCATTGTCCGGCTGGCCGCCGCCGAGACCGACCGCAAGGTCGAGCTGATCGTCAGCGGCGCGACCGGCGAGCTCGACCGGCAGGTGCTCGATCGCATGCTGCCGCCGTTGGAGCACATGCTGCGCAACGCCGTCGTGCATGGCATCGAGTCGCCCGCCGAGCGGCTCGCGGCCGGCAAGCCCGAGCAGGGCCGCATCGAGGTGACGCTCAGGCGCGAGGGCGCCGAGGTCGTGATCGTCGTGCAGGACGACGGCGTCGGCGTCAACCTGCGCGCGATCCGCGACAAGGCGGTGGCGCTCGGCATGATGCAGCCGAAGCACGCGCTCTCCGACCAGGAGGCGATGCAGCTGATCCTCGAGCCCGGCTTCTCGACCGCCTCGGCAGTGACGCAAACGGCCGGCCGCGGAGTCGGCATGGACGTCGTCGCCACCGAGGTCAAGCGCCTCGGCGGCGCGCTGCAGATGGAATCCACGCCCGGCAAGGGCACGCGCTTCGCGATCCGCCTGCCGTTCACGCTCGCGGTCTCGCAGGCACTGATCGTGCGCAGCGGCGAGGAGATCTACGCGCTGCCGCTGCCGACCGTCGAGAGCGTCGTGCGCCTGCCGCGGAGCGACGTCCAGGCGCACCTTGCGGAGGACCACGCGAGCTACGAGTACGGCGGCCAGAAGTACCGTTTCCAGCATCTCGGGCTCTTCGTCGGCGGCCCGCCGGCGCAGCTGCCGGACGCCGAGGTGCCGGTGCCGGTGGTGCTGATCCGCGCCGGCGACAGCTCGACCGCGCTGGTCGCCGACGAGCTCGTCGGCAGCCGCGAGATCGTCGTCAAGAACGTGGGCCCGCAGGTGGCCGCGATCCGCGGCATCGCCGGCGCCACGATCCTGGGCGACGGCCGCATCGTCGTCATCCTCGACATGAGCACGCTGGTGCGTGCCGACTGGCGCGCCCGCCCGCCGGCGGACAGCTCGCACGACCGCCAGGACCGGCGCATCTTCGCGCTCGTCGTCGACGACTCGATCACGGTCAGGCGCATCACGCAGCGGCTGCTCGAGCGCAACGGCATGCGCGTCATGACCGCCAAGGACGGTGTGGACGCGCTCGCGCTGATGGCCGAGCAGGTGCCGGACGTGATCCTGCTGGACATCGAGATGCCGCGCATGGACGGCTACGAGGTCGCCGCGCACGTGCGCGCGAGCGACCGGCTGAAGCACGTGCCGATCGTGATGATCACCTCGCGCGTCGGCGAGAAGCACCGCGCGCGGGCCATCGAACTCGGCGTCGACGACTACCTCGGCAAGCCCTACCAGGAGAACCAGCTGCTCGACGCGATCGAGCCGTTGGTCACGCGGCGGCGGGAGGCCGGATGACCGAGACCGTCAGCGAGGAGTTCTACGGGCTCCTGGTGCCGCTCGCCGAGCAGCGCCTGGTCGTGCCACGCAGCTGCGTCGCCGAGGTGATCGCGTGGCAGGAGCCGGAGCCGATGGCCGGGGCGCCGTCGTGGTACGCAGGCACGATCCTGTGGAACGGGCGCTCGGTGCCGGTCGTGTCGTTCGAGGGCGCGCAGGGCCAGGCGATCCCGCAGCCGGGCGGGCGGACGCGGATCGTCGTGCTGCACTGCCTCGGCACGCGCCTGCAGGCGGGCAACTTCGGGATCCTGACGCAGGGTTTTCCGCAGCTGGTGCGCCTGAACCCCGACGTCGTGAAATCCGACCCGACGCGCTCATTCCCGGACCGGAGCCCGGTGCTGTGCGGGATCCGCATGGTCAACGAGGCACCATTGGTTCCCGATCTCGAGTACCTCGAGAACCTGATCGCCGACGAAACGTCCGTCGCCGCCTGAGCGCAGCTCAGCGTGGCGCCGACTCCACCTCGCGCGCCTCGCGGTCGCGGTGCTGGACGTGCAGCGCATCCGCTAGCTGCCGGCTCGCCTGCGCGCGCACCGCCGGGTCCGCGGAGCCGAGCGCGAGCGCCTTGCGGGCGCAGGCCTCGGCCTGGCGCGGATCGCCCTCGGTGAGCCTGAGCCGGCCGAGCTCGAGCCACAGCAGCGGGTTCTGCGGCTCGATCCGGAGCGCCCGGTCGAGCGTGGTCGAGGCCCCGGGCAGCTCGCCGCGGCCGATCTGCGCGTGCGCCTGGGTGACGAGCGATTGCGTTGCCGGCCCGAGCCGGTACTCGCGCGGCGGCGGCGGCGGCACGGGCGGCGCCGGTTCCGGCGCGCTGGCGGCGGGGGCCGCGGCTGCGCCCGGGACCGCGGGCACGGGCTGGGCGCCCGCGGGCGTCGGCCGGTACGGGTTCGGCAGCCCGCAGCCCGCGAGCAGCGCGAGCAGCAGCAGGGCCGCCACCTTGCTCAGTGCAACTTGTCTTGCAGCCATGTCTTCACGCGATCCGTGATCGAGGCGGGTGCGGGTGCCGTGCAGCGCGCCTGCGCCGGCAGCGCCGTGCCGCGCGGCACGGCGATCGGCACGGCGTCCACGCTGCAGCCCGGCGAGGTCGCGAGACCGCTCGAGAATTCTACCCAACGCAGGTCGACCTCGGGTGGCGGCGGCGGCTCCCAGCTGCCCGGCCGCAGGCTGCCGAGTGCCTCGGCCCAGACGGGGAGCGCGCCGGTCGCGCCCGTGAGCCCGGTCGGCCGGTTGTCGTCGTAGCCGACCCAGACGACCGCCAGATGGCTGCCGGTGAAGCCCGCGAACCAGCTGTCGCGGGTATCGGAGGAGGTGCCGGTCTTGGCGGGGGCGACGATCCGGGACCCGAGCCGCGCGGCCGCACCGTGGCCGGTGCCCCGCTCGGTGACCTGCGCGAGCATCAGATCGAGCGCGAACACGGCCGCGGGCGCGGCCGCCGCCTCGACCTCGCGCTTGAAGCTCCTGAGCGGCCGGCCGCCCTCGTCGAGCACCGCACGCACGGCGCGCAGCCGCGCGCGGAAGCCGCCGTTCGCGAGCGCGGTGTAGACCTGCACGACCTCGAGCGGCGTGAGCTCGACGGCGCCGAGCAGCAGCGACGGGTTCTGCGCGGGCTTGCGCTCGAGGCCGAGCCGCACCAGCGAGTCCGCGACCACGCCGAGCCCGAGGTCGAGCCCGAGGCGCACGGTCGCGAGGTTCATGGATTCGGCGAGCGCGCGCACCAGCGGCACCGGGCCGTAGACCTCGCGCGTGAAGTTCTGCGGCGTCCAGACGCTGCCGTCGGCGAGCTTGAGCTCGAGCGGCTCGTCGTCGATGACCGTCGCCGCCGTGTAGCGGCCGCTCTCGAGCGCGGCCAGGTAGATCGCGGGCTTGACCAGCGAGCCGATCGGGCGGTGCGCGTCGAGCGCGCGGTTGAAGCCGTCCTGGCCGACGTTGCGCCCGCCGACGACCGCGAGCACGTCGCCGCTCTGCGGCTCCACGATCACGACGGCGCCCTCGAGGTGCGCGTCCCTGACGCGGCTCGCGGCGTCGAGGCGCTTGAGTTCCTTCGTCAGCGCGCGCTCGGCGGCGCCCTGCGCGCGCGGCTCGAGCGTCGTGTAGACCGCGAGCCCGGCGGCCGCGAGGTCGGCCTCGGCGTAGTCGCGCTTCAGGTGACGGCGCACGAGGTCGAGGAACGCGGGTACGTAGCCGCCGCCCGGAGGGCGGAGCCCGAGCGCCTCGGTCGCGTCGCGGGCGGCCGAGGCTGCGTCGATGAGCCTCGCCGCCGCGAGCTGCTTCAGCACGACGTTGCGCCGGGCGGCGGCACGATCGGGGTGCCTGCGCGGGTCGTAGTAGGACGGCCCCTTGACCAGCCCGACGAGGAGGGCGAGCTCGGCCGAGTCGAGCTCGTCGATGGGCTTGCCGAAATAGTACTGGCTGCCGAGCCCGAAGCCGTGCACCGCGCGCTCGCCGTCCTGGCCCAGGTACACCTCGTTGACGTAGGCGACCAGGATCTCCTCCTTGCTGAAGCGCGCCTCGAGCCGGAGCGCCATGACCGCTTCCTTGAGCTTGCGGCCGAGGGTCTGCTCATCGGTCAGGAAGTAGTTCTTGACGAGCTGCTGGGTCAGCGTGCTGCCGCCCTGCGTGACGCGCCCGGCCCGCAGGTTGGCCCACACCGCGCGCAGGATGCTGCGGACGTCGACGCCGTGGTGCTCGTCGAAGCGCCGGTCCTCGACCGTCTTGATCGCGGCGCGCAACAGCGGCGGCACCTCGTCGGGGGCGAGCACGATGCGGTCCTCGCCGTGCACCGGGAAGACGCTGCCGACGAGCAGCGGATCGAGCCGGAACAGCGGCAGTTCCCCGCCGTCGGCGGCGGTGAGTCCGGTGACGCCGGTGGGCCCGACGCGCACGGTGAGCCGCGCGGGTGCGCGCAGCTCGTCGACGAAGCGCACGCGGCGCGCGTAGAGCTCGAAGTCGCCGCCGTGACGGCGGTAGACGCCAGGCCCCGCGGCCGGGTCGCCGGCCCGGTAGTGCAGGCGCCTTAGCTCCTGCTCCAGGTCGTCGGCGCCGACGGCCGCGCCCGCGTAGAGCTCGAGCGGCTCCGCGTACACCTTCGCCGGCACGCTCCACAGCCGGCCGCGGAATTCCCGGGTCACGACCTGGTCCAGGTAGGCGACCCAGACGGCGAACGCGCCGACCGCAACGAGGAGCGCCGCGATCAGGATCGCGAGCAGGCGCCGGCCGCGCTTGCGGGTCATGGGCGCTAGCCCAGGTCGCCGTAGAGCGCCTGCAGCGCCGCGATCGCCGCCGCCGCCGCGGTCTCCGTGCGCAGCACGCGCGGCCCGAGCCGGAGCCCTGCGTAACCGCGTGCGAGCGCGAGCTCGATCTCGGCTCGGTCCAGCCCGCCCTCGGGCCCCACCAGCACTTCGATGGAGGCGAGCCCCGCGGGCAGCTGACGCGGCCCCTGGCCTGCGTCCGGCAGCAGTACGAGGCGCTGCATCGTGGTCGCGGGTGCCGCCACGTGCGCGGCGAAGCCGGTCACGGCGTCGAGCTCTGGCAGCCGGGCCCGGCCGCACTGCTCGGCGGCTGCGGTCGCGACGGCGCGCCAGTGCGTGTGTTTCGCGGCCGCGCGCGCCGGGTCGAGCCGCACGACGCTGCGTTCGCACCAGAGCGGCACGATGCGCCTGACGCCGAGCTCGGTCGCCTTCTGGATCGCATAGTCCATGCGCTCGCCGCGCGACACGCCCTGCGCGAGCGTGATCGCGAGCGGCGAGTCGGGCGCGGATGCGAGCGCCGCGCCAACCAGCACCTCGACCGCCGCGCCGCGGATTGCGCTGATCGTCGCCTCGTGCTCGCGGCCCGCGCCGTCGAAGAGCGCGAGCGCAGCGCCCGGCTTCAGCCGCAGCACGCGCGCGAGGTGCGCGCTCGCACGGGCCCCGAGCACGAGCGTCGCGCCCGCAGTCAGCGGTCCGGGCGCGTGGATCCGCGTCAGCCGCATGCCGGGCAGGACGGGCGCGGTCGGCGGTCGCGGCGGACGGTGGCGGGGCAGGTCGGCGTGACGGGCATGCAGCGGGTTCCGCGCGCAGTGTACCGACGGCGCGGGTTCCGTGCCGGGCCGGCGTGCCGTAAGCTGCTGTCATGGAGCCCGGCCTGCCGGTGAAGGTCGATGTCGGTCGGGGCCTGCTCGCGCCGGCCCGCTTCGTGCCCTCGCCGAACCAGGACAGCCGGCCACCGGGCGCGACGATCGACCTGCTCGTCGTGCACGGCATCAGCCTGCCACCCGGCGAATTCGGCGGGCCTTGGGTGGAGCGGCTGTTCCTGAACGAGCTGCCTGCGAGCGCACACCCGTACTTCGCGACGATCGCGGGGCTCAGGGTCTCCGCACACCTCTTCATCCGCCGCGACGGGCAGGTCGTGCAGTTCGTCCCCTTCCATGCGCGCGCCTGGCACGCCGGTGCCTCGAGCTGGCGCCATCGGGTGGCCTGCAACGATTTTTCGGTCGGCATCGAGCTCGAGGGTGACGACGTCGCACCCTACGAGGCCGCACAGTACCGGCGTCTGGCCGCGGTCGTCGTCGCGCTCCGGCGCGCCTACCCGACGCTCGCGCCGGACGCGATCGCTGGCCACAGCGACGTGGCACCGGGACGCAAGACCGACCCGGGCGCGGGCTTCGACTGGAGCGCGCTTGCGGCCGGCGTCACCGCGACGGTCGGCGGTGCCGCTTGAACTTCGTCGCACTCCTCGCCGCCATTGTCTGGGAGCGGCTGGTCGCGGTGCCGCGGGCGCTGCGCGAGCCATCCTGGCTGCTCGCCTACGTGCGCGCTGCACTCCGGCTGGTGGCGCGCGGCACGGACTCCGGGCTCGCGCGCGCCGCTGCTTGCGCGCTCGTGCCGGGGCTCGCGGTGCTGCTGCTGACCTCCCTGCAGCGGGGCTACGGCCTGCTGTACCTGCTGGGCGCGACGCTCGTGCTCGTCTTCTCGCTGGGGCCCCGCGATCTCCGCCGCGAGGTCAACGACTATTGCGCGGCGGCAGCGCGCGGCGACGCCGCCGAGACCCTGCGGCTCGGCGCCGATCTGCTCGGCCACGACGCCGGCCAGCGCCGCGGGCCGGGCCTGCCGTCGGTGGCCGAGGCGGTGTTCGTGCAGGCCAACAACCGCCTCTTCGGCGTGCTCTTCTGGTTCGCGCTCGCCGGTCCGTCCGGGGCGCTGACGTTCCGGGTCACGGACCTGCTGCGGCGCGAGGCGATCGAGCGCGCCGAGCGCGCCGATGCCCCGGCCGAGGCGCAGACCGTCAGCGACATCTGCCAGCGGCTGCACGGCTGCATCGCGTTCCTGCCGGCGCGCCTGCTCGCGCTCGCCTACGGCGTCGCCGGCAGCTTCGACGAGGCGTTCAGCGGCTGGCGCACCTACCTGCGGGAGGAGAAGGACTTCTTCTTCGACGCCAACGACCGGCTGCTGGTGCACGCGGGCAAGGGCGCGCTCGCGGCGGGCTGGGGGGCGGCGCCGGGCGACGGCCCGCGCGCCGCTGCCGCGCTCGCGCTCGTCGACGCGGCACTTTATGTCTGGATCGTGGCTCTGGCGCTGCTGACGCTGCTGCGCTGGCTCGCCTGACGGCCGGCAGTGCGGCGAGCGCGCGCCCAACTGCGCTAGAATTGGGGGACGACGAGCGAGGCTGCGGTGGCTGTCCACCGCCCGCCGGCGGCGGCCGGTGACCGGCCCCGCATCCGCCCGCCGACGGGGCACTGCATGGCGTTCGAGTATCGTGAAGGCCAGTTCTTTCTGCTGCCGGTCGAGCGCGGCCAGTTCGCCGTCGGCCTGATCGCGCGCGCGCCGAAGCGCGGCGGCGTGCTGCTCGGCTACTTCTTCGGGCCGCGCCGCAGCACCGCGCCCGATGCAGGCTGGCTGAACGGCCTCGGTGCGCAGCACGCGGTGTTTGTCTGCCGCTTCAAGGATGCGCCGCTGCATCGCGGCGAGTGGCAGCTGCTGGACGCGCTCGCGGGCTTCGACCGCTCGCAGTGGCCGGTGCCGGCGTTTCACCGCTTCGACGGCTCGATCACCTTCGCGCCTGGCGCCTCCGGCGTCGCCGACTGGCGCGTCGAGTACGGCGACGACAACATGGTGATGCCGTTGAACGAGCGGGCGGCCGAGGGCGCGGACCTGAAGCTCACCGACGACATCGCCTACGACGCTCGGCTGCTCGCCACCGAAGTCGGCCAGCGCATCACGATGGCGGTGACCTCGGTCGACGACTCGCGCTGGCGCTGAGCCTGGCCTTCAGGCGCTGCGACCGCGGCGCCACAGCACCTCGGTCCCCTGTTCGTGGCGCGCCAGCACGCGCGCGATCACGAACAGCAGGTCCGACAGCCGGTTGAGGTATCGCTGCACTTCCCCCGCGACGGGCTCCGCGCGGGCGAGGGTGCGCACCCGGCGCTCGGCGCGCCGCACCACCGTGCGCGCGAGGTGACAGGCCGCGGCCGCTGGCCCTCCGCCCGGCAGGATGAACTCCTTGAGCGGCGGCAGCGCCGCGTTGAAGCCGTCGAGCTCCTGCTCGAGCCTGGTCACCCAGGCGTCGCTGACGACCCGGTGGCCCGGGATGCAGAGCTCTGCACCCACGTCGAACAGGTCATGCTGGATCTCCGTCAGGCAGGCGCGCACCGCTGCCGGCAGCGCAGGCGTCGCGAGCGCGAGCCCGACGGCGCAGTTCGCCTCGTCGACGGTGCCGTAGGCCTCGACGCGCGGCGCATCCTTCTCGGCGCGCGTGCCGTCGCCGAGCCCGGTGGTGCCGTCGTCGCCGGTGCGGGTGTAGATGCGGCTCAGACGGTTGCCCATGGCCTCGCTCCCGACGCCCGGCGGGCGCTCAGTGAAATCCGTAGCGCAGCGCGCCGAACAGGCTGCGGCGCGGCGTGTAGTAGCCGCTCACCACCTCATAGCGCTTGTCGAGCGCGTTCTCAAGCCTGAGCTGGGCCACGAGCCCGCCGCCGAGCGTCGCGCGCCAGTTCAGGTTGACGAGCAGGTAGCCCGCGTCCCGGACCGCGTTGCCGTTGTTGTCGATGTCGGCACGGTCGCCGTTCGCCTGCAGGTCGAGCCCGAGCTGCTGGAACCCGAGCCGGCGCGCGAGCGACAGCGTCGCGCTCGCGCGCGCCCGGCGCAGCAGGCGCGAACCGTCGATGCGGTCGAGCGGCTGCTGGCGGCTGCCCTCGAGGCGCGCGGTCCAGTCGGCATCGACGTACTCACCGCTCGCCTCGACGCCGCGGATGCGGGCTCGGTCGACGTTCTCCGCGGTGTAGGCGAACGGGTCGGCGGGCGTCGGCTGCGGGATCACCTCGATCAGCTCGTCGACCTTGTTGTCGAAGGCGGCGAGCGCGACGCTCAGGTGCGGCGCGATCCGCCAGCGAAACCCGAGCTCGACGTTGCGCGAGCTCTCGGGGCGGAGCGCCGGGTTGCCGCCGAAGCCGTACAGGTCGGTGGTGTCGGGCGCGCGGAACGCCGTACCCCAGCTCGCCGTCAGCAGCGTCGCCTTCGTCGGCGCAAAGCCGTACTCGGCGTTCCAGGTGCTGTGGTCGCCGAAGGTCTGGTGCCGCGTATAGCCGAACGCGCCCGTGAAGCGGTGCCGGCCGAGCGTGACGCGGTCCTCGGCGTACCAGGTATCCGAGCGGGTGTCGACGTCGAAGCTCGTGCCGAACACCAGCGAACGGGCGTTCTCGCGCGTCAGCAGCCCGCCGAAGGTCAGCTGCTGCGCGCCAAGGTCGAGGCTGTTCTGCCAGTCGGCCGCGTCGCGGCGGGTGATCGCGTAATCGGTGGCGATCGGCGTTGCGTACGGGTCGGGCTCGCGCTGGCGCAGGTCGTCGACCGCCTGCGACAGCAACAGGCGCGTGCGCAGGCGCTCGGTCAATCGCCCGCCGACGTCGACCGCGAAGGTCGAATCGACGAAGGCCCCGTCCTGGTCGACCGGCGTCGAGTACTGGTCGTAGTACTCGGCGTGGCCGCTCGCGCGCCACAGCCGGGCGCCGAGCTCCACGGCGCCGAGCTCGGTGCGCCCGGCAAGCGTCGCCGACAGGTCGCGGAAGCCGCGCGCGGAGGGATCGCCGACCTGCGTCGGGAAGCCCGCCGACTCGAGCCAGTTGACGGCGGCCGAGACCGAGCCGGTGCCCTCGCCGTAGTAGCCGGCGACGCTGCCCTGGCGCGTGTCGTAGCGGCCGTAGCCGAGCATCGCATCGAGGCCAGCGCCCTCCGGATGACGCGTGATGATGTTGATGACGCCGCCGATCGCGTCGGTGCCGTAAAGCGAGGAGCGCGGCCCCTTGACGATCTCGATGTGGTCGACGAGCTCGGGCGCGACGTTCTGGATCGCGGCCTCGCCCTTGGTGCCCGGGTTTATGCGCACGCCGTCGAGCAGCACGATCGTCTGGTTCGAGTTCGTGCCGCGCATGAAGATCGAGGTCGGCTGCCCCGGGCCGCCGCTCTTCGCGACGTCGATGCCGGCCTCGAAGCGCAGCAGGTCGCCGACGTCGGCCGCGAGCGAGCGCTCGATCGCGTCGCGGTCGATGACCGTGACCGGCACCAGCGCCTCGAACCGGGTCTCGGGCTCGCGGCTCGCGGTCACGACGACGAACTGATCGGGTCGGGCGGTGGTGTCGACGGCGGCAGCCGCCGGCGCGCCGAGCGTGGCGGCGACGAACGCCGCGCCCAGGAACGGGAGTCGGGTCATGGGGGTCTCCTCCATGCTCGCCCGCATGGATCGGGTGCAACACCCGCGGCTTCGGGAACGGCGCCGGGTTCCGGACGGAACACGGTGCGCTGCGCCCTCCGCGCTGCGGGAACGAGTGCCAGGCCGGTCTCCGGACTCCCGAGCAGATCACCTCGCGGTGACCAGGGTTGATCGCCTTCCCGCAGGCGCCGGGCGACCCCGGCGTCGTGCAGTGGCTGCCGCGTGGCGCGGCGGACCAACCCTCGACTCGGCTACCGTTGCGGGGGCAGCGTCGGCATGGCCGTCGTGTTGTGCACGACCGGCGGCACCGACTTCCCGTTTCACCCCGGCCGCGCGAGCGCGCCCGGGGAACCTGACGCGCGGAATCCTGCAGAGCGGGCCCGGCACTGTCAAGCATTTGACAGCGGGGGCGGCGCTTCGCATAAAGGACCATGACCTCGAGCCCTGAACTCGCCGCCGCGCTCGAGGCGGCCGAAGCGGCGGCCCGCGTGATCCGCGAGTGCTATGGCCGGAACCTCGCGGTGCGCCAGAAGGAAGACCGGACGCCGGTCACCGATGCGGACCTGCGCGCCGAGCTGGCAATCCGGGAGCTGCTCGAGGCGCGCCTGCCGGGCTACGGGTTTTTCGGCGAGGAGACCGGCCGGGAGGGCGGTGATGACGCGCTCTGGCTCGTCGACCCGATCGATGGCACCAAGGCGTTCGTGCGCGAGTACCCGATGTTCTCGACCCAGATCGCGCTCTGGCGAAGCGGCGCGCTCCAGCTCGGCGTCTCCTCGGCGCCGCTCTACGGCGAGCTCGCCTGGGCCGAGCGCGGCCAGGGCGCATGGCTGAACGGCCGCCGCCTCGCGGTGAGCCAGGTCGCCAGCATCGAGAACGCGGCGCTCTCCACCGGCAACCTGAGGAGCCTGGCCGCGGGCCCGGGCTGGGCGCGACTCGGCGGGGTGGTCCGCAGGCTCGACCGCATCCGCGGCTACGGCGACTTCCTGCACTACCACCTGCTCGCGGCCGGCAAGATCGACGCGGTGATCGAGTCGGACGTCTCCATCCTCGACATCGCCGCGGTCGCGACCATCGTCGAGGAGGCCGGCGGGCGCTTCACGGCGCTCGACGGCGCTGCACTCGGCCAGGGCACCACGAGCGTGCTCGCGACCAACGGTGCCCTGCACGAGCCGCTGCTCGCGGCGCTCGGCTGAGGATCGTGTGGGCCTGACCGCGCAGATCGCGCTCTTTCTCGCCGCCGCGGTGATCGCGGTGCCGCTCTTTCGCCGCCTGCGCCTCGGCGCCGTGCTCGGCTACCTCGCGGCCGGCATGGTCGTCGGCCCCTCCGGCCTCGGCCTCGTCACCGACGTCGACCGGATGCTCCAGCTCGCCGAGTTCGGGGTCGTGCTGCTGCTGTTCGTGATCGGGCTCGAGCTGCAGCCCTCGCGCCTCGTTGCGATGCGCAAGGTCGTGTTCGGCGTCGGTCTCCCGCAGGTGCTCGTTTCGACCGCGCTGCTCGGGCTCGCCGCCTGGCTGCTCGGCCAGCCGCCCCGGAGCGCGCTGCTGATCGGATTCGCGCTGTCGCTCTCCTCGACCGCGCTCGTGCTGCAGGTGTTGGCCGAGCGCGAGGAGCTGAAGGCCCACCACGCGCGCGCGGCGTTCGGCACGCTGCTCTTCCAGGACATCGCCGCGATGCTGGCGCTCGCGGGCCTGCCGCTCGCCGCGGCCGCGGGCGGCGCCGGCCGGCTCGATCTCCGTGGCCTGCTGCCGGCGCTCGGCGCGGTGACGGTCGCGGTGCTCGGCGGGCGCTACGCGCTCGGCCCACTGCTCCGGATCGTCGCTGCGACCCGGGTGCGCGAGACGTTCACGGCGACGGCGCTGCTGGTCGTCGTCGGCAGCGCGCTCCTCTTCGGCGCGACCGGGCTTTCGATGGCGTTCGGCGCGTTCGTCGCGGGCGTGCTGCTCGCCGACTCCGAGTACCGACACGAGCTCGAGGCCGACATCGAGCCGTTCAAGGGGCTGCTGCTCGGGCTCTTCTTCATCGTCACCGGCATGTCCGCGCGCCTGGGCACGGTCGTCGAGCGTCCGCTGCAGGTACTGCTGCTGCTCGGCCTCCTGCTCGCGCTCAAGGCCGCGGCCGGCTGGGGCGTCGCGCGCCTCGCCGGCATCGGCGGCGCGCAGGCGCGGCGCTTCGCGACCGAGATCGCGGCCGGCGGGGAGTTCGCGTTCGTGCTGCTCGCGCTCGCGGGCGGCCGCCGGCTGCTCGACCCGGAGACCGTCGAGGTGCTCGTGATCGTGGTGACGCTGTCGATGATTTTGACGCCGCTGCTAATCAGCGCACACGCGCGGCTCGAGTCGTGGCTCGCGCCGAAGGCGGCGCCGGCCCCGTACGACAGCCCCGACGCCGACGAGCCGCGGGTCATCATCGCGGGCTTCGGCCGCTTCGGCCAGATCGTCGGCCGCGTGCTGCGCGCCAAGCGCATCCGCTTCACGGCGCTCGAGATCAGCCAGGCGCAGGTCGACTTCGTGCGCCGCTTCGGCAACAAGCTCTACTACGGCGACGCCTCGCGGCTCGAGCTGCTGCACGCGGCGGGCGCGGCGCGCGCGGAGGTGCTGGTGATCGCGATCGACGACGTGGAGGCGTCGCTGCGCACGGCCGAGCTCGCCAAGCGCCACTTCCCGCGGCTGCGGATCATCGCCAGGGCCCGCAATCGCCAGCAGGCGTTCCGGCTGCTCGACCTCGGCATCACGGCGGTGTTCCGCGAGACGCTCGCGAGCAGCCTCGAGGTCGCGCGCGACGCGCTGATCGCGCTCGGCGTACCCCCCGCCGAGGCGCGTGCCAGCATCAAGACGTTCCGGGAACTCGACGAGCGCACGCTGCTGGCGCAGCACGCGGTCAAGGACGACGAGGTCAAGCTCATGGCCGCGGCGCGCGAATCGGCGCTGCAGCTCGAGGAACTCTTTCGCGCCGACGAGCGCGAGCAGCCGGCCGAGGCGCCGCTCAGTCGCCGAGGAACAGTCGCCGCCCCGTGACGGTAACCTCGGTCATCTGCACGCGGTAGATCGCCGACAGGGACGCCGCGGTCAGCGTCTGCGCGGTCGCGCCACAGGCCCAGCGGCCGTCGCCGTACAGCAGCAGCACCTGGTCCGCGAAGCGCGCCGCGAGCGACGGCTCGTGCAGGGTCGCGACCACGCAGCGCCCGCTGTCGGCACGCGCCCGCAACAGGCGCAGCACGTCGAACTGGTGGTGCGGGTCCAGGTGGTTGTGCGGCTCGTCGAGCAGCATCACGTCCGGGTCTTGCGCCAGCACCGCGGCGAGCGCCACGCGCCTGCGCTCGCCGCCGGATAGCGTATCGATCGCGCGCTCCTCCAGGCCGGCCAGGTCGCAGGCGGCGAGCGAGGCACGCGCGACCTCGACGTCGGCGGCGCTTTCCCACTGCCAGGCTTCGACGTGCGGGTGGCGCCCGACCAGCACGGCATCCAGCACGGTGCCCGGAAACGGGTCCTCGCTGACCTGGGTGAGCAGGCCGAGCCGCCGGGCGCGCTCGCGCCGCGGCCAGTCGGCCTGGCCGCGGCCGCAGAGCCGCACCGAACCCGCGGCCGGGGCCCGGAGCCCCGCGAGCGTGTGCAGGGTCAGCGACTTGCCGGCGCCGTTCGGGCCGAGCACGCCGAGGAACACGCCGGCATTTACCGAGAACGTGAGCGCCTCCACGAGGCGGCGGCCCGGCACCGCGACGTCGAGCGCGCGCGCGCCGAGCAGCTCGAGAGGCTGCGCTGCTACGGCTGCAGTCGCTCGGCGCGCCACGCGGTGGCCTGGAAAAGGTGACCGTCGCCGACCGGGGTCAGCGACCGGGTCCAGCGCGCACGATCGTGAATCCGGTACTTGCCCTCGACCCAGAGCTCGACCGCGTCCGCCCACAGCCGATAACCGCCCCAGTGCGGCGGGCGCGGCACCGTGACGCCGGCCGGCGACTCGTCGGAGTCGTCGGCGTCGTCTGCGTCCGGACCTACGGGCGGCGTGCGGAAGCGGCGGCCGGCGGTCCTCAGCTGCTCGATCAGCTGCTGGCGGCTTCCGACCGGGCGGCTCTGTTCGCTCGCCCAGGCGCCAAGACGGCTCTGCCAGGGGCGGGAGGCGAAGTAGTCGTCGCTCTCGCGCGGCGGCGACCTGACGACGACGCCCTCGATCCGCACCTGGCGGTGCAGCGCGTCCCAGTGCAGCACCGCCGCGACCCGCGCGTGCTCTGCCATCTCGGCGCCCTTGCGCGACTCGTAGTTGGTGAAGAACAGCAGGTAGCCCTGCGGCAGCACGATGTCCTTGCAGAGCACGATGCGCGCCGACGGATGGCCGCCGGCGCCCACCGTCGCGAGCGTCATCGCGTTGGGGTTCGGCTGCACGGCCTCGTCGAAACCCTGCTGGAGCCAGGTCTCGGCGGTCTGCAGCGGATCCTCCGGCAGCGGGTCCGGCAGCGACTGGGCGGTCCGGGAACTCATGCGCCGATGTTACGGCGTCAGGGGAGGGGAGTTAATACGGGTCTGCTGCGCGGGCTCGGGACGGGCGTGGGATCAAGCGCCCGTCGTCGGGTCGCGCTGACCGCAGCCGCCGGTGGACCTGCGTTCGCCTGGCGGTGAGCCGAGCGCCTGGAGAAAGCCTAGAATGCGCACCCGTCAGCCGCGCGTCCGAACGACGGCACAGACACAGGAGAACGGATATGAAGTACATGCTCGCAACGACCCTCGTGGTCGCGAGTCTGGGGATTCCGGTACTGGCCGCCGCCGATGCTGAGCACAAGATGGTCACCGGCAGCGCCGCCGTCAAATGGGGCGCGCCGCCGCCGGGGCTGCCGGCCGGTGCGAAGTTCGCGGTCATCGACGGCGATCCGGCGGCGACCGGGCCGGTCACCGTCAGGCTGCAGATGCCGGCCGGCTACAAGATCGCGCCGCACTGGCATCCGAGCGATGAACACGTCACGGTGCTGTCCGGGTCGATCGCGCTCGGCATGGGCGATGCGCCGGACGCGGCGCACATGACCACGCTCAGGGCCGGCGGCTACGTGGTGGCACCCGCCAAGATGCACCACTACGCCTCGAGCAAGAACGGCGCGACGATCCAGATTCACCTGATGGGGCCGTTCGGGATCACCTACGTCAATCCCGCCGACGATCCGTCGCACGCCGCCGCGAAGTAGCGGCGGCGCGCCGGAGGCCACGACCGGCATCGTTGGCTCGGCGCGCACCGCCGCGCCGCCGGGTCTGCCGCCGCGCGCGATGGGCGGCCGACGTCAGACCCCGGCGTCGGCGTTACCGCGCCGTGTACCCGAATACCTCCCGGACCCGGGCCGAGACGGCATCGAGCAGCGGCCGGCCGGTGACGTCGGGCCGCTCCTGCCTGAGCTGCTTCTGGTAGAGCAGCGCGAACTCGGTACGCGCGCGGTCGGAGCCGAACCAGGCGTTGTCGGTCTGCCAGGTGCGGAACCCCGGCACCGACATGAAATCAAGCTGCGACGACGAGCCGCCGGTCGGCACCGCGGGCGCCTGCTGCTGCGCGAGCTCGTGGCGCAGCAGGTCGTTGCGCAGCCGGGTGTTCTCCTGTTCCTCGCGCTGCAGCGCGACCTGCGCATCCTGCGCCTTGCGCTGCTGCTGGAGCGTCTGTTGCTCGTGCAGGCAGATCGCGTGGGCGTCGCCGTAGACTCCGGCGCAGGCGCTCGGTTCGTCCGGCCGCAGCGAGCCGATCGCGTCCGTCGGCACCGTCTGCTGCGCGAGCGCCGTTGCCGCGAACCCGAGCAGCAGCGCGACCCGAATGACTGTCTTCATGGCGTCCCTCCGTGCAGCGGCTTGGCCGCGATGTCTTGCCACCCGTAAAGCATAGGCGCTCCCGCGACTCATCGCCGGTGGCTTGCCACCGTGGACGGCCGGGCTCCGGCCGATCGCGGCGCGCCGCGGAACGCGGTACCCCGACCGGTACCCCGCCGCGCGCCGGGCCGCCTCCGTCGTCTGCGCCATCGCTCCGACAGTACGACGTTCATGAAGCGATGTTAATCAGTACGCGAGGGCGAGTGACCGAGGTTCAGCGCACGTTCAGCGGCCGGGCGCGATCATCCGCCGTGACAACTGGAGGACCGTGGCGATGGACACTGCCCGCTCGCTCTATCGCTCGACGCTGGTCAGCGCTGCGCTCGCGATCGGTTGTGTCGGCGTCACCGCCGCCGTCCAGGCGCATGACCACGGCTGGCGCGACCACGACCAGGACCGCGGCTGGAGCGGCCGCGGCGAGCGCGACTGGCACGAGCGCGGCTGGTACCGGGGCTACGGCCCCAAGTGGCGCGGGACCGGCCGGAACGGCGATGGCACCCGCGCCTGGCGCACTGGCTCCCCCGAAGTCACTCTCCTGGCGACGCTGCCGCCGTACAGCGGCAGCGGCCGGGGCACGGATCCGTCGGTCATGGTCCGCGCAGCGCTGTGACGTGACAAAATCCCCGCCGTAGCCCGGACACCTGCCGGGGGCGACGGGGATTCGAAGTGCCGGAGCCGCCCTCTCTCGATCAGCTGCGCAGCCGCCTGACCGACATTGACCGCGAGCTGATCGAGCTCGTGGCCGAGCGCCAGCGATTGTCGCGGCAGGTTGCGGGCGCCAAGCGCGCCACCGGCCACCCGACCCGCGACTACCGCCGCGAGCGCGAGGTCATCGTGGGCGTGCGCACGCATGCGCAAGCACACGGCGTGTCGCCGGCGGTCGCCGAGCAGATCCTGCGCCTCCTGATCCGCTCCTCGCTCGCGACCCAGGAGCAGGCCCGGGTCGCCGCCGAGGGCCAGGGGACCGGCAAGCGCGCGCTGGTCATCGGCGGGCGCGGCAAGATGGGACGCTGGTTCGTCGAGTTCCTGGCGTCGCAGGGCTTCCGGGTCGAGGTTGCGGACCCGGCGGGGCCGGTCGACGGCTACCCGCACCGCGCCCGCTGGGAGGATTCGAGCCTCGACCACGACGTGATCGTGGTCGCTACCCCGCTCGGCACGACCGCGGAGGTGCTCGCGGCACTCGCCGCCCGCCAACCGCGGGGCCTCGTCTTCGACCTGGCGTCGGTCAAGACGCCGCTGCGCGCGGGGCTCGAGGCGCTCGTCCGGGCCGGCGTCAAGGTGACCTCGCTCCACCCGATGTTCGGCCCCGACACCGACATGCTCTCGGGTCGCCACGTGCTGTACGTCGACCTCGGCCACGCCCAGGCGCTCGCCGAAGCGCAGGAGCTGTTCCAGCCGACGATGGCGGAGCGGGTGGTCATGGGCCTCGACGAGCACGACCGCCTGATCGCCTACGTGCTCGGGCTCTCGCACGCGCTGAACATCGCGTTCTTCACCGCGCTCGCCGAGAGCGGCGAGGCGGCACCCCGCCTCGCGCGCATGTCGAGCACGACCTTCGATGCCCAGCTCGAGGTTGCGGGTGGGGTCGCCGGTGAGTCGCCGGCGCTCTACTTCGAGATCCAGGCGCTGAACGAGTACGGCACCGAGTCGCTGTCGGCGCTCCTGTTCGCGGTCGAGCGGCTGCGGGCGACGGTGCGGGCCCACGACCTCGCCGGGTTCAGGCAGATGATGGAGCGCGGCAGGAGCTACCTCGAATCCCGGCCGCAGCCCGGGCGGGAGGCGCCGTGACCCCCGCCGGGACCGGCCAGACCCGGGACCTGCAGGCGGAGGTCGATGAGCTCCGCAGCCAGCTGCGCGAGCTCGCCGCCGAGGCCCTCAGCAACGAGCACAAGCTGCAGCGCACGCTCGACCGCGTGATCGAGGTGCTCTCGGCCGAGACGCTGCCGGAGTTCCTGAAGCAGGTGACGACGGGGCTCGTGACCGCCTACGGGCTCGACGTCGTGCGCCTGATCGTCGAGGACCCGAACCACGAGATCCAGCACCTCTTGCTCGGCAGCGGCGACCGGCTCGAGGAGTTCCCCACGGTTGCCTTCGTCGATACGCTCTCCGGCCTTGCGCCGCAGCTCGCGACGCTCCGCCGCCCGTGGCTCGGTCGCTACGTGCGCGCCGACCACGAGCTCTTGTTCGGCACCGGCCGCGAGCTGAAGACGCTCGCGCTGCTGCCGCTGCGGCGCCAGGCGCGCCTGATCGGCGTGCTGTGCTTCGGCAGCATCGATCCGGAGCGTTTCACGCACCGGCACGGCACCGATTTCCTGCAGCACCTCGCGAGCATCGTCGCGGTGTGTCTCGAAAACGCGTGCAACCGGGTGCGCGTGCTGCGCAGCGGGCTCTCCGACTACCTCACCGGCTGGCACAACCGCCGCTACCTCGGCGCGCGGCTGCGCGAGGAGCTGGCGCGGGCGCAGCGCACGGGCCGCTCGGTTGCCTGCCTGATGATCGATGTCGACCACTTCAAGGCGATCAACGACAGCTTCGGGCACATCGGCGGCGACGAGGCGCTGCGTGAGATCGCGGTGCGCATCGAGACGCACACGCGTGCGAGCGACACCGCGGCGCGCTTCGGCGGCGACGAATTCGCGCTGCTCCTGCCCGACACCGGGATCGACGAAGCGGTGCTCCTCGCCGAGCGGATCCGCGCGACCCTCGCGCCGCCGCTCGACCTCGGCGACGGCAGGCAGATCCTGGTGACGCTCTCGATCGGCGCCGCGGCCGTGCACGGCACGCGCACCGACCTCGACCTCAAGCCGCTCGCCGACCGGCTGCTCGCGGACGCCGACGCCGCCCTCTACCGCGCCAAGGCGGCCGGGCGCGACCGCGTGGTGCGGAGCGCCCAGTAAGCCTGGACTCAGGTCGAGGGTTGCGCGCGCCGCATCACCACGAGGAAGAGCGGCACGCCGATCAGCGCGGTCAGCGCCCCTACCGGCAGCTGGCGCGGCGCGAGCACGGTCCGCGACAGCAGGTCGGCGACCACGACCAGCGTACCGCCGGCGAGTGCCGCCGCCGGCACGATGCGACGGTGGTCGGAGCCGAGCGCAAGCCGCACCAGGTGCGGCGTGACGAGGCCGACGAAACCGATCGAGCCGACGCTCGTCACGGTCGCCGCGGTCAGCACGCTCGCCGCGACGAACAGCAGGCCGCGGAGCGGCGTCACGGCGACCCCCAGCAGCTGCGCCTGCACGTCGCCGCGCGCGAGCACGTTGAGCGGACGGGCGGCGAGCACGCCGAGCGGTGTCGCGACCGCGGCCAGCGCGAGCAGCCCAACGGGCGAGCCGGCCCACGACAGGTCGCCCATCAGCCAGAACACCATGCCGCGCAGCACCGTCGGATCGCCGGCCGCGAGCAGCAGCATGACGACCGCACCCGTGCCGGAAGCAACCACGACTCCGGTCAGCAGCAGGCGGGTCGGCGTCCAGCCGCCCGGACCCTGCGCGAGCGCAAACACGAGCAGCGTCGCGGAGAGCGCGCCCACGAACGCGGCGACCTGCACGCCGAAGACGCCGAGACCGGCGAGCATGGCGCCGAGCGCCGCGACCGCGGCGCCGCCCGAGACGCCGAGTACGTAGGGATCGGCGAGTGGGTTGCGCAGCAGCACCTGCATGCAGACGCCGGCGAGTGCGAGGAGCGCGCCCGCGCCGAACGCGGTCAGTGCCCGCGGCAGCCGGAGCTCGAGCACGAGCGAGCGGGCGAGCGGGTCGGTGCCTGCGGCCAGGCTTCGCCACAGCGCCAGCGGCGCGGGCCCGGCGCTGCCGATCGACATCGAAGTGACGAGCGCGGCTACCGCGACGAGCGCCAGTATCGTCAGGGTCAGGCCAGGGCGGCGGGCGAGCGGCAGGAGCACGGCGCAGGGCCTTCGGCGGTGCAGGGCGGCCGCCAGCCTACCCCGGATCCCGACAGGGTGGCAGGTTGGCCCGACGGGACCCCTGTGAAAGAATCCTCCCGAACGCCCGAGGCCCCAATGACCGACTGGATCGACGAGGACGGCTTTCGCGCCAACGTCGGCATCCTGCTGATGCAGGAGGACGGGCGGGTCTTCCTCGGCGGGCGGGCCGGCGGGCGCGGCTGGCAGTGCCCGCAGGGCGGCATCGGGCGCGATGAGGAGTTCGAGACCGCGTTGTACCGCGAGCTCCGCGAGGAAGTCGGCCTCGCACCCGCGGACGTCCGCTACCTCGGTGCGACCGCCGACTGGCTCCGCTACCGGCTGCCGCCGGGCTACGTGCGCCGCCACGCCTCGCCGCGCTGCATCGGACAGAAGCAGCGCTGGGCGCTGCTCCGGTTCCTCGGCGGCGACGAGCGGCTGCGTTTCGACACCACCGACGAGCCGCCGGAGTTCGAGCGCCACCGCTGGGCGGAGTACTGGGAGCCGGTGCGCGAGGTGGTGTACTTCAAGCGCGACGTCTACCGGGCGATGCTGCACGAGCTCGGCCGGCTCGCGTTCCCGGACGGCCTGCCGCCGTACCCGCCGTGGTGGGAACAGGGGCGGCCGGGACCGGCGCTGCCCCGCCAGCGCGGTGCGTGACGCGCCCGGTTCAGAGCGGCTTCAGGATCGCGAGCACGACGATTCCGAACAGCAATAAGGTTGGTATCTCGTTGAACCAGCGATACCAGCGGCCGGTGCGGCGGTTGCTGCTGTCGCGGAACCGAGACAGCAGCCGGTAACACCAGATGTGGTACACCACGAGCCCGGCAACCAGCACGAGCTTCGCCTCGAGCCAGGCCTGCGCGAGCAGGCCGGGCACGAGCCAGACGAGCGCGAGCCCGAAGAACGCCGCGAGCAGAGCCGCGAGCGTCATGAGCGCGAACAGGCGCCGCTCCATGAGCTGGAACCGGACATCGCTCGCAGCATCGGCGGCGTCGGCGTGGTAAACGAAGAGCCTCGGCAGGTAGAAGAGCCCGGCGAACCAGCTGACGACGAACACCACATGCAGCGCCTTGACCCACAGGTACAGCATCCGACCGCCTCCGGCGCCGCAGGGCACGGGAGGTCATTGTAGTGCTGCTCGCGCGCTTCCGGCCGAACGACACCCAGAAGCTGGTCGTGCGGCGCTACGAGCCGGTGCGCGCGGCGCTCAACTGGGCGGCGGCGGTGCTGGGCGTTGGGCTCTGCCTGTGGGGTGCGTTCGAGGCCGGCCGGCTCCGCGCCGGCTACTCGGTGCTGTCCGCGCTCAGCGACCGGCAGGCGAAGGCCTCCGAGATCGCGGCGCTCTCGCGCCGGCTCGAGGCGACGCAGGCGCAGCTGACGGCCGCCGACGTCGCGCGCCGCATCGACCGCGACAGCTACGCGCAGGTCGAGAAATCGCTCGCCGACCTGCAGGCACGGCTCGGCGAGCAGGAGAAGGACCTCAACTTCTACCGCAGCGTCGTGCATCCTGCCGACGGCATCTCGGGGATGCGCATTGAGCGCGTCAAGGTGCTGGCGGGCACCGTTGCCCAGCACTTCCGGGTCAGAATAGTGCTGGTGCAGGCCGCCCGCCAGGAGGCGGTCACGACCGCGGCCGCCGACTTCACGGTCGACGGCCTGCGCGGCGACAAGGCGACGAGCCTGCCGCTTGCCGAGGTCGCCGCCGCCGCCCAACACGTGCTCAACTTCTCGTTCCGGTATTTCCAGGAACTGGAGGCCGAGATCGTGCTGCCGGCCGACTTCGTGCCGCAGACCATGCAGGTCGAGGTGCGCCCGCCGCGCGGCGCGACGCCGATCCGGCAGTCCTACGAGTGGAAGATCGAACCGACCTGAGACCTGGAGAAGACCGATGTTTGGCAGGAAGAAAGTGCGCCCGTCGGCGCCGATCGAGACGCTGCTCGGCGCCGGTACGCGGGTCGAAGGCAACCTGATCGTCTCCGGCGGCGTGCACCTGCAGGGGTACGTCAAGGGCAACGTCACCGTCGCGCCAAACGCGACCGCGGTGCTCTCCATCGCGCCGCAGGGCGTGGTCGAGGGCATCGTCGAGGTGCCCCGGGTCATCGTCCACGGCGAGGTGCGGGGCGACATCCACGCGAGCGACAAGGTCGAGGTCGGCGCGACCGCGCGGGTCAGCGGCAACGTGCACTACGGCGTCATCGAGATGGCGGCCGGCGCGGTCATCCATGGCCGGCTGGTCGCGGCCGCCGGCGACAAGGAACGCGCCGCGGGCGAGGCGGCGCCCTAAGCCAGCAGCGGCAGCAGATCCTGCTCGATGCGCCCGGGCTTGTCGGTCGGCGCGTAGCGACGCAGCACCTTGCCCTCGCCGTCGACCAGGAACTTCGTGAAGTTCCACTTGATCGCCTGGCTGCCGAGGAGCCCGGGCGCTTCCGTCTTCAGGTGCCGGTAGAGCGGGTGGGCGCCCCCGCCGTTGACCTCGACCTTGGCGAAGAGCGGAAACGTCACGTCGTAGTGGAGCGAACAGAACGCCTGGATGTCGGCCTCGTCCCCCGGTTCCTGGTGCCCGAACTGGTCGCACGGGAAGCCGAGCACGACGAGCCCGCGCGGGGACAGCTTGCGGTAGAGCGCCTCGAGTCCCTGGTACTGCGGCGTGAAGCCGCACTTGCTCGCGACATTGACCACCAGCAGCATCTTGCCGCGATAGCCCGCGAGCGGCTGCTCCCCGCCCTGGATCGTCTTCGCGCTGAAGTCGTGAACGCTCGCCATGTGGGTCCCCTCGGTCGCGGAACGCCGCGTTCACGGCGCACGATGCCACGCCGGTCCACGGCCCGCCAGCCCGGTTCTGACA
>JANXWS010000074.1 GCA_025351005.1 Pseudomonadota bacterium | reverse complement strand
CGCCTTGTACTCACCACCGTGCTTCTCAGCCATCACCTTGGTCAGCGCCGCCGTCAACGTCGTCTTCCCATGGTCCACGTGCCCAATCGTCCCCACGTTCACGTGCGGCTTCGTACGCTGAAACTTTTCCTTCGACACGGCAGCTCTCCTTAAGACAGTGGGGCCCCCGGCCCTCTCACGTCATCCCCGCGCACGGGGATGGCCCTCTATCCGGAACCCTCGCCTCAACCGGCCGCCGCTCGTGCGGGGCCTCTACTGGTGCCCACGACCGGGATCGAACCGGTGACCTCGTCCTTACCAAGGACGCACTCTACCGACTGAGCTACGTGGGCCTAAGTCCTCGTTCCACCGAGGTTTTCACCCCGGGCGTCATTCGGTCCACCAGTCCCGTCGCCCAGCGCCCGCGCGGCTGGAGCGGGTGATGGGAATCGAACCCACACCATCAGCTTGGAAGGCTGAGGTTCTACCATTGAACTACACCCGCCTCGACCAAACCGCCTATCGACCCGGCCCACGCCCGGGGACACTGCGATCCGCCCGGGCTGGCCTCCCGCAGCCCCGGGGCCCGCCGCCAGCCAGTTCCCGGACTGGTGGAGGGGGAAGGATTCGAACCTTCGAAGGCATAAGCCGGCAGATTTACAGTCTGCTCCCGTTGGCCGCTTGGGTACCCCTCCGGCAAATGAGCCGCGTATTTTCGTGCCGAAACCCAGTCGTGTCAACGTATTCCGCAGCGCAATAGCCCCCTGCCGATGCCTTTGACCGGGCGGGCAGGCCGCGGCGCGTGCCCCGCTGCGCTCGCGCCCCGGCAGGCCGCCTGCGATAGAGTCCCGGCATGCAAAAACGCCTCCTCGGCTCCGGCGGGCTCTCCGTCTCGGCGCTCGGCCTCGGCTGCATGGGCATGAGCGGCGTCTATGCGACGGCGGAGGCGCGCGACCCAGCCGAGGCCGAGGCGACGCTCGACGCAGCGATCGCCCAGGGCGTCGATTTCATGGACACCGCCGAGGTCTACGGCCCCCACCACAACGAGGAGCTGATCGGCCGCTGGCTCGGGAAACGCCGGCCGCGGGCGGTGGTCGCGACCAAGTTCGGCTTCCGTATCGGGGCGAACGGGGAGATCGCCGGCCTCGACGGCAGTCCCGCGAATGCGCGCCGGGCCTGCGAGGGGTCGCTGCAGCGCCTGGGCCTCGAGACGATTGACCTCTATTACCTGCACCGGGTCGACCCGGCGGTGCCGATCGAGGAGACCGTGGGCGCGATGGCGGAGCTCGTCCGCGGCGGCAAGGTCCGCCACCTCGGCCTTTCCGAGGCGAGCGCGCGGACCATCCGGCGCGCGGTCGCCGTGCACCCGATCGCGGCGCTGCAGTCCGAGTACTCGCTCTTCGAGCGCGGCGTCGAGCGCGAGGTGCTGCCGGCGTGCCGGGAGCTCGGCATCGGCCTCGTGCCGTTCGCACCGCTGGGGCGCGGCCTCCTGACCGGCGCCGCGCGGACCAGCGATGCCTTCGGGGCCGAGGGCGACTACCGCAGGACGCTGCCACGATTCCAGGCCGAGAACTTCGCCCGCAACCTGCAACTGGTGCGGGTACTGGAGGGCTTGGCCGAGGCCAGACGCAGCACGGCGGCGCAGCTCGCGCTCGCGTGGCTCCTGGCCCAGGGACCGGACATCGTGCCCATTCCCGGTGCACGGCGCCGCACGCACCTGGCGGAGAACGTGGCGGCGGCGGACCTGCGGCTGTCGGTCCCGGAACTCAAGGCGATCGCGGACGCGTTCCCGCCGGAGGCCGTGGCCGGGGCGCGCTACGATCCGCAGTCGCAGGGCTTCGTCGACCGCTCGTAGCGCACGATTGGCTCGATGACCGACGATCGGGGCGGCGAGACGCCCCCGAGGAAGCAGACTTCGGGGTAGGGATGACGGCGCCCCGAAGGCTCCGGGCGGTCGGCCAGCGAAGGCTCTCGCAGCGCGGCGGTCATCGTTGGCTGCGCCACCGATTCGTGGTGCTGAATGATGTTCAGCCGCTGTTCGGCGGGAGTCGTGTCACTTCTTGCCGAACAGCGCCGCGAGCGCCGGGTCGCCGACCTGCTTCGCGAGGTCCTGGGCGGTCATCGAGGCGCTGTTGCGGATCCGCTGGTCGGCACCGAGCCCGATCAGCGCCTTGGCCGTCTCGGCCTGACGACCGACCACCGCAGCCAGGAGCGCGGTGTTGCCGAGCTGGTTCCGCGCCTCCAGGTTCGCCTTCGCCGCAACCAGCTGCTTGACGATCTCGACCCGCCCGGCGCCGGCCGCGAGCAGCAGCGGCGTGTTGCCGGTGCGCGTCCTGGCCTCGAGCGGCGCACCGGCCTTGAGCAGGCGTGCGACCAGGTCGCCGTCGCCACGCTGTGCCGCGAAGGCGAGCGGCGTCATGCCGTCCCGGTCAGCGACCTCGGTGGCGCCCGCCTCCAGCAATGCGACCGCGGCGCCGTTGGCGCCACCCTCGGCCGCGATCGAGAGCGCGGTGCGCCCGCCGGTGTCCTTGTCGTCGGGCATCGCGCCCGCCGCGAGCAGCGCGCTCACGATCAGCGGCCGGTTGTGTTCGGCGGCGGCCATCAGCGCGTTCCGCCCGCGGCCATCGGCCGCAGCGGCTTTGGCACCGGCCGCCAGCAGCGCGGCGACCAGCTCCAGCTGGCCTTCCTGGGCGGCGAGGGTCAGCGGCAGCGCCGCGCGCGCCTGCACCGCGTTCGGATCGGCCTTGTGCGCGAGCAGCACCTTCGCCGCCGCGAGCTGGCTCCGCCGCACCGCGGCGCCGAGCGCCGTGTCGCCGTCGCCGGTCTTCTGGTCGACCTTGGCGCCGGCGGCGAGCAGCGCCTCGACCTCCGGCGCGTGGCCGCCCCGCGCTGCAACGACGAGCGCGGACAGGCCTCGGACGTCGTTCGCGTTGGCGTCGGCACCCTTCTCGAGCGCCGCCCGGAGGCCGGGAAGGTCGCCGCGCTCGGCCGCGATCATCAACGGCGTCCAGCCGCTGAACAGGTCGTTGCCCTTGACCTCGCGCGCGACCTTCGCGTGCGCAACACCGGTCGCGCCGCGGGCCTTCAGTGCCGCCGCGATCGAGGTCGCCGCCGGCACCTTGCCGGCGCGCTCGGCCAGGTCGAGCGCCGCGAGCCCCTGTCCGTTCCTCGCGCCGACATCGGCGCCGTGCGCGAGCAGCAGCGTGACGGAGGGCGGGGAGAGTGCCGCGACCGCGAGCATCAGCGGCGTCCCGCCGCGGCTGTCGGCGACGTTCGGGTCGGCCTTGCCCTCGAGCAGCGCGTCGATCACGGTTGCGGCACCGCGGCGCGCCGCGACCAGCAGCGGGGTGTCGCCGGCCGCGTCCTTTGCGTTGACGTCGGCACCGCTGGCGATCAGGAGGCGAGCCGCACCGGCCTGCTGGCCGTCGGCTGCCTCGTGGAGCGCGCTGCGCCTGTCGGCGTTGGTGACGGTCGCCGGCGTCGTCGCCAGCAGCGCCTCGAGACGCTTCAGGTCGCCGTCGTGGGCGGCGCGCTTCAGGAGTGTCGCCGGGTCCTCGGTCTTCGCGGGCGGGGTATCGGCATTGAGGCCGCGCGTCGTCGGGTGGCCGCCGCCGGTCGCGAGCGCGAGCCACTCGGCGGCGCTCCTGCCACTGTCCTTGCAGACGCCCTGGTCGACCTGCGAGGCCAGGCTGTAGGCGGCCTTGGCGTTCGCGGCGTTCGCGGCCTGGGTCAGAAGCCGGCAGGCGCGCGGCGCGTCGGGCGGGAGACCCACGTCGTTCGACCGCGGCAGGTAGAGGACTGCCAGCTGGTAGGCGGCCTCGGCGTTGCCGCCTGCGGCGAGCGGCTGCAGCAGACCCGCCGCGCGACCGTAGTCGTGGCGCCTTAGCGCGTCGCGCGCGGGCTCTAGTTCGGGGGGCGGCGGTGCCGGTCCTGCCAGCACCAGGCTGAGCGCGAGCGCCGCGATCACGCGGTGCCCCACTTGGTCTCGACCTCGATGCCGATCTTCTTCAGGAACTCGGTCGGCAGGATGCCGCCGGCGTTGACGATGATGGCGTCGTTGCGGAGCGCCACTTCCTGGCCGTCCTGGATCAGCGCGACTTTCTCGGGCGAGATCTGCTTGACCTCGGACTTCAGCATCACCTTGAGGCTGCCGGCGGCCGAGGCGCTCTTGACGCGTTCGCGGTTCCGCGCCTTGGCACGCTGGAATGCGTCGCCGCGGTAGGACAGCGCGGCGCTCGCGCCGGCTTCGGCGAGGCTCGCCGCCGCCTCGAGCGCGCTGTCGCCGCCGCCGACGACGAGCACGTGCTGGCCGGTGTACTGCGTCGGGTCGATCAGCCGGTAGACGACCTTCGACGCCTCCTCGCCCGGCACGCCGAGCTTGCGCGGCGTGCCGCGGCGCCCGACCGCGAGCAGCACGGTCGCCGTCTTGAGCTCGGCCTTGCTGGTCCGCACCACGAAGCCGGTGCCATCCCGGGTCACGGCCTCGACCCGCTCGTTCTGGCGGATCTCGAGCCCGGTGCGGCGCTGGATGTCCTCCCAGTAGGCAAGCAGTTGCTCCTTGGTGGTCAGCGTGATGTTCATCCTGCCGGCGAGCGGCAGCACGGCAGGCTGGGTCATCACGATCTTGCCGCGCGGGTACTGGAACACGCAGCCGCCGAGCGACTCCTGCTCGACGACCACGAACCGGAGCTTCTTCTCCATCGAGCCAAGCGCGGCGGCGAACCCGGCCGGTCCGGCGCCCACGATCACGACGTCGAGCTGCTCACCCTTGCCACGCGGCCGGCGCGCGACGATCTGGTCGATCGCCTGGCGGCCTTGCTCGATTGCATTGCGGATGAGCCCCATGCCGCCGAGCTCGCCCGCGACGAAGACGCCTGACACGTTGGTCTCGAACCAAGGAGTTACGCGCGGAAGCTCGACGCCGCGTCGCTCGGAGCCGAAGACGAGCGTGATCGCGTCGACCGGGCACGCGGTGCGACAGGCACCGTGGCCGATGCAGAGGGTCGGGCTCACGAGGTCGGCCTTGCCACCGATCATCCCCATGACGACGTGGTGCGGCTGCTCGGGGCAGGCCTTGATGCACGAGCCGCAGCCGATGCACTTCGCGTGGTCGACGATCGGATGCAGCGAGGCGGGCTCCATGAGCCCGCCGTCGACCGAATCCCGCGCCGCGGCCTTGCTCGTGCGCTGCAGCGAATAGCGGCGCCCGAAGTACCACGCGAGGCAGATCGCCATCACGGCGGAGTAGACGGCATATTCCATAATGTTGGGAACAGTCGCATTCGGGAGTGCATTTTGTCCACGAACCGCGTCACGCGAACAGTGTCTCAATCAGGAGTCACGCGCGGTACTTGATGTCGGGTGTGAGACCCCCGTCGCGGACGCCCGGATGTCGCGAGTGTGCGACGCCGCAACGGTTGGCAGGGACTAGAATGGCCGCGATACTTGCGGCTCATCCCGGCCTCCGCCCCGCGCAGTGAAATGCGGCGACGATGTCCGGGGAGTCCCGTCACCAAGAATCACGGAGCGCTTGTTGTACGCACCGATCGCCGCGACGGTATCTTTTGTCGCCTGCGTTGCAGCCGCGATCTGGCTGCAGCGGGGACATCGCGAGCGCGTCGCCTTCGCGACACTGCTCGCGGCGCCGCTGACCGCGGCGCTCGCGTTCACCGGCGCTGGTGCCGTTCAAACACGTACCGTCGGTGCGGCTCCGGCCGGGCCTGACGCAGCCGCCGCCGCGGCGGCGACGGCCGCCTCGCCGGCCAGCGCCGCCAGCGGCGCATCGACGCTCGACAGCCTCCGCCGCGAGGCCGAGGAGCTGCGGCGCAGCCGCCGCTTCGCCGAGGCCAAGGACGCCTACGCCCGCATCACGAAGCTCGCGCCATTCGACGCCGACGCCTGGGCGGACCTGGGCGACGCGAGCGCCGCCACCGCCGGCGGTGACCTGAGGGCCGGTGTGCAGGAGATTGACCGCGCACTCCAGCTCGACCCGAACCACGCGAAGGCCTTGTGGCTGAAGGCAAGTCTCGAATTGCAGGAAAGGCGTTACGACAGCGCCCTGGAGTTGTGGCAACGCCTGCTGGCGAAGCTGCCACCCGACTCGAACGACGCGCGCATCGTCAGCGCGAACGTCGCCGAGACCCGCGCGCTGGTCGCCCGGCAAGGAGCGAAATGATGAATGCAGCGGTCGACCGCACAGCGATCCCGGCGGCACCAGGCCGACGCTTGACGCTGGGCGCCGCGCGCGTCTGGTTCGCACTCACCGTGCTGGTCGTGCTCGCCGGCTGGGTCGTGCCGCTCGGCGACTACCTGACGCCACGTTCCGGCCTCGGCTACTGGCTCGGGATCCTCGGCGGCTCGCTGATGCTGTTGCTGCTCGTCTATCCGCTCAGGAAGCGGATCCCGAGCCTCGCGATGGTCGGCTCCGCGCGCGTCTGGTTCCAGATCCACATGGCGCTCGGCGTGATCGGGCCGGTGTGCATCCTCTATCACTGCGTCTATCGGCTGGGCGCCACCAACAGCAACGTAGCGCTGTGGTCGATGGTGGTCGTCTCGACGAGCGGCGTCGTCGGCCGTTACCTGTACGGCCGCATCCATCACGGCCTCTACGGCCGCAAGGCGTCATTCGACGAGCTGCGCGCCGACGCCGACCGCCTGAAGATCGAGGGCGCGGGCGCCGGGCGCCTGCTGCCGGAGCTGGGCGCCCGCGTTGACCGCGCCGAGAAGCTCATCAGCATCAACATCCCGGTCGTGCCGAAGGCGCTTTCGGCGATGCTGTTCTGGCAGTTTGCGCGCTGGCGGCTGCGCGTCTACGTGCAGCGCGCGCTGCACGGAGCGGCCGCCGAGTCAACGATCATCGCCGACCACCGGCGCGCATTCGCCTT
The DNA here is from genome assembly GCA_025351005.1 of Pseudomonadota bacterium. GTDB lineage: Bacteria > Pseudomonadota > Gammaproteobacteria > Steroidobacterales > Steroidobacteraceae > CAIKZZ01. The sequence continues at coordinate 29,627 of JANXWS010000074.1, read as the reverse complement.
CGCCGCCGACCGCTACGCCGAGGCGCGGCTCACGGCCGCCCGTCGCGTCGCCGAGTTCGAGAGCTGCGCCCGCCTGTTCGGGCTGTGGCACGTGCTGCACATACCCCTCTTCGGCATGCTGTTCGTCGCCGGCATCGTCCACGTCGTCGCGGTCAACGTCTACTGATGCGACGGCTGGCACGGGCAGCTCTCGCGGTCGTCCTGCTCGGCCTGGCCGCGAACGCGGCCGAGGCCAGCCCGATCGAAAAGCTGCTGATGCCGGGCGACGTCGCGAAGGCCCACGCCAAGTGGGAAACCGAGTGCTCGCAGTGCCATGACCGCACCGACAGCAGTCGCCAAAGCGCGCTCTGCGTCGACTGCCACAAGGACATCGGCGCCGACCTCCGGCTGAAGCGCGGCTTCCACGGGCGTGCCCTCAAGTCCGACAGCGCCTGCACCGCCTGCCACACCGAGCACAAGGGCCGCGCCGCCGACATCGTGCGCTTCGACCGCGAGTCCTTCGACCACGCGATCACCGGCTTCAAGCTCGAGGGTCATCACGCGACCGCGGTCTGCGCGGCCTGCCACGTCCAGGGCAAGCCGTTCCGCGCTGCCAAGGACACCTGCTTCGACTGTCACCAGAAGCAGGACATTCACAGCGGCAAGCTCGGCAAGGACTGCGCCACTTGCCACAACACGACCGCCTGGGCCAAGACCAAGTTCGACCACGACAAGACCAAGTTTCCGCTCAAGGGCACGCACGTCAAGACCGCCTGCGCCGACTGCCACCGCGACCCGTCCTACAAGAACACGCCGATGGAGTGCGTCGCCTGCCACGACCGCGACGACGTCCACGCGGGCGGGCGCGGCCCGAAGTGCGGCGACTGCCACAACACGGAGAAGTGGAAGCAGTCCTCCTTCGACCACGAGAAGGTCGGTCATTTCCGGCTCAACGGCGAGCATGCCAAGGTCGCCTGCGACGCGTGCCACCGCAGCGGCAACATGAAGGTCAAGGTGCCCGACAAATGCGCCGGCTGTCATGCCGCCGACGACAGTCACGGCGGGCGCTTCGGTGATGACTGCGGCGCTTGCCACAACGAGATCAAGTGGAAGGAAGCGAAATACGACCACGACGCCAAGGCGCACTGGCCGCTGAAGGGCACGCACGCCAAGGTCGCCTGCAACACCTGCCACACGGTCCCTATCGGCAAGCCGAGCCTGCCGAAGGACTGCAACGGCTGCCACAGGGCCGACGACGTCCACCACGGCTCGATGGGCGAGCTCTGCGCCGCCTGCCACGTCGAGACGGGCTGGAAGGACAAGGTGCGCTTCGACCACGACATGACGCGCTTCCCGCTCGTCGGCCTGCACGCGACCGTCGCCTGCGAGGAGTGCCACGCGAACGGTGCCTACCGGAACACCGCGCGCGACTGCCTGTCGTGCCACAAGGCCGACGACGTCCACAAGGGCAATCTCGGCAAGCTGTGCGCGACCTGCCACAACCCGAACGGCTGGAAGTTCTGGCAGTTCGATCACGGCAAGGCGACCAGGTTCGCGCTCGAGGGCGAACACGCCAAACTCGACTGCGAAGCCTGCCACGTGAAGCCCATCGATGACGTCAAGCCGCCGCGTGACTGCGGCGGTTGCCACGCGCGTGACGACGTCCACCACGGTAGTTTCGGACGGGACTGCGGCCGCTGCCACAGCACCATCACCTGGCGCGGCGCTGGCGCCAGGCCGTAGGCGCAATGCGCTGCTCCTGACCAGTCCGGTCACGGTGGCCGAAGGGTGGCAGTGACAGCGCGTCCGCGCCTGACGCTCGTCGTGTCGGCCGTACGGCTGGCAGCGACCGTCGGCTTCATGGCTCCGCGCTCAGCACGCTACGCGTCGCGCTCCAGAGACGAATTGGCCAAGTTGCCGGTCTGCTCCGGTCGGCCCCCGACACGTGCCTTCAGCGGCGCGCCCGGAAGTCGCGGGCGGACCAGCCGGGCGCGATTTGCGGTGCCGGTCGCAGTCGCGCGTCAGTGTGGGAGCGCGAGTCGCTTGCGCCGAACCAGGCGACCGATCGCCGCGTCAACGGCGCCACCGCAGCACCCGGCCTAGCATCGTGCCGATCGCGGCCGAAAGCCTTGCAAATGCCCCGCTCGGCGCCGAAGGCGGCCGGACCACGGCGCGCGGCGCGCCTGCGTCGCCGCCGACCACCTTGCCGCCGGGGAGCAGCAGCTGGCACACCACGGGACCGAGCCCGATGCGGTCGCCGTGACCCAGGAACCGCTCGAGGACCGGCTCCTTGTTGACGATGACGCCGTTCTTGGACATCTCGTCGACGATCTTCCAGTGCCTGCCGTCGGTCGAAAACGTTGCGTGGAAGCCCGAGACACCGACCTCCATGAAGCGGATGTCCCGATCGGCATCGCTGCCGATGGTCCATTTTTTCGCACTGCGGGGCGGCGCCAGCAGCTCGATCCGGCGGCCGGGTCCCATCCCGGCGAGCACGACGAGACACGGCTGGTCCACCGGAGTCAGGGCGGGGTCGGTGCCGCTCGATTCCTGTTCGACCCGGCGGCGCCATCCCTCGATCCCGACCGTGCCGACCTTTGGCGGTTGCCAGGCCGCGCGGCGTTCTTGCGACGATTCCAGCGCGACCTCAAACTGTTCCTCCACGAAGCGCAGGCTGTCGCCAGCCGCGAGAAGCCGCTTGCCGGCAATCCGCGTGTCGTTGACGAAGGTGCCGTTCGTCGAATTGAGATCCTCGATGTGCGCCCCGCTTTCCTCGACCGTGAGTCGCGCGTGCAGTCGCGACGCGTCGATGTCGGTCAGCAGGATTTCGCAGCCCTCCTTGCGGCCGACGCGCAAAGCGCTCGTCAGCTTGTAGACCTCGCCGCCCGCGATGCGCCGGATCAGATAGACGTCCGCCTGCGTCATGTGGCCAACCGCTCGCGGGGGCGGGGCTCGCGGCCTCTCGGCCGGCCCCGGTTGGCGGCGGACGCACCCGCGTGGTCGCTGGTCATCGGCCGGTCACCGCATTCCACATGCTTGCCAGCCGGTGCGGTTCCGCACCGCTGTCGACCAGCACGACGCTGACGTTGTCGTGCGCCCCGGCGACCAGAGTCGCCGAGACCAGCGAGTCGGCGGCCTCGTCCGTCGATTCGCTGCCGCGCAGCGCGTCTGCGATCTCCTCATCGACGAGTTCCGACGTCAGGCCGTCGCTGCACAGCAGGATCCAGTCGTGCTCGGCAAGGGTCTGCGTCAGCACCGAAGGCGTTGGCGTCTCCTCGCCGCCGAGAAACTGCGTCAGCACGTGACGATCGGGCCGGCTCCTGGTGTCTTCTTCGGCGAGTCCCGCGATCTGCTGCAACAGTTCGGCCATCGAGTGATCCCTCGTGAGTCGCGTCAGTACGCCGGCCCGCCACAGATAGGCGCGGCTGTCCCCGACCCAGACGATCTGGCAGGTTCGGCCGTGGAATTCCGCGGCGACCACCGTCGAGCCCATCTCGCCTAGCGCGGGGTCCGCGCCGGTTGCAGCGACAATCGTGCCGTGCGCGGCGCGCACCGCCCGCTCCAGCCGCTCGTCGGCGCCCGGCCCCACTACCGCGTCGCAGACTCTCTGGCTCGCGACGGCTCCATTGTCCCGCCCTCCCATCCCGTCGGCGACCACGAAACGCCGCTGGTCCGCGGTCCAGCCGATTCGATCTTCGTTCTCGCCGGCTCGAAAACCGGGATGGGTGCGCGCGGTGAACGTGACCACGGTCAGAGCTCGGCGGATGCAGTCTTCGCCACCGAGGCGAAGCGGGTCGGGTCGAAGCCGGTCGCATTTTTCACGGTGTCGAACAGCGCGTCGAGGACGCGGCGGCGCGCGTCGTGGTCATTGAGCGAGTAGCTGAGACTATCAAGGCCCAGCACGATCTGCTCAGCGGCCGCAAAGTCGCTGGCGCGATTGGCGGCCGCGTAACGAACGAGCGACTTGCGCAGCCGGACGGTGTCCTCCGCACTGTAGCTGCGCCGCGTCCATTCGTCGTGCGCCTTGACCCACGCCGAGATCCGCTCGGTCGCGATTCGCAGCGAAGCCGCATCTCTCTGGCCGGCGAGCACCAGCGCCTGGGTCGCCTGGCCGAGGGCATCGCTTTCCTTGGGCCCGTCCAGTGTCTCGGTGATCGCCCGCAACACGACCAGGTTGCCCGTCTGCAGCCGCAGCGTGCCGGGCGCGATACCGGCGCCGACGCGTTCGCGGCTCCAGCGCGCGTTGCTCATCGGGTGGTGGCAGGAGTGGCAGTCGTAGAGCGCAAACTCGGGAAGCGCGCCGCCCGCGCGCCCCCACCAGGACTGCAGCAGGGTCATCTGCCGCGACACGCTGCGCAGCTGGCCGGTGACCCAGAGGTTGACGCCGTCGATACGGCCCTTGCGGCGCCGGTAGCTCGGGTCGTCACGCCGGAAGTGCGGTGGTTGGTCGGTGGTGAAGGCCTCGAGCTCGAAGCTGAGCCTGGGGTGCCCGGCCCCCATGAGTTCGTGGGTCGCGAAGCGCTCGGCGGTGCCGGCATGGCAGCCGAGGCACAGTTCCGCCCGGCCGGTCGGCGTCTCCGAGGGATACAAGCCGCGCGCCAGATTTGCCGCGTGGGTCGCCTCCTTGTGGGAGTGCGACTCGATCCATTTCTCGGCCGCGCCGTGACAGGCCTCGCAGCCGACGCCGTCGACAAGCTTGAACTTGGCTCCCTGCTGCGCCGTCGCGATGTTGTCGGCGTGGCAGTCGAGGCAGATCTTCGCCTGTTTCGCGGACGGCAGACCGAGGTTGGCGAGGATCCGCCGCCCCTCGGCGGACTCGAGCGCGCGGTACGCCTGCGAGTGTCGGTCCTTCTGCAGCCAAATCGCGTACTCGTTGAGCGCGACGTCGCGATCGGCCACCGGCGCCGAGCGGCCGTGGCAGACCCCGGTCGCACAGCTCGCGGTACCTAAGTGCTTGGGGCCCGGCGGCGGCGTCGCCGCCGCTGTCAGCGACGCGGCCAGCAAGCACGCGCCGGGCGCGCCGCCGCGAATCGCCCGCAGGGCTCTCATGGCAGCCGCGGCCCTACCGACCCTGCGTTGCGTCATGGCCGGAGACCGGCACGTACCAAGGGCGGCCCTTGTCATCGAGGTACATCTTGCGGATCTCGTCCCGCGACAGCGGCCCGGAGCCGCGCCGGCCGAACACGGCGATCTGGCCGCCCGTCTCGTCGACGGCCCGGTCGCGCTCGAGACCCTTCGACAGGCTCAGAGCCGGCAGCCGGGTCGGGTACCACGCGATCAGCTGTGGCATCGGCGCCGGGCTGAAGCCGTAGAACTTGGGCTGCGTCGCGGGCGAGAACAGCTGCACGACCTTGAGGCCGGCCGCGCCGTCCGCGACATAAGCGAACAGCGAGGCGTTGGTTGCTGCGACCACCACGTCGCGGCTGTCCTGCATCTTGCCGCCGGCATCGAAGCGCTGATATTCGCGGATCGCCTCCGGCCGCTCGGCGTCGACCAGCACCAGTCCGTCATGGCCGGCGGCAACGTAGGCGTAGGTCCGCGCGACGAACACGCCGCGCGCGTCCGCGAGCCGCACGACGTCGTCCGCCACCAGCCGCGGCGCGCGCGCGTCGGTGACGTCGACGACCTCCAGGCCTTCCGCCGTCGTGACGAACAGATAGCGGAACTGCAGCGCCGAGGCGCGCGGATCCCGCAGCGGCAGTTCGGCGACCAGTTGCGGCTTGAGTGGATCGTCGACCGACACGATCACCAGTCCGCGCGGTGTCGTGATGTAGAGGTAGTAACCGCCGATCGTGATGTGCCGCGCCCCGTTCAACACGCCGTGCGGGTTCCAGGTCACGGCGCGGCGCAGGAAGTTGTTCCGCGGCTCGCCGTCGGCCAGCGTCGTCACGTCCGTCAGGATCAGCCCTTCCTTGGCGTCGGTGACGAAAGCGTAGCGATACAGCGGGTGCATCGCGGATTCCTGGTTGTCGGCCCGCAGGCTGGCGTTCGCGTTACGCAGCGGGTTGATCGGCTGATTGGTCGGCAGCGCCACGCAGGTGGCGTCGGCCGTGCGCACCCGCGTGTCGTGGCCGAGCGGGCTGAATGGCGCCGTGATCAGCGGCTGCGAAACTCCCTTGTTGCCGACGCTGGCCACGTCGTAGACCCGCAGCCCGCGGCTGGCCTCGGCGACGTACAGGTACTCGCCACGCAGCTGCAGGCACTTGGCCACGCCGGCGGCGTGCTCGAAGCCTTGCGCGAGCTTGCGGCCACGCTGCTCGTGCGCCGCATACCAGTCGGGGTAGGCGTAGCGGTGCAGGTAGCTTCCGATCACGGCCTGCGGCTCATCCCACTCGGTGACCGTGACGGCGGCGATCTCGCCGGCGCCGCCGAGGTAGGCGTGGTAGCCGAGCAGGTTGACGAAATTGGTGCCGAACATGAAGAGCTGCGACAGGATCGCATTGTTGTCATTGGCCTGCGACAGGTGGCAGTCCTCGCAGGTCTTGGTCTCGGCGGTGCGCTCGGTGTGAGGATAGTGCGGATTGAACGCCTGCGAGCTGAATCCGGCCGCCGAGATCGGTGCCTGCTGCACGTAAATGTGCTCGCGGCTGGAGTTGGTCGACGACAGCACGAGCGCGGAGCTCGAGCGCGTGGGCGCAATCTTCCCGCCCTTGCTCGAGTCGCGGTGGCCGAGCAGGAACATGTCGTCACGCGCGACCTGCGGGTTGTAGGTCGCGTAGTTGCGCGTCGTACCGCCCTCGAAGTGTTTGCGGTCGGTCTTCCAGTTGGCCTCGATCGGCAGGTGGCATCCGCCGCAGCTCGTCGTCCAGGACGTGTGGCAGGCATAGCACTCCATCGACGAGTCGCCGTGAGCCAGCCGCTCGTCGGGGACGTTCGCGCCCCACCTGAGCGACGCCACGTCGCGGCCCATCAGCTTGGCGCGCGCCGCCTTCTCGTTGAACTCCGGTCGCCCCGGCGTCACCGTGTCCTTCACGAGGCTGACCTTCCATTCCCGGTCGGGGTCGAGCATCGAGCGCTGGTAGAGCGCGCCGTCGACCCATTCGAAGCGGCGCCGCCCGTCCGGCGTGCGCAGCAACGTCAGGTCGGCGCCGCCGCCGAGCGCCGCGGGCCCGGAGGTGTAGAGATTCGGGTAGTTGCGCACCGACCCGTGGCAGTCCTTGCAATCGATCTCGACTGCCGCGGCGACCTCGCCGTAGATGTAGCCGCTGCCGTGGTTGTCCTGCGAGTAGTGGCAGTCGACGCAGTGCATGCCCTTGTCCATGTGTATCGACGCGAGGTGCACGGCCTTCTGGAACTTGCCCGGGTCATCGTCGCGAACGACCGTGCCGACGGCGTCGAGCAGATCGCCGTGGCGATTGCGCTTGAACACCGCCCGAAAGTTCCAGCCGTGCCCGTGGTAGTCGGCGAACTGGGTGTCCTTCAGCGTCGGGTTGAGATCAGCAACCTTGCCGAGGAAATTGACGTCCGCCCACTTGCCGCGTTGCGCGGCGCCTTCGGGATTGCGCTCGAGCACGGCCCATGTCTCGGCGATCGACGGGTACTGCTGCCGCTCGGGCCACATGGACGGCGCGTCGGACTCGTAGTCCCACATCGTGTAGCCCATGAACGTGTTCATGAACATGTTCGGCTGGTGCATGTGGCAGACCATGCACTGGCTCGTCGGAATGCTGCGGGTGAAGCTGTGCGTCAGCGGGTGCCCCGACTCGTCGCGGCGAATCGTCGGGTCCGCGCTCTGCGACCGGCCGTCGTGGCCGAAGGCCGCGTACGGCCCGGAATGCTTCGGGTCGCGGTCATTGGAATAGACCACGTGGCAGCCGGCGCAGCCGGACTGGCGGTAGTCGCCCGGCTGATCGTTGGTCCCCATGAACCACAGCAACGGGTCATTGAGCCGCGTCTTGGTGAGATTGATGATCGGCACGGCAATCCGGGCGCCGGTGCCGGGGCCACGGTTCGACTGCCGGAAATCCGGCCGGCCCGGCTCTTCGATACGCTCGAGCTTGCCGTTCGCGTCGGGCAAGCCCGTCTCCGGGAACAGATTGCCGATGTTGCGCCCGCCGCGCTCGAAGACGCGGAAGATGTCGCCCGGCTTGACCGTCTCCCATGCGGGCAGCGGATTCAGTTCCGGCAGGATGCCGGCGCTTCGCGCCGCGGCCTGGTATTCGGCCGGGATGCGCGGCCCCTTCAGCACGGTGCCTACGCCGTCGGCGGTGTAGGACTCGCCGAGGATCGACGGCTTGAACGGCAGGATGCCGTTGTTGTACGAGGCGCCGCCCCACAACATCGCGCCGGTCGCGTGCAGGCTGCGCACCGACTGCTCGATGACGTCCAGGTGGCACGCCCCGCAGGATTCCCTCGCAACCCGGTAGTCGGACGGATTGATGAAGCGGATGAACGCGGCGGTCTCCCGATTCAGCAGCGTGTAGGTGCGCTGCGGGTTGGCGCTCGACGGGTAGTGCCACTCGTCCGGGTAACGCGGCTGCACGTGCGCTGCGTCCTGCGTCTGGCGGTAGGCGGGCGACGCCGGCGCGGTCCCTACCGGCAGCGTGACCTCAGGGTGACCGCCATGGCAGTCGCTGCAGCCGAGCTGCACGGCCGAGCTTGCGTGCATCGTCGCAGCGTCCGTCTGCGTGTGGCAGCCGAGGCAGCCCGCGCTCTTGCGGGCGCTGTCCTCGGCACTCTGCAGGGCCGGCGCCGGCCTACTCTCCTCCGCCCGCGGCGCAGCCGCAGCCAGCTTGCCGTTTGCCGCCGACCCGCAAGGGGACCAGATGGCCGCCGCGACGATCGCGCTCAAACCAAGCAGCGGCATGATCGTCGGGCGCCGGCTCAAACCACGTGAAGCGTCCATGTCGTGGGTGCTCTCTAGTACGCCAGGATGACGTTCAGAAGGACGTAACTCGGTTGCTGATTCGGGAACAGCGCCTTGAAGCCTGCGCCTGGGATCAGCCGCGCATAGGATGCACGGGCGACGATGTTCTGCGACATCAACGGACGGTAGACGAGCGACAGCGACACGTCGTAGCCGATGTGCCGGTCGATGCCGCCCTGGTTCCGCAGCGCCTCGAGCACCGCCGTATCGTCGAAATAGACGGAATTGACGTTGACCGAGGCCCGCAGCGTCGGCAGCAGATCGGCGTCGGCGCCGATTCCGGCCAGCAGCGTGCCGGGATTGACGAAGTTGGACTGGCCTTCGTCCTTCGACGAGCGCAGGTCGTTGAGCACGCCGTTGCGAGTCGACAGCGTCACGCCACCACCACCGACCAGCGGCAGGGCCTGCCGGATCCAGTAGCTGGAATCCGCACCCGCAAACTGCGGATTTTCGAGAATCGCATCGAAGCCGGTCGCCTTGTTCCCGTACGGATGCCGGCTGCCCGTCGCATACAGCAGCGATAGTCGCGGCCGCAGCCAGTCGAAATCCCTGGAGAGTTCGGCGGCGCCGAAAAAGGCGCGAATATCGACCGCCGACGGCACCAGCAGGCCGCGCTCGGCGCGGCCGATCGCCGAATAGAACGACGACGTCAGATTGGTGCTACCGAAGTGGCCGTCACCGTTGAGGCCGAGGTAGACGACGTCGTAGTGAAACGGGCTCTCGACGCCCGCGGCGGCCGGCCGCACCAGCACGCCATTCTTGTCGTAGTGCGTACCGCGGTCCTCGCGATTGCGGTTGTAGGCGATGGTCGCCTGCGCCGTGAAGCCGTCGACCAGCGTGTCCTGGCGGTAGAGATTGGCAATCAGCACGTCATCGTGCCGCAGCGGCTGCGTCAGGTCGTTGAGGCCGCTGTTGGTGTCCTTCTCGATCCGGCGGAAGTACGCCAGGTTGTATTGGTAGCGGTTGTTGGCGCGCGTCCCGAACAGGCGTGCGCCCAGCTGGTCGTCCTGGAACAGGAAACCGCGGAAATCGCTCGAGAACGGCTGGATGCCGACGCGCAGCGAATCGAAGTCGAAGCGCTCGGACACGTTTCTGAGATGCTTGTCGGCGAACAGCGCCTGGACACCGAAAAATGAATCGTTGCGCACCCGGCCACGGGCGGGGTCGACGTACAGCGCGTCGAGCTCTTCGGCCCGGTTGTGATTGACGTTGAATACCGGCGCGAACCGGAACTCGTAGTCCGGTGGCTGGAAGACAGTGTCGCCCTTGTAGTAGACGAACTCGGTCGCGATCGTCTGCGAGAGCAGCGTCTGGCGGTTCCGCCCGAACACGTCGAGGCTCCCCGGGCCGGTTGTCGACTGGCTGCCGACCGGTGTCGGGACCTGTCGGCTCTCGAATACGGTGTCGGACAACGCGCTGAGATTGAAGAACCAATCGCCGTGAACCGGCCGGTCCGCCTTCAGCAGGTTGCGGTTGTAGGGATCGACCCGCTGCTCGGGATAGCCGAGCGCGTCTACGATGCGCCAGCGGTCAGGAACTGCGACCGAGGCCGCGTAGTCGCTGAGCGTCGGCCTCGGCAACGGCGATACCCGGCTCGGCGGCGAACGGTCCGGGCCCGCCGGCCCCGCGCCGGGCGCCGCGTTCGCGGCGCTCGCCTCCGGCGACCCGGCAGCGGTCGGAGCGCCGGGCACCGGGCAGGGAACCTCGACGTAGCCTGGCCTGCGCCGCGTCACGATCCGGCCCTTGTCGTCGCGATAACAGGTTTCCGCGTTGGCGATCGCAGTCACCGCCACGACGGCGATCAGCAGCAGACCGATTCGTGCCGCGAGCTTTTTGGTACCCACCGAAGCTCCCCTGGCGTTCATAGACCGTCGCACGCGTGTTGGGAATCACTATCGACGAACGGCGATTGTGGGCACTGGACATAGCGGAGGCGCACGCCTTGCGGCGTCAACGTGTCAGCGCGCCGCGCGGCAGGCGCGTTGCCGACCCCGGAGGCGAGTGTCAGTCCCGCGTTATTGAGACCGAGGAAAGCGATCATGTCGTCCTGGTCGACGCCGTCACCGGAGACGCCGATGCCGCCGACCAGTACCGCGTTGCGATACACTGGCACGCCGCCCGGAAATATCTGCAAGCCGTTGCCCATCCACAGGTCGGCGGTCGCCTTGGTCACCGACAGCGGACTCAGCGACAGACTGACGCCCGGGCAGCCGGGACTCACGTCCGCGGGCACCACACCGGCGACGAACAGCACGTGCTGCAGCACTGCGTTGTAGGACAGGTCGAGCTGCAATCCAGTCGAGAACACGCTCCACGCCCCCGCGGGCTTGCTGAGCGGGCCGGCCGGCCGGCCGTCTATGCCATCCGGATAAAGCGGCCGCGCCAGGTTGCCGATCGCGCGGACCGAGTAGGCGACCCCGCCATCGGCGAGCGCGGTTGGATTGCCGACAAACGCCTGCAGCCTCGGCACGTACGGGCCGATCGGTGCCGGGCTCAGGGTCGCGCCCACGTCGGTGACGGTCAGGTACTGCGCATCGGGCAGTGAGGCGAGCAGCCCGGCGCCCGCGGCGTTCGAAAAGAACATCGCGCTGCGCGCTTTCTGCAGCGCCACGTCGGCACCGAACAACGGCGCGTCGCGCGAGCGCACCATGCCGAGAATCGCGCCTTCGGTGTCGACCACCGCGATCGTCACCCGGGCGACGGTGCCGTCGGGCTGGCGAATCTGCGCCCGCGCATGGTTGGCGACGTCGAGCGCCGCCCGCAGCATGGCCAGCACCTCGGCCGCGGTCAGTGCGTTCGGCCCGGTCACGGACGCGTCGGTCGCAGCGCGCGCCCGGAAGCGCGGCAGACCGCTCGCGTCGACAAACACGAACGCGTCCCGGCCGGGAAAGTCCGCGCCGGCGTCGGGGCGGATGCCGGAACTCGCATCGCCGAATGCGACCCCATCGTGCAATGCACCGTCGGCGTAGCCGATCACCGTGACCAGGTTGCCGACGCCCGGACCCAGTGCAGCGAATGACGGCGCTTTGCCCGGATCCGTCATCAGTTGCGACTCGTCCGCGTCGCTGAATCGCAATAGCTTGCCGCCCGCCGTAATCCGGTCCGCGCGTCGCTCGACCGGCGCCGCGAAGCCGTGGCTGGCGGCGGTCGCGATCAGCTCGTCGGTATCGTGATCCTGTCCCGGAAACGAGCCATCGATCGAGTAGCTGCCGTCCGCCAGCACGCCGACGCCGCCGACGACGGTGCCGCCCTTGTAGAGCGGAAATCCGCCGGGATCGGCCGACAGGCCGAGCGGCGAGCGCTGCGGCCCGACGCCCGGCCCGGCCCCGGTCGCCGCCTGCATGAAGTCGGAGCACGCCAACTGACTGAACTGCACGCCGAACAGCGGCCCGCTCGCCTGGCCGAGCTCCTGCGGATCGAAATGCTGCTGGACGATCTGGCTCGCCGTGCGCGTCGAGAACGCGTTGCCCTCCGAGGACAGGTAGGCGCCGGTGATCGCCTTGGCGATGGCCGCCTGGTCGTCGATGTTCGCGGCTACCGCAATCGTCGGCAGGCCGATGCCCTCGAGGCCACCGTGGATCACGGCATTGCCGCTCGCATCGCGGCGGCTTGCGATCAGCACCTTGCGGGTTGCGGCGGATCCCATGCGGTACACGGCGAGCACGTTGCCGACCCGGTCGACGACCGCGATCGTCGCGGCCACGCCGCGGGCCTGCGCCTCGGTGACCCCCTGGCTGATGATCCGGTCAACATCGGCGCGGGCCAGAAACAGCGTGCTCGACGCGCACTGGCCGGTGCAGTTCGCCGTCGGATCGGTGCCCGCTGACGATTGGACGGACGCGCTTCCGGAGCACGCCGCGGTCGATGCCGCGGCCACGCAGGCGAGGAACGACAAGCGCAGGCTCATGAGGGACCTTCCAGGGCAGGGAGCCCAGCTGGCACAGGATGATAGGCGTGGCAACTCGTACAGCGTAGTGCCACCTTGTCCGCGGTCGCCTGGCTGGCATGACACTCCAGGCACTTCGCGATTGGCGGGATGAGCACGTCGGAACTGCGCTGCGACCGGTCGGCGTGGTGGCAGGAGAGGCAGGCGCGGTCGCCGGTGAGCTCCCGCTGCACCACGTGGTCGCGGTGGTAGAACCGTACACTGTGGAAATAGTCGGTCGCAAGCCGCACCGGCGCCACCCGGAACCGGTCCGCCAGCGACGCGGCCCCGGTGTCCTCGACGGTATGGCAGCCCGCGCAGCCGCGCACCTTGAACTGGTTCTCGACCTCGAAGCGCGCACGAACCATCCCGCAATCATAGGGCTTGCCCGTGCAGGCCGGCGGCGGCGCCCCGCGATCCGGCAGCCGCCTCACCCGCTGCGGCTCGGGCAACGGCGGGCCGGAGAAATTCCGGACGTAGAAGTCCTCGAGGATGGTCACCGCCTCGGCGGTCTGGCCGTGCGGCAGCTGCCGCCCGCGCGCGAACTCTAGCGAGTGACAGCTGAGGCACTTGCCCAGCATCGTGATCGGCTGAAAATGGGCGCCGTCGACCGAGAGCGTATGACAATCCGCGCAGCCGAGCGGCGCATCGCCGCCGACGCGCGTGACCTTCGCCGGGTCGAGATGCTGGACGTGCGAGAACGAGAGGTTCGACTGTTCCTGGGCAGAGCCGATCGGCACCAGTGCGTCGCGCCACGTGACCCCGCCCGCCGACGCGCCGCTGCCCGGTTCCGGCCGGAGCAGCTTGAGGATGAACTCCGGGTGGCGATCCTTGGCGAACGACGTCACGCCCGCGATCGGGCGCCGGCCGGTCAGCGCCTTCGGTTGGCGATGGCAATCGGTGCACAGACTGTCCGCGCGCGGCACGAAATGCATCGTGTCGGCGTAGTGCTCGCGGTGACAACCGGCGCAACGCGGCGTCGGCTCCGCAGCCGCATGCTGTTCGCCGTCGAGGCGCACGTGGTCCTGTTCGTGATCGTGGCATTTGCGACAGCTCTTGTCGGTCACGCGCTCGAATAGTGTCGCATGGCAGACCGAGCACTGGCCGTGCGAGGCGAGTTCGTGGGTCGGAATCAGCGGTCCGGTCGACCAGACCGCGTCACCGGGCAACCAGGCGGGCGGGTGGCCACCCGTGTGCCGCAACAGCACGTTGGTCAGCGGCAGCCCCATGCCAAGGGCGAGTACCATGCCGAGCAGCAGCCACGCCGGTGCGCGTTTCGACAGCCGCGTGCGGCCGAGCGCGGTCGTGAAGGCGGTCTCGAAGTCACTCGGGTTGACGTCCGGGTCCAGGCGTACTTCAAGCGCGGCGTCGAAGCCGCTCGGCGGGTCGAGTACCCGGATCCTGTGGCCACCCATCACGATCAGGTCGTCGGTCGCAAGTGGCGCCGACTCGACCGCGCTGCCGTTGACCTCGATTGCCGGACCGCTCGCCGTGAGCCACAGCCGCCCGTTGCGCAGCCGCAATACCGCGTGCTCGGGACGCAGGTCGCGGCCGATCAGCTGCAACGTCGCCCGCGATGCGCTGCCGACCGTCAGTTCCTCGACCTGGACCTCGACATCCGTCGTTTCCGGCTGCCCGTCCAGGCCATCCCGCACATACCGGAGCAACGCGTTCATGCGCTACCAGTACAGAAATACCGACACGACGTGAGTCAGCAGCGCGGCGATCAGCCCGACGCTGAGCGGCACATGCACGTACAGCCAGAACTCCAGGAACGATTGCAGCTGGATGTCGCGGCGTATTCGCCGCAGAACCGCCTGGCGCCGGAACAGGATCGGCAGCAGCTGCTGCAGCGTAGCGACCTCGGCGCGCTTGTCGCCGCGCGGAATGCGCGACGACACGAACTCCGTGATGGCGCGCTGCTCGGCGTTTGACGCGAGCGTCGGTTCGCCCGCGGGTCCCGGCCGGTCCGGGTCGAGGAACAGCGACCGATCCGCGCCCGTCAGCTGCGCTAGCGCACCGCCACCGATCACGGTGCGCTCCACGGCGCTGCGAACCGCGGCTGCGACGCGCGGATCGCAGCGACGCGCCAGTTCGCGGGCGCGGCGGTCGAGATCGAGCAACTCGGCGAACAGCTGGGCGCGCGACACGCCCTGGCGGTTGTCGGCGGTCGCTCGCGGGCACGTCAGGTACAGGTAGACGCCGACGATGCCACTGATGATGACGACCGTGAGCAGCAGATAGGTCATGCCGTGAATCGTGAAGCTCAGGTGGGCGACGGAATGCAGCGTCGCGACCAGGAACACGGCCAGTCCGAGATACACGTGCGCCGACGACCAGCCGAGCATCGGCGCGCCGCCCGCCGCATAGCGGCGCTTGCGCACGCCGAGATAGCCGAGCCACAGCACGCCGGTGCCGGCGATGGAACCGAGCGTGTAGCCCTGCCAGGTGTTGCCGCGCGCCGTGTCCGAGGCGTACTGGCTCGCGAACAGCAGCACTGCGAACGTCGACAGACCCAGCGACCACCACAAGTATCGGTAGCCGCGATAGCTCAGAATTCCGGTGAAGATCACTGCTGTCGCTCGGTAGCCAGCGCCGCGAACTCCGCGGGCCCGATGCGCTGCGCGGCGCCGGTCGGGCACGCCTGGACGCAGGCCGGACCCGACGGCAGGCCGATGCAGGCGTCGCACTTCTTGGCCTTGGCACCGATCGCCTTGGCGGCGGCGCTCGGCCGGTAGTCCTTCTGCTCGCCGGGCCCCGGTCCGCGGCCGAGCGCCAGCCAGCTGAGCAGGCTCGGCTTGCGCGGCGCCTCGTAGGCCATCTTGATGACACCGTACGGGCAGTTCAGCTGGCAGTTGCCGCAGCCGATGCAGCTTTCGTCGATGAACACCTCGCCGGATTCGGCCCGCCGGATCGCGTTCGGCGGGCAGTCCTTCATGCAATGCGGACTCTCGCAGTGCCGGCATGCCACCGGAATGTGGACCTGTGCGAAGCTCGCGCCCGCGCGGCGGTCAAGCCGTGACACGCCGCCGTGGGTCTCGGCGCAGGCACGCTCGCAGTTGTCGCAGCCCGTGCAGCGCGTCTCGTCGATGACCAGCACGTTGGTCGCTTCGCCGAGGCCCTCGCGCATCATGAACGCCAGCACCGAACCGGCGTCGGGCAGCACCCCCATGCGCGCCGACTCCCGCACCTGCTCGCTGACGCGCTGCTGAAGGTTCTTGACCTGGCTGCCGCCGAGTTCGACGAGCTGCAGAAAATCGCTGCTGCCGATCTCGATCAGCTCCGTCGCGACGACCGCATCGGCCGTCTCGCGCCGCACCGGATCGCCCATCACCGCGGTCTCGCCGAAGCGCTGTCCGGCCTGGACGTGACTGACGAGCGTGGCTGCGCCATTGCCACCGCGAAAGAGGGCCGCGCCGCCCGAGCGCACGACGAACAGACTCGCCCCGGCCTCGCCCTCGGTCACGATCCGCTCGCCCGCCTTGTAGCGGCGCAGCGTCAGGCGCGCCGCGATCTCCTTCATGCGGCCCACGCTCGCCCGCGGCGCGAACTGACGCTGCAGTTCCCGCGCCAGAAACATCAGATCGATCTCCTTGCGGACCTCCTCGTTCGAGTTCATCAGCTTCAGCATGATGCGCCGCGGGGTCTCGACCAATACGCAGCCGCGCCCGGCGATCGCGCGGTCGAGGCGCGGCCGGCCCGACAGCAGACTAAGCTCGCCGCAGAAGTCGCCTCGTTCCAGCACGGTCGGCACGGCACTCTCCGGCGACTCGAGCCGTACCTCGCCGTGCACGATGGTCAGGAACGAGGTGCTGAAGTCACCTGCCTCGTAGATCACGTCCCCTTCCCGAACGACGCGGGTCGCGCGTTCCGCCGCGCGCCCCGACGGGTCGGCCGCGGTCAGTTCGGTGAGCTTGCGCTTCGCCTGGTCGTAGGCGGCGCCGGCCGGGTAGGCGACGACGACGTCGCTCTCGATGATCAGCTCCCGAAATACCAGCGCGTTAATCCCCGTGAACATCGGAACGACGGTCTTCAGTCGCTGCAGCGACTCCTCTACCGGCCGCTGGAACGGCAAGCCCTGGAACCGGCACGCGAGCAGCGGATGATCGGCGGGATCGATGTTGCGACCGTTGATGAACTCGATGACGTCGTAGCCCTGGTTCATTCCCTGCTTGATCAGCGAAGCGCCCGCCAGCGAACCCACGATGTAGATGCCGGGCACGTTGCTCTCGTACTGGGCGCTGAGCTCGGGCACCGAATCCGTGCGCTCGTTCGGAAAGCGGATGCCCATCGACTCGAGGAACTTGCGCGGCGGCTCAGCGCCGAGCCGGGCGATGATCCGGTGGTAGTTGCCGCGGCTCTCGCCGCCGGCCGTCTCGACCGTCACCTCGAGCGGCCCGCCCTCACCGGTAGCTGCCGCAACGCTCTTGATCCGCGCCTGGTACAGGCACTGCACGCGCCGCTTGGGGTCGTTGAGCGCCGCCAGCACGTCGCGCAGATTGCCGTCCTTGGCGCGGCTGAACTCGGCGCCGCGGTTGATGATCGTCACCGCGTTGTGGCCGGCGAGCGCAAGCGCATTCTCGATTGCCGCGTCGCCGGCGCCGACAACGAGGATGCTTTCGTCCCGGTACGCGCCCGGGTCGTCGAGCTGGTACTGGACCTGCGGCCGGTCCTCGCCGGGCACGTTCAGGCGCCGCGGGTTGCCGCCGAGACCGATCGCGAGCACCACGGCCTCGGCCGACAGCGAATCGCCGGAGGACAGCCCGAGCGTGAACCGTCCCGAGCTGCCGCTGATCGTCATCACCTCGCTGCTGAAGCGGACGTTGACCTTGCGCTGCTCGAGGTCCTTGACCCAGCCCTCGAGCACCACCTCGCGACGACCGGCCGCGAAGCCGAAATCGCTGCGCAGCGCAAGGTAGCCCGGCTCCGCCATCACATGCTTGCCCTTCTGGTAGCGCTGGATGGTCTTGGCGGGCAGCGCGAAGCCTTCGAGCAGCACGTAGCTCGGGGCCGTCGTGCGGTTGTCCGCGTCGATCGCGGCGGCACGGGCGGCGGCGCTCAGGCCGGCCGGGCCCGCACCGACAATCACCGTCCGGAAGTGACCGATCTCCATGCCCTGTGCACCGCCTCCGGCATTCTGATCCACGTTAGGCTGACCGCATCCGGATGCGCTGCGACACACAGCGCCCCCCCACCGTCCTGCGGCGCGCACGCCGTGCCGTCGTCAACGGCGCGGCCCGCCACCGCAGCTCCGCAACGCGCCGGTCAGGTCGCTGGGATGAGCAGAAAGTCCCCATTCTGGTGACCGGCGTCCGCGAGGACGGAGTAGCCCGGGGTCTGCGTCATCGGCGTCCCCGCCATCCGGCCGGCATGCGATGCCGCCGCCTGCACCGGCGAGTAGACGGCGCCGAAGAGCGTGACACCCTCGAGCACCCGATTGTTCTGCCACAACGCACCGAGCAGCGCGCGCGCGAAGATCGAATGGTCACCGCCGTCCGAATCGAGCACCGGCTCGATGCCGCCGGCCGTCAGCACGGTACGGGACCGGAGCTTCGCCAGGACGTTGAGGCGCTTGTCGTCGGCGCTCGGCGCCTTGCTGACGAGCCGCACGTTGGCGGGCCGGGTCATTGTACCGGCGTAACAGGAATCGGCGATGACGAGTATATGTCGCGCGTTCATCATCGCGATGAGATCGGTGATCGCGCGGTCGGACACCCACTCGGTGGGATTGCCCGGCTCGGCGTCGACCGGCAGCCAGAACCCGTGCGTTCCCGTCTCGTCGAGCGCGCCATGCCCGGCGAAATAGATGACGACGCTGTCGCGCTCGTGGGTTGATCGCGCGAGATCCATCAGCGCATTCATGATCGCCTTGCGATTGGCGTTCGCCAGCAGACGCGTATGTCCCTTGTACCCGTAGCGCTCGACCAGCACCTTCTCGATGCCGTCCGCGTCCTGCCGGACGGTCTTCAGCACAGGGAAATGGGCGTACTCGTAGTTGGCGATGATCAGCGCGTAGTTCACGCCGGCATCGAACCTGCTCCCCCACGTCGACGCGTCGGCCGGCAGCGGCGGCGGCGCACCGATGGCGCCGCCGCGTGTCTGCGGCTGGACCATGGCCTGCTTGCGGAGCTCAAGCTCCTTCTGCAGACCCGCGATCTCGGCCTGGCCCGCGATGATATTCGCGTCACGATCGCCGATCGCCTGGTTGAGGCGCGCGACAGTGGCGCTCATCTCGCCCTGCTTCGCCGTACTGTCGCGCAGCGTCGTTGCCAGCGTGGCGCGGTCCTGCGCCAGATCCCGCCGCATCGCTTCGAGAGCCGCTGCGGCAGCAGCGAGCTCCTGCTCCCTGCGCAGCGTCAGCGCTTGCGCCGTCGCGAGTGTCGCTCGCATGGCCGTGGACGACTCGGCGCCTTGTTGCTCCGCCTTGCGGCTGCTGTCGGCACGGCTGGCCGCTTCGCTGGCCGTGCGTCGCAATCGCTCGATCTCAGCCTTCAGGTCCCCGACCTGCTTGTCCAGTCCGGCAATCGTCAATTGTTGCTGCTGGCGCTCGGCGTCCTTGTCCGCGAGCGCTGCGTGCGTGCGCTGCGACTCTGCCTCCGCCGCCGCCTGCTCGATCTTGTCGGCCTGGACGAGACGCCCCGCTTCCTCCTTGAGCGCGCGTTGCTTGGCTCCGACGTCGTCCTTGAGCTTCTGACGCTCCTGGGTCGTGAGGTTGAGCTTGGCCTCGGCCGCCGCAAGCTGCAGCTTGGCCTCCTGCGCGCCGCTCGTCGCCGAGGTCAGCTGGGCGCGGAGCTGGGCGGCATTGCGCTCGGACGCGTCGAGCTGCGCCTGAAGTTGGCGCGCGGCGGTGTTGGACGTGCCCTGAAGCTCGCTCAGCTCTTGCTGGCGTGTCAGCAGCAGTGATTCGCTGGTGCTCAGCTTGATGTGTAATTCGCGGAGCTCGGCGGAATGATCGACTCTCGCGCCGTCCCGCAGCAGCAGCGCAATGCGGTTGCGCAGTGCGGTCGCTTCACCGCGCGCGGCGTCGGCGCCGGTGCGGGTGCGCTCGAGTTCTGCCTGCGTGCGTCCGAGTTCAGACTGCAATCCTGTGACGGCCTGGTTCGACGCCTCGAGCTCGGCGGACGCCTCGTCGAGCTTGGTCTGGGCCTCGGCACGGACCTTGGCGACCTCGGACACGAAGGTCAGATCCTCGCCGGTGAGCCCCGCCGCCCGCCGGTACAGGTTCATGGCGCGCAACGCGTCTTTCGGCACGCCGAGCCCCTGCTCGTAGAGATAGCCGAGATTCGCGAGCGCCTGGCGATCCTCCTGCTTCGCCGCTTTCTCGTACCACTCTGCCGCTTTGACATAATCTGGCGCCGTGCCCAGCCCCTTCTCGAAGATTTCGCCGACGTAAGCCTGCGCCCGGGCGTCGCCGGCTTCCGCCTGCGGCAGCCAGACGCGCAGCGCCGTGCTGTAGTTGGCGCGGTCGTAAGCGACGTACTCGCCGCCGCGAATCTCGCAGTCGCTTACCGTCGTGCGCACCGCGCGCCGCGGGCCGAGATACTTCATCGCGCCGCCGAGACTTCGCAGCTGCGGTGGCAGCGCGCAGTCGACAACCAGCAGCCGGTCCGGGTCGAGATATGCGGAGTCGGCGGCGGGCGGTACGGTGGCGCCGGCCAGCAGCGCCAGGACAGTGCCGCCGACTACGCCGATGAGGCGCGAGCCGGTCCGCGAACCGGTTCGTCCTGGCTCGTCAGATCGCGTTGCAGTCGATGCATTGGCCACCTGCGTTACCCCCTCCTTGCGACGCTCGAGTGCCGAGTCGGACCGCCGGTTACCCGCCGCCGGCGGCGCGGTCGGCGGCGCCCGGCATCTGCGCCGGACTAGAAAGAGCCCTGATAACGCAGGCCGAAGCCGAACTCATGCTTTTTGATCGTCTGCAGGCTCCGCAGCTGCTCGTAGTCCGCAAACCCTGAAATTCCGTGGGAGAACTGCGCCACGAAGCCGCCGCCGTTCGCCGTGTAGTGGCCCTCGGGCGCGTCCGAGTGAATCAGCGCCGGCTGGTCGGCCGGCGATCCCAGCGTCGCGGAGTCCGCGTAACGGACGGCAAAAGCGTCCGCAGAGTCGTGGAACTCGCGAATGTAACTGGCGTGGGCATTGGGCACCAGTACGCCCCACGGCGTACTGAACACGTAAGCCACCCGGACTCCCGCGCGCCCCTGCAACGACGACACCGTGACGGGATCGAAGGCGAGTGCGAGGCCTGCGCCGGGCGCCAGTGGCTGCGACACGGTCTCGCGGAAGCCATCGAGGCGGTTCTGGTGGAAATTCAGCGAAAGCTCCGGCGTCACGGACAGCGCGCTCCAGTGGAAATCCCAACCGGTGCTGAGGCCCGTCCAGGCCTCCTGCGAATGCGTCGTACCATGCGTCCGCTGGTCGATGACGATGGCGCCCGGCGTGCCCGGCATCTCGGTGTAATTGATGTGCCGCTGCAGGTCGACCTTCGGGCGACCGACACCGGCTAGCAGGTCCAGGTAGAAACGCTGCCGGTAATACGATGCGAACGCGCTGACGCCGGTCGAATCGAGGTCGACGCGGCCGAGCGCGTCGCCGAAATCCGTTTTGGTGCGGCCCGATCCGATGGCGCCACCGACCACAAAGCGCTCGCCGATGCGATAGTCGGCGCCGAGCGTCAGAGAATTTCCGGAGACGCCGAAGGCAAAGCTGTTCAGCGACTGAGCGTTTGAACCAACGGCCAGGTTGCCATTGAGGAAAATGCCGAGCTTGCCGTCGAGCAGTCCGCCACTCGAATCGCCGCTGGCGCCGCCCGGCAACAGGGCCCCCGTGCCGGTCTGCCCGGCGATCAGGTCGCGGCCGGCCGCGTCGGTGAGCGCGAGCCCGGCGAGGCTCACACCCTGCTGGCCGCGGCGGAGTTCCGCGAGCCGCGCGGTCAGATTGTCCTGCCCAAGCGTCGCGAATTGCCTCGTCTGCGGTCCGAGCGCGTTGACCTGCTGGCCGAGAATCGCGTTGTACGCGGCCGTCAGGACCGTTGGCGCCGTCGCGGCGCTCGTGAGGACGCTGCAGCGCTGCAGCAGATCCTGCTGGGCGGCCGTAAGGTCGCCGGCTCCGACCGATTGCCCCGCCAGCGCGGTGCAGGTGCGGGCGACGAGAGCGGCCATCGCCGCCTGATTGGGGGTCGGCTTGGGCGGACCAGCCGCGGCCTGCGCCAGCGTTGGGGCGGGCAGTACCGACAGGAAACTCGCCAATGCGAGCCAGCCAAGGGGTCTCGCCCCCCTATTGCCCGAGCGCGACACTGCGCCGCTGACTCGCCGGCCGCAGCGGAAACCGGGTATCGCTGTGAGCACGGCAAACTCCCCTGCAAGCGAATATGGACGGCCCCCTCCCAGCCCGACCACCAGCTCTCCGCAGTGCCGGTTGCATTCTGTGGGTTGTCGGCTTGTAGCGCTCCGCGCGCCACGATCGGCCCCTTTATTTTGCCGAATTTATAGCACAGCCCCTCGCGGGCGGTGTTCGGAGAATTCGACGCCGGCCGGGGCAACGTCGCGCTGCAGTCGCTTGGCAGTCGAACTTCGCGAGTGCCAATCAGCGTCTGGTCCGCCGCCCCTGCGTCGTTCGATCGGCGCCGGCGCGCCGGCGCCGATGGTGTGCTCGTGCTTGCCGATCGGTCAGGATTCCTCACGGCCGCTCGCCACCGCGGCGACGCCGGAGCCGAGGCTGGGCACGGGCTTGCGACGGGGCACGCGAGCAGACGCTCGCCCTCGAGTCGGGTTCCATCCGGATGCGGGCCGACCCGCGCCGACCGCCGGTCGGATGGAACGGCGGTGGGGCGGGGTCGCGACGCCGCGAGCGAGGTCGTTCGACTCGTTGCCGGAGCTGAAAATACTGCTCTTTCAATGCTCTCGGCGTCACCCTATATACTCTCGGCGTCCGGTAAATCCGATGTTGGGCGCAGGTGGGCGGGCCCAGCCGGGCCACTTGCAGGGGTCGCGATGATGCATGGCACGGCGGTGGACGCGCGCCGGATCCGATCTGGTCCGCGACCGTCACGCCGATCGGTGGGCACGACGAACGCTGACAACGCCCACGGTGTCCGCGAGACGTGGCGGGATGGCTGACAAGGCACCTGTTGACGGCACGGCGGTCCCGCCTCGCGACCCGCAGCCGGACGACCTAGGCTCGGCGTTGACGCGCGTCAGGGGCGAGGCGCCAGCGACGGTCGCGCGCGCTGTACCTTCTGCCGACCCCCGCCCGGAGCCGCAGCCGGCGCCGGAGCCACCCGGCGACGTTGGCGCCCCGGCCGAGCGCGAGGCAACGCCGGAGGGCGGGCCGCCGCGCATCGAATCGGGCCCAAGCGTCCGCCCGCAGCCGAGCGCGCCGCTGCGCCACGAGCCGCAGGACGGCGACCTGCTGCTGTCGCGCTACCGGCTGCAGGTGCGCCTCGGCGCCGGCGGCATGGGCGTCGTGTTCCGCGCCTACGATCAGGTTCTCGACAAGGCGGTCGCGATCAAGATCTTGCGCCCGGCGATCAGCGCGCAGCCGGCCGCGGTCAAAGCGCTGAGGGACGAGGTCAAGAAGTCGCTTGATCTCAATCACGAGCATTTGATCAAGGTGTTTCACTTCGAAACAATCGACGACACCGCCATCATGATCATGGAGTTGCTCGACGGCCGGGCGCTCGACTGGCTGATGGGCAACCAGCACGCGCGCGGCATGCCGCTCGCGCACGCCTGGCCGATCATCGAAGGCACGGGCAAGGCGCTCGCCTACCTGCACGACAAGGGCATCATCCACAGCGACTTCAAGCCGTCGAACGTATTCGTCACCGCCTCCGGTGGGCCGAAGCTGATCGATCTGGGGGTGGCGCGGGCGTTTCGCCGCGCCAAGACGGAGGGCTCGGCATCCGAGGCGCTCACCGCGCTGACGCCAGAATACGCGAGCGTCGAGATGCTCGAGCTCTGGCCGGAGGCGGACCAACGGGATGACGTCTATTCGTTCGGCGTCGTGGTCTATGAACTCCTGTCCGGCAAGCATCCGTTCGATTCCTTACCGGCCACCGAGGCTCGCGACAAGCTCGGCAAGGGCTACTCGCCGCCGCGCGTCCGCGGTCTGGCCCGTCGCCAGAACCGGGCGCTCGCCGCGGCCCTGTGTTTCAGTCGCCCCGAGCGAGCGCCGAGCATCGACGAGGTACTTCGTGAGCTGCGCCCGCGCGGCGCGAACCGCCGGCTTGTCGGCTCGGTGCTGGTCGCCCTCGTGCTGGTCACGGCAGCCCTGGCGTACGTGATCTACGGCATCTTCTACGGCCCGCAGGACAAGGACGAACCGTTCATCGTGGCCGAGCAGAAAGCAGCTTGTCCGAATCGGCAGGGAATGGATCCCGGCTTGGTCGCGGTCCTCATGGACCAGGGGCGGGAATACCTCGCCGCTTCCGGCAAGGCGTTCGATCCCGGCGTCCTGAGCGAGAACCCCTCCTCCGCGGTCGGCGCTTTCCGCACGGTGCTGTGCGCGGAGCCTGACAATCGTGCGGCTGCTGAGGGCGTCCTCAACGTGTTCAAAGCCTACAGTTCCGAGGCCACACGTCTCTATAAGGCGGGTCAGCTGCAGCAGGCCGGCCAGCTCGCGGAAATCGGCCTGCGAATCCGTCCGGACAGCGTCGACCTGACGCGCGTGAGGAACGCCGTGCTCCGCGACCTCGCGGCGGCGGGACCGCCGCATTCGTAACCGCGTGTCGCAGTGTCGCCTGGCGCCATCCGTGCCGCGCCCTGGTCCCCTCCTCTGCCTCGCCGCGCTTGCATTGCTCGCCGGCTGCGTCTCGGGTCGCGGCGCCGCGCTCTCGATCGCACGCCAGCACGGACTCGCGACGGAGTACGTCGACGGCGACGACTATCGCCATCTGGTCCTCCGCCGGCGCGGCCCGGCCGGCGACCTGCACATCTATATCGAGGGGGACGGGCGGCCATACCTGTCGCGCAACCAGATCGCGCGCGATCCGACCTCGCGTTCGCTCACGATGCTTCACCTGATGCTGCTCGATCCCTCCCCGAGCGTGTACATCGGGCGTCCCTGCTACTTCGGGCTTGAGCACGACCGACACTGTGACGCGACCGTGTGGACGACGCGCCGCTTCGCGCCGGAGGTGATCGCGAGCATGCAGGCGGTCGCACAAGCCGAGATCGCGGCCGCCGGCGCGAAGCGCGTCACCCTCTTCGGACACAGCGGCGGGGCGACGATCGCGACCTTGCTTGCGACCCGGCTGCCGGGAGTCGGCGAGCTGGTGACGCTGGCGGGCAACCTCGACACCGATCGATGGGCCGCGCTGCATGGATACGCGCCCCTGACCGGCTCGCTCAACCCTGCCCGGCTCGGCCGCCTGCCGGCGACGGTGGCGGCGCTCCATTACGTCGGTTCGGCCGACACCGTCGTACCGCCGGCGCTGGTTGAAGCGGCGGTTCGCGGCGTCGGCGGCAAGCTGATCGTCGTCCGAGGCTTCCGGCACAGCTGCTGCTGGGAGCGGATCTGGCCACCGCATCCAGAGCAGACTCCATAGTCGCGACGATCACCCCGCTGCGCCGCGGGATCCGCGCGCCGCTTCATCGCGGGCCGCCACCGGGCGGACACTGACGCTACACTGGCGCCACCCGCCACGGAGCGAGCCTGCGCATGAGCCCGGGCCCCGATACGATGATCCTGAACGCGATCGAGCGCCGCAACCTGCCGGCGCTGTTCGCCGCGTTGCCGCTGCTGCGCGACCTCGACGCCGACTACCTGCAGCAGATCAGGACCGAGATCGAGTGGTTCTCGCTGCCGGGCGGCGCCGTGCTCTACGAGGCTGGCCAGCCGGCCGACGGACTCTACGTCGTCGTGAATGGCGGCCTCGGCGTCTACGTCAAGCGCCCGGACGGTGGCTCGCACTGCGTCGCGCAGGTGCCCGCCGGCGAGCCGGTCGGCGAAATGGAAATGCTGTCCGGGAGCAAGCGCTCGGCAACGGTGCTCGCGCAGCGCGATACCGAGGTCGCGCGCCTCTCGCCTGCGACCTTCGAGCGGCTGGTGCACGACAATCCGCAGTTCATGCGGATGCTGACCGGCGTGCTCGCGACGCGGCTCGAGCGCCTGTGGCGACCGGAGGCCCTGCCGCAGAAAGTATCGCGCGTGCTGGCGGTGGTCCCGAGCGGCGCCGGCGTCGATGGCGCGGCATTCGGCTCGCAGCTCGTCAGCTCGCTGCAGCAGTCGGGGCGCGTCGAACTGGTCCTCAAGGAGCGCGGCAACGAGCAGACGAGTCAGTGGTTTCACCGCCTCGAGCGCGCCAATGACGTCGTCATCTACGTGACCGATCCGGCGCCGAGCAACTGGACCAAACTCTGCCTGCGCCAGGCCGACACGCTCGTTGCCCTTGCATGCCACGACGAGCTGGCCCGGCCGTTTCTGGCGCTCGAGCGGGGCGTAGCTTCCGGCGCCGGCGTCCCGGCCGACCTGGTGCTGCTGCACCGCACCGCCGCACGCGCGACCCCAGCCGGCCGCTGGCTCGATCTGCATCCGTTCCGTCGCCACCACCACGTGCGCGGCGCCGCGGACATCGCGCGCGTCGGACGCCTGCTGCTGGGCCGCGCTACCGGACTCGTGCTGTCGGGCGGTGGGGCGCGCGGCTTCGCGCACATCGGCGTGTTGCGCGCGCTGCTCGAGGCGAAGGTGCCCATTGACACGGTCGGCGGCAGCAGCATCGGGTCGATCATCGGCGCTGGCTGGGCGGCCGGCTGGGACTATGCCGAGATGGTGCGTCGCGTGCGACGCGCCTTCGTCGATTCGGCACCGTTGAACGACTACACCGTGCCGGTGATATCGCTGCTGGCCGGCCGCAAGGTGGGCCGGCTGCTGCGCCAGGAGTTCGGTGATGCCAACATCGAGGACCTGCGACTGCCGTTCTTCTGCGTCTCGGCGAACCTGACGACCGGCCAGGCCGCCGTCCACCGGCGCGGCCAGCTGTGGCTCTGGCTCAGGGCGTCGATCGCGATCCCCGGGATCCTGCCGCCGGTGTGCGCGCAGCGGCAGGTGTACGTCGACGGCGCCACGATCAACAGCCTGCCTGTCGACGTCATGCGCGAGACCCTGAGCGGCACCGTCATCGGCGTCGATGTCGGATCGGACCGCGGCTTCGAAACCGACATCGACGGGACCGAGGTGCCGGCGCTGTGGCGCATCCCCGCCTGGCGCCGGGCGCAGCGCAAGCCGATCAACATCATGCAGATCCTGCTACGCGCCGGTGTCATCAACAGCACCGCGTCCACGGTTGGCCATCGCGAGCTCACCGATCTGCTGCTCAAGCCGCCGCTCGAGAAGGTTGACATGCTCGACTGGCACGCATTCGATCGTGCGGTCGAAATCGGCTACCGCCATGCAGCGGAAGGCATCGAGCGTTATCTCGCGCGCGGCCGCGCGGCGCCGGCGACCGGCACGCGCCCGGCCTGAGGCCGGGCGCACAATCGCAGGTGCGGTGCGTTCCCGGCGGCCAGCGCGACGCCGGCTAGAAGCTGTAGGTGTAGCCGAGACTGAACCAGAACCGCTGCGTCTGCTGGTTCACGGTCGTCGCCGGCGGCAGGTTCGGGTCGATCGGCACGCCGGGCGCCTGGCTCTGGTTCAGCGTCGAGCGCTCGTAGCCGGATTCGAACTGCACGACTCCTTTCCGGAAACGCCAGTCGGCGAGCAGCGACGGGCTCGCCGACCAGCCGGCGGTCGTACCGGTATTCGGGTCGCTGCCGGTCGTGTGGCTGACCTGCAGCCGCGGGCCGATCCTGATCCGGTCCCCGAGCGGGTAGCGAGCGTTGCCGTACGTCGAGATCGACTTGGTGCCGGCGCGGGTCGAGAAGCTCAACCCCACCGTATTCATGTCACCCTCGACGACCCAGCCACCGCCGAGCAGCTGCGTAGACAAGGCGAGCGCGGTGCCCGAACCCGGCACGGCCGGCACGCCGCCCGAGGCCGGCATGCCGCCGACCTTGCTCATCGAGACGTCGCTGCCCCACTGCAGGCGCTCGCCGATCGGCCGCTGCACACCGAGCGTGACGGTCTCGGCGGAGGCACTGCGGTCGCGGGCGAGCTGGTGTACCGCGTCGAGGCCGAGCGTATTGACGAGGTCGGAGAGCGAGGTCGTCGGCTGGCCAATCAAGGCGTTGTAGCTGCCGAGGAACGGCGAGCGGCGGCGGTCGACGATGCCGGTAAACTGCCACTTGCCGGGAAGCGCCCAGCTCGCGAGCATGGTCGCGGAGTTGAGGGCCTTGAAGAACACGTCGTAGTCGACCTGGCCGACCAGCGAGTGGCCGTTCTGGTAGTAGCGCGCCTCGGCGCCCACCTGGCGCGAGTCGAGGATGCCAGTGGCGTTGTCCTGGTAGGCGAACCCGGTCAGGTCGAGGCCGGGCGCGATCCCGGGAAACTCGGCGCTCAGGTTGCCGAACACGCGGTCGTGGTTGATGCTCGCCGAGTAGGTCTGGATCGGCGAGCCGGCGGCAACCCCGAGCCTGAACCCCGGCGTCACCGACCAGCCGGCGTAGGCCCCGTCGTAGCTACCGTAGACGCCGCCGGTGCTCTGCGACTGGCGGCCGAGCCGGGTCAGCCATTGGTTCTTGGTATCGTCCAGTTCCACGTACGCCTGCGGCACGCGCACCGACCCGGACGAGGCGCCGTCGACGTTCATCATGTCGTGCAGATAGCCGCCGAACACGCGCGCCTTGAAGTCGTAGCGGTCGCCGCGATGGCGCATCTGCAGGTCGGCCTCCGAGTCGATCGCCGACTGGCCGAGGCCGTTCTGCGAGACGCCGTTGGCCGTCACGGTGTTGACGTCGTGGCGGTAATCCTGCGCGAGCGCGCCGCTGACGCTCCAGCGCGTGTCCGGCGCGCCCCGGGTCGGCTTGCTCGCGCCCTCGAGCGTCACGATGGCGGCCAGCCGCTGTTTGACTGCGTCGACGTCTGCGCCGTCCGGGTAGCGGCGCAGATACTCCTCGTACTCGAGCTTGGCCTGGGCGAGCTGACCCTTGCGCTCGCGCGCGAGGCCGACGAACTCCTGCGCCTGCGGGCGTGCCGCGTGCTCGGGGTACTCGAGCAGCTTGGTGTAGAGACGGATCGCCGCGTCGTAGTCACGGTCCTGCATCGCGGCGCGCGCGGCCGCGAGCTGGCGGTCGAGCTCCTCCTGCGAGGGAAGGCTGCGGGTCGGCGCGCGGGTCGGCTTCGGCGGCGGGTTCGCGGCTGTGACCGTCGCGGTCCCGACGCGCCTCGAGAGCACCAGCTCGATGCCCGTCAGTCCCGGCCGCGGCTTGATCAGGAAGTCGACGGTGCGCGCGAAGTGCAGCGTCAGCGCACGGCGAGCGCCCAGCGACTGCTCGAGGCGCACGTCGACGAGGCCAGCGGCGTTGTCGCGCGCGACCGGCAGCGTCTCTCCCAGGTTCGAGGGCGGCGGGCAGCCGGGCAGCGGCTGCAGCTCGATCCGGACCTCGTCGCCCGAGCGCAGCGGGTAGTTCGAGACGAAGCTCATTGGGCAGTTGAACTGGACGAGGACCGAGCCCGGCTCCGTGCTCAGCTGGTCGAGCACGCGGTCGGCGCCGAGGGCGGCCAGCGCGGCGGGTGAAGCGAGTAACGCGCCGGTGATCGCGGCAGCAAGCACGCGCAGGCCTGCCGGCGGTGACCCGAGGGCGGCCTCGCGCGGCGAGGTCACCAGGCCATCGAACGGGGGCGTCACTGCGGCGGGGCCGGTGGCGCCACCGGCGGGGCGGCTGCGCCGCGGCCACGCGGCAGCGCCAGCACCCGCGGCGGCAGCGTCGGCGCCAGTGACTTGCGGGTCGGGGCCTTGATCGGTTTCACCGGCGCCCAGCCGAG
>JANXWS010000072.1 GCA_025351005.1 Pseudomonadota bacterium | reverse complement strand
GGGAGGTGCCGGCGCGCGGTAGCCTGTTATTATACGACGAGACCATCGCACCTCAAGCGAGAGCGTTTCCTGAGTACGTCCCCCACTAGCATCGGCCGAGTCCCCACGGCGGCCCCTGCCGCCAACCCGCCCGTGATCATTTCGCGCGCCGCGCACTCCATTTCGCGCGCGCACATCTCGCCGCAGGCGCTCAAGGTGCTCTATCGCCTCAAGGACGCCGGCTACCAGGGCTTCCTGGTCGGCGGCAGCGTCCGCGACCTGCTGCTCGGCATCCAGCCGAAGGATTTCGACGTCGCCACCGATGCACTGCCGGAGCAGGTCCGCCGCCTGTTCCGGAACTGCCGGCTGATTGGCCGGCGCTTCCGCCTCGCGCACGTCCACTATGGCGACGAGATCATCGAAGTGGCGACTTTCCGGGCCGCAGCGGCGCCGGCGGAGGTCGACGACGACGACCACCGCGAGCTGGACGACGCGCGCATGCTCGATGACAGCGGGCGCATTCTGCGCGACAACCTCTACGGTTCGATCGACGCCGATGTCTGGCGGCGCGACTTCACCGCCAACGCGCTGTACTACAACATTGCGGATTTCTCTGTCTGGGACTACGTCGGCGGTGCGGTCGATGTCCGCGACCGGGTGCTGCGCCTGATCGGCGATCCTGAGGTCCGCTATCGCGAGGACCCGGTGCGCATGCTCCGCGCCGCACGCTTCGCCGGCAAGCTCGGCTTCACACTGCACGACGCGACGCGGGCGCCGTTGCAGGAACTCGCACCGCTGCTCGGCGGCGTGCCGGCTGCGCGCTTGTTCGACGAGTGCACGAAGCTGTTCCTCTCCGGACACGCAGTCGCCTCCTTCGAGCAGCTGACGGAACTCGACCTGCTCGCGCACCTGCTGCCGGGGACCGCAGAGGAACTCGCGCGCGAGCCGGACGGCGGCGCGGCGCGATTGCTCAGGCTCGGGCTCGCGGGCACCGATGCGCGTGTCGCGCAGGAGCGCGCCGTGACACCAACGTTCCTGTTCGCGGTGCTGCTGTACGGGCCGATCATGCGGCTCGCGGCTTCCAAGGTTGAGGGCGGAATGCCGGAGCTGCAGGCCGTCAGCGAGGCGACCGACACGGTGCTGCTCGCCCAGGTGCGCCGCGTCGCCGTGCCGAAGCGCTTCACGCTGCCGCTGCGGGAGATGCTGATGCTGCAGCCGCGCTTCGAGCGCCGCGAGGGCCGCCGGGCGCTCGCGCTGCTGCACCATCCGCGCTTCCGCGCGGCCTACGACTTCCTGCTGCTCCGCGCCGAGGCGGGGCT
This sequence comes from Pseudomonadota bacterium, assembly GCA_025351005.1. Classification (GTDB taxonomy): domain Bacteria; phylum Pseudomonadota; class Gammaproteobacteria; order Steroidobacterales; family Steroidobacteraceae; genus CAIKZZ01. The sequence goes on along the minus strand of JANXWS010000072.1, from coordinate 20,268 downwards.
GGTGGCGACCGAACTCGCCAGCTGGTGGACCGAGATCCAGACGCTGTCGGCGGATCAGCGGGCCGAGCGCGTGGCGCAGCTGGGGACCGCGGATTCACCGGCGGCGGGCGACGCTCCGGATCGTCCGCGCCGCCGGCGGCGACGCGGCCGGCGCGGTGGATCCGGTGGCAGCGGCGGGACCGCCACGCCGCCCGCCTGACATGGCGGACGCGTCGCTGTGGACGCCGGCCTGGATCGGCCTCGGCAGCAACCTCTACGACCCTGTGCGCCAGCTCGACGCGGCCTTCGACGGGCTCGGCCGCCTGCCGGAGACGCGGCTCGTCGCCACCTCGCGCCGCTACTGGACGGAGCCGGTCGGGCTGCGGGATCAGCCGCGATTCCTGAACGCGGTCGCAGCGCTGCTGACCCGGCTGGCCGCGACCGACCTCTACGGTCGGTTGCGCGCGCTCGAGACCGAGCTTGGCAAGCAGCCGCCGCCGGTGCGTTTCGGTCCGCGCAGCATCGACCTCGACCTGCTCGCCTACGGCCGGCTGCGGCTGCGGTCGGACGTCCTCGAACTGCCGCACCCTCGCATGCACGAGCGTGCGTTCGTCCTGTATCCTCTCGCCGAAGTGGCGCCCGAGCTGTGGATACCCGGGCGCGGTCGCGTGGCCGCGCTCAAGGCCGCGGTCCGCGGTGACGGTCTGTCGCCCTGCTGATCGAGCCCCGCGTGAGCACCGCCCCCGCATCCTCCCCACCCGCCTGCGCGCACCGGCACGTCGTGATCGAAGGGCCGATCGGCGTCGGCAAGACCAGCCTGGCGCGCAAGCTGGCGCTGCTCTACGGCGCCGACCTCGTGCTCGAGCGTGCCGAGGAGAACCCGTTCCTCGAGCGCTTCTACCGCAGTCCGCGCACCGGCGCGTTCCCGGCGCAGCTCCACTTTCTCTTTCAGCGCGTCCGCCAGCTGCGGCAGCTCCGCCAGAGCGACCTGTTCTCGCCGCTGCGCATCACCGATTTCCTGCTCGAGAAGGATCGGCTGTTCGCGCGGGTCACGCTCGACGACGAGGAGTACGCGCTCTATGAGCAGGTCTACGAGCGCCTCGCGATCGACGCGCCGGTCCCGGACCTGGTCGTCTACCTGCAGGCGCCGGTCGAGGTGCTGCAGGACCGGATCGCGCGCCGCGGCATCCGTTACGAGCAGGGCATGGAACGCGAGTACCTCGACCGGCTGGTGGACGCCTACACGCGCTTCTTCCACCTGTACGACGCGGCGCCGCTTTTGATAGTCAACGCAGCCGACATCGATTTCATCGGCAACGACGCCCATTTCGCACAGCTCGAGACCGAGGTCAGCCGGCCGCGGCGCGGCCGGCACTATTTCAACCCGTTTCGCGGCTGAACCAGGTCGCGGCCCTTAGCCGCCGGCAGCCTTGCGCCGTTGCTCGCCGAGCGCCCAGCCGGCGTGCTCGCGCACGAGCGCTGACGGATGGTCGGCGCGAGCACTGAGCGCCGCGACGACCCCGGGGTCGGCCGGCGCGTTGCCGAGTGCCACCGCGATGTTGCGGAGCCAGCGCTCGTGGCCGATGCGGCGGATCGGGCTGCCGCGCAGCCGCTCTTCGAACTCCGCGGCGGTCCAGCCGAATAGTTCCGTCAGGCGCTGCCGGTCGAGCCCGTGGCGTGGCTCGAAGCCCGTCTCCCGTGTCGGCCGCGCAAACTTGTTCCACGGGCAGACCAGCTGGCAGTCGTCGCAGCCGAAGATGCGATTGCCGATCGGCGCGCGCAGCTCGACCGGGATGGTGCCCGGCAGCTCGATCGTCAGGTACGAGATGCAGCGGCGCGCGTCGAGCCGGTACGGCGCCACGATCGCGCCGGTCGGGCAGGCCGGCAGGCACGCAGCGCAGCTGCCGCAGTGATCGCTGGCGGGCGGGTCGATTGGCAGTGGCAGATCGGTGTACAACTCGCCGAGGAAGAAATACGAGCCGGCCTTCGCATGAATCAGGTTGGTGTGCTTGCCGATCCAACCGAGGCCGGCGTTGCGGGCAAGCGGCTTCTCGAGCACCGGGCCGGTGTCGACGAAAACGCGGTGGCCGAACGGCCCGATGCGCCCGCGGATGTCGTCGGCAAGCCGCTGCAGCCGGTTTCGCATCAGGCGGTGGTAGTCGCGCCCGAGCGCGTAGCGGGAGACGTAGCCGAGCCGGCCGTCGGCGAGCGCCGCGAACGGGTCGCCGGCACCAGCCGGCCAGTAGTCGAGGCGTACCGAGATCACGCGCACGGTGCCCGGCTTGATCGCCGCCGGCCGCGCGCGGCGCGCCCCGAATCGCGCCATGTAATGGAGCTCGCCGTGCATCCCGGCGGCCAGCCACTCGAGCAGCCGCCCCTCGTCCCCCTCGAGCTCGATACCCGCTATGCCGACGTCGTCGAAGCCCCGCTCGCGTGCGAGCTGCTTGATCAGATCGGCGAAGTCCGGTGAGGTGGGGTCGGTCATCGCTGTGAGGCGAGTATAGGACGCTGGTCTACGCGATAATCCCCGCATGCCGTCCCCGCCCGACCTCATCTATTCGACCGCGGCCGTCCGGGCCGCCGATCGGTACGCCATCGAGGAACTCGGGATCCCTGGCTACGCCCTGATGACGCGGGCCGCCGAAGCGGCGCTCGCTGTGCTCCGGGCGCAGTGGCCGTTGGCGCGCCGGCTGCTGGTGCTGTGCGGTCCCGGCAACAACGGCGGCGACGGCTATGTGCTGGCCCGGCGCGCGCGCGCGGCCGGGCTTGACGTGACGCTGTGCGCTCCCGCCGGGCCACCGGCCGGCGGCGATGCCGCCCGCGCGGCCGGCGACTGGCATCGTGCCGGCGGCGCGGCAGTCGCGTGGGACGCGGGGCTCCCCGCACTCGCCGAAGTCGTGGTCGACGCGCTCCTCGGCACCGGCCTGGCGCGTGGCATCGGCGAGCCGCTCGCAGGCGTCATCGACGCCGTGAATGCGGCCGGACGGCCGGTGCTGGCGCTCGATGTCCCGTCCGGGCTCGACGCCGACACGGGTGCTATCCACGGCACCGCGGTGCGGGCGTCGGTCACGGTGACGTTTGTCGGCCGGAAGCCCGGCTTCTTCCTGGGGCACGGGTTCGAACACGTCGGCCGGCTGGTCTGCGACGAGCTCGGCGTGCCGGCCGCGGCATTTGCAGGGCGCGAGTTCGCGCTCCGGCGCCTCACGACGCGCGCGCTCGGCGCGTTGCTGCGCCGCAGACCGCGCACCGCGCACAAAGGTACCAACGGCCGCGTGCTCGTGATCGGCGGCGGGCCCGGCATGCCGGGCGCGGCGCTGCTCGCGGGCACGGCGGCGCTGCGCGCGGGCGCCGGCCTCGTGACCGTCGCGACCTGGCCCGCGCACGCGGCCGCGATCGCAGCGGCGAGGCCCGAGTTGATCTGCATCGCGGCCGAGGATCCGGACAGCGTCACCGCGGCGATCGCGACTGCGGACGTCGTCGCGATCGGGCCCGGCCTCGGCCAGAGCGCGTGGGCTGCGCGGCTCGTCACGGCCGCATTCGCGTCTGCGCGCCCGGTCGTCGTCGATGCCGACGCGCTCAACCGGCTTGCCGCCCACCCGTCAAGATCGGCCCACTGGTGCCTGACGCCGCACCCGGGAGAGGCAGCGCGCCTGCTCGGCCTCGACGCCGCCGGCGTGCAGGCCGATCGGCTCGCTGCGGTGCATGGACTGGTGGCGCGCTACGGCGGCGTCGCGGTGCTGAAGGGAGCGGGGACCCTGATCGCTGCGGGTGACGGTGCGCCGTGGGTCTGCGAGCGCGGCAATCCGGGCATGGCCGTCGCCGGTATGGGCGACGTTCTTACGGGCGTGATCGCGGCGATCGCTGCGCAGCAGCCGGACCCGTCGGCCGCGCTCGGGCAGTCGGCAGCGGTTGGCGTGCTCGTCCATGCGCTCGCGGGCGACCTCGCGGCGCGCGGCGGCGAACGCGGCATTCTGGCCTCCGACGTGATCGCGCTGCTGCCGGCATGCGTGAACCCCTCCGGCTGACGGTCGCGCTCGTCGACGAGTTCGCCACGCGCCGCGCCGGCGCGCGGCTGGCGGGCGCGCTCGCGGCAGTGGCGCCGGACACGCTCTTCGTAACGCTCGGCGGGGAGCTCGGATCCGGCAAGACGACGCTCGCCCGCGGCCTGCTCGCGGCACTCGGGGTCGACAGCGCGGTGCGAAGCCCGAGCTACACGCTCGTCGAGAGCTACACGCTTGGGCAACGAGTCGTGCACCACCTCGACTGGTACCGGCTGGCCGGCCCCGACGAACTCGACGGGCTCGGTTGGCGCGACCTGTGCGGGGCGGGCCAGTGGCTCCTGGTCGAGTGGCCGGAGCGGGTTCCCGCGGTCGCCGCCAGCGCGGACCTTGCTGTCGCTCTCGCCTACCACGGTGAGGGGCGCCGCCTCGACGCGGTCTCCAGAACCCCCGCTGGCGATCGGGTGCTCGAGCGCTGGCAAGCAGACACAGCATTAGAATAGTTTCGTAGGTCCATAATACAAATTGAGTTTCTGACGGGCCGCGGGTACAGTGCTCGCATGCAGCGCACGGCCGCATCGCATCGACCAAGGCTCGGCCACTGGTTGCCGGCCCTGCTGGTCGGTGCTGCGACTGCGGTCGGCGCGACCGCGGCCGAGGTCCGGGCCGTGCGCCTCGTCGCCACCGCGGAGGCGACCAGCGTCGAATTTGGGCTCGACGCCGCGGTCACCGAGTCGGTATTCGCGCTCAGCAATCCCACCCGAGTCGTCGTCGACCTCAGGCCCGCCACGTTCGACCGCCACCGCGTGCGGCTGCCGGCCGGTCAGGGCTTGGTGCGAGCGGTGCGGGTCGGTGCCCGTGACCGCGGTGGGCTGCGCGTCGTACTCGATGTCACCGCGCCGGTCGCGATTCACAGGCGGGACGCGGCCGATGCCGGTGACGGCAGCCGGCGCCTGATCATCGATCTGGTGGCGGCGACTGCCGACGCCGCGCCGACTGCGCCGCTGGTGCCGGTCGAGCGCCTGCCGGCGGGCCGCACGCTGGTCGTCGCAATCGATGCCGGCCACGGCGGTGACGACCCTGGGGCAACCGGTCGCGACGGCACGCGTGAGAAGGACGTGACGCTCTCGGTCGCACGTGTGCTCGCCGCGCGCATCGGCGCCGAACCGGGCATGCGGGCCGTTCTGACCCGCACGGGCGACTACTTCGTGCCTCTGCGCGAGCGCATCCGGCGCGCGCGCGTCGCCCAGGCCGACCTGTTCGTGTCGGTGCACGCCGACGCGGTGCCGGATCGCAGCGTCACGGGCTCATCGGTCTACGTGCTCTCCGCCCGCGGCGCCACCAGCGAGGCCGCCAAGTGGCTCGCCGACCGCGAGAACTCCGCCGACCTGGTCGGCGGCGTGTCGCTCGACGACAAGGACGGCGTGCTCGCCTCGGTGCTGCTCGACCTTTCGCAGTCGGCGGCGATGAGCGCAAGCATGGTGGCCGCGGAGAAGGTGCTGAACGAACTGAACGCGGTCGGAGACGTGCGCAAGGCACGCGTCCAGCAGGCGGGCTTCGTCGTGCTCAAGTCGCCGGACATCCCGTCGCTGCTGATCGAGACCGCCTACATCACGAATCCGGGCGAGGAACGGCGCCTGCGCGACCCGCGCTACCAGGTGCGGCTGGCGGACGCGATCCTGGCGGGCCTGAAGAGCTTCTTCCGCGACAATCCGCCGCCCGGCGCACGCGTCGCGGGACTGGTCGCCGCGCCGGGTGGCGGCACCCCGGAACACACGCCCGGCCGCTGAACCGCTGCTAGACTCGGCCGGCGCCGCTTTCCCGCCTGGCGCGGTCCCCGCATGCCGATCCGCGTCCTGCCGTCGCATCTAGTCAACCAGATCGCTGCCGGCGAGGTCGTGGAGCGCCCAGCGTCGGTGCTGAAGGAACTGGTCGAGAACGCGCTCGACTCCGGCGCGCACCGCATCGAGGTCGCGGCCGAACAGGGTGGCGTGACGCTGATCGCGGTGACCGACGACGGCGCCGGCATTCCGGCCGCGGAGCTCGCGCTCGCGCTCGAGCGGCACGCGACCAGCAAGATCGTCAGCCTCGACGACCTCGAGCACGTCGTCAGTCTTGGCTTTCGCGGCGAGGCGCTGCCGAGCATCGCCTCGGTCGCGAGGCTCAGGATCACGTCGCGCGCGGTCGCGTCCGCGCATGCAGCCGAGCTTGAGGTCGAAGGCGGGCGCCGCGGCGAGCCGCGCCCCGCGGCGCATCCGCCCGGAACCTCCGTCGAGGTGCGCGACCTGTTTTTCAACGTGCCGGCGCGGCGCAAGTTCCTGAAGAGTCCGGCGACCGAGTTCCAGCACCTCGAGCGTGCGCTGCGGCGCATCGCGCTGAGTCGCCCAGGCGTCGCCTTCCGGCTCGTGCACAACGGTCGCAGAGCCCTCGCGGTGGGACCGGCGGCCGGGCGCGCCGCGGAGGAGCAGCGGCTCGGCGCGCTGCTAGGAGACGACTTTGTCACCGCTGCCGTGCACGTCGAGCACGCGGCCGTGGGCCTGGCGCTCCGCGGCTGGATCGGCTTGCCGACCTACTCGCGCGCTCAGCCCGACGAGCAGTATCTCATCGTCAATGGCCGCGCCGTGCGCGACCGCCTGCTATCGAGCGCGGTCCGGCTTGGCTACCGCGACGTACTGTTCCACGGCCGCCATCCCGCCTACGTGCTGTACCTCGACCTGGATCCGGCGCGCGTCGACGCCAATGCGCATCCGCAGAAACTCGAGGTGCGCTTCCGCGACGGGCACGGCGTCCACGACTTCGTGCGGCGCACGGTCGAGACCGCGCTCGCCGCGACCCGACCTGCCGCGGGCGTGCGCGGGCCGATCGCGGCGAGCGCCGTGGCGCCCGGATCCATCGCGCAGCGGGCGATGCCGCTCGCGGTCGCCGAACGGGTCGGCGGCAGCCTCGACTGGACCCGGCTCGCGACCGAGCCGCTGGCCGGGCCGGCCGGGGATCCGGGCGCGACCGTGCCGCCACTCGGTTTCGCGATCGCGCAGCTGCACGGCATTTATATCCTGAGCGAGACCGCTGACGGCCTTGCGCTGGTCGACATGCATGCGGCCCACGAACGGGTGATCTACGAGCGGCTCAAGCTCGAACTCGCCGCCGGCGGCCCGCCGCGCCAGCCGCTGCTCGTGCCGCAACTGATCGAGCTCGACGAGCCCGAGGCGGATCTCGCGCTCGAGCAGGCGGCGGCGCTCGCCGAACTCGGCGTCCTGGTCGAACGCGCCGGTCCCCGGCAGCTGGCGCTGCGCGAGGTGCCGCTCGCGCTCGGCAGCCGCGACCTGGCCGGGCTCGTCCGCGACGCGCTGCGGGAACTCGCCGGGGATGGCGGTGCCCTGGTGGTCGCCATGCGGCGGGAGCGAGTGTTGGCGACGGTGGCCTGCCACGCCGCGGTGCGCGCGCACCGGCGCCTGACCGTGCCCGAGATGAACGCACTGCTGCGCGAGATGGAACGCACCGACCGGGCCGACCAGTGCAACCACGGCCGCCCGACCTGGGTGCGCCTCACGCTCGCGGACCTCGACCGGCTCTTCCTGCGCGGCCGCTGAGTGGATCGCGGCGCGATAATGCTGATGGGGCCGACCGCTGCCGGCAAGACCGATGCGGCGCTCGCGCTGGCGGCACGCCTGCCGGTCGAGATCGTCAGCGTCGACTCGGCGATGGTCTATCGCGGCCTCGACATCGGCACCGCGAAGCCTGCGCGCGAGATTCGCGGCCGCGTGCCGCACCATCTGATCGACGTCCGCAATCCGAGCGAGCGCTACTCGGCGGGCGAGTTCGTGCGCGACGCCACGCGCGTGATGACCGACATCCGCGGCCGCGGCCGGCTGCCTCTGCTGGTCGGCGGCACGATGCTTTATTTCCGCGCGCTGCAGTCCGGTCTCGCGACGCTGCCGGGCGCCGATCAGGCGTTGCGCGCGCGGCTCGCGGCGCGCGCACGGGACGCGGGCTGGCCGGCGCTGCACGCCGAACTCGGCGCCGTCGACCCGGCCGCCGCCGCGCGCATCCGGCCGAACGACGGCCAGCGCATCCAGCGGGCGCTCGAGGTGCACGAACTGACCGGTAGGCCGTTGAGCGAGCTGCAGCTCGAGAACGTGAAGCGCGCGGGCCGTGCCCGGAATCTGAAGCTCGTGCTGGCGCCGCCGGAGCGCAGCGCGCTCGATCCGCTGCTCGAGCGGCGTTTCGACTCGATGCTGGCGGCCGGGCTCGTGGCCGAGGTCGACGCGCTCTACCGTCGCGGCGATCTGGAACCCGGTCTGCCGGCGCTGCGGTCGGTCGGCTACCGGCAGCTGTGGGCGCATGTCGGCGGCGCCTGCGACCTCCCGACGGCGCGCGCGGCCGCGATTCGGGCCACCCGGCAGCTGGCCAAGCGACAGTACACGTGGCTGCGAGCGGAGCCGGGCGCGACCTGGGTGAACTCTCAGTGGTCCGCAGTGGTCGATGAGCTGAGTCGCAAGGTCGACGAGTGGGTGCGCGCGGCGGCGGGGTCGGCAACCTCGCTGTGCTAGTATTTTTCGGGGTCGACCCCACTGTCAGGGGGTTGCCGCCCGGACATCTTGTCGTGGACCAGGGAAGGTGACGACTGCGACCGTGATTTGTTTACTAAAAACAAGGAGATACGACGATGGCCAAAGGCCAGTCCTTGCAGGACCCGTTCCTGAACGCCCTGCGTAAAGAGCGTGTGCCGGTGTCTATCTATCTCGTCAACGGCATCAAGCTGCAGGGCCACATCGACTCTTTCGATCAGTTCGTCGTGCTCCTTCGCAATAGCGTCAGCCAGATGGTCTACAAACACGCCATCTCGACCGTCGTGCCCGCGCGCAACGTGCGGCTGCCGACCGCGGATGGCGGCGAAATCAGCGAGGAGCCCGTGGTCGAATGACCGGCCGTCCGCGGCAGGCGACCCGGGAGGGGCCCATTGTTTGACCGCCCGAAGAGCGGCGAACGAGCGCTCTTGGTCCGCATCGGTCTCGGCGCGCAGCCCGCGCAAGCCGAACTCTCGGAGTTCGAGGCACTGGCGGCCTCCGCAGGCGCCGTGCCGGCGGGCTTCGTGACGGGTACCCGGCAGCGCCCAGACCCGCGATTTTTCGTCGGCAGCGGCAAGGCCGAGGAACTGAAGGCGCGCGCCGAGGCCATCGGCGCGGAACTGATCCTGGTCGACCACACGCTGAGCCCGAGCCAGGAACGCAATCTCGAGAAGCTGACCGGCCGCCGCGTGCTCGACCGCAGCGGCCTGATCCTCGACATCTTTGCGCAGCGCGCGCGCAGCCACGAGGGCAAGCTGCAGGTGGAACTCGCGCAACTCAAGCACCTGCAGACGCGGCTGGTTCGGGGCTGGACCCACCTCGAGCGGCAGAAGGGCGGCATCGGCCTTCGTGGACCGGGCGAGACCCAGCTCGAGACGGACCGCCGCCTCGTCAACAACCGCATCCGCACGCTGAACAGGCGCCTCGAGCGGCTCGCCCTGCAGCGCGACACCGGCCGGCAGACCCGCATCGAAGTGCCGATGCCGGGCGCGGCGCTCGTCGGCTATACGAACGCCGGCAAATCGACTCTCTTCAATACGCTCACCGGCGCCGCCAGCTACGTCGCCGACCAGCTGTTCGCGACGCTCGACCCGACGGTGCGGCGCCTCAAGATCGCGCACTGTCCTGAAATCGTGCTGGCCGACACGGTCGGCTTCGTGCGCGACCTGCCGCACGAGCTGGTCGCTGCATTCCGCTCGACGCTGCTCGAGGCGCGCGAGGCGCAGCTGCACCTGCATGTCATCGACTCCTCCGACCCGGAGCGCAGCGAGCGCATCCGCACGGTCAACGACGTGCTGGCGAGCATCGGGGCAGCCGGCGTGCCGCAGCTCGAGGTGTACAACAAGGTGGACCTGCTCGGCGAGCGGCCACGCCTCGAACGCGACGGCGAGGGCGTGGTGCGTCGGGTCTGGCTGTCGGCGGCCACCGGCGCCGGCATCGGGCTGCTGCACGAGGCGCTGGCCGAGCGCTTCGGCGTCCGGCTGGTCACGGTCCGTTTGCATCTGCCGCCGACGCACGGGCGGGCGCGTGCCGAGCTCTTCCGGCGTGCCGCGGTGCTCGAGGAGACGGCCACCGCCGACGGTGGCTGGGACGTGACCGTCGAGCTGGCGGAACGCGACGTCGAGGAGCTGTGCTGCCGGGAATCCATCGATCGGCCGCGGCCGGCGGCCGGTGCGCCTTGTGTCACCGGGGGCGCCTTCCTACAATCACGCCCCGCGGCGGCCCCCTCGCTCTGAGTACTCCCGGCCCCGAGCCCTCAACGGAAACCGTCATGTCCTGGAACGAATCGGGCGGCAACAAGAATCCGGGTCCGCGCAACCCGTGGGACCGCAAGCCGGAAGGCGGCCCTCCCGACCTCGACGAGATCGTCCGCAATCTGCGCAAGCGCATCGGCGCGCTGTTCGGCAGCCGGCCGACGCCACGGGGCGACGGCGGCGGTGGCGGTGGCGGCTTCGGCGGCGGGCGCGGCGTCGGCGGCGGGCGCGGCGTCGGCGGCTTCTCCTACGGTGTGATCGGCGCCGCCGCTGTCGCGATCTGGTTCGCCACCGGCTTTTACATGGTGGGGCCCGCCGAGAAAGCGGTCGTGACCCGCTTCGGGCGCTTCGAGCGGGTTGCCGGTGAGGGCCCGCAGATGCGCCTGCCCTGGCCGATCGAGTCGCGTCAGCTGGTCAACACCCAGGAAGTGCTGAGCTTCACCGACCGCACGCGGATGCTCACCCAGGACGCCGCGCTCGTGGACATCAACATCGCGGTGCAATACCGGCGCACCGACCCGCAGGCGTTCGTCTTCAACATCGTCGAGCCTCAGCAGACCCTCGGCGAAGCGTCGGAGAGTGCTATCCGCGAGATCGTCGGCCAGAGCAAGCTCGACTTCGTGCTCGAACAGGGCCGGCAGGAGATCGCGGTGCGCACGCGCCAGCTGATCCAGCGCACGCTCGACAGCTACAAGTCGGGGCTCGAGGTGATCAGCGTCAACCTGCAGGACGTCAGCGTCCCGGAGCCGGTTGCACCCTCGCAGAAGGACGCGATCAAGGCGCGCGAGGACAAGGACCGGCTGCGCGTGGAGGCCGAGACCTACTCGAACGACATTCTGCCGCGCGCGCGCGGTACCGCGGAGCAGCAGCTCCTCGACGCCGAGGCCTACCGGCAGCGCATCGTCGCCGACGCCGAAGGCGAGAGCTCGCGCTTCGCACAGCTCGCGCAAGCCTACGAGAAGGCGCCAGCGGTCACGCGCCAGCGCCTGTACCTGGAGACCATGGAGACGGTGTTCATGAACGTCGGCAAGGTCATCGTCGACACCAAGGGCAGCGGCAACATGCTGTACCTGCCGCTCGACAAGCTGCTCGAGAAGCGTGCCACCGACGCCGCGCGCCTGGCGCAGCCGACGCTGCCGGAGGTGACGGTGACGCCGGGCCCGGCGCGCCAGGACCAGGTCGACGCGGCGAGCGATGCGCGCACCCGCGCGCGGGGGAACCGCTGATGTCCTCGCGGATGCTGTCCTTCATCGGCGCAGGCCTGGCGGCGCTATTCGTGCTGTCGCAGAGCGTGTTCACGGTTCGCGCGACCGAGTTCGCGATCAACCTGCAGCTCGGCGAATTGCTGCGCTCCGACTACGCGGCGGGCCTGCACGTCAAAGTGCCGCTGCTGCAGACGGTCAGCAAGTTCGAGAAGCGGCTGATGACCCGCAACTACCCCGCCGAGCAGTTTCTGACCAGCGAAGGCAAGATTCTGAACGTCGACTTCTACGTCAAGTGGCGGATCGCCGACGTTGCCCAATACTACCGGGCGACCGGCGGCAGCGAGGAATCGGCCGCGGCGCGACTGGCCGAGGTCGTCAAGGACGGCCTCAAGGGGACGATCGCCCGGCGAACGATCCAGCAGGTGGTCGCGGCCGAGCGCACCGAGCTGATCGCCGACGTGCTGGCCTTTGCCGGCAACAGCATCAAGCAGCTCGGTGTCGCAATCGTCGACGTGCGCGTCAAGCGCATCGATCTGCCGGACGACGTGAGCGACTCGGTGTTCAAGCGGATGGAACAGGACTTCGCGCGGCAGGCGGCGCAGCTGCGCGCCGAGGGCGCGGAACAGGCGATCAAGATCCGCGCCGAGTCGGAGCGCCAACGCACCGAGATCCTGTCAGCCGCGGCGCGCGATGCCGAGAAGATCCGCGGCGAGGGCGATGCGCATTCGGCCAACATCTTCGCAGCCGCGACCAGCAAGAACGCGGAGTTCTTCTCCTTCTACCGCAGCCTGCAGGCGTACCGGAAGTCGATCGGCCGGGAAGGCGACATGCTGGTGCTGTCGCCCGACAGCCAGTTCTTCAAGTACCTGCGCGACCCCGCCGGCAAGTGACCTGAGGCCGACGGGCTTTGGCCCACCGCTGCACCATGGACATCGACTGGCACGATCTCGGCAGGGCGCTGGCGCTCTACCTGGTGCTCGAGGGCCTGGTGCCGTTCGTGAGCCCGGCGGTGGCCCAACAGCTCTTTCGCGCAATGTCCCGGACCGAGGACCGCCAGCTGCGCGTCGTCGGCCTGACCAGCATGGTCGCGGGCTGCGCGCTGCTCTTCTGGTTCCGCCGCTGACCCGCCGCCAGACTTCCCGGGACAGTCATGGGCAAGAACGTCATCGTCATCGGGACCCAGTGGGGTGACGAGGGCAAAGGCAAGATCGTGGACCTGCTGACGGAGCGGGCGGCGGCCGTGGCGCGCTTCCAGGGCGGCCACAACGCCGGCCACACGCTCGTCATCGGGGGCCAGAAGACGGTCCTGTCGCTGATCCCGTCCGGGATCCTGCGTGCCGATTCGCTGTGCCTGATCGGCAACGGCGTCGTCGTGTCGCTGCCGGCGCTTCTCACGGAAGCCGACATGCTGATCGATCGCGGCGTGCCGGTCTTCGAGCGCCTCAAGGTGAGCCCCGCCTGCCCGCTGATACTGGCCTCGCACGTCGCGCTCGACCGTGCGCGCGAGCGCGCCCGCGGCGTCGACGCGATCGGCACGACCGGGCGCGGCATCGGCCCCGCTTACGAGGACAAGGTGTCGCGCCGCGCGCTGCGCATCGCGGACCTGTTCCAGCGCGAGCGACTGGCTGCCAGGCTTGGCGAGGTGCTCGACCTGCATAACTTCATGCTGCGCCACTACTACGGCGCCGAGACCGTCGACTTCCAGCAGGTGCTCGACGAGACACTGTCGCAGGGCGAGCGCGTCAAGCCGCTGGTCGACGATGTCAGCCTGCTGCTCGGCAGACTGCAGGCCGCGGGTCGGAACATCCTGTTTGAGGGCGCGCAGGGCGCGCTGCTCGACGTTGATCTGGGCACCTACCCGTACGTGACGTCCTCGAACACGACCGCCGGCAACGCCGGCACCGGCACAGGCCTCGGGCCGCTCGCTTTCAGCAGCGTTCTCGGCATCGTCAAGGCGTACACGACGCGGGTCGGCTCCGGGCCGTTCCCGACGGAACTGTTCGACGAATACGGCGAGCACCTGTCGCGCGTCGGTCACGAGTTCGGCGCCGTCACCGGCCGGCGCCGGCGCACCGGCTGGTTCGACGCGGTGGCGCTGCGCCGCGCGATCCTTCATAACTCGGTGACCGGGCTCTGCGTCACGAAGCTGGACGTGCTCGACGGCCTCGACGTGATCCGCGTCTGCACCGGCTACCGGATGCGCGGCGCGGTCAGCGCCGAGCCGCCGCTGCTGTCCGACCACTATGCCGACTGCGAGCCGGTGTACGAGGACCTGCCTGGCTGGCGGGAATCGACGGTTGGCGTGACCGACTACGCCGGCCTGCCGGGCCCGGCGCGGAGCTACCTCGAGCGGATCGAGGCGCTCGCCGGCGTACCGCTCGACATGGTCAGCACCGGCGCCGAACGCGAGCACACCATCATGCGCCGCCATCCGTTCGACTGAGCCACGCCGCCCCCGCGCCACCCGCTGACGGTCGCTCGCGGCCCGGCCGACTAGCGGCTGGCTAGGCCCTGTATCGCGGTCGCCACAGCTGAGATGCGCATCACAGTTCTGGCCGGAATCCGGCCCTGCAAGCTGGACGTCAGTTCATTGGGCTATGGTTGAAAAATGATCTGGACGTGCCCACCCAAGCTGTCTTCCGGCGTGACGCTGATCGAGCTGCTGACGGTCATCGTCATCGTGGCCACCCTGCTGGCGGTCGGCACCAGCTCGTTCAAGTCGGTCACGAACAGCAATCGCGTGACCGCCGAAATCAACGGCTTGCTCGGCGACCTGCAGTACGCGCGCGGCGAGGCGATCAAGGAAGGCCAGACCGTCACCCTCTGCGTCTCCACCACCGGAACCAGCTGCACCGGCGGCACGTCCTGGAACGGCGGCTGGCTGGTGTTCGCCGATGCCAACGGTAACGCGGTCGTGAACGCCGGCGAGGCGATCCTGCGGGTCCAGAATCCGTTCACGAGCACCGACACGCTCACGACCAACAACAACGTCACGGCCTTCACCTTCAACCGCGAAGGCTACGCGGTCGGTGTCGTCGCCGGCACGCTCGTCACGCTGCACGATGCCACCGTCAAGTCGACCTGGACTCGCTGCCTGAGCGTGAGCATGGTGGGGCTGATGGCCGTGCAGCTCTACGGTGGGGCCTGCACATGACTCCGTCAGCGCGTCCGTCGCGCGGCTTCAGCCTCATCGAGGTGCTGGTCGCACTGGTCATCATCTCGGTCGGCATGCTGGGCGTCGCCAAGATCCAGGCGCTCGCCTATTCGAGCACGGGCACGGCGAGCCTGCGCTCGCTGGCCGCGATCCAGGCGTCCGGGCTCGCCGCCGCGATGCATGCCAACCGCGCCTACTGGGCGGCCGGGGCGGCGCCGGTGCCGATCACGATCGCGGGCGCGACCATCACCTCGACCGACGCCACGCTCGCGACGGTGGCGAACTGCCTGTCGGGCGGCGCCAATGCACCGTGCAGCGGCCACGACCTCGCCGCCTACGACCTGCAGCGGTGGGCCGCCGGCCTGAACGCACTGCTGCCGAACAGCGCCGCGACGATTTCCTGCCCGACCGCAAGCGCGCCGATCAACTGCACCGTGCAGTTGACCTGGAACGAGAAGATCGTCGCCATCAATACGCAGGGCGTCAACGGCCCGGCGATGCTGGCGCCAACCTACACCCTCTACCTGGAGCCGTGACGTGATCGGCGCCATCCATGGACGCAGGCGTCGCGATGCCGCCGAGCGCGGTTACACGCTAATCGAGATCATGATCTCATTGGCGGTCGGGCTGTTCCTCGTCGGCGGACTGCTGCTCGTGCTGCAGGAGAACCGCCGGACTTTCGGCGGCCAGAATGCGCTCGCGCAGCTCCAGGACGGCCAGCGTCTGGCCTTGACGATGATCGCCGACGTCATCCAGTCGGCCGGGTACTTTCCGGATCCGACGACCAATACCCAGGCGACCGCGTTGCCGTCGAATGTCCAGTTCGCCACGGCGGGCCAGAGCATCGTCGGTACCGACAGCGCCGTGGCGCCCGGCGACACCGTGACGGTGCGCTACGTCACGGCGAGCGGCGACGGCGTGCTGAACTGCAGCGGCACGTCCAACATCAGCGGCGCCAACCAGACCTATGTCAACACCTTCAGCATTTCCGGCGGCCAGGTCGTCTGCGCGATGAACGGCACCAACTACGTGCTGATCGGCGGCGTGACCAACATGCAGGTGCTCTACGGGGTCAAGACGAGCTTCGCGATCGACAACAACAACGTCGACACCTACCTGAACGGCAGCCAGATGACCGCGGCCAACTGGGGCAACGTCATCTCGGTGACGGTGTCGCTGACCTTCACGAACCCGCTTTACGCGGCGGGAACGGGCCAGCCGCAGACGATCGTCATCGGCCGGGTCATCGACCTGATGAACCGGATCGGCGTGAAGATATGAGCGCCCGGAGCCAACGCAGCCGCAATGCGCAGGCAGGCGTCGTGCTGGCCACGAGCCTGCTGCTGCTGCTCGTGGTCACGATCATCGCGCTCAGCATGTTCCGCAGCTTCGGCATCCAGGAACGGATCGCCGGCAGCCTGCGCGAGAAACTGCGCGCAGTGCACGCCGCCGAGAGCGCGCAGCACTATGCGGAGTGGTGGCTGACCAATGCCAGCAACGCGGCGCAGGCGCCGGTCGTCTGCAACGCGCTGCTGAACGCGAACATCGGCCAGGGGCAGGTCTGCTCGAACTCGATCGCGGCGGCCGCCGGCAGCGCCATCACCGTGCCGTGGGCGCTGGGCGGAACCGCGGTCGGGGTCTCCTATACGCCGCCGGGCATGTCGGTGTCGGCGACCGCCGGCGCGGGCACGTTCTACACGTCGCCCCGGTTCTACATTGCGTTCCTCGGACCGTCCGCCAGCGGCAACGGCAACGCCTTCAAGATCGACGCCACCGGCTTTGGCGGCACGGCGAGCGCGGTGGCGGTCGTGGAGAGTACTTACGAAGTGTCGGCCGGAGTCGTCGACAGAGGTGGCCTGTGATGAAAGCAACACGTTTCTTGGGCGCCCTGGCTGCGGCGCTGATCGGCGGCGCGGGCGCCGGGCCTGCGTATTCCCAGGTGACCTACAGCGAGGACTTCACGGGCGCCAGCACGACGAATTCGTGGTATTTCTTCAACGGCGCGTGCCTGACGGCCAGCACCTCCGCGGCATCGACCAGTCCCGGGCAGTTGCCCGGCTGCACCGCCATCGGTTCCAGCTATTACAACGAGAACCTCGTCGGCGGCCAGAACGGCGTCAGCGGTAGCTCGCAGACCTTGCCGGACCCGACCGGCAGCGGCGCGCTGCGGTTCACGAACGGTGCCCCGGGCGGCTACCACCAGAACGGTGCGATCGTCTCGGCCGCGCCGTTCAGCACCGACGCTGGCCTGCAAATCTCGTTCAAGACCATAACCTACCGCGGTGACTCGGGCGGTGGTGGCGGCGACGGCGCCGACGGCATCAGCTTCTACCTGATGGACGGCGCCCAGCCGGCCGGCATCGGCGCATGGGGCGGCAGCCTCGGCTACACGTGCTCGAACGCGAATCCGCCGTACAACGGCCTCGTCGGCGGCTACCTCGGTCTCGGCATCGACGAATACGGCAACTTCCTGAACCAGGGCGACAACACCGCCACCGGCTACGGCTATCAGTGGAACCGGATCGGCATGCGTGGCGCCGGCAACGTCTCGTGGTCGTATCTCAATGCCAACTATGCGGCGTACTACCCGTCGAGCCTGAACTCCTCGCAGCAGCAGTCGGCCGTGCAGGCCACCTGCTCGACCGGTTACCTCTGGAACTACTCCAATCCCAACGCTCCGACGCCGGTCCTGACCGGTGGCAGCACGACCCCGGTCACCGACTACGCGGTGATACCTAACGCCTACAGCCTCGTGGCCGGCGTGCAGATCGCGAACGAGAACGCGATGAGCCGCGGCGCCGCGACCCCGATCCTGTACCAGCTGAAGATCACGCAGGACGGCCTGCTGAGCCTGTCCTACAGCGTCAACGGTGGCGCGCTGCAGGGCGTGATCAAGAACCAGAGCATCACGGCCGCGAACGGCGCGCTGCCGGCCAGCTTCCGGTTCGGCTTCGCGGGCTCCACCGGTGGCAGCACCAACATCCACGAGATCATGTGCTTCAAGGCCACTCCGGCCGACGTCTCGGGCAGCTCCGCGAGCGTCAACGAGAAGCAGGCCGCCAAGGTCGAGGCCGGCACGCAGGCGTACTTCGCCTTCTACAACCCGAACAACTGGACCGGCAGCCTGACCGCGAACAACCTGATCGACACCGCGGGCGTCGTCACGGTGAGCGCCGTCGCCAACTGGGATGCCGACTGCGTCCTGAGCGGCGTGGCGGCAATCGCGACTTGCCCCGCGACCGGTGTCGCCGGACCGACCGCGGCAGAAGCCCCGACCTCGCGAAACATCCTGACCTGGAGCGGGACCGCCGGCATTCCGTTCGAGTGGTCGAGCATCACCGCGATCCAGCAGGCCACTCTGGACGCCGGTGACACCACTCCGCTCAACGCCAAGCGGCTGAACTTCCTGCGCGGCGACCGGAGCAACGAGTTCAAGCCGAACGGCAGCGGCATCTTTCGCACCCGGGGCGACGTGCTCGGCGACATCGTCGATTCGAGCCCGGTGTGGGTCGGCGGACCGATCGCGCCCTACACGGCGACCTGGCACGACAAGCTGTATTCGTCGGCGACGCCGGCCGAGAACTCCGGGCAGACCTACCTGCAGTTCGTCACGGCGGCCCAGACCCGCCAGAACGTCATTTACAGCGGCGCGAATGACGGCCTGATGCACGGCTTCCGCGCCGGCTCCTTCGACGCCAGCGGCAATTTCGTTGCCACCAACAACGATGGGTACGAGGTGCTGGCCTACATGCCGGGCGCCGTGCTGCAGGCCATCCACAGCAACGTCACGCCGGCCATTGATTACCCGAACACGCAGTATGGACACGCCTTCTACGTCGACTCGACACCGACGACGGGCGACCTGTTCTACAAGGCGGCCTGGCACACATGGCTCGTCGGCGGCCTCGGCCCGGGCGGCTCCGCCATCTTCGCGCTCGACGTCACCGACCCGACGAAGGACCTCGAGAGCAATGCGGGGACACTCGTGATCGGCGAGTGGACGCCCGCCACGATCACCTGCAGCAACGTCGTCAACTGCGGCAACAATCTCGGCAATACCTATGGCACGCCGCAGATTCGGCGGCTGCACAACGGCATGTGGGGCGTGATCTTCGGCAATGGCTACGGCAGCACGTCGGGCGATGCCGGCATCTACGTGATGACCGTGGACCCGACCTCGGGGAGCCAGACGTTCTACTACCTGAGCACCGGCAAGGCCGGCAGCAACGGCATCGCGTCGGTGGCGCCGGCCGACCTCGACGGCGACCACATCACCGACTACGTCTACGCCGGCGACCTGCTCGGCAACATGTGGCGCTTCGACCTGACCGGCAGCACGCCGTCGTCCTGGGCCGCCGCGTCTGCGCCGCTGTTCACGACGCCGTCCGGGCAGCCGATCACGACCAAGCCGGTCATCGCGTCCTCGCCGGTGAGCGGCAGCGCGCCACGGCTGATGGTTGGCTTCGGTACCGGGCGCAAGATTCCGCTGACCAACAACTCGCCGGCGACGTTCGCGAGCGGGACGCAGGATCTGTACGGCGTCTGGGACTGGAACATGACGGCGTGGAATGCGGCCGCGACGACCACGTATGCCAGCCTCCCGGCCACTGCATCGGGCACCGGCCTGACCTCGCCGTATACCGTCGCCAAGAGCAATCTGCAGCAGCAGACGTTCACGATCCACGCCGTGACCAACGTCCGCGACGGCAGCGGGACGCCGGTCTGTTGGCAGGGAAGCGCGTCGTGCGGCTCCGGCAATAACAAGTTCGGCTGGTATGCGGACCTGCCGGGGACGTCCGAGCAGATCCTCTACAATCCCGTGCTGTTCCAGTCGGCATTTCTGGTCGACTCGACCGTCCCGGCCAACAACGTGCTGACGTCCTGCTCCACGAGCACGGACACCGGCTTCACCTACGCCGTGTCGATTGTCGACGGCAGCGTGTTCACGAATGCGTTCCCGAAATACCACAACGACTCGATCGCGGCCGGCGTTCCCGAGAATGCGACCGGCACGCCCAACGTCGTGACGACGCCCGAGGGTACGGTGGCCCTGGTCTACCAGACCATCAGCGGCGTGCCGTCGGCGCAGCAGATCACGCTGCCCTCCAATACCAAGGCCAAGCGGCTGACGTGGGTCGAGCTGCGATAACGATCGGAGTCCCAGCCCGTGCAAATCCGGATACGCCCGCCGATGAATGCGAAGGGATTCACGCTGACCGAGCTGCTGGTCACGATGGTGATCACGGCGATCCTGATCGCCGTGGTGCTGCCGACCTACCAAGCCCAGGTCCGGAAGTCGCGCCGGACGGAGGCCAAGTCGGCGCTGATGGACATCGCCGGGCGCGAGGAGCGCCTCTACACGACGACCAACACCTACAGCAGCGCGCCGTCCGACATCGGCTACGCGGCGGTTGGCGTCGCCTATCCGCTGACGGTCGGCACGGGTTACTACCAGGTCGCGGTGACGATCACGGCAGGTCCGCCGGCGACCTTCACGGCAACGGCCACGCCGATCGCGGGCATGGGCCAGGACAAGGACACGCTGTGCGCGTCCTTCACCGTGCTGCAGACGGGCCAACAGTCGGCCCTGAACTCGGTGGGCGCGGACAA
>JANXWS010000032.1 GCA_025351005.1 Pseudomonadota bacterium | reverse complement strand
GCGCGGCGCGCTCGCCGTGCTGTGGGACCCGGGCGAGGGCCGCGCACTGCCGCCGCTGCCGCCGGCCGTGACCGGGGTCGCGGTGCCGGGGCTCAAGGCCGAGCTCGGCGACCTCGCCGACCGCTTCTACGGCGAGCCCTCCAGCGACGCCGCGCTCGCCGGCATTACCGGCACGAACGGCAAGACGACCTGCGCCTGGCTGCTCGCGCAGTGCTACGGCGCGCGCGGTGGCTACCTCGGCACGCTCGGGCAGGGCCGGCCGCCGGCGCTCGCGGCCGCGACGTACACGACGCCGGACTGCATCGCACTGCACCGCGCGTTGCGCCAGCTCGTCGACGGCGGCGCGCGCCGCATCGCGCTCGAGGTCTCCTCGCACGCGCTCGACCAGCAGCGCATCGCGGGCGCGCGCGTGCCGCTCGCCGCGTTCACGAACCTGACGCGCGACCACCTGGACTACCACGGCACGATGGCGGCCTACGGCGCCGCCAAGGAACGACTGCTGCACGTCCGCGGCGTCGAGCACGCGGTCATCAACGTCGGCGACCCGTTCGGAGCGGAGCTCGCGACCCGGCTGCCGCGCGGCGTGGAACTGACGCGGGTCGCGGCGCAAGGGTCGCAGGCGCACGGTGGACGCCACGTCGTCGCGACGCGGGTCGGGCGCGGCGCCGGTGGCCTCGATGTCGAGGGCGTCACGCACCAGGGTCCGTTCCGGCTGCACTCGCCGCTGGTCGGTACGTTCAATGCCGAGAACCTGCTGCTGGTGCTCGGGCTGCTGCTGGCCACCGATATGCCGCAGGACGATGCCGTTGCCGCGCTCGAGTCGGCGCCGCCGCCCCCGGGCCGGCTGGAGAGCTTCCGGCTCGGCGCCGGCGGACCGACGCTGGTGGTCGACTATGCGCACACGCCGGACGCGCTCGCGAAGGCGCTCGCCGCAGTGCGTGGCCACGTGCGGGGCAGCCTGTGGTGCGTGTTTGGCTGCGGCGGTGAACGCGACTCCGGCAAGCGGCCGCTGATGGCCGCGGCCGCCGAGGCGGGCGCCGACCGGCTGGTGGTCACAGATGACAACCCGCGCGGCGAGGATCCCGATCGCATCATCGCGATGGTCACGGCGGCGCTCAGTGGGCGCGTGCCGGCGCACGTCGAGCGCGATCGCGAGGCGGCGATCCGCGGCGCGACGGCCGCGGCGCGCCCGGGCGACGTGATCCTGATCGCCGGCAAGGGGCACGAGGACTACCAGATCTACGGCAGCGAGCGCCGTGCCTACAGCGACCGCGCGGTCGCCCGCGCGCTCGCCGAGGAGGCCCGTTGAGGCGCTCGCTCGGGCACTTCGCGGGTGCGATGCGCGGCCAGCTGGACGGCACGGACGCCGCGTTCGGCGCGGTATCGACCGACTCTCGGGCGCTCAACCGCGGCGAGCTGTTCGTCGCGCTCGCCGGTCCCCGATTCGACGGCCACGATTTCGTCGCCGCCGCCGCCGAACGCGGCGCCGCGGGGGCGGTGGTGGCGCGGCGGCTGCCGGTGACGATCCCTCAGATCGTGGTCGACGACACGCTGCGCGCCCTGCAGCGCGCCGCCGAGGCGTGGCGTTCGCAATTCTCGATCCCGATCGTGGCCGTCGCGGGCAGCAACGGCAAGACCACGACGAAGGAGATGATCGCGACCGTGCTCGCCGCACGCGGCAGCTGTCACGCGACGCGGGGCACGCTCAACAACCACATCGGCGTGCCGCTGACGCTGCTCGGGCTCGAGGCCCGCCACGCGGCGGCCGTGGTCGAGATCGGTGCCAACCATCCAGGCGAGGTCGCACAGCTGGTTCCGCTGGTGCGGCCGACCGTGGGGCTCGTGACCAATGCCGGCGCCGAGCACCTCGAGGGCTTCGGCACGCTCGACGGCGTCGCCTACGCCGAGGGCGAGCTGTTCGCCGGGCTCGAACCGGGCGCGACCGCGATCATCAACGCCGACGACGTCTACGCCGAGCTCTGGCAGGCGATGAACGCTGCGACGCGTCGCCTGCGCTTCGGCTTCGCGCCGGACGCGGACTTTCGAGTGGCGGGCGAGGTGCGCCGCACCGGCACCGCCGGGCTCGCGCAGGAATTCGAGCTGGTGGCGCCCGCCGGCCGCACGCGGATCCGACTCGACCTCGCCGGGCGCCACAACGTGCAGAACGCGCTGGCCGCGGCTGCTGCCGCCGCGGCCAGCGGCGTCGACCTGGCGCAGATCGCCGCGGGACTCGCCCGCATGCGGCCGGTCCAGGGCCGGCTCGAGCTCAAGGCGGCCGCCGGCGGCGCCTGGCTGATCGACGACTCCTACAACGCCAACCCCAGCAGCCTGAACGCCGGACTCGCGGTGCTCGGCTCGCGGCCGGGCGAGCGCTGGCTAGTGCTCGGCGACATGGCTGAGCTCGGGCCCGAGACGCGCGGCGCGCACGTGGCCGCCGGGCGCGGCGCGCGGGCCGCCGGCGTCACGCGCATGTTCGCGGTAGGCGCCGAGACCGGCGACGCCGTCACCGAATTCGGCGTCGGCGCCGAATGGTTTCCGGACACCGTCGCGCTCGCGGCGCGGGTGCTGCCACTGCTCACGCCCGCGGTAACGGTGCTCGTCAAGGGATCACGCCTCAACCGACTGGAGCGCGTCGTCGAGGCGCTGGTGATGGCTCCCGCAACCCCGCAACGCAGAGAAGGACACTGACCGGCCACCATGCTGTACCGCCTCGCCGAACTGCTCGCCCAGCACTACTCCGGCTTCCGGGTGTTCTCGTACCTGACGTTGCGCGGCATTCTGGCGGCGCTGACGGCGCTGCTGATTGCACTGCTGGTCGGCCCGTGGATGATCGCGCGGCTGACCGAGCACCAGATCGGCCAGAACGTCCGCAACGTCGGGCCGCAGTCGCACCTCGCGAAGCAGGGCACGCCGACCATGGGTGGCGCCCTGATCCTGGTCGCGATGCTGGCCGCGACGCTGCTGTGGGCCGACCTGACGAACCGCTACGTGTGGATCGTCATCGGCGTGACGAGCGCGTTCGGACTGATCGGCTTCTACGACGACTACCTGAAGCTGGTCGTCGGCAACTCGCGCGGCCTCGCGGCGCGCTGGAAGTTCCTGCTGCAGTCGGTCGCGGGCGTCGGCGCCGCGGTCGCGCTCAGCTACGCGGCGCCGACGCCAGGTGCGACTGCGCTCCACCTGCCGTTCTTCAAGGACATCGTCGTGCCGCTCGGGCCGGTCGGCTTCGTCGTGGTCACGTACTTCGTCATCGTCGGCACCAGCAACGCCGTCAACCTGACCGACGGCCTCGATGGCCTCGCAATCCTGCCGGCGGTGATGGTCGCGGGCGCGCTCGGCGTGTTCGCCTATGCCTCTGGCAACGCGATCTTCGCCGCCTACTTGCTGATCCCGCACGTGCCGGGCGTCGGCGAGGTCCTGATCTTCTGCGCCACGCTGGTCGGCGCCGGCCTCGGCTTCCTGTGGTTCAACACCTACCCGGCGCAGGTGTTCATGGGCGACATCGGTGCGCTGGCGATCGGCGCAGCGCTTGGCGTCGTCGCGGTCATCGTGCGCCAGGAGATCGTGCTGTTCGTGATGGGCGGCGTGTTCGTGCTCGAGACGGTGTCCGTGATGCTGCAGGTTGCCTCGTTCAAGCTGACCGGCAAGCGCATCTTCCGCATGGCGCCGATCCACCATCACTACGAACTGAAGGGCCTGGCCGAGCCCAAGGTGATCGTGCGCTTCTGGATCATCACCGTCGTGCTCGTGCTCGCGGGCCTCGCGACGCTGAAGGTGAGGTGATGGAGCCGCGCCACAACGTCGTGGTCGGGCTCGGCAAGACCGGCCTCTCGGTCGCGCGCTGGCTGGCCACGCGCGGCGAGCCGGTCGTCGTCACCGATTCGCGCGCGGCACCCCCGGGGCTCGACGGGTTGCGGGCGCTCGGCGGCGCGATCGAGACTCGCCTCGGCGGCTTCGATTCGACGCTCTTGGACGGGGCCGGGCGCATCGTGTTGTCGCCCGGCGTGTCGCGCGCGGAGCCGATCGTGCGCGAGGCGCTGTCGCGTGGCGTGCCGGTCGTAGGCGACATCGAGCTGTTCGCGCGGGCCAAACGCGCACCGGCGGTGGCCATCACCGGCACCAACGGCAAGAGCACCGCGACCATGCTGGTCGCCGCGATGGCAGAGCGGGCGGGACGCCGCGTGCTGGCGGGCGGCAACCTCGGGGAACCGGCACTCGATCTGCTGGCCCGGCCGGTGCCGGAGCTGTACGTGCTGGAGCTGTCGAGCTTCCAGCTCGAGTCGACCGACTCGCTAGAGCTCGCCGCCGCTGCCGTGCTCAACGTTACGCCGGACCACCTCGACCGCTACCCGACGCTCGACGTTTACGCCGCCGCCAAGGCGCGGATCTTCGCCCACGCCGCGGTCGCGGTCATCAACCTCGACGACGCGACCGTCAGCCGCATGCCGCGGCCCGACCAGCGGCCGGTCGGCTTCAGCATCAGGCGCGCCGACGCCGACTTCGGCCTTGTCGCGACGCGGTCCGGTACGTGGCTCGCGCGGCGCGGCCAGCCGCTGCTGGCGCTCGCCGAAATCAAGCTGCCTGGCCTGCACAACGCCGCCAACGCCCTCGCGGCGCTCGCGCTCGGCGAGCAGCTCGGCCTCGGGCTCGAGCCGATGCAGGCGACGCTGCGAAGCTTCAGCGGCCTGCCGCATCGCACCGAGTGCGTGGCCGAACGCCACGGCGTGCGCTTCATCGACGACTCGAAGGGCACCAATGTCGGTGCGACTCTGGCCGCGGTCGCGGGTCTCAGCGAGCCGCTGGTGCTGATCGCCGGCGGCGACGGCAAGGGCCAGGATTTCAGGCCGCTCGCGACCGCCTTTCGCGGCAAGGTGCGCCACGCCGTGCTGATCGGCCGCGACCGCGCGCTGCTGCAGGCTGCGCTGGCCGGCGCCTGCACGACCGAGTTCGCGCCGGACATGGATGCGGCCGTGGCGGCCGCCGCGCGCGCGGCCCGGCCCGGCGACCTGGTGCTGCTGTCGCCCGCCTGCGCCAGCCTCGACATGTTCCGCGATTACGCCGCGCGTGGCGACGCGTTCGCGGCTGCCGCGCGCGGGCTCGACTCATGAACGCCGTCGCGGGCGCGCTGCGCGTACCGGGTCGCGGACGGCTGCAACTGGACCCGTTCGTGATCGGGGTGACCTCGGCGCTGCTGCTGCTCGGGCTCGTCATGGTCACGTCGGCGTCGGTGACGCTGGCCGCACGCGACGGCGATCCGTTCTTTTTCGTCGAGCGCCAGTTCCTGTTCGCGCTGGTCGGCATTGCTTGCGCGGCGCTCGCCGTTCGGTTGCCGACGCAGGTCTGGGACCGGCTCAGCCTCGTGCTGCTGATCGTGTCGATCGTGCTGCTGGTGCTCGTGCTGGTGCCCGGGGTCGGTCACTCGGTCAACGGCAGCCGGCGCTGGCTGCGGCTGCTTGGCTTCAACTTCCAGGCGTCGGAGGCAGCGCGCGTGCTGCTGCTGATCTACCTGTGCAGCTACCTGGTGCGTCGCGAGGAGGAGAGGCGGACCAGCGTAGTCGGCTTCCTGAAGCCGCTCGGCGTGCTCGGCTTCGCGGCGCTGCTGCTGCTGGTCGAGCCGGACTTTGGTTCCGGCGTCGTGCTGTTGACGACCGGCATCGGCGTGCTGTTCCTCGCCGGCGTCCGGTTGCGCCACTTTCTCGCGCTGGTGGCCACGGCTCCCGTGCTGTTCGGGCTGGTGGCGATGTCCAGCGCCTACCGCATCAAGCGCCTCACGGCGTTCCTCGACCCGTGGGCGGACCCGTTCAATTCCGGGTTCCAGCTGACCCAGTCACTGATCGCGATCGGCCGCGGCGAGTGGTTCGGCGTCGGCCTCGGTGCCTCCGTGCAGAAGCTCTTCTACCTGCCCGAGGCGCACACGGACTTCGTGTTCGCGGTGCTGGCCGAGGAACTCGGCTTCGCCGGCATCACGCTCGTTGTCGCGCTGGTGCTCGCGCTCGTCTACCGGGCACTGGTGATCGCACGCAATGCGGCCGAGGCGGGACTCAAGTTCCAGGCGTATCTGGCCGCGGCCTTCGGCATCTGGTTCGGCATGCAGGCGTTCATCAACATGGGCGTCAACATGGGTCTGCTGCCGACCAAGGGGCTGACGCTGCCGCTCTTGTCGTACGGCCGCTCGAGTCTGGTCGTCACGCTGGCGTGGATCGGCATCCTGCTGCGGGTTCACCACGAGACCGAGAACAGCCGCGCCGTGGCGCCGCGCGGGGCGCCGCGATGACCACCGTGCTGATCATGGCCGGCGGCACCGGCGGGCACGTTTTCCCGGCGCTCGCGGTGGCCGCGGTGCTCCGCGCGCGGGCCTGCCGGGTCGTCTGGCTGGGCACCGAGCGCGGCATCGAGGCGCGCCTGGTGCCGGCTGCCGGCATCACGGTCGAATGGGTGCGGGTGACCGGCCTGCGCGGCAAGGGACTCGGCAGCTGGCTCGCCGCGCCGCTCAGGCTCGCGCGCGCGCTCGCCGACTCGCTCGCCGCGATCCGCCGCACTCGCCCCGACGTCGTGCTCGGCCTCGGTGGCTTCGTCGCCGGTCCGGGCGGGGTCGCCGCGCGGCTGCTCGGCCGGCCGCTCGTCGTGCACGAACAGAATGCGATCGCCGGCACCACCAACCGGATCCTGGCGCGAATCGCCGGCACCGTCGCCGAGGCCATTCCCGGCAGCTTCAGCACCGGCGTTGGCGCGATCGTGGTCGGCAACCCTGTGCGCCGCGAGATCGAGGCGCTGGCGGGCGTTTCCGCCGCGCGGCCGCCGCGCTCGCCGCGCCAGCTGCTGGTGTTCGGTGGCAGCCAGGGTGCGGCGCTGCTGAATCGCCTCGTGCCGGCGGCACTCGCGCTGTTGCCGCCGGCGGTCCGGCCCGTGGTGCTGCACCAGACCGGCCAGGGCCGGCGCGACGCGGTTGCGGCGGACTACGCCAGCCGCGGCATGACGGCCGACGTGCGCGACTTCATCGTCGACATGGCCGCCGCCTACCGTTGGGCGGACCTCGCGATCTCCCGCAGCGGCGCGCTCACCGTGGCCGAACTGGCGACGGCCGGAGTGCCGGCGCTGCTGGTGCCGTTTGCGGCGGCGGCAGACGACCACCAGACCGCCAATGCCCGCTTCCTGACCGACCGCGGGGCCGCCGTGCTGCTGGCCGAGCACGCCGTGACGCCCGAGCGGTTGGCGAGCGAACTCGCCACTCTTGTGAACGCGGACGGGCGCCGCCTCGCCGCGATGGGCACGGCGGCCAGCCGCGCCGCCTCGCCGGGCGCGGCGGAGCGCCTCGCCGACCTGTGCCTGCGGGCGGCCGGAGCGAGCGCATGAACGCACGCATGCGCCGCATTCAGCGCATCCACTTCGTCGGCATCGGCGGCAGCGGCATGGGCGGCATCGCCGAGGTGCTGTTGAACCTCGGCTACACCGTGCAAGGCTCCGACCTCAAGCCCAACGCGGTCACCGAACGCCTCGCCGCACTTGGCGCCTCGATCTCGTTCGGTCACGCCGCCGAGCATGTCGCCGGCGCCAACGTCGTCGTCGCCTCCAGCGCCGTGCCCGCCGACAACCCCGAAGTGATGACGGCGCTCGCGGCGCGGATCCCCGTGGTGCAACGCGCCGAGATGCTGGCCGAGCTGATGCGTTTCCGGATGGGCATCGCGGTCGCCGGCACCCACGGCAAGACGACCACGACGAGCCTGGTCGCCAGCATCCTTGCCGAGGGCGGCGAGGACCCCACCTTCGTGATCGGCGGACGGCTGAAGAGCGCGGCCAGCAACGCCCGGCTCGGCACCGGCCGCTATCTGGTGGCGGAGGCCGACGAAAGCGACGCCTCGTTCCTGCACTTGCAGCCGATGATCGCGATCATCACCAACATCGACAACGATCACCTCGGCACGCACGGCGGTGACTTCGAGCGCCTGAAACAGAGCTTCGTCGACTTTCTCCACAACCTGCCGTTCTACGGGCTCGCGGTGCTCTGCCTCGACGACCGCGAGGTGGCCACCATCCTGGCACGCGTCGGCCGGCCGATCGTGACGTACGCGATCGACGCGCCGGCAGACGTCCGCGCGACCGCGATCGAGCGCCAGGGGCAGCGCTCGACCTTCAACGTCAGCCGTGCCGACCGGGCCGGGCTGCTCGCCGTGACGCTCAACGTGCCCGGCCGCCACAACGTACTCAACGCACTCGCGGCGATCGCCGTCGCGACCGAGCTCGGCGTGCCGGATGCAGCGATCCAGCGTGCGCTCTCGCAGTTCCAGGGAATCGACCGCCGCCTGCAGCTGGTCGCCGAGATGACGCTGCCGGTCGGGCACGTGACCCTGATCGACGACTACGGCCATCACCCGACCGAGATCGCGGCGACGATCGAAGCGATCCGCCAGGGCTGGCCCGGGCGGCGGCTGGTGCTGGCGTTCCAGCCGCACCGCTACACGCGCACCCGCGACCTGCTCGACGACTTCGCGGAAGTGCTATCGACGGTCGATGCGCTGGTCGTGACCGAGGTCTACGCCGCCGGCGAGGCGCCGATCCGTGGCGCCGACGGGCGCGCGGTCTGTCGCGCGGTCCGGACCCGCGGCCGGGTGGAACCGGTGTTCGTCACCAAGCCCGAGGACCTGCACTCCGGCATCGCCCGCCTGCTGCGCGACGGGGACCTGCTGGTCACGATGGGCGCGGGCCACATCGGTGCCATCGCGCACGAGCTGCCGGCGCGGCTCGGTGCCCGGGGAGGCGCATGACGCCGGCGCTGCGCGACCTGATCAGTCCGGGCTTCCTGCCGCACGTGCGCTTTGACGAGCCGCTCGCCCGGCACACGTCCTGGCACGTCGGCGGGCCGGCGGACGCGTACTTCACGCCGAAGAGCGTCGACGAGCTGGCGCGCTTCCTCGCCTCGCTGCCGCGCACGGTGCCGGTCCACTGGCTCGGGCTCGGCAGCAACGTGCTGGTGCGGGACGGGGGCCTGCGCGGCGTGGTCGTGTCGCTGCACCTCGGACTCGACCGGCTCGAGCGGCTGGGCGCCACCCGCGTCCACGCCGACGCCGGCGTGCCGTGCGCGCGCGTCGCACGCCAGTGCGTCCGGTGGCTGCTGGGACCGGCCGAGTTCTTCGCCGGCATCCCGGGCACCGTCGGCGGCGCGCTGGCGATGAACGCCGGCGCCTGGGGCGGCGAGACCTGGCCGCACGTCGTCGAGGTCGACGTGATCGACCGCGACGGCGCGACGCGCACCCGCCCGGCCGCCGAGTACCGCTACGGCTACCGCGAAGTGCGGCCGCCGGTGACGGGCGAGTGGTTCATCGCGGCACGCTTCGAGTTCGCGCCGCAGCCGGACGCGCGCACCGAGACGATCAAGGACCTGCTCGAGCAGCGGCGCGGGACGCAGCCGATCGGCGCCTGGAGCGGCGGCTCGACCTTCACGAACCCGGGCGGTGACCATGCCGCGCGGCTGATCGAGCACGCCGGGCTCAAGGGTTACCGCATCGGCGGCGCGATGGTCTCGAGCAAGCACGCCAACTTCCTGATCAACGAGGGTGACGCGACCGCGGCCGATCTCGAGCGCCTGATCGCGCACGTGCAGGCCGAGGTCGAGCGCCGTCACGGCGTCCGGCTCGTGCCCGAGGTGCGGATCATGGGAGACCCCGCTTGAACGCGACGCTCGCACCCGCACGCTTCGGCCGGGTCGCCGTGCTCTACGGCGGCGACAGCGCCGAGCGCGATGTCTCGCTCGACTCCGGGCGCAACGTGCTCGAGGCGCTGCGGCGTCGCGGCGTCGACGCGGCCGGCATCGACGGCGTGCCGGCGCTGGTCGCGGCGCTCGCCGCAGGCCGCGTCGACCGCGTCTTCAACATCATGCACGGCGGCGCCGGCGAGAACGGCGTCGTGCAGGGCCTGCTCGAGGCCAGCGGCGTTCCGTACACGGGCTCGCGCGTGCTCGGCGCCGCTCTGACGCTCGACAAGATCCGCACCAAGCAGGTCTGGGTTGCGGTCGGGCTGCCGACGCCGCGCTACCAGAGGCTTGCCCCCGGCAGCGACGTCGCTGCCGCCGCGGCCCGGCTCGGCCTGCCGCTGATCGTCAAGCCGTCGCTCGAAGGCTCGAGCGTCGGCGTCAGCCGCGTCTTCGATGCAGCCGAGCTGCCGGCGGCGGTCGCCCTCGCGCAGCGCTATGGCGGCGAATTGCTGATGGAGAGCCTGATCGAGGGAGGCGAGTTCACGGTCGGCATCCTCGCGGGTGAGGCCTTGCCGACGATCCGCATCGTGCCTGCCGGCGACTACTACGACTATCACGCCAAATACGTCGCCGAGAATACCCAGTACCTGTGCCCGGGCCTCGAGGGCAAGGCGGAAGCCGAGATGCGCGCGCTGGCCCTCGCAGCGTTCAATGCGGCCGGCGCGACCGGCTGGGGCCGGGTCGACCTGATGCGCGACGGCGCCGGCGCCAGCTGGCTGCTCGAGGTCAACACCACGCCCGGCATGACCAGCCACTCGCTGGTGCCGAAGGCCGCGCGCGCGGTCGGCATCGAGTTCGACGAACTCGTCTGGCGGATCCTCGCGACCAGCGGCACTGCGCTGGCCGGAGCCAAGCCGTGACGGCGCTCGCGGGCCTCTGGCCGCGCCGCGCGCGAAATCGCGCGCGCGTCGACAAGCGCCGCCGCCTGCGGCTGCCGGCCGTGAACTGGAAGCGACTCGCGCCGGCCGCGCTCGGGACGCTCGCGGTCGCGTCGCTTGCGGCGGCAATCGTGTTCGCGCTCGATCGCCCGATTCGCCACATCGACGTCGCCGGTGCGTTCCAGCGCGTCTCGCCCCTCGACGTCG
Organism: Pseudomonadota bacterium; assembly: GCA_025351005.1. Classification (GTDB taxonomy): domain Bacteria; phylum Pseudomonadota; class Gammaproteobacteria; order Steroidobacterales; family Steroidobacteraceae; genus CAIKZZ01. The sequence continues at coordinate 26,392 of JANXWS010000032.1, read as the reverse complement.
AGCAGGTCGTCCGCAGCCGGCTGCAGGGCGGCTTCGTCAGCTCCAATCTCGAGGGCCTGCAGCGCGCGATCGAGGCGCTGCCGTGGGTCGACCATGCGCGCGTGCAGCGCCGCTGGCCGGACGCCCTGGCGGTGCAGGTCACGGAGCAGACCGCGAGCGCACGCTGGGGTGCGACCGGGCTCTTGAACGCCCGCGGCGAGCTGTTCGTCCGGGTTGCGCACCACGTGCCGACCGAGCTGCCGCAACTCGACGGCCCGGAGGGGTCTGAGCGGCAGGTGTCGCAGCTGTTCTTCGAGGCACAGCCGCGCCTCCTCGAGTCGGGACTGCGCATCACCGCGCTCCGGCTCGACGCGCGCGGCGCCTGGGAGCTCGATCTCGCGAACGGCGTGACGGTGCGCTTCGGGCGGCGGCAGCTGCAGGAGCGGCTCGAGCGCTTCCTCAAGGTGGGTGCGCCGCTCGTCGTCAGTCGCCCGGGCGACATCTCGTTCCTGGATCTGCGCTATTCGAACGGCTTCACCGTCGGCTGGCGGACACCGGCGGCGCCGCAGGCGCGCCCGGCCACCGGCGAGGAGACCCTGGTGACTCAGAAGCGGGATCAAGATGTCTAAGCGTACGGATCGCCACCTCATCGTCGGCCTCGACATCGGCACGTCCAAGGTGGTCGCGCTGGTCGGCGAGCTGAAACCGGACGGCGAGCTCGAGATCATCGGCGTCGGCTCACACCCGTCGCGCGGACTGAAGCGCGGCGTGGTCGTCAACATCGATTCGACGGTGCAGTCGATACAGCGCGCGGTCGAGCAGGCCGAACTGATGGCGGGCGTGGAGATCAACGCCGTCTACACCGGCATCGCCGGCAGTCACGTCCGCAGCATCAATTCGCACGGCATCGTCGCGATCAAGGACAAGGAAGTCACCAACGGCGATATCGCGCGCGTCATGGACGCAGCGCAGGCGGTTGCGCTGCCGGCCGACCAGCGGATCCTGCACGTGATCCCGCAGGAATTCATCATCGACAACCAGGAGGGGATTCGCGACCCGATCGGCATGTCCGGCGTGCGGCTCGAGGCGCGCGTGCACATCGTCACGGGCGCCGAGAGCGCCGCGCAGAACATCATCAAGTGCGTGCAGCGCTGCGGCCTCGAGGTCGAGGACATCGTGCTCGAGCAGTGGGCGTCGAGCTATGCGGTGCTGACGGACGACGAGAAGGACCTCGGCGTGTGCCTGGTCGACATCGGCGGCGGCACGACCGACCTGGCCGTCTTCTCCGGCGGCGCGCTCCGACACACGGCCGTGATCCCGATCGCCGGCGACCAGGTCACGAACGACATCGCGGTCTCGATGCGCACGCCGACGCAGTACGCGGAGGACATCAAGGTCCGCTACGCCTGCGCGCTATCGCAGCTCGCCAACCCGGACGAGACGATCGAGGTGCCGAGCGTCGGCGACCGGCCGCCGCGGCGCCTTGCCCGACAGACGCTCGCCGAGATCGTCGAGCCGCGCTACGAGGAACTCTACAACCTGATTCGCGACGAGCTCAGGCGCTCCGGGTTCGAGGAAGCCATCGCCGCCGGTCTCGTCATCACCGGTGGCAGCAGCAAGATGGAGGGCGCGGTCGAACTGGCCGAGGAAGTCTTCCACATGCCGGTCCGGCTTGGCATGCCGCACGGCGTCAGCGGGCTCGGCGACGTCGTCCGCAATCCCATCCAGGCGACCGGCGTCGGGCTCCTGCTGTACGCGCGCGCCCAGTCCCCGCTGGCGGCCGATGCCGGGCCGATCGGCGCCAACGTCCAGAACGTCGTCGAGCGGATGAAATCGTGGTTCCAGGGTTATTTCTGATTCACCCGTCAAGGAGAGCAACATGTTCGAACTAATGGATGCCTACAGCGAGAGCGCCGTCATCAAGGTGCTCGGCGTAGGCGGCGCGGGCTGCAACGCAGTCGACCACATGCTGCAGGCCGGCATCGAAGGCGTGGACTTCGTCTGCATCAACACCGACTCGCAGGTCCTGAAGAGGTCGAAGGCGAAGACGACGCTGCAGATCGGCACCAACATCACCAAGGGCCTCGGCGCAGGCTCCGATCCGGAGGTCGGCCGGCAGGCGGCGATGGAGGACCGCGACCGGGTCATCGAGCTGATCGAGGGCTGCGACATGCTGTTCATCACCGCCGGCATGGGCGGCGGCACCGGCACCGGCGCGGCACCGGTGGTCGCGCAGGTCGCCAAGGAGCTCGGCATTCTGACCGTGGCGGTCGTCACCAAGCCGTTCACGATGGAAGGCTCGAAGCGCATGGCGGTCGCGGAGCAGGGCATCGGCGAGCTGTCCAAGTTCGTCGATTCGCTGATCACGATTCCGAACCAGAAGTTGCTGTCGGTGCTCGGGCCGAAGACGCGACTGCTGGACGCCTTCACCTCGGCAAACGGCGTGCTGCAGGGAGCGGTGCAGGGCATCGCCGAGCTGATCACGCGGCCGGGCCTGATCAACGTCGACTTTGCCGACGTCCGCACCGTGATGAGTGAGACCGGCATGGCGATGATGGGGACCGGCAGCGCGACCGGCGAGGAGCGCGCCCGGCTGGCGGCCGAGATGGCCGTGTCGAGCCCGCTGCTCGAGGACATCAACCTGGCCGGAGCGCAGGGCATCCTCGTCAACGTCACGGCCGGCATGGACCTGTCGATCGGCGAGTTCGAGGAAGTCGGCAACACGGTCAAGCAGTTTGCGAGCGAGGACGCGACCGTCGTCGTCGGCACCGTGATCGAGCCGGAGATGCAGGAGGAACTGCGCGTCACCGTGGTTGCTACCGGCCTCGGACGGTCCGCGCCACGGGTCATGGTGGCGGCGCCGGTCGTGCACCGCGGCGACGCGGGCCGGCCGCAGCTGGTGCGGCGCGGGGCGGCGAGCGGTGCAGCGGCCGCACCGGACTATCGCGAGCTCGAGCGGCCGGCGATCCAGCGCAAATCAGCGGTCGGCGACGGCCTGCGCCCGGACTCGGACAGCGACGAGATGCTCGACATCCCGGCGTTCCTGCGGCGCCAGGCGGACTGACCCGGTGGCGGCGTCGGCCCCGGCGCGGTCGCGCCCGGGGCGGGCGGGAGCGGCCGATGCGCGGTGAGCGGCGATCTAACGCGCTTGCACGCGGCCGGCTGCGCGCGCAGCGCAGCGCCGCCGCACGCCCGGGCACGAGCCCGGCCCCGGACGAGGTGGGGCCCGGCCCTGCCTGTCGTCAGGATCTGACGACCGCGCGGCTTGTGGCGATTTTGCGGCCTGTGCTAGGGTGCGCCGACCCTGCCGGAGGCTCGCCTCCGCCTTTTTCGTTACTGCGGCCGATAACCGAATGCTGAACCAGCGCACCCTGAAGAACACGATCCGCGCGACCGGCGTCGGCCTGCACTCCGGACAGAAGGTGTACATGACGCTGCGTCCGGCGGCCCCGAACACCGGCATCGTCTTTCGCCGCGTCGACCTCCCCGAACCGGTCGACATCGAGGCCCGCGCCGAGCATGTCGGCGACACCCAGCTCGGCACGACGCTCGTCAACGGTGACGTCAAGGTGTCGACGGTCGAGCACCTGCTGTCCGCGTTCGCCGGGCTCGGCGTCGACAACGCCTTCGTCGAGGTCAGCGCCGGCGAGGTGCCGATCATGGACGGCAGCGCCGCACCGTTCGTGTTCCTGCTGCAGTCGGCGGGCATCGAGGAACAGAACGTGGCGAAGCGGTTCGTCCGCATCCGCAAGCCGGTTGAAGTCCGCGACGGCGACAAATGGGCGCGTTTCAATCCGTTCAACGGCTTCAAGGTCAACTTCGAGATCGAGTTCGACCACCCGATCTTTCGCCGCCACTCGCAGCGCGCGTCGATGGATTTCTCGACGACGTCGTTCCTGCGTGAAGTGAGCCGCGCACGCACGTTCGGCTTCATGCGCGATCTGGAAACGCTGCGCGCCCGGAATCTCGCCCTCGGCGGCACGCTCGACAATGCGATCGTGCTCGACGACTTCAAGGTGCTGAACGAGGATGGCTTGCGGTACGAGGATGAGTTCGTCAAGCACAAGATCCTGGACGCCATCGGCGACCTGTACCTGCTCGGCCACAGCCTTATCGGCGAGTTCAGCGGCTACAAATCGGGCCACGCGCTCAACAACCGGCTGCTGCGGGCGCTGATAGCGGACGTATCGGCCTGGGAGGAGGTGACCTTCCGGGACCGCGCCGAGGCGCCTATCTCCTATGTCCCGGCGGCCGCCGTCGGGCACTAGCGGGAGCGCACCCGTACGACCGTGCGGGTGATGACGACGCCAAGTTCGCCCGACAGCGCCGCGACGACCTCCGGCACCGTGTAACGAAGCCTGGTCGCGCACGCACCGCTGTCGACCACCACCGTGAGCACGCCCCCCTCGTCGACTGACGCCCCGAAGACGTGCCCGGCCTGGTCGGCCGGAAGTGCGCGCTGCAGTGCAGCAAGAGTCCGTCCGGCGGTATCGGCGCCCTCTTGCAGGCGCTTGAGCTTCGACCGGCCTTGGGCCAGTAACTCGCTGACCGAAATTGGTTTTCTCATTTGTGCACCCGAACGGACGTCGCAGAATCGACCGAGAGTGGTTGTTCGGTCGGGGGTTTTTGTTGCATAGTCCCAAGCGCTGCACAAGGGCAAACCCGTCGAAAGGCGGGGACGCAAAGCCACCGGTCTAAGGCGCGAGCTAGGACAGCGGGGTTGCCAGTCATGACAGACACGACTGTCTGTACGAGAGGCGGACGGGTGCCGGATGAAAATACCGGCGCGATGGACCGCCCGGACGACGGGTGGGTGCCCACGGTGGCGCTGGTAACAATTGCAGCGGGCGCAGCGGCCGCGGACGGCGCCGGGCCCCCGGCATTCCATTCCCGACAAAGTCGTTGGGATCGCAGGCCGTACCGTACGGGCGGCCGGTCAGTCGGAGCCCCTGTGGGCCGGATCGAGGTCGGCGTGGAGCGACGGGCTTGAACATCATCGTCTTCAGCCGCCAGCAGGGCCGGGCGCGGCAGTTCGATCTGCGCTCGCCGCTGTTCCTGACGGCGGCCCTGTCGGTGCTGCTGCTGCTGCTCGGCGGCGTGTTCGCGGCCGGGTCGCTGCTCGGTGCCCATTGGGCGGAAGCTCAGCCGGGCGCCCAGCTCGAGCGGTGGACGGCGGAGCTGGTCCACCAGCGCCAGGACGTCGAGGCCGCGCGGCATTCGCTGCAGGAAAACGTCGACGCGCTGGCGATGCGGGTGGGCCAGATGAATGCCCACGTGATTCGCCTCGACGCGCTCGGCCGGCGCCTCACCGAGATGGCCGGCCTGACCAAGGGCGAGTTCAATTTCTCGGTCACGCCGCCCGTCGGCGGCACCGGCGTCTCGGCCGCGACCGGGATCCCCGCCAGCATGCCGGTGCTGACCGACATGCTCGACCGCCTGTCCGGCCAGCTGGCGGACCGGGAGCGGCAGCTGGGTGCCCTCGAGAACTTGATCCTGACGCGCGAGCTGCGTCGCGACGTCCACCCGCAGGGCCGGCCGGTGTCGTCCGGCTTCATCTCGTCGTTCTTCGGCGAGCGCGTCGACCCCTTCACCGGCTACACGACCTTTCACTCGGGCGTCGACTTCGCGGGCGAGGCCGGCGGTGACGTGCTGTCGGTGGCGACCGGCATCGTGACCTGGGCGGGCGAGCGCTTCGGCTACGGCAACCTGGTCGAGGTCGACCACAGCAACGGCTACGTGACCCGCTATGCCCACAATTCGAAGGTGCTCGTGAAGACCGGTGACACCGTGCAGAAGGGGCAGGCGCTGGCGCTGATCGGCAGTACCGGGCACTCCACCGGCCCGCACGTTCATTTCGAAGTGCTCCGCGACGGTACCCCGGTCGACCCGATGGCGTTTATCACCAGGAACGCGCCGCCGCCGCTCACCGCTGCGCGCTAGCGGCCGGACCCCCACCGACAGCCTGCCGGCCGGCACCCCCCGGCCTCCCGGACACGCCTGCCCGGGCCACGGGTAATGGCGGGCGCTCCTTAGTACAATGCGCGACTTTTCCCGCGCAGCCGTTACCCCCGGCCCGCGAAGGACCCTGACCCGTGTTCAAGCTTCTGACCTCGATTTTCGGCAGCCGTAACCAGCGCCTGCTGCGCCAGTACTCGAAGCTGGTGGCCACGGCGAACACCTTCGACGCCAGCATGCAGGCGCTCGCCGATGACGCCTTCCCGGGGCTGACCGCGGGATTCCGCGAGCGGCTCGCGAGCGGCCAGACGATCGACGACGTGCTGCCCGAGGCGTTCGCGGCCGTGCGCGAGGCGGCCCGGCGCACGATCGGGCTGCGGCATTTCGACGTGCAGCTGATCGGTGGCATCGGGCTGCACCAGGGCAAGATCGCCGAGATGCGCACCGGCGAGGGCAAGACGCTGGTCGCGACCCTGCCCGTGTACCTGAACGCACTGCCCGGCAAGGGCACCCACGTCGTGACCGTCAACGACTACCTGGCCGGCCGCGACGCCGAGTGGATGGGGCCGGTGTACCGCTTCCTCGGCCTCACCGTCGGCGTGATCCGCTCGGGCCAGACCCAGGACGAGAAACGCGCCGCGTACGCCTGCGACATCACCTACGGCACCAACAACGAGTACGGCTTCGACTACCTGCGCGACAACCTCGCGTTCCGGCTCGAGGACCGCGTGCAGCGCGGCCTCGAATTCGCGATCGTCGACGAGGTCGACTCGATCCTGATCGACGAGGCGCGCACTCCGCTGATCATTTCCGGGCCGGCCGAGGAGAGCACCGAGCTCTACCTCGCGATCAACAAGCTCGTGCCGCGGCTGGCGCCGGCGGCGAGCGAGGAGCCGGTCGACGGCGGCGTGTTCGTGGTGGCGGTCGACCGCGACCGAGTGCGCGGTGAGCTGCGCGCCGGCGACGTCATCATGAGCGCCAACGGTGCCGCCGTGACGCGGCCCGAGGACGTGCTGGCCGCGTTGGCGGGGGCCAAGGGACCGGCGCGCGCCAAGTTCGACGTCTGGCGCGACCGCCACGCGCACCCGGTCGCGGTCGACGTCGGTGGCGGCAAGGCGCCGGCTGCGGCGGACGGCAAGCAGCAGGGGCCTGCGTCGTCCGGGGTCACGCTGCAGCCGCTCTCGCAGGACCAGAGCTACGCGCTCGGCGTCGGCGGCGACTACTGGGTCGACGAGAAGCAGAAGCAGGTACACCTGACCGAGGTCGGCCATCACCACGTCGAGCAGCTGTTCGCGGAGGGTGGCCTGCTGCGCGACGGCGGCAGCCTCTACGATGCGGTCAACATCCGCCTGATGCACCACCTCAACGCTGCACTGCGCGCGCACGCCATCTACCGCAAGGACGTCGAGTACATCGTACGCAACGGCGAGGTCATCATCGTCGACGAGTTCACCGGGCGCACGATGCCGGGACGGCGCTGGTCGGACGGGCTGCACCAGGCGGTCGAGGCCAAGGAGGGCGTCGACGTCCGCGAAGAGAACCAGACGATCGCGTCGATCACCTTTCAGAACTACTTCCGCATGTACCGCAAGCTCGCGGGCATGACAGGCACCGCCGACACCGAGGCCTACGAGTTCCAGCAGATCTACGGGCTCGAGGTGGTGGTGATCCCGACGCACCGGCCGATGATCCGCAAGGACAGCTCGGATCTCGTCTACCTCACGCAGAAGGACAAGTTCGACGCGATCAGCGAGGACATCCGCGACTGCGTCAAGCGGCAGCAGCCGGTGCTGGTGGGCACCACGTCGATCGAGACCTCGGAGCTGCTGTCGCGGCTGCTCGAGAAGCAGGGGATCGTCCACCAGGTGCTGAACGCCAAGCAGCACGAGCGAGAAGCCCAGATCGTCGCCCAGGCCGGCCGCCCGGGCGGCGTCACGATCGCCACCAACATGGCCGGCCGCGGCACCGACATCGTGCTCGGCGGCCGGCCGGACGCGGCGGCACCCGGCGCGCCGCCTCTCGACGCTGCGGCCGTGGCCCAGGCGCAGACCGAGTGGACCGAGCGTCACGAGCAGGTGGTCGCTGCCGGCGGGCTGCACATCATCGGCACCGAGCGGCACGAGTCGCGCCGCATCGACAACCAGCTGCGCGGCCGCTCCGGCCGCCAGGGCGACCCGGGCTCGTCGCGCTTCTATCTGTCGCTGGAAGACAACCTGATGCGGATCTTCGGCGACCCGACGCGCATGAAAGCGCTGTTGTCGCGGGTCGGCATGAAGGAGGGCGAGGCGATCGAAAGCGCGATGCTGACGCGCCAGATCGAGCGCGCGCAGCGCAAGGTCGAGGCCTACAACTTCGACCTTCGCAAAAACCTGCTCGAGTACGACGACGTCGCCAACGATCAGCGCAAGGTCATCTACGGCCAGCGCAACGAACTGATGGCGGCCGACGACATCGCCGATACGATCGCCGCGCTGCGCGCCGAGGTGGTCAGCGGCCTGGTCGCGCAGGCGATTCCCGCCGAGACGATCGAGGAACACTGGGCGTTGCCGGTGCTGCAGCAGGCGATGGAGCGGGAATTCGGCCTCAAGGCGGAGGTCAAGGAGTGGCTGGACAGCGACCGCGCACGCACACCGGCGGACCTCGAGGCGCACCTGCTCGCGCAGCTCGAGGTGTCCTATGCCGCGCTCGAGGCGCAGGTCGGAGCGACCGACTTGCGCCGCATCGAGCGGACGGTGATGTTGCAGACGGTCGACCAGCACTGGCGCGAGCACCTGGCGGCCATGGACTACATGCGCCAGGGGATCTTCCTGCGCTCGTACGCGCAGAAGAACCCGAAGCAGGAATACAAGCGCGAAGCCTTCGAGCTGTTCTCGGCGATGCTCGATCGGATCAAGTCCGACACGGTCACGCTGCTGTCGCGCCTGCAGGTGCGGTCGGAGGCGGAGATCGAGCGCGAGGAACAGCAGCGCCAGGCCCGGCTCGCGCGCATGATGCAGTTTCAGCACGCCGCGCCGCCGCCGGTGGCGCTCGACACGGATCCGGCGGTCGCTGCCGCGGGGCCCCTGACGGCGCCGAACCAGGGCGCCGCGGCGGGGCTCGACGTGCCGGCGACCGCCGCAATGTCGCCGTTCCAGCGCGCCGAGCGCAAGGTCGGTCGCAACGAGCCCTGCCCCTGCGGCTCGGGCAAAAAGTACAAGCACTGCCACGGACAGATCCCGAGCGAGGGCACCGACGTCGCCCTCGACGTCGGCCGCAACGATCCCTGTCCGTGCGGGTCGGGCAAGAAGTACAAGCACTGTCACGGGCAGCTGCGGGGCGAGGCCTAGGACGGGACCGCGATGAACTCCGATGCTGAGCGGCGCTGGAGCGCGCGGCGCCTGCGGCCGGCGAGCCTGTTTGCGCTCGCGACGCTCGCCATCAGCGCCGCCGCATGGCTTGCCACCTGGTTCGCGCGCTGGCCGCACCGCGACCGCCTCGCGCACCCGATGTTCGACCGGCTGTTCGCGTTCTACGACAACTGGGGCGCGGCGCTCGCCGTGGCGATCGTGGCGCTCGTCTGGTGCAGCCCGGGGCTGCGGCGGTCGGGCGGCCGGCTGGCGCGGTGGCTGGGCGAGCGACCGGGCGCGACGGCACTCGGCACGTTTCTGGTGCTGGCGATCGGCGCACGCTTCGTCTACCACGCGCATGCGCTCGCGATGGACGAGTCTGCGCCGCTCGCCCAGGCCTACGCGTTCGCGCAGGGCCGGCTGTCGTGGTTCCTGCAGCCCGAGCTGCTCGACCGGATGATCCCGGTGCCGTTCCGGGGGTATTTCCTGGCCCTCGATCCGCTGACCGGTGAGACGGCGTCGATGTACTGGCCGGGGTTCGCCCTGCTGCTGACGCCGTTCGCGTGGGCCGGAGTGCCGTGGCTGTTGAACCCGCTGCTGGCGGCGGCGTCGGTGCTGCTGGTGCACGCGCTCGCGGTCCGGATCATCGGCACGTGCGAGGCCGCCGGCTGGGCGCTGCTGTTCACGCTTGGCTCACCGGTGTTCGCGGTCAACGGCATGTCGTTCTACTCGATGCCGGCGCACCTCGCGGCCAACCTGCTGTATGCGCTGCTGCTGCTCGATCCGCGGCCGGCGCGCGCCTTCGCGGCCGGGCTGGTCGGTGGTCTCGCACTGGTGCTGCACAACCCGGTGCCGCACCTGCTGTTCGCGGCACCCTGGATCGTCTGGCTGCTGCTTAAGCGCGCCCGCTGGCCGGCCGTGGCGGCGTTGCTGGCGGGCTACCTGCCGATCGGCCTGCTGGTCGGTGCCGGCTGGCCGGCGTTCGTCGCGCACATCCAGCCCGCCACCGGCCATGCACAGCCGGTTGCCATTCGGGGCCTGCTGGTCGCTCGCTTGAGCAACATATTCGAGTGGCCGCAGTACCAGACCGTGCTCGCCAGGCTGACCGGGACCTGGAAGCTCTGGCTCTGGAACGTGCCGGGGCTGCTGCTGCTGTCGTTCGGCGGCCTGCGCGGCGCGCGCGGACCGCTCGCACTGTTCGCAGCTTCCGCGCTGCTGACCTACGTCCTCTATTGGTTCGTGCCGCTCGACCAGGGCCACGGATGGGGTTACCGTTACCTGCACTCGGCCTGGGCTGCATTGCCGCTGCTCGCCGCGGCGATGATCGCGCGCCATGGCTCGGACAGCGCCGGCGACCGGGCGTGGCGAGACTGGGCGGGCGGCATGGCGGTCGCGAGCCTCGTGCTCGCGACCGGCTTGCGCTTCTGGCAGGCTCAGGCGATCCAGCAGGAGCATCTCGCACAGATTCCGCCGGCGCCGGCCGACGGTCAGTGGGTGGTATTCGTGACGGCGCAGCGGGGGCTCTACAGCTGGGACGCGATCCAGAATTTCCCGGGCCGCGACCGCGTCATCACGCTGATGAGCGAGTCGGCCGAGGCGGACGCGCGCCTCGTCGTCGGGTACTTTCCCGGCGCGACACTGGCGCAGGCCGATGCCCGCGGCAGCCTGTGGCGGCGGCCGTGAGCCGCTCGCCCCCGGACGCGGCGCCGCCGGCGGCAGATCCGCACGCTCTCCGTTCGCGGCGCGCCGCCGTGGCCACGCGACAGTAGCGACAGGGCCCGTGGTCACGCGTCCTCATTCCGTCCGCCGCGAGCTGCCCCGATTCCTGCTCGTCGGCGGTCTCTGCTTCATCCTCAATACCGTCGCCCTCTACGTCGGCACCGAGTGGCTGCACGTCCACTACCTGCTGTCGCTGCTGGCGTGTTTCGTCGTCGTCAACGCGGTTGGTTTCGTGCTGAACGGCCTGTTCACGTTCCGCGTGCAGGTTGCCGACCGGGCCGACAAGTGGCTCGGCTACTACCTGGCGATGGCGGGATCGCTGCTTGCGAGCCTCGCGATGTTCTACGTGGCCGTCGGCCTGCTCCACGTCCACTATCTCGCCGCCAACGTGCTCATCACGGCGCTACTGTTCGCGTTCAATTATCTCGTGGGTCGCAAGCTGATCTTCAGGCGAGGAAGCTGAGCGCGCGGATGGGCCGCGCACCTGGCGCAGTCGCCGGGGTCGTCGCCCGTTCAGGGCGGCGCGGCGGGGACCCGTACCAGAATGCTGTAGTTCGGAGGGTCGGCCTGACCCAGGCCGGTGCGCTCGATCACCGCTCCGGGAAATGCTTCGGCCGCGAGACCGAGCAGCTCCTCGACGCCGATCAGGCGGACATTGCGGTCGCCCGTTACGTAGCGGTCCGACCAGTAGCCGAGCGTGGCGCGCCAGTGGCCCTGCTCGACGTCCTTGATGGCGATGGTGGCCGGATGTCCATTCAGGACTCGGCCCACGTCCCGCAGAAACGCCAGTCGCTGAACGGCCGGGATGTGGTGCAGGACGTCGCTGACGACGACCAGGTCCGGTAGCTCGCGGTCGCTGTCGATGTAGGCCCGCAAGGTCGTTGCCGGCAGCAGCGTCACGCGTGGCAGCAATTCCGGGCGGATCGCCCAGCCGACGTTGGCCGCGACGTCGAGCAAGGTCGCCCGCACGGTGCGCTGGCGCCCGAGGATGACGTCGAGTACCGCGCCGTCGCCGCCGCCGATGTCGAGCACGTGGCGGACGTCCCGCAGCTCCGGCAGGTGGTCGACGACCTTGCCGAGGTGCACGAACAGGGCACGGTAACGCGCGCCGACCGCAGGAAACAGCCGCGGTCCCAGCATCCGGCGAATGAATGGTCCGATGCTCCAGGCACCCTCCGCGCGTGACGCGGGCGACGGGGTCCGGTCGCGGGCCGGACTGTCGCGCAATGCGGCAGCCGGCACGAGCGCACCGGCGGCCGGCCCGGGCGACGAGCCTGCGGACGAGAGCCTGCGGGGCGGCAGCGAAGGAGCAGCGCTGGGTGCGCGCCAGAATCCCCGCGTCATGCTGAGCCTCGTCTTGAGCGCGCGCGGCAGCGACGCGTGCGCCCGCCCGAGCCGGTAGCCCAGATACTTCATGCCCTCGCGCCACGGCACCGTGGCCGCCAGGAGCGGGTGTTGCCGTGCGAGGAACGCAAGTTCCGACGCTACCAGGCGCAATCCCTCGCCCTCCGGATTGCCGAAGCGGGTGAGCAGCTCCGGGATCTGAGAGTGCATCACGCCGAAGTCGAAATAGCGTCGCATGTCGTCCAGCCAGCGGTAGTTGTGCGAGTGCCGGACGCGGGCAGCGGCGCAGTAGCGCACCTTGCGGCCCGCGAGCAGCACGCGCATCGCGACGTGCGCATCCTCGCCGACGATCAGGTGCGCCGGGAAGCCGCCCGCCGCACGCAGGTCGCTGACCCGGTAGGCAGCGAAGGAATTGGAGAAATAGGCCGCTTTGATGCCAAGAGTCGCGGCGTCCGCGAGTGAGCGGGTGGCGCTGACTGGCGGGTAGTTGAATGCCACGAAGTGTCGCGCGAACGGGTCGGCGTCGGCGTGTGGCAGCTGCCGGCCGAAGGCGCAGCCGACCTGCGGGTCGCTGAACGACTCGAGCAGGACCTCGATCGCGCCCGAGTCGTCCAGCACCGCGTCGTGGGTCAGCAAGACGACGAACGGCCGGTCCCGGCCGTGGCGCTCGACCGCCGCCTCGCGCGTACCGCCGTGGCTGAAGCTCGCGGCCGTGATCCGCTCGACCGTGAACCCGAGCTGCGCGGCCGCCACGTCGCTGCCGTCGCTCGATTCGGAGTCGATAACGACTACCCGGGCCGGCGATGGCACCGCCGCGGCCAGTGCCTTCGCCGCGGCGATCCAGCGCGGTCCGCCGTTTCGCACCGGCACGATCACGGTGAAGTCGTGCGCCATGGAGCTGCGGCCTGCGGTGGCGGCGCCCGACACGCCGTTCAACGGCGTCCGCCGGGCGCGTCGCGGTGCTCCTGCGCCAGCAGGTCGAGCAGGAACGCATCGAACATCAGGTTGACGCCGAGCACGAACGCCAGCGTCGCCACGAAGCCGAGGTGCTCGGTGGATGCCATCGCGAGGCCCGGATGCGCCAGCCAGCGCAGCAGCAGCACGACGTCGATACCGGCGCCGAGCGCGCAGAGGAGCGCGCCCGCCAGCAGGCCCGCCTCGAGCGTGAACTCGCGCAGCACCCAGCGCGTGATGCGCGAGTCGAGCTGAGGGTGCCGGCGCAGCGCGATCACCTTCGCGAGCACGCCGAGGTTGATGACGTTGAAGCCGACCATCGCGAGCAGGCAGCCGAGTGCGAGGAAGTGGATTCCGAGGTAGTGACCGGCGATCACCACCGGGCCGCGTGCGAGTGTCGCGACCGTCACGAGGCCGGCGAGCAGCATAAGCCCGCCGGGGGCGAGGTAGAGGTGGTTAGGGCCGTAGGCCAGGATGAAGCGCAGGTGGCGCCAGCCGTCGCGGAACGGGCGCAGGTGTGGCGGCCGGTCGCGGCCGTCGCGCTGCAGGCGCGTCGGGACCTCCCCGATGCGCAGGCCCGCCTTGGCCGAGTTGACGATCATCTCGGTCGCGAACTCCATGCCGGTGGTGCGCACGTCCATGCGCGCGAAGGCACCGCGCCGGAAGGCCCGCATGCCGCAGTGGAAGTCCCGGATCGGCGCGTGGTGAACGGTGCGTGCGAGCCACGACAGGACCGGGTTGCCGAGATAGCGGTGCAGGGCGGGCATGGCTCCGGCGTCGATGCCACCGAGGAACCGGTTGCCGACGACGAGATCGTAGCCCTCGTCGAGCTTCGCGACGAACGGTGCGACGTTGGACCAGTCGTAGGAGTCGTCCGAGTCCGCCATGACGATGTAGTCGCCGCGGGCGGCCGCGATGCCGGCGATCAGCGCGGCCCCATAGCCCGGCGTCGCCACGCGGACCACGCGGGCGCCCGCCGCGGTCGCGATCTCGACCGAGCGGTCAGTCGAGCCGTTGTCGGCGACCAGCACCTCGCCTGCGATGCCCATGGCCCCGAAGGCCGCCGTCACCTTCTCGATGCAGCGGCCGACGGTCCGTTCCTCGTTGAGGCACGGCATGACGGCTGTCAGCTTGACCGTCTGCGTCGCGGCGTCGGGCATCAGCGGGCCGGCAGGCGCTCGTCGCACGTCGCGCCGCCCGCGTGGACGCGGTCAGTCGCGCCGGCGGGTCGGACGATTGACGGCATGTTCACCCGGGTCGAGGCCATGGTCTTACGCCAACGGCGTGCCATCGGCGACGTGCTGCTCGACCGCGGCCAGCACCACCGCGCCGTCCTCGCGATAGAATCCCGTCGTCAGTACTTCCGACCGGAAGCCCGCGATCTTCTTGTGCCCGAGGCCGGTCACGCAGATCACCTGGCGTCCGAGCAGTGACTCCGCGGGATAGAGGGCGGTCAGCTGGGCGCTCGACTGCTTGATGCCGAGCGGCCCCAGGTCGATCCACAACTTGTACGCGGGCTTGCGGGCCTCCGGAAACGGCTCCACCCTGCGGACCGTGCCCACGCGCAGGCCGATCCGTTCGAAGTCCGCCCAGCTCGCCGCTTCACCGCTCGACGTCATGATCCCGCCCCTCGAGGGTAGTGGCAGCCGCGGCCGCGGCGTCGGTCCGGTCGTCGCGGCCCGGACGGGTCGCGATCCATGCTCCGCCCACGACCAGCACACACGCAAACAACAGTGACAGTGTCGCGGGTGCCCGACCGAGGACGACCAGCAGCACCGTCGAAATCACCGGTGCGGCGTAGGAGAGTGTACCCAGCAGCGGGACGTTACCGTGCTTCGTGCCGTAGTCCCAGGCTAGGAATGCGAGGCCCACCGGTCCGAAGCCGAGGCCGATCACCGCGGGCCATTGCTGACCGGACGGCCAGACGCTGTGCCGTTCGACGGCGAGGTGCGTCAGCAGCCCGAGCAGGGCGACGACGCCGCACACACCCACCATGACGTCGCTGGGAATCGCGCTGAATCGGCGATTGGCGACGGAATAGCCGGACCAGATCAGCGCGCAGGCAAAGGCGGCGCACAGCCCCAATGCGGGATTGCTGGCGGTCTCCGCCCCCGGCTGTCTCGTCAGGACCAGCACCGCCGTTCCGACCAGACCCAGGATCGTGCCGGTCACATGGGCCACGCGCAGGCGTTCGCCTGCGGCGAACGCGGAGAAGACAACGATGAGCAGCGGCCACAAGTACGCGATCAGGCTCGCCTGGGCCGGAGGTGCGGTGGCGAGCGCGAGAAAATACAACGCGTGGTAGCAGTAGAGCGCGCCCACGGCCAGCAACCAGTAGCGGAGCGGTTGCCGAAACACGCGCAGTCGCGCGGCGCCGCCGGACAGCAGCAACCAGCAAAGTCCGGAGAGAAACGCAGTGCCAAACGTCAGGGCCACCAGTTCTATCGGCGGAATGCCCCCGCTCATCGTCGTGAGCGGCGCAAGTGTCGCCCACATGAGGATCGCCGCGCTGCCGACGGTCGTCGCGAAGCGCAGGCTCGTGCCGCGGGCCAGCATCGTCTCTTGCTGCGGAGAACTCATGGTGTGACGTCGTGATGGTCGTTACGATCGCGAAAGAAAAGGGACTTCCGTTCGGCAAGGCCCGCTTTCCGCATGATGCCCGGCGCCGCAGCGAAGTCAGCATAATCGACCGCGGCTGCACGGCAAGCCGGCCACCGGCGCGCGGCGCCGCCGGCCCGCGGCCAGTTGATCGGGTCCCGCTGCTGGAGTCGCGATGCAACGCGCCGATGACGGCCGACCAAATTATAAACTTTTATAAAACAATAAGTTACGCATGTCACGACGCCGCCGAGTGAGCGCAGCAGCAGCGACCGGCGCCCCGCCCGTGCTGGTCGTCGCGGGAGCACTGGTCGCTGCCGACGGACGCGTGCTGATCGCCGAGCGCCCGGCCGGCCGGTCGTTCGCGGGCCGCTGGGAGTTCCCGGGCGGCAAGGTCCGCGCCGGCGAGACCGCCCGCGCTGCGCTCGACCGCGAGCTCGCCGAGGAACTCGGGATCTCGGTGGAGCGGGCCGAACCGCTGCTCGCCCTGACGCACCGCTACCCGGGCGCCGCCGCGGCGGTCTGCATCGATTGCTGGCGGGTGCGGGCATGGCGCGGCGTGCCCGCGGGACTCGACGGCCAGCAGCTCCGCTGGTGCCTGCCCGCGGCCCTTGCCGATGCGGACCTGCTCGAGGCCGACCGGCCGATCGTCACCGCGCTCCGGCTGCCGGCGCATTTCGCGCCGGCCACCGGAGCGCCCCGGGGCCGCGCCCTGCCGCGCGGGCCGGTCGCGTGGCTGGCCGCCGACGACGCTCCGGCGGTCGCTGCCGACGGCGACCTGGTCTGCGTCGTCGATCCGGCGACGCCCGCGGGGCACTGTTCGGTCTATACGCGCGCCGACCGTTTCGTGCCGGCGGCCGACCGTCACGCGCTCGTCGGGCTCGTCGTCGCGGGCGCCGCTCAGGCGGCGGCGGCGGCCAGGCTCGGCGCCGATTTCCTGCTCGTGCCGGACGAAAGCCTCGCTGTCGCCGAGCTTGCCGGGATCGCGGCGGCGGGCCTGCCGTGGTACGTGAATGCCGCCGCGGCGGCGCGGGCCGCTGCGACCGGCACGCTGCAGTGGCCGGGCGCGGCGCACCCCGGCGATCGCTGATTCCGCGCTCGCTATTCGAGCGTCGCGATCTCGATGTCGACCTGCGCCTCGCCCGGCAGGGCCGCCAGCAGCGATGCCCCGTCGGGTGCGAGGGCGAGTCCCGAGTCGGCGAGGATTCCCGGGACGACCTGGCGGTACGTCACGCGGCCGTCGGCGAGCGCGTAGCGGGCGATCGTCGGCTCCGCTCCCCGGGGCCGGGTCACGAACCAGATCGAGTCGCCGGCGACCTCCCAGTTGCGCCAGTCGATCGGTGTCAGCTCGGGCGTCACGAGCCGGTCGTCACCGCCCGGCTCGCGATTGCGCTCCCACAGCCCGTTGCGGTCGGGACGCACGTAGTAGAGCAAGTCGCCGTCGCGCGACTCGATCGCCGCGAGCCCGCCTTGCGTGGTCAGCACCTCGTTCGGGCCCGGCCCTGGCCACGGCCGCCGGTACAGCTGCCAGTGGCCCGTCTGGGCGGAGCCGAAGTACAGCCAGTGGCCGTCGCGCGAGTAGCTCGGCGCACGACTTGATCCGTCGTCGGTCTGGCGCTGCTCGGCGCCGGTCGCGACGTCTACGGTCCAGACGTCGAAGCGGCGGTTTTTCACCGCCGCGAAGGCGATGAAGCGGCCGTCCGGCGACCAGCGCGGTGTCTCGAGGTAGTCGAACTCGCCCTGCGTCAGCGCGGCCTCCGCGCCGCCGGCCGCGTCCGCGAGCCACAGGCGGTCGCGGCCGCCGCGGTTCGAGACGAACACAACCCTCGAGCGATCGGCCGAGACCTTCGCGCCACGCTCGAGCGCGCCGGCGGACCGCCACGGCGGCAGGTCGGGCGCGGCCGGGTCGAGCCCGAGCCGCGCGAGCCGGGTCGGCGTCCGCCAGCGCTCGAAGGCGAGCGCCCGGCCGTCGTTGGTGAGCGCGGGCGAGCGCAGTGGTTCGCCGCGCGCGAGTACGAGCTCCGGCGGGCCGCCGCCGAGCCGCGTCCGCCAGAGCGCATCCTGACCGGCGCGCGGCGAGGCATAGATCACCGACAGGCCCGCCGGCTCCCAGGCGGTGCCCGCGAGCGGCAGGCCGTCGCGCGTAATCCGCTCGGGGGTCGTGCCACCGAGTTCGAGCAGCATCAGGTCCTCGGCGCCCGGCGAGCGCGTGCGCAGGAACGCGAGCCGGCGCCCGGTCGGCGCCAGTGACGGGCCCGAGTCGCCGGGCATGCCGCTGACCGGGTTGGTGACGCCGGTCAGGTGGCCATCGGCGATGGCCACGGACACCAGCTGCGTCGACAGGTAGGCGGCGGTGCGGTGCGTGAAAATCAGCGCGCCGCCGTCGCGCATCCAGGTCATCGCACCGCCACCACCGAAGTCGCAGTCCGTCAGGCGCCGCGGCACACCGCCGTCGGGCGAAACGACCTCCACCGTGCAGCCGGTCTCAGACCGCCGCTGGAACGCGATCAGCGCGCCGCTCGGCGACCAGACCGGATGCGAGTCTCGTCCCGCGCCGCTCGTCAGCGCTCGCGCGCCGCCGCCGGTGACGGCGCGCACGTAGAGGCTCTCGCTGCCGTCGGGTCGCTGCCACGCGTACACCAGCTGGCGCCCGTCCGGCGAGAAGCTCGGGCTGCGCTTGGCGCCCGGTTCGGCCGCGAGGGCGGTGACCGCAGTGACCTTGCCGAACAGCACGACGTGGCCGCGGTCGATGATCGAGATCAGCGCCACGGTGATCGCGACCACCACGACGCCGGCCAGCGCGATCGAGAGTGCGCGGCGCCGGCCGCGGTGCAGCCAGGCCTCGATGGCGGCCGGCTGCTCGAGCAGCGCGTCGGTCGCCGACACGCGCAGCCTTCGACCGGGGACGGGCTCACCGATCTCGAGTACGTAACAGTCGCCGGGCGCGTTGACGATGCGCACGGCGCCGTCCTCGGAGAACGTCCGGCGCAGGAAGCTGAGGCAGCGCTTGAATTTGTCCTCGTTGGCCTCGATGCCGCCCGGCCCGAACACGCGCGCCGCGAGCTCGTCGCGGTTGACGCCACCCGGCGGCCGCTCGGCGAGCAGCAGCAGGATCTTCAAGGTCGCGTCCTCGAGCACCAGGATGCGGTCGGCGCGCGTCAGGCGCGCGAGCGCCGGACGCACGCGCCAGGTCCCGAGGTCGAAGTCGGCGACTGTCGCGGGATCCGGCGGCGGCGGCAGCGGGCCCGGGCGCTTCTGGGCCGGACGGCCGAAGCGCTGCCGGCGGCCAAGCTCGAGGTAGGTAGGGCGCTTCATGGTCCTGGGAGGCTGCGATCGCCGTGCGGCGTCAGCGGCCGTGCGCCGCGCCGGCCGGCCGTCACGCGAGCCACATCGACCCCCGCGGAGACCGGGATTCTAGCAGACGGTTCCGGGCCGGCAGGATCCCGCGCGGCTCAGGCGCGGGCGCTCGGCCGGGCGCCGACCGCCTCGTACCAGCGCCGCAGCGCCGGCCGGCTGTCGCCGACCCGGATCCCGGACGGCTTGCCGAATTCCACCGCCGTGAAGGCCACGATGTCCGCCATGCTGAACGAGCCGCGCGCCAGGTACTCGCCGTCGGCAAACGCTGCATCGAGCGCGTCGTACTCGGCCTCCACCGCCTGGCGCTGCAACCCGCCCCACTCCGGGACCTGCTTCAGGCGCGTCGCCCAGAACGCGTGCGTGTTGCGGAACACCTGCGTCGTCGGCAGGTACAGGCGGAACATCAGCCGGTCGATCCAGCTGTTGATCGCCGCGCGTTCGCGGGGCTGCCGGCCGAACAGGTCCGGTTCCGGGTGCAGCTCTTCTAGCCAGCGGCAGATCGCGAGCGACTCGGTGAGGCGCGTGCCGTCGTCGAGTTCGAGCGTCGGAACCTCCGCCAGCGCATTGACCGCAAGGTAAGCCGCAGTCCGCGTCTCGCCGGCGGCGATGTCGACCTCGACGAGTTCGAGCGCGAGCCCCTTTTCGGCCGCATACATGCGCACCCGCCGCGGGCTCGGCGCGAAACGGTTCGTGTAGAGCTTCACCGCGGGGGCTCGCCGCGGTCGGTGTCGGGTTCGGACTCCGGCGCCGCCTTCTCCCCGGCGATCGCGTGACGCTCCGTGAGCCAGCCGCCGAGATCGACGAGCTGGCAGCGCTCGCTGCAGAACGGCCGCCACGCGCTGCCCGGCGCCGGCCTGTACGTGCGCCCGCAGTTCGGGCACTTGCGCGCGGGCGAGGGCACGAGCGGCGCTCAGATACAGCAGGTCAGCACGAACGGCACGTCGCTGGTCGCCTGCGGCGGGCGGCTGGCGGCGTCGACCCAGCTCAGGAAGCAGATACTGCAGCGATGGCGGCTGGCGCTGATTTCGGGAAACAGGTCGCTGTCGCCGGGCAGGGTGATGCGCAGCAGCTGGATCTGCGTGTCCCGCTCGAACACCAGCTGATAGGTCCCGCCGACCGCGGTCTCGCGCCGCGGCCGCGCGTTCTCGCGCGTGATCCACAGCAGGTCGGTGACACTCTCGCACAGCGGCCGCAGCGCGCGCAGCCAATTGTTGAAGTCCGCCTGCCGGACCTCGCCTGGACGGTTCAGCCAGTGATAATAGTCCGGCAGGTCGAACTCGCAGGTGCCGCCGGGGATCGCGCTGCGGTGCTTGATCGCCGCGAGGAAGTCGCTGTCGCGCAGCCGCGCCGTCGCTGCCGCGCTCGACGCCTGCAGCTCGTCGCGGCGCTCGGCGAGGCGCGCGAGCACCGCCCGCAGCCGCGCCGCGTCGACGCCGGACCGGTTCTGGAAGTCCCTGAGCTGCGCGATGTGCCGCTCGAGGTCCTGGAGCACGTCGCTGCGGGGATCGCCGCGGGCCGTGATCGCGAGGATCTCGAGCAGGCTCGAGACGGCTGCACGGCTCGACCACGCCGTCGCCGTGTCGTTGTGATAGATCGCCTGCTGGTACAGAAACTCGAGCCGCAGCAACGTGCGCATCCGCTCGTTGAGCGGCTGCTCGAAGACGACCGT
Source organism: Pseudomonadota bacterium (assembly GCA_025351005.1). Taxonomy (GTDB): domain Bacteria; phylum Pseudomonadota; class Gammaproteobacteria; order Steroidobacterales; family Steroidobacteraceae; genus CAIKZZ01. Next base: position 5,491 of record JANXWS010000032.1, on the reverse strand, counting down.
GCGGCGGGCCGCGAGAGTGTCTGGCTCGGGGGCCATCGGCTGCATCGGGCTATTCTGCGCGCCGTCGGCGGAGCCCGTAAACCCGCTGCACGGCAATCGGTCGCCCGGCGCCCACTCAGCGCCGGCTCGTGGCCCGGCCGGCGGCGCGGGCCAGGTAGCCCGCGTGCAGGTCAGCGACCGCAGCGGCGAGCGCCTCGAGCGTGCCGCTGTTTTCCAGGACGTCATCGGCCACCGCCAGCCGCTCGGCGCGGCCGGCCTGGGCGGCGATCATCGCGAGGGCGCGGTCCTCGCCCTCGCCGTCGCGCGCCATCAGTCTCGCGAGCTGGAGCTCGGGCGGGCAGTCGACGACGAGGACCCGGTCGACGGCGTGCCGCTGGCCGGTCTCGACCAGCAGCGGGATCGCGATGACGACATAAGGCGTCGTGAGCGCCGCAACCTCGGCGGCCATCGTGGCGCGGATCGCCGGGTGCAAGACCGCCTCGAGGTTGCGGCGCCGCTCCGGGTCGGCGAAGACGATGCGGCGCAGCTGCGCGCGGTCGAGGCGGCCGTCGGGGCCGACGACGTCCGGCCCGAACTCGGCGACGACGGCCGCGAGCGCGGGCCGGCCGGGCTCCACGACCTCGCGGGCGACCCGGTCGGCGTCGACGACCGGGACCGCGAGCCTCGCGAAAGCCGCGGTGACCGCGCTCTTGCCGCTCGCGATACCGCCGGTGAGCCCGATCCGAAGCGGCGCGCCCATCTCTGCTCAGCCCCCCACCGACCACCATGGCGCCACGATCTCCGGCGCCCACATCATCACGAGCCAGCCGGCGGCGGCCAGGTACGGGCCGAAGGGGATCGGCACTTCGCGGCGGTGGCGGCGGAGCAGGATCAGCGTGATGCCGACCAGTGCGCCGCTCGCCGCCGACAGCAGCAGGACCGGCAGCAGCATCGGCCAGCCGAGCCAGGCGCCGAGCGCCGCGAGCAGCTTGAAATCGCCGTAGCCCATCCCCTCCTTGCCGGTGACGAGGCGGAACAGGTGGTAGACCGACCACAGGCTCAGGTAGCCGAATGCGGCACCCAGCACCGCGCTGTGCAGGTCGACCGGGATGGTCGAAGGGCCGCGCCCGAGGTAGGCCGCCGCCAGCAGGCCGGCCCACATCAGCGGCTGCGTCAGGCTGTCGGGCAGCAGCTGCGTATCGAGGTCGATGCCGGTCAGCGCGATCAGCACCCACGTCACGAGCAGCCCGCAGCCGCCCTCGGCACCGAAGCCGAAATGCCACGCCACCAGCGCCGACGACAGGGCCGTGGCGAGTTCGACGATCGGATAGCGCACCGAGATCGGCGCGTCGCAGCGCGAGCAGCGGCCGCGCAGCACGAGCCAGCTGATGACCGGAATGTTCTCGAGCGCCCCGATCGGTCCGCCGCAGGCGGGGCAGGCCGAGCGCGGAGTCACGAGGTTGTAGGCCGGGGCGGCCGCGGCCGGTGCGCCGTCGCCGGCGGTCGCGTACCGGGCGCACTCCGCGCGCCACTCGGCGTCCATCATGCGTGGCAGCCGGTGAATCACGACGTTGAGGAAGCTGCCAACGACGAGGCCGACGATGCCCGCCGCGGCGCTGAACAGCGCCGGCGAGTTCCGCAACAGCTCGATGAGTTCCATGCCGCGACGCCTGCTCGCGCTAGGCGCGGCTGGCGGTCTTCAGACGACCGAGCCGAGCTTGAATATCGGCAGGTACATCGCGATCACCAGGCCGCCGACCAGCACGCCCAGGATCGCCATGATCAGCGGCTCGAGCAGGCTCGACATGGAGTCGACGGCGGAGTCGACCTCGAGCTCGTAGAAGTCGGCGACCTTGGCGGCCATCTGGTCCAGCGAGCCCGACTCCTCGCCGACTGCGATCATCTGGTTGACCATGTTCGGGAACAGCCCGGTGTTCTCCATCGCGCGCTGCAGGCGCTGGCCGGTCGCGACCTCGTCCTTCATCCTGAGTACGGCGCGCTCGTAAACGATGTTGCCGGTGGCGCCGGCCACCGAGCTCAACGCCTCGACCAGCGGCACGCCCGCCGAAAAGGTGGTCGACAGCGTGCGCGCATAGCGCGCAATCGCCGCCTTCACCAGGATCGGGCCGACGATCGGGAACTTGAGCATTATCCGGTCGATCGCCTCGCGCATCGGCTGCGAGCGCTTCTTGAGGTAGAAGAACCCGTAGCCGGCGCCGCCGACGATGATCGCGAGCAGCCAGCCCTTTGCCTGCAGGAAGCGCGACATGTCGATGACCATCTGCGTGAAGGCCGGCAGGTCGGCGCCGAAGCCCTTGAACAGGCTCTCGAACTGCGGGATCACGAATATCAGCAGGATGACCGTGACGATCACGGCCACCGCCAGCACGGCGGTCGGGTAGAACAGCGCCTTCTTGATCTTCTTCTTGACGGCCTCGGTCTTTTCCTTGTACGTCGCGATCTTGTCGAGCAGGGTCTCGAGCGCGCCGGCCTGTTCGCCCGCCTCGACCAGGTTGACCGCGAGGTTGTCGAAGTACAGCGGATGCTTGGCGAGCGATTCGTGCAGCGTCAGGCCGCCCTCGATCTGGCCCTTGATGTCGAGGATCAGCTTCTGCATCGTCGGCTTTTCGTGGCCGACGCCGACGATCTCGAAGGACTGCACCAGCGGGATGCCGGCGGTCAGCATCGTGGCCAGCTGGCGGAAGAAGATCGCGATGTCCTCGGGTGACGGCTTCTTGCCCGAGCGGAAGGCGGCGCGCTGCTTCTTGATGCGCGTCGGGACCACGCCCTGGCGGCGCAGGTCGGCGCGCAGCGAGAGCTCGTTGACCGCGAGCGCCTTGCCGGAGACACGCTGGCCACGCTTGTCCTTGCCCTCCCAGACGAACGGCGTGTCCTTGGTGACTGTCGCGGTCTGTGCCATTTCACGCGGCTCCGTGGATCAAAAGGGTGATCGCACTCATTCGATCGTCGTGCTGTTGACTTCCTCGAGGCTCGTCAGGCCCTCGCGGACCTTGTTGAGCCCGGCGGTACGCAGGTCCCAGACCTGGTCCTTCTTGGCCTGGTCGTTGATCAGGATCGCGTTGCCGCCCTCCATGATGATGCGGCCGATGGTCTCGGTGACCGGCATGACCTGGTAGATGCCGACGCGGCCCTTGTAGCCGTCGTTGCAGGCGCCGCAGCCCTTCGGGCCGTAGATCCGCAGGCCCGCGCTGACGTCGTCCTCGCGGAAGCCCTCCTTCAGCAGCGCGTCGGCCGGGATCTCGAGCGGCACCTTGCAGTGCGTGCACAGCCGCCGCGCCAGGCGCTGCGCGATGATCAGGCTGACCGAGGTGGCGATCGCGTAGGGCTTCACGCCCATGTCGACGAGCCGCGTCAGCGTCTGCGGCGCGTCGTTGGTGTGCAGCGTCGAGAGCACCAGATGCCCGGTCTGGGCGGCTTTGATCGCGATCTCGGCCGTCTCCAGGTCGCGGATTTCGCCGACCATCACGACGTCCGGGTCCTGGCGCAGGAACGCGCGCAGCGCGGCGGCGAAGGTGAGGCCGACCTTCGGGTTGACGTTCACCTGGTTGACGCCGGGCAGTATGATTTCGGCCGGATCCTCGGCAGTGGAGATGTTCGTGTCCTCGACATTGAGGATGTTGAGACCGGTGTACAGCGACACCGTCTTGCCGGAGCCGGTCGGCCCGGTGACCAGGATCATGCCCTGCGGTTTCTTCAAATAGCGGAGGTAGATGTCCTTCTGGAACGGCTCGTAGCCGAGCGCGTCGATGCCGAGCATCGCGCTGCCGGCGTCGAGGATGCGCATGACGACTTTTTCGCCGAACAGCGTCGGGCAGGAGCTGACGCGGAAATCGATCGAGCGGTTCTTGGAGAGCCGCATCTTGATGCGGCCGTCCTGCGGCACGCGGCGCTCCGCGATGTCCAGCCGTGCCATCACCTTGATGCGCGCCGAGAGCTTCTGCGCCAGCTGCACCGGCGGCACCGCGACTTCCCTCAGCACGCCGTCGACGCGGTTGCGCACGCGGTAGGTCTTCTCGTACGGCTCGAAATGGATGTCGGACGCGCCGCGCTTGATCGCGTCGAGCATGACCTTGTTGACGAAGCGCACGATCGGCGCGTCCTCGACGTCGTCGCGGGTCGCCGAGCCCTGGTCGACCTCGTCCTCGCCGCCGGTAACCTCCAGGTTCTCCAGGTCGAAGTCGTCGTCGGCGAGCGACGGCATCGCCGTGTCGACCTGCTCGATCGCCTTCGCCAGGATCTTCTGGAGCTTGTCTTCCTCGACAACGACCGGCTCGACGTTCAGCGACGTCGAGAAGCGGATCTCGTCCATTCCGTGCAGGTTGGTGGGATCCGAGATCGCGAGGAACAGGCGCCGGCCGCGCTTCATCAGCGGCATGACGCGATGTTTCTGCAGCAGCTTGTCGCTGACGATCCGCACCACGTCCAGGTCCACCTGTACCGCGTCGAGGTCCAGCAGGGGTACGCCAAACAGTTGCGACGCCGTGATCGCGATTTCGCGGGCGTCGACCATGTTCTTGGTAACGAGGTAGGAGACCAGGTTCTGGCGCGATTCCTTGGCCGCGCGCTGGGCGTCGGCCATCTGCGCCTCGTCCAGCAATCCGTCCTGGACGAGCTTCTCGGGCAGGCCGATATTCGCGCCGCGCGTCGCTGCACCAGTGACCGACATTGCGTTATCGTTCATGGACTTACGCGACCTGCCCCGCGGAATGACCATAGTACCCGACGGCGGCCGTCAGGCAATTGTCAAAATCTACGCAATCGTCGCATATTCGGGCCGGTTGGCGCGTGACGGCAATCACAGCCCCCGGGCCGGCCCCGACCGGGCCAGCGCGAAACGACGAAAGCCCGCCCCGGGAGATGCGAGGGGGAGCCGGGCCCGGTCCAAGCCCCGCCGGCCGGCCGGAGGCTCTCTCAGGGGCGGCAACTGGCCGGCCGGTACTTCTCGAGCAGCGTGCCGCCGCCGGGGCTACCGGACGGGGCGGTCGCACCGGAGGCGAGCGTCAGGCCCGAGGTGCCGGTCATCGCGTGGTCGCCGCACTGCCAGGCGACGTCCCGGTTCGCGCTCGAGTACGGCGTGAGCTGCAGCGTCGTCGCGCTGATTGCGGTGTTCGCCTGGCCGCCGTAGGTGATCGTGATCTGGCCACCCGCGGCCACCGCGACCCCGGTGACATACTTCCCGCTGATGTCGGTTGCGTTGGTCGGCAGGCCCGCCCCGGCGTTGTTCGCGGGAAAATTGCCAGACGACGCATAGCTCTCGGCGACCGCCGTCTTGGCCATGCTGGCGAGGGTCAGGCCCTCGGTGACCTGCGCACGAATGGTGTACTCCTGGTAGGCCGGGATCGCGATGGCGGCAAGGATGCCGATGATCGCGACCACGATCATCAGTTCGATCAGCGTGAACCCACGCTGCACGTGATTGCGCATCAACAGCTCCTCGATCGTGGCGGTCATGGGCGCATCGGCGCCCGGCCCGGCGGCCCGCCGATGCGTG
>JANXWS010000064.1 GCA_025351005.1 Pseudomonadota bacterium | reverse complement strand
GCCCGCACGCTTGCCCAGGTCACGCTCGGCCTGTGTGACCCACCGATGCAGGGACTGGGCCGCGCATCCGATCTTGGCTGAGACCGACAAGATGCTGGCCCACTGCGAGCCATGCTCCGCCTGCTGCTCGAGCACCAGCCGCACCGCCCGCTCCCGCACTTCCGTCGAATACCGCTTTGCTGTTCCCATAAACTCCATCCTCTCTCATGTTGGAGTCTCCGGGAAAGCCGGGGCGGTTCAGTCGGCACAATCGCCTTGGGCACGCCGCCGAAGTACTCGAGCGCGCGGACGTGCGCGGCGAGCCAGTCGGCGACCGTCTGGGTCAGGCTTGCTTCCACGTAGGTGTAGTGGCTCGCGCCGAGCGCGGCGACGAACACTTGCGCGGCCGTGACCTCGCCCGTGTGCCGATCGGTGACGGGCACCGTGAGGCCCGCGTAGTCGACGAACAGCTTGTCGCCCGGTACGTGCTCGAAGCGCATGACCGGGTCCTGGCGGCCCAGCCACGTGTCGTAGTCGCGGCAAAACGCGCTGTACTGGCAGCCGTCGGGGTGCTCCGCCTTGTACTCCTGCCACAGGAGCATCCGCGTCACGCCCTTGCGGGCGAGCTCGGCCTGCATCGTCGGGAAGTCCGGCGTCGAGTAGCGCGGCGCCGTCGGCATCCGCGGATACAGGCGCGCGAGCAGCGCGTCCTCGTCGAGGTCCGCCGGCAGCGGCCAGCCGATACCCGAAGCACGCGCCCGGCGCAGGCACTCCTGCACCGTCGAACGCGCCGAGCCGATCGCCGCGGCGATCTGCCGGTCACTCAACCGTGCCTCGGCCTTGAGCCGCAGCACCTCGCGAATCTTGCGCACGGACAACCTCGCTTGTGCCACCGTCGACCTCCCCGGGAACGGCCCGAAAAGGTCACGGTAACTGGTTGTCCTGTCGCCCCTTACCCGGCCCGGCTTACCGTGGAACGGTGGCCCGGCATGGCGTGGAATAGCGGCCCGGCATCACGTGGAATAGTGGCCCGGCATGGCGTGGAACCCGCAAAAACGTGTGCGCGGGCAAGAAAATCGTCACGTCCAATGCGTTGGTGCGCGACGAAGCCTTCTTCTCCAGCGATCGGTTCTTCGTCGTCGATGCGCTCGATTTCACGGGCTTGAAGGAGTTTCTGGGAATGGATGGCCACGCCGCGACGGACAGGAGGGCATTCCCGCCGCCCGAGGAATTTTCGCTGGATCACTGGCTGGACCGGATATTCGAGGGCTGACCCATGCGCCTATTCGTGTCGAAAATCGTCCAACGTCTCCGGTATCTCTATTACCGCAGCTTCGGTTACGACGTGCACATCACGGCAGAGCTGGAGCGCAGGCTGAACCTGGACCGATACCATCCGCGCGGGATACATGTCGGCCGGCACACGATTCTCGCCTCCGGCGTGACGGTGCTCAGCCACAAGCTGATACCGATGAAGTCGCAGCAGAGATTCCTCGGGGAGAAGCTGGACACCTACATCGGCGATTTCTGCGCCATCGGCATCGGCGCGATCATCATGGGCGGCGTCCGTATCGGCGACGAGGTCGTGGTCGGTGCGGGAGCGGTCGTCACCAAAGACGTCCCGTCCAACACGATGGTGGCGGGCAATCCGGCCAGGGTGATTCGGCGTGACATCCGGATGGAGGGGCTGCGGCTCTGATCCGTACGGGCGGCGGTACCGCCGGCCGCTGCCCCGGGGTGTGCCCGGTGGGGCATCGGTGAGGACGACTCACGGGGCCGTGTCAGTCCCCGCAACGCCGACGCAATCCCGCGCCGGCCGCCGGCCGGCCGGGGTCACTCGTGGGGTTCGTCGTCGACCGGGCGGCTGCCCCCCATCATTGACTTGAAGAACGCGTCCTGCATCTGGCGCCAGCGCTGGAAGTTCTCCTGGGCCAGATTGGTCATGGTCGACATCGGGTCCATGCCGACCATCGAGCGCACCCGGTCGCGGATCTGGGCCTGCTGGGCCGTGAACAGCTTCAGGCTCTGCTCGAGATAGTCGCCGACCATTCCCGGCATCGTCCCGCCGTAGGCCCGTATGACCTGCGCCAGGAAGTCCTGGCTCATCATGGGGTCGCCCTCGTGCTCCTGCTCGGCGATCACCTGCAGCAGGATGCTGCGAGTGATGTCTTCCTGGGACTTCTTGTCGATCACCACGAACTCGACTTTCTCGGTTACCAGGCGCCGGATGTCGGCCAGCGTGATGTAGCGGCTCTCGACCGTGTCGTACAGACGCCGATTCGGATACTTCTTGATGACGCGAGTCTCGCTCATCCGGTCACCTCGTATGCTGCAACGCCGCGCGTGCCCCCGTCCGAGGTCATCATACGCCCGCGGCATTGCAGGGCAACATCGCGGCGGCTTATGTCATGAGTTCGCGAAAACGTTTGTAAGGCCTTGAAGCAGTGAAGGATTCCAGGAAGCACCGGCCCAGGAGAGCTGCTCCCTGACCGGCGCGCTGTGCAGGTGCCGCGGGGGCTCGTGGCGCAGCAACGCGAGCACCCCCGTCAGGGCAGCGGGCGCGGCGGCGAGGTCTGCGGGGAGGGCTTGCCTCGACTTCGACAGCTTCCGCCCGTCCGCCTCGGTCAGCAGCGGCAGGTGCAGCACGCGGGGGTATGGCAAGCCGAGGGCCGCCTGCAGCAGGCGCTGCCGCGGCGTGTTGTCGAGCAGGTCGAGTCCGCGGACCACGTCGGTGATGCCCTGGTAGGCATCGTCGACGACGACCGCGAGCTGGTACGACCAGAACCCGTCCCGCCGCCGCAGGACGAAGTCGCCCACCGCCTCGTCTACAAGCTGGGTGAATGAGCCCTGCAGCCGGTCCTCGACCGTAACTGGCCCGGCGCGGTCGACGCGGAACCGGGTCGCGACCGGCACGCCGAGGCGCGTCGGGCCGCCTCGGCATGTCCCCGGATAGCGTCCCTCCGGCGACTCGCCGGCGCCCAGCTCCGAGCGGCTGCAGGAACAGCCATAGGTGAGGCCTAGCCCGGCAAGGCTTGCGAGCGCCCCGCGGTAGGCGTCATCGCGGCTGCTCTGGCGCAGGACCGGCCCGTCCCACTCGAGGCCATAGCGCTCGAGCGTCCGCAGGATCGCGTCGGCGGCGCCGGGGACCTCGCGCGCGCGGTCGACGTCCTCGATCCGGACCAGCCACTCGCCGCCGCTGGCACGCGCATCGAGGTAGCTGCCGAGCGCGGCCAGCAGCGAGCCGAGATGCAGCGCGCCGGTCGGCGAGGGCGCGAAGCGGCCGCGGTAGCGGTCCCCGGCCGGCTCAGCGGTAGCGGTCGTCCCGGTCGCCGTACTGCTTCTCACGGCGCTCGCGGCGCTCCTGCGCCTCTATCGAGAGCGTCGCGACCGGACGCGCCTCGAGGCGCTTGATGCCGATCTCCTCGCCGGTCTCGAGACAGTAGCCGTAGCTGCCATCCTCGATCCGGGCCAGCGCCTCGTCGATCTTCCGGATCAGCTTGCGCTCGCGGTCGCGGGTGCGGAGCTCAAGGCTGAATTCCGACTCGAGCGTCGCGCGGTCGTTCGGATCGGGCGGGTTCGCCGCCTCGTCCTTCATGTGGGTGACGGTGCGGTCCACTTCCACCATCAGGTCGCGCTTCCACGTCAGCAGGATCTGGCGGAAGTGCTCGAGCTGCTCCTTGCTCATGTACTGCTCGCCCTTCTTGGCGAGGTACGGTTTGACGTTGCGCGGACCCGCCAGCAGGCTGAGCGAGGTATCCGGAGCCTCCTCGTCGCCGTCGGGCGGGAGCGCACGAAACACCGGCCGCGCCGGCACGAGTCGCATCGGCAGTGCCGGTACCGGTGGGCGCACGGAGACCGGCTTTGCCGGAAGAGCCTTGACCGGCGCGGGCCTTGCAACGTTCTTCAAGACCGGCACGGGTTTCGGGGCGGTCTTCGCGACGGCCTTCGGGGCCGCCACCGCCTTCGGCGCCGGCTTCGGCGCCGCCTTCGCAACCGGCTTGACGGCCGCTTTCGGCGCGGGCTTCGTCGCCGGCTTCGAGCCGCGGTGCGCGGCCTTCGCGGGCACCTTCGCCTTCGAGGCGGCCTTCGAGCCAGCGACTTTCGGGCGGGCGCCGGCAGCCTTCGGGGCCGCCCGACGGGCGGGCGCCTTGCTCGCTGCCGGTTTCCTTGCCTTCGCGGTCCGTTTCGCTGCCATCTCGAGCTCCGTGTCCGATATCAAGCGCGGAATTATAGCTTGTCGACCCGTTCAGGTCGCGGCCGGCAGGTTGATCGGCGGTGCCGGTGCCCAGCCGGCGGCGCGGTGTTCGGCAACCACCGAGGTATGCAGCCCGCCGCGCACGTTGAACGTTCCGGTGAGGCGCATGTAGCGGGGCTGCGTCGCCGCGGTCAGGGTCCCCAGGATGTCGTTGATCGCGGCCTCGTGGAACGCGCCGCGGTCGCGGAACGACCAGACGTAGAGCTTGAGTGCCTTGAGCTCGATGCAGCGCTCCGCGGGTACGTACTCGAGCAGCAGTTCCGCGAAGTCCGGCTGTCCGGTCTTCGGGCACAGGCAGGTGAACTCCGGAATGCGAATCCGGATCGTGTAGTCGTGCGCCGGCGCCGGATTCGGGAACGTTTCTACGTTCGACTGCGGGGCGGTCGACAAGCGATCGGGCATGCGCATCCCTGTCAAGCGGGTCGTCTTAGAGGGCCGCGTACTCTACACTAAGCCGCTGTACCGGACTATGCGCCGCCGGCTGTGCCGGAGCCGGCCGCGCAAGCGGGGCGTGGGGCGTAGACTCCAGGTATTCAAATGCGTTTATCGAAGCTGAAGCTCGCCGGATTCAAGTCATTCGTCGACCCGACCACGGTACAGCTGCCGAGCAACCTGACCGGCGTCGTCGGCCCGAACGGCTGCGGCAAGTCGAACATCATCGACGCGGTCCGCTGGGTCATGGGCGAGATCTCGGCCAAGCACCTGCGCGGCCAGGACATGACGGACGTCATCTTCAACGGCTCCGGCGGCCGCAAACCGGTCGGCAACGCCTCGGTCGAGCTCATCTTCGACAACGGCGATGGCACGCTCGCTGGCCCCTACGCGGCATACGCCGAGGTGTCGCTCAAGCGCCAGGTCGCGCGCGACGGACTCTCCACCTACTTCATCAACGGCGCGCGCTGCCGCCGCAAGGACATCACGCAGCTGTTCCTCGGCACCGGCCTCGGCAGCCGCAGCTACGCGATCATCGAACAGGGCATGATCTCGCGCCTGATCGAGGCCCGGCCGGATGACATGCGGGCCTTCCTCGAGGAAGCGGCCGGCATCTCGAAGTACAAGGAGCGTCGCCGCGAGACCGAGAGCCGGATCGCCCACACCCGCGAAAATCTTGACCGGCTGAACGACCTGCGCGAGGAGCTCGACAAGCAGATCCGCCACCTGCAGCGCCAGGCCGTGACGGCGCGGCGCTACCAGGGCCTGAAGGAGGAGGAGCGCAAGCTGAAGGCCGAGTTGCTCGCGCTGCGGCTGCGGGAACTCGACACCGAGGCCGGCACACGCGCACGCGCGGCCCGCGACAGCGAGCTCGCGCTGCAGGCGACCCTCGCCGCATTGCGGGCCACCGAGGCCGAGATCGAGAAGGGCCGCGAGCGTCACAACCGAGAGACGGAGCGGCTGGGCGAGGTGCAGGCGCGCTACTACCAGGCCGGCGCCGAAGCCGCGCGCGCGGAGCAGGCGATCCAGCACGCACGTGAGCTGCGCGCGCGGCAGAAGGCGGAGCTTGATCAGGCCGAGGCCGGTCACGCCGAAGCCACGACCTTGCTGGCGCGCGACGAGTCCGAGCAGGCACTGCTGACCGCCGCGCTCGCCGCGCTCGCGCCGGGGCTCGCGCTCGGTCGCGAGCGCGAGGCGCGGGCCGCCGCGGCGTTCATCGCCGCCGAGCGGGCGATGCAGAGCTGGCAGCAGCGCTGGGAGGCATTCACGCACGACGGCCACGAGGCCGCTCAGAAGGCCATGGTCGAGCGCGCCCGCATCGAGCAGCTCGACACCCGCCTGCAGCGCAGCCTGCAGCAGCAGGAACGAGTGCGGGCGGAGCGGGAGGCGCTCGCCGCAATTGGGCCGGGCGACGCCAGCGCGGCGCTCGAAGCGAGCGAGGCAGCCGCGGCGGCCGAGGACGAAGCGGCCCAGCAGCGGCTGCGCTCACTGCTCGAACAGCTGCAGGCGGCGCGCGACGCCGAGCAGCGCCTGCAGGGCGAGGTTGACCTCTCGCGTCGCGAGCTCACGCAGACGCGCGGCCAGGTCGTCTCGGGCGAGGCGCTGCAGCAGGCAGCGCTCGGCCAGGTCAAGGGCAAGGTCGTCGACTGGCTGCGCGGTCACGCGCTCGGCGACCGGCCGCGACTCGCACAGGAACTCGTGGTCGAGCGCGGCTGGTCGCGGGCGGTCGAGACGGTGCTCGGCGGCTACCTCGAAGCGGTCTGCGTCGACGGCCTGGACGCAGTGGCGGCGCTGGTCGGCGAACTCAAGGTTGGCCAGGTCACTTTCTTCGGCACCGGCGGTGGCAGCGGCGGCGGCCCGCAACCGACGGGCCGGCTGCTCGCCAAGGTCAAGGGGCCGGGCGCGCTCGACCAGCTGCTCGGCAGCGTCTACGCCGTCGAGCACCTGAGTGACGCGCTCGCTCGCCGCGCCGCGCTGGTCGCGGGGGAGTCCGTGATCACGCGCGACGGCATCTGGATCGGCCGCGACTGGCTGCGCGTCAGCCGCGACCCGGATGCCCATGCCGGCGTGCTCGAGCGCGAGCAGGAGCTGCGCGCGCTGCGCGGCCAGGTGCGAACGGCGGAGGCCGCGCTCGAGTCGCACGAGCGCGCACTCGCAGCCGCCCGCGAGCACATCCAGTCGCTGGACCTGACCCGCGACGAGGCGCAACAGACGGCGCACGAATTGCACCGCGCCCACGTTGACCTGCGCGTGCAGCTCGAGTCGCTGCGGGCGCGGGCCGCCGAGGGCTCCAAGCGCCTCGCACGGCTCGCCGCCGAAGCGGCCGAGCTCGAGCACGAGATCGGAGCCGCCGCCGACGATGGCCGCGTGGCCCGCGGGCATCTCGGCGTCGCCCTCGCCGCCATCCAGGCGCTCGAGGAGCGCCGTTCCGGCCTCGAGTCGGAGCGCGAGCAGCTGCGCGCGGCGCAGGCCGGCGCGCGCGTCGAGGCCGAGCACGAACGTACCGCCGTGCAGCAGTCGGCGCTCGCGGTCGAGGCGCGCCGTTCGACGCTCGCCTCGCTCAATACCGGGCTCGAGCGGCTGCGCGCGCAGCGCGAACAGGTGGGCGCGCGGCTCGCCGAGCTCGCGCGCGAGCTGGCGGCCGGTGAGGCGCCGCTTGCGCAGCAGCAGCATGACCTGTCGGTCCTGCTGAACCGCAAGCTGGACGGCGAACAGGAGCTCGGCCGGGCCCGCACCGCCGTCGAGGCCGCCGAGACGCAGTTCCAAGCGCTCGACGCGGGGCGCCTCGACGCCGAGGCGGCGGTCGAGGCCGAGCGCCGGACCGCTAACACCGCGGCGCTTGCCGCGCAGGAAACGCGCGTACGGCGCGAGTCGCTGCTCGAGCAGTTTGCCGCGACGCGCTTCGAGCTGGAGGCGGTAGTGGCCGGGCTCGCGGCGGAGGCCACGGCGTCGGCGTGGGAGCTGAGCGTCGCCGAGATCGAGGACAAGATCCAGCGGCTGGGCCAGGTCAACCTGGCCGCGATAGACGAGTTCAAGGAGCAGACCGAACGCAAGGACTACCTCGACAAGCAGTTCAATGACCTGACCGAGGCGCTGAATTCCCTCGAGCAGGCGATCCGCAGGATCGACCGCGAGACCCGGCAGCGGTTCCAGGATACGTTTGACCGCGTCAACGTCGGCCTGAAGCACAAGTTTCCGCGGCTGTTCGGCGGCGGCAATGCCTATCTAGAACTCACCGGCGAGGACGTGCTGGCCGCGGGGGTCACGGTCATGGCGCGCCCGCCCGGCAAGCGCAACTCGACGATCAGCCAGCTGTCCGGCGGCGAGAAGGCCCTGACCGCGGTCGCGCTGGTGTTCTCAATCTTCGACCTGAATCCCGCGCCGTTCTGCCTGCTCGATGAGGTCGATGCGCCGCTCGACGACAACAACGTCGGCCGCTTCTGCGACATCGTCCGCGAGATGTCCGAGCGCGTGCAGTTCGTGTTCGTGACCCACAACAAGAACACGATGGAGCTGGCGCAGCAGCTGGTCGGAGTCACGATGAACGAGCCAGGCGTGTCTCGACTCGTGTCAGTCGACGTCGACGAGGCGCTGCGGATGGCCGCGGCGGTCTAGCACATGGCGGCGGAGCTGCGCTGGATTCTGGGCGTCGCCGGCGTCCTCCTGGTCGCCGGCCTTTGGTGGTGGGAGCGGCGTCGGCCGTTGCCGCCGACCGAGGAGTCCTCGCTGCGCGTACCGGACCGCTTCGAGCCGCGCCTCGACGCCGACTTCGTGACGCCGCAGGCATCGGCAACCGTCACCGCCGGAGATCCGGCGACGCCGGGCCCGGCGCCTGACGCGGCGGACAGCCCGATTTGCGCCGCGGACGAACGCCGCGTGCATCGGATCGACCCGCGCATTGTGCTGGTCGAGAACCTGCCCGAGTACGCCGAGGACATCGTGCTCGCCGCGCGGACCGAGGAGGACATGCGCGAGCCGCCGCAGCCGCTGGCAGCCGTGCCCGTGCTCGATGCCGCCGTCCGCGTCGCGCCGCCGCGGAAGCCTACGGAGGTGGCGACCGTTGCGCCCGACGCCACGAGCGAGGCCGAGCCTGAGCCGTCGCTGCCGCCGCAGACCGAACGCCTGCGCCGATGGTCGGCGCCACCGGTTGCGCCCGATCCGCTCGCCGACTCGCTCATTGAGCGCTCGAAAACACCGGCCGCGGAGCCGCCGGCGCGCCAGCAGCGCATCGTCGCCATCCGGCTGGTCGCATTGCCGGACCGCCGCATCGACGGCGGCGAGCTCCAGCAGGCGCTCGCCGCGGAGGGCCTGCAATTCGGCCGGTACTCGATCTTTCACCGGGTCCTGGACGGCGACCGTCCGATCTACAGCCTGGCGAGCCTGGTCGAGCCGGGCTCGTTCGAGCCGCACGCTATGGCGTCGATGCGCTTCCCGGGCGTGTCGATGTTCGCCGTGTTCCCGGGACCATTGCCGGCACCGAAGGCGTTCGACGACCTGCTCGCGACGGCACGGCGGTTGGCCGACCGCCTCGGTGGCTTGCTGCAGGACGATACGGGCAGCAGCCTGACCGGGCAACGCATCCTCAGCATCCGCGAAGACTTGGTGCATTTCGAGCACCTGCTGGCCCTAAGCCGGACGCGCGCGAGCAGCTGAAGTCCCGATGGCCGCGACACCGGTTCGGATCGAGCGACTGCGCGAGCAAATCGCAGGTCACGACTACCGTTACTACGTGCTCGACGACCCTACGGTCCCGGACGCCGAATATGATCGCCTGATGCGGGAGCTGCGCGAGCTCGAGGCCGCGCGTCCCGAGCTCGTCACGGCCGACTCGCCGACGCAACGCGTCAGCGGCACGCCGGCCGGGGAGTTCGGCGAGGTGGTGCACAGACTGGCGATGCTGTCGCTGGATAATGCGTTCAGCGAGGAGGACGTCGTCGCCTTCGATCGGCGGGTTCGCGAGCGGCTCGAGGTGGAAGGCGAGGTGACCTACCATTGCGAGCCGAAGCTGGACGGGCTCGCCGTAAGCCTCCTGTACGAGGACGGGCAGCTCGCGGTCGGCGCAACGCGCGGCGACGGAATCCGCGGCGAGGACGTGACCGCCAACCTGCGCACGCTGAGGAGCGTGCCCATGCGCCTACGCGGCCGCGGGTTCCCGCGGCTGTTCGAAGCGCGCGGCGAAGTGTTCATGCCGATCAAGGGATTCGAACGCATGAACCGCGAGGCGGAAGCGCGCGGCGAGAAAACGTTTGTCAACCCGCGCAACGCCGCTGCCGGAAGCCTGCGCCAACTTGACGCGAAAGTGACTGCCGGGAGACCGTTGGAGGTGTATTTCTACGGAATCGGCGCGGTCGAGGGCGGGCACCTGCCGGGGCACCACAGCGAGCTGCTCGCGGCGCTGCGCGGGTGGGGGTTGCGCACGTGCCCGGACACGCGGCTGGTCACCGGCATCCCCGGAATGCTTGGCTACTACGCGGAGGTTGGAACACGCCGAGCGACGCTCGGCTACCAGATCGACGGCGTCGTTTACAAGGTGGAGTCGTTGACGCAGCAGCGCGAGCTCGGGTTCGTGGCGCGCGCACCGCGCTGGGCGATCGCCCACAAGTATCCCGCCGAGGAGGAGCTGACGATGGTGCGGGGCATCGAGTGGCAGGTCGGCAGGACCGGAGCGTTGACACCGGTCGCGCGCCTCGAGCCCGTTTTCGTCGGCGGCGTCACGATCAGCAATGCGACCTTGCACAACGCGGATGAACTGGACCGAAAGGATGTGCGGGTCGGCGACACGGTCATCGTCCGACGTGCCGGCGACGTCATTCCGGAGATCGTGCGGGTAGTTCTTGAGCGCCGGCCCGCCGAGACTGAGCCGACCCGACTCCCGGAGCACTGCCCGGTGTGCGGATCGGACATCCGGCGCATCGACGGCGAGGCGGTCGCGCGCTGCACGGGCGGATTGGTTTGTGCGGCACAGCGCCGCGAGTCGCTGAGGCATTTCGCGCACCGGCGGGCCATGGACATCGAGGGACTCGGTGACAAGGTTGTCGGGCAGCTGGTCGACGCCGGCCTGGTCGAGACTGCCGCCGATCTCTACGGGCTGACGGT
>JANXWS010000059.1 GCA_025351005.1 Pseudomonadota bacterium | reverse complement strand
GCCTCGTACACGACGAGCGCGACCGAGTTCGAGAGGTTGACGGAGCGATTGCCCGGCCGCATCGGGATGCTGACGATCGAGCCCGCCGGCAGCGAGCCGACCACTGCGGCCGGCAGTCCGGTCGTCTCGCGGCCGAACAGCAGCGCGTCGCCGGGGCGGTAGCGGACATCGCTGTAACGAGCCGCACCGCCGGTCTCGACTGCGTACAGGCGCGCCGGCGCGAGCGAGCGGAGGCAGGATGCGAGGTCCGGGTAGTCACGGACGCTCGCCATCTCGTGATAGTCGAGCCCGGCGCGACGCAGCTGGGCATCGTCGAGCGAGAACCCGAGCGGCTGCACCAGATGCAGCCGGCAGCCGGTATTCGCGGCGAGGCGAATCACGTTGCCGGTGTTCGGCGGGATCTCTGGCTCGTGCAGGATGATGTCGAACATGGGTCCGGGAACGGGCGGCGCGCGGCTATAATCCTCGCATGGCCGCCGTCCGTGAAGCCCTCCCCGCGTCGCTCGCGACCACCTTCTGCGGCCTGCCGTTCGCCTCGCCGATCGTGCTGTTGTCCGGTTGTGTCGGCTTCGGCGAGGAATACACGCGCATCGAGGGCTTCTCGAACCGCGACTGCGGCGCGCTCGTGCTCAAGGGCACGACCCTGCAACCCCGGCTCGGCAACCCGCCGCACCGCGTCTGCGAGACGCCGATGGGGATGCTGAACGCGATCGGCCTGCAGAACCCGGGCGCCCAGCACGTCGTCAGCCGGATACTGCCGGAGCTCGACTTCGCCGAGACGCGCTTCATCGCCAACGTCTCCGGCAGCACGATCGAGGAGTACGTCGCGGTCGTCAGGTGCTTCGACGACTCGCCGATCGATGCGATGGAGATCAACATCTCCTGCCCGAACGTCAAGGAAGGCGGGGTGCAGTTCGGCAACTACCCTGACATGAGCGCGCGCGTGGTCGCGGCCTGCCGCGCGGCGACGGCCAAGCCGCTGATCACCAAGCTCTCGCCGAACCAGACCGACATCCGCGAGAACGCGCGCCTCTGCATCGAGGCCGGCAGCGACGGCCTGTCGGTCATCAACACGATCATGGGCATGGCGATCGACATCCGCACCCGGCGGCCGGTGCTCGGCAACGTCCACGGCGGTCTGTCGGGGCCGGCGATCAAGCCGATCGCGCTGCTCAAGGTGCGCGAGGTCTACGCGGTAGCGAAGCCACACGGCGTGCCGATCATCGGCCAGGGCGGCATCGTCAGCGCCAACGATGCGCTCGAGTTCATCATCGCCGGTGCGAGCGCGGTCGGCATCGGCACCGCGCTCTTCTACGACCCGCAGTGCTGCCGCCGGATCAACGAGGGCATCGCCGTCTACCTCGCCGAACACGGGCTCGCCGGCGTTGCCGCGTTGGTCGGCACGCTCGACATCGCGAGCTGCCCATCAGCGGAGTAGCGGCGGCGGCGCGAGCTCGATGCCACGCCGCTCGAGCTCGGCAGTGATCGCAAGATTCACCGCCTGCTGCACGTCCAGGAACCGGACATGGTCCGCGCTCGCGACGACGAACGCGACCTCGAACTCGAGCGCGTGGCTGCCGATGGCCACGAAATGCGCGCGCTCGAAGCGCGTGTTGGTCTGGGCGCCGACCGCCGCCCGGACCAGCTCCGGCACCGCCGCCAGGTCCCCGGCGCGGGTCTTCTGCGCGAGCCCGAAGCGGAACACCGAGCGGCGCTCCGCGATGCGGCCGAAGTTGCGGATACGGGCCTTCACGAACTCCGCGTTCGGCACCACGATCTGCTCGCCGCCGATGCTCCGCAGCCGCGTGCTCTTGATGCCAATCGCCTCGACCGTGCCGACGTAGCCGGATTCAAGCATCAACGGATCGCCGACCAGGAACGGCTTGTCGAGCGCGATGGACACCGAGGCGAACACGTCGCCAAGCACGCTCTGCAGCGCGAGTGCGACGGCGATGCCGCCAATGCCGAGGCCCGCCAGCAGTGTCTTGACCTGGAACCCCAGGTTGTCGAGCGCGAGCAGCAGTACGAGCGACCAGATGACGATGTTGGCGACGAACTGCGCGATCGTGACGGTGGTCTGCGAGCCGCGGTCGGGCGAGTGCGCCGAGTGTTCCTCGAGCGCGAAGCGCAGCGCCGCCGAAGCCCAGATCCCGGCCTGCAGCGCCACCACCACCGTGATGAAGCCGGTCGTCAGCTTCTCGGCGCGCGTCGACAGGTCGAGGTACTTGGCGCCGGCCGCCAGCGACAGCGCGAGCAGCGGCAACACGTGCGTCCTGCGCAACAGGGTCAGCAGCAGCGCCAGGCCGCGCGGCAGATCGCGGCCGGCGAATCGGCGCGTCCGCGACGCGAGCTGGTAGCGCACGATCACCAGCGTCGCGAACGACAGCAGCCCGAGGCCCATCGCGAACAGCCAGTCCGCGAGCGGATTGCCGAGGATCAGCCGGTTGGAATCGAGACCGACGAATGCGAGCAGGCGGTCCATCCCGCGAGTATAGGCCGAGCGGACGCGGCGTCCCCGTCAGGCGGCGGTGTCGGTCGCGTCCGCGGCGCGCTCCATGCCGAGCTCGCGCATCTTGCGAGTCAGCGTGTTCCGGCCCCAGCCGAGCACCCTGGCCGCATCCTGGCGCCGGCCTTCGGAACGGGCGAGCGCCACGCGGATCAGCGTCCGTTCGAACTCCGGCAGCGCGGCGTCGAGCAGCGGCTCGCCGCCTCGCTCGGCCCGGCCCCGGGCCCACTGCTCGAGCGCGCGCGCCCAGTCGTCCTGCCCCTCACCGCGCGCACTGCCGCCGGGCTCGGCCGGCACATCTTCCGGCCGGATCTCGCTGCCGGGCGCTGCGACCGTAAGGCGCCGGCAGACGTTGACCACCTGGCGCACGTTGCCCGGCCAATCCGACGCCACCAGCAGTCGCTCGGCCGCCGGCGACAGCAGCTTCGGCTCGACGCCGAGCTCGCGGGCCGCGACTACCAGGTAGTGCCGCACCAGTTCCGGGATGTCCTCGCGCCGCGCCCTGAGCGGTGGCAGGTTGATGCGGATCACGTTCAGCCGGTGCAGCAGGTCCTCGCGAAACAGGCCGGCGAGCACGCGCCCGTCGAGATCCTGGTGGGTGGCGGCGATGACGCGCACGTCGACGCGGATCGGCGTGTTGCCGCCGACGCGGTAGAACTCGCGCTCGGCGAGCACCCTGAGCAGCCGGGTCTGAAGCGCCCGCGACATGTCGCCGATCTCGTCCAGGAACAGCGTGCCACCGTCCGCCTGCTCGAAGCGCCCGCGCCGCAGGCTGTCGGCTCCGGTGAATGCGCCCTTCTCATGGCCGAACAGCTCGGACTCGAGCAGATCGGGCGTGAACGCCGAGGTGTTCAGCGCGATGAACGGCTCGGCGGCGCGCGGGCTGTGCCGGTGCAGCGCGTGCGCGACCATCTCCTTGCCGGTGCCGGACTCGCCGGTGATCAGCACCGTCATGCTCGAGCGCGACAGGCGGCCGATCGCGCGAAACACCTCCTGCATCGCCGGCGCATGTCCGAGCAGCTCCGGGATGTCGCGCACCTCACCCGGCGCCCCGGCCGGCGGCGCGGGCTGGTGCGCGGCGCGGCGCACGAGCGCGACGGCCTCGTCGATGTCGAAGGGTTTCGGCAGGTACTCGAACGCGCCCCCCTGGTAGGCCGCGACCGCCGCATCGAGGTCGGTGTGCGCAGTCATCACGATCACCGGCAGCCGCGGATGCGACGCCTGGACCTGGTCCAGCAGTTTCAGGCCACTCGCGCCGGGCATGCGGATATCGGTGATCAGCACGTCCGGCTCCTGCGTCGCGAGCGCTGTTAGCGCGCCGTGCGCGGACTCGAAGGCGCGCGCGGTTATGCCGCTCGCCTTCAGCGCCCGCTCGAGCACCCAGCGGATCGATGCATCGTCATCGACCAGCCATACAGTCAGCGTTTCAGGCATCGGAGACTCCGTCGAGAGGCAGCAGCAGTGTGAACAGCGTGTGGCCGGGGCGGCTGTCGAACTCGATCAGGCCGCCGTGGCGCGTCGCGAGCTCCTGCGCAACAGCGAGCCCCAGACCGGTGCCGCCGGCCCGGCTGGTGACCAGCGGGTAGAAGATGGTGTCGGCCAGCTCCGGCGGCACGCCGGGGCCGTTGTCCTCGAACTGGATGCTGGCGACGACGCGGTGGCGGCGCGTCGCGATCGTCGCGTTGACGACCGCTCGCGTCCTGAGCGTCAGGCGGCCGGAATCGCCGAGCGCCTGCACTGCATTGCGCCCGAGGTTCAACATCGCCTGCACCATCTGGTCGCGATCGACAAACACCGGCGGCAGGCTCGGGTCGTAGTCGCGCAGGATCGCGACGCCGTCTGGCGCGTCGCTTCTGAGCAACTGGTAGACGTGCTCCACCAGCTCGTGCGGATTGACGTGCGTCTTGTGCGGCAGGCCGCCAGGCCCTAGCAGGTTGTCGACGAGCGTCCGCAGCCGGTCGGCTTCGCGGATGATCAGGCGCGTGTATTCCCTGAGCGGCTCCGTTGGCAGCTCGCGCTCGAGAAGCTGCGCCGCGCCCCGCAGGCCTCCGAGCGGATTCTTGATCTCGTGGGCGAGCTGCCGGACCATCAGCCGGTTGCCGCCGAGCTGCGCAAGCAGCGCAGTGTCGCGGCTGATGCGCTGCTGGCGGGTGGTGTCGGAGATCTCGAGCAGCACTCGCTCCGCGTCGAGCGGCGTCGCCGTGCAGTCGACGACGAAGTGGCTGTCGGCACGGGCGACCGGCTCGATCCGGAGTTCCCGGTGCGCGATCGGTTCGGAGCTGGTGCGAGCCCGCGCGACGATCGCCTCGACCGGAGCCGGTTCGCGCACCAGGTCTGCGAGCGGCCGGCCGCGGGCCTGGTTGATGCCGACGGCGAGCAGCGTCTGCGCCGCAGCATTGAGATATTCGACGCCGCCGCGCGCGTCGATGATCGCGAGCGCGGTCGCGAGCGCGTCGAGCAGCGCCGCGAAGCTCTCGGTGGGCGCGGCGAGCCGTGCCTCAAGCGGCACGCTGGCCTCCGTCGCGCCGCGGGACCGGCTCTACTTGGACTTGGGTTTTGGCAGCGTCGGTCCGCGCGGCACCAGCGGACTCGAGGTCTGGTGCACCGAGAACGAGACCGAGGCCGACGTGATCAGCTCGATGCCGTTCGCATCCGTCACGGTGGCCGACACCGTGTGCGAGCCCCGTGGCAGCTCGAGCGAGGTGCTCAAGCCCGCCGCCGGGCCGGCCTGAGACTCGCCGTCGATCGAGAACCATAGGTAGTGACCGCCTGCGAGCTCGGGCTCTAGAGCCGCGAGTGCGACAACGTGGCCGCCGTCATTCCATACGCTCGAGCCGTCCTCGGGGCTGACGATCGCGAGGCGGGTGTATTTGATAGTCGCCGTCGCTGCCGGGGGCCGTGGCGGCGTGCCGCCGCGGGCAGTCGTCGCCGGATAGCCCTGCGCCGAGCCGATTTCGACGCGCTGGGCACCTTCTTCCGGGCGGTCGGCGTAATGCGTGACGCCGCCGGCGTCGACCCACTTGTACAGAATGGTGCCGCCGTGCGCGGCGAGCACGGCGCCGAGCAGTGCAGCGCCGACGCAGACGCGGCCGGCCGGTGAACTCCGCAAGCGCATGAAGTCAGCATAGCCCTTCGCCTTCCATGTGACAAAGAACCACGCGCCGCGGGCCCCCGCCGGTGACTCGTTCCGGGCGCTGCGTCACGGAATCCTGGCCCGGCCGCGCTGGCGCCTGGCCCGCGATGCCGTCAGACGCTGTAATACATGTCGAACTCGACCGGGTGCGTCGTCATCCTGAGCCGCGTCACTTCCTGCATCTTGAGTCCCATGTAGGCGTCGATGACGTCGTCGGTGAAGACGCCACCCTTCTTCAGGAAGTCGCGGTCCTTGTCGAGTGCCTCGAGAGCCATGTCGAGCGAGTGGCACACGGTCGGGATGTGCTTGGCTTCCTCGGGCTCGAGGTCGTAGAGGTCCTTGTCCGCCGGATCGCCCGGGTGGATCTTGTTCTGAATCCCGTCGAGGCCGGCCATCATCATCGACGCGAACGCGAAATACGGGTTCGCGGTCGAGTCCGGGAAGCGCACCTCGATGCGCCGCGCCTTCGGGCTCGACACCCACGGTACGCGGATCGACGCCGAACGATTGCGGGCCGAGTACGCGAGCATGACCGGTGCCTCGAAGCCGGGCACCAGGCGCTTGTAGCTGTTGGTGGCGGCGTTCGTGAACGCGTTGAGCGCACGCGCGTGCCTGATGATGCCGCCAATGTAGTACAGGCAGATGTCGGACAGGCCCGCGTACTTGTCGCCGGCGAAGATGTTCTTGCCATCCTTCGCCAGCGACTGGTGAACGTGCATGCCGCTGCCGTTGTCGCCGACCAGCGGCTTCGGCATGAAGGTTGCGGTCTTGCCGTAGCCGTGCGCGACGTTGAGCACGGCGTACTTCAGGATCTGGACCTCGTCGGCCTTCTTGACGAGCGTGTTGGCTCCGACGCCTATCTCCGACTGGCCGGCGGTCGCCACCTCGTGGTGGTGCACCTCGACCTTGAGGCCGAGCTCTTCCATCGCGCCGCACATCGCGGCGCGGATGTCCTGGTAGGCGTCGACCGGCGGCACGGGGAAGTAGCCGCCCTTGACGCCCGGGCGGTGGCCGCGGTTGCCGTCGGCGAGCGCACTGCCCGAATTCCAGGCCCCCTGCGCGGAGTTGATCGCGTAGGAGGCCGTGTGCATCTCCGCGCTCCAGCGGACGTCGTCAAAGATGAAGAACTCGTTTTCCGGACCGAACAGCGCCGTGTCGGCGATCCCGGTGCTCTTCAGGTAGGCCTCGGCGCGCTTGGCGAGCGAGCGCGGGTCGCGCTCGTAGCCCTGCATGGTCGCGGGTTCGATGATGTCGCAGCGGAGGTTGACCGTCGTTTCCTCGAAGAACGGGTCGAGGATCGCGGTCGAGGCGTCGGGCATCAGGATCATGTCCGACTCGTTGATGCCCTTCCAGCCGGCGATCGAGGAGCCGTCGAACATCTTGCCCTCGATGAAGAATTCCTCGGTCACGTAGCGTGAGGGGACGGTGACGTGTTGTTCCTTGCCGCGCGTGTCCGTAAACCGGAGGTCGGCGTATTGGACCTCCTTGTCCTTGATCAGCTTCACCACGTCGGCGGGAGTCGTCATCGCAAACCTCCAGATGGCGCACAAGTCGAGTGGAATCGAGACCCGGACGGTTGCAGGATTCGTGCCGGTGCACCCGAATGGAGCAGAATCATGGAGTTATACTGCGATGCGTCAGAGAAAAACGCAAGATTCGCACCAGTATAGTGCATATCTGCAGAAACATGCACCATTACGGTGCTGAGCGGCGCGCCCGAACTATCGATCGGACCCGACGGAGTCTCCCGGGCCGGCCGCGAACCGCGCGCGGAGCCGTTTCTTGTCGAGCTTGCCGGTGGCGCCGAGCGGCATCTCGTCGACGAACAAGACGTCGTCCGGCATCCACCAGCGGGCGATCTTGCCCTCGAGGAAGCCGAGGAATTCCTCGCGCGTCGCCGACACGCCGGGCTTCAGGCGCACCACCAGAAGCGGCCGCTCGCGCCACTTCGGGTGCGGGATCGCGATCACCGCCGCCATCAGCGCCTTCGGGTGTCCGGCCACGACGTTCTCGATTTCCACCGAACTTATCCACTCGCCGCCCGACTTGATGAGGTCCTTGGCGCGGTCGGTGATCTGCAGGTAACCGTGCGCATCGATCGTGCCAATGTCGCCGGTATCAAAGTATCCGTCCGGGTCGAGCGGGTCCGGGCCATCGTGCTTGAAGTAGCGTGCAATCACGGCCGGGCCCCGGACGCGGACGTGGCCGGCCCGCTGTCCGTCGTGCGGCAGCGTCGTGCCATCGTCGTCGGTGATCTTCATGTCGACGCCGAACGGGACGCGTCCCTGCTTGGCCGCGTAGCTGAGACGCTCCTCGACACCCAGCGCGGCGACTTCCGGCACCGCTGTCGACACCGTGCCGACCGGCGACATCTCCGTCATGCCCCAGCCCTGAACGACGTCGACGCCATGTTCGTCCCGAAAACCGCGGATCAGCGCCAGCGGGCAGGCGCTGCCGCCGATCAGCACGCGCTTTAGCGTCGACAGGCGCAGTCCGTTGGCGGACAGGTGGTCGAGCAGCAGCTGCCACACCGTCGGCACCGCCGCCGAATAGGTCACGCGCTCGCCCTCGAGGAGCTCGAACAGCGACACCGGATCGAGCCGCGGGCCCGGCAGGACCAGCGTCGCGCCCGCGGCCGCAGCCGCGAACGGTATGCCCCACCCGTTGGCATGGAACATCGGCACGACCATCAACAGCCGGTCCTCGGCGGACATGCCGACCATGCCGCCCTGCGAGGTGATCAGCGTATGCAGCACCTCCGAGCGATGCGTATAGAGCACGCCCTTAGGGTGGCCGGTCGTCCCGGACGTGTAGCAGAGGGCCGCCGCCGTGTGCTCGTCGAAGTCGCCCCAGCGGCAGTCACGCGCCGCGGCCGCGATCAGCGCCTCGTAGTCGACAGCGTCCCGCTGCCCGGCCGGCATCTGGTCGCGCTCGCAGAGGTAGACGATTTTCTCCAGCGCCGTGCATTGCGGCCGGAGCTTGTCGACGAGCGCCGCGAACTGCGGATCGGCAACCAGCCAGCGGGCACCCGCGTCGTTCAGGATGTAGGCGAGCTGCTCCTCGAACAGTCGCGGATTGACAGTGTGGCAGACGGCGCCGATACCCATGACGCCGAACCAGGTCTCGACGTGGCGCGCGGAGTTCATCGCGAGCGTCGCGATCCGGCTGCCGCGACCGATGCCTGCCGCGACCAGTGCGGAGGAGAACCGCCGCGCGCGCTGTTCGACGTCCGCGTAAGTGGTGCGAGTGATCGAGCCATCGGCCGCGCGCGAGACGAGCTCGCGCGACCCGTGCCAACGCGCCGCGTGCACGATGAGCCGGTCGACGGTGAGTTCCCAGCGCTGCATCAGATCGTGCGACGCCGAGCGGTCTTCGTCCATGTCGTCTCCCGAGCGCGCGGCAACGGCGCCGCAACGCCGGTTGATGGTAGACGAACGGCCGGCGAACCGTCGGCCGCCGGGCAGGGGCTTCGGGCCGCGGGCCGCGGCTATACTCGCGTACGCCGCAGTACGAGCGCAGCCGAGCCCTCGCCCAGGACCCCCATGGCACGCCCCCGCCCCGCCGACCGACCCCGCACGTTCCAGGACCTGATTTTCGCTTTGCAGCGCTACTGGGCCGGGCGCGGCTGCGTGCTGGTGCAGCCGTACGACATGGAGGTCGGCGCCGGCACCTTCCACACGGCGACGTTCCTGCGTGCGGTGGGCCCGGAGCCGTGGAGCGCCGCCTATGTACAGCCGTCGCGGCGCCCGACGGACGGACGCTACGGCGACAACCCGTTCCGTCTGCAGCGCTACTACCAGTTCCAGGTCGCCATCAAGCCGTCGCCACCGGACTTCGTCGACTTGTACCTGGGCTCGCTGGCCGCGCTTGGCCTCGATCCACTGACGCACGACGTCCGGCTGGTCGAGGACAACTGGGAATCTCCGACGCTCGGCGCCTGGGGGCTCGGCTGGGAGATCTGGCTGAACGGCATGGAGATCTCGCAGTTCACCTATTTCCAGCAGGTCGGCGGCCTCGACTGCCGGCCGGTCATGGGCGAGATCACCTACGGCCTGGAGCGGCTCGCGATGTACCTGCAGGACGTCGAGAGCGTGTTCGACGTGGTCTGGACCGACGGCCCTCTCGGCCGCACCACGTACGGCGACGTCTACCACCAGAACGAAGTCGAGCAGTCGGCCTATAACTTCGAGCACGCCGACGTGGCCGAGTTGCTCCTCGAGTTCGAGGCGCACGAGCGGGAGTGCGCGCGGCTGCTCGTGATCCCGCTCGCGCTGCCGGCCTACGAACGCATGCTCGAGGCCTCGCACGCGTTCAACCTCCTCGACGCGCGGCGCGCCATCTCGGTGACCGAGCGCCAGCGTTACATCCTGCGCGTCCGGACGCTGGCGCGAGGCGTCGCGCAGGCCTATTACCGGAGCCGCGAAGTGCTCGGCTTTCCGCTGCTGCAGCGGCTCGTGCCCGGCGTCGACCCGCCGCTGCCGGGGCGTGGCGCGGCCACCGGCGCGAGGCTCGCGTGAGCGTGCGCGACCTGCTGGTCGAGATCGGCTGCGAGGAGCTGCCACCGAAGTCGCTTGCAGCGCTCTCGCGCGCGTTCGCCGACCAGCTCGCCGCCAGTCTCGCCGGGGCCGGCATCCGCCACGGCCGCGTCGAGCGCTTTGCGACGCCACGGCGCCTCGCGGTGCTGGTGCGGCGCGTTGCCGAGCGGCAGCTGGACGAGGAGCTGAGCCGCAGGGGCCCGCCGCTCGGCGCCGCGTTCGGACCCGGCGGCGAGCCGACCCGCGCCGCGACGGCCTTCGCCGAGTCGTGCGGCACGACGGTCGCGGCGCTCGGCCGGGTTCGCGAAGCCAAGGGCGAGTTCCTGCACTACACCGGCGTCAGGCCCGGCGCGGCGACGCTGACGCTGCTCGAGGGACTCGTGCGCGGCGCACTCGACCGGCTGCCAGTTGCCAAGCGAATGCGCTGGGGCAGCGGCAGCGCGGAGTTCGTCAGGCCAGTTCACTGGGTGGTGCTGCTGTTCGGGCACGAGGTAGTGCCGGGCAGGATCGTCGGCGTCGCCACCGGCAACCGCACGCACGGCCACCGCTTCATGTCGCGGGGCGACATTGCGCTGCGCTCGCCCGGCAGCTATGCGGCCCGGCTCGAGCGGCGGGGATTCGTGGTCGCCGACTTCGCGCGGCGAAGCGAGCGGGTCCGTGCCGGCGTCGTCGCGCTCGCAGCCGAGCACGGCGCCGAGGCCATCGTCGGCGACCTGCTGCTCGACGAGGTGACGGCGCTGGTCGAATGGCCGGTGCCGATCGCCGGCCGGTTCGAGTCCCGGTTCCTCGACCTGCCGCGCGAGGTACTGGTGGCCACGCTGCAGCATCACCAGCGCTGTTTTCCCGTAGAGGGCGCGGATGGCAAGCTCGTCCCGCTGTTCATCGCGGTCGCGAACATCGACAGCCGCGCGCCGGCCGAGGTGCAGGCCGGCAACGAGCGCGTCGTGCGCGCGCGCCTGTCGGACGCCGCGTTCTTCTGGGACCAGGATCGGCGCGAGACGCTGGCGGCCCGCCGCGAGCGACTCCGGTCGGTGACGTTTCAGGCGCAGCTCGGCTCCTACTTCGCGAAGAGCGAGCGCGTCGCCCGGCTCGCGCTCGCGCTCGCCCCACTGACCGGTGCGGACGACTCAGCCTGCGTGCGGGCGGCCGAGCTCGCCAAGTGCGACCTGCTGACCGGCCTGGTCGGGGAATTCCCGGAGCTGCAGGGAACGATGGGCGGCTATTACGCGCGCGCCGACGGCGAGCCGGAAGCGGTCGCGGCGGCGATCGCCGAGCAGTACCTGCCGCGTTTCGCCGGCGATGCGCTGCCTGCCGGTCCGGTCGGTACCGCGCTCGCATTAGCCGACAAGCTCGATACGATTGCCGGCATCTTCGCGATCGGACAAAAGCCGTCCGGAACCAAGGATCCGTTCGCGCTGCGGCGGGCAACGTTAGGCGTGCTCCGCATCACGCTCGAGCGGCGCCTCGAGCTCGACCTGCCCGCCCTGACGGCGCTTGCGTTGCAGGCGGCCGGGGCCGATATCGATGCGGCTGAGGCGGCGCGCCCGGCCGGCGCGCCGCCACCACCCCCGCGGCCCGATGCCGCAACCGTCGCCGCGGAGATCTACGACTATGTCTTCGAGCGCCTGCGCGCGCATTACCTCGAGGGCAACGGCGACGTGACGGTCGAAATGTTCGACGCCGTGCTCGACCGCCGGCCAAGTTCACCGCTCGACTTCGACGCGCGGCTGCGGGCGCTCAGGGAGTTTCTGTCGATGCCGGATGCGGCGGCGCTTGCCGGCGCCAACAAGCGGATCGCCAACATTCTCAGGAAGAGCGCGGACGCCGTCGCGCCTTGTCTCGATACGGGACTGCTTACGCTGCCGGAGGAGCGGGCGCTTGCGGCGGCTCTCGCCGCCGTCGCGCCGGGGGTCGAGTCGCGGCTGGCGGGCCGCGACTACGTCGCTGCTCTCGGCGCGCTGGCAACGCTTCGGCCCGCCGTCGACGCGTTCTTCGACCACGTCATGGTGATGGCGGAGGACCCTGCAGTGCGCGCCAACCGGCTGCACCTGCTGGCCCGGCTGCAGCGCTTGTTCCTCGAGGTCGCGGACCTGTCGCGCCTTCCTGGCTGAAGTCAGCGGCGTGCGACGTCAGCGCGGTCCGCTAGCGTGCGCGGCGAGCCGGTCCGCCCGCATGCGCCGGACGTCTAGCGGGCGCAGCTCGGCGATCGGGCAGCGGCGATGGTCGCGAACAATCACGGACTCGAACTGGCTGACGGTCCCCGCAGTCGAGGTTAGCGCGATCCGTTCGGTGAAGCCGAGCTCAGGACACGGGGCGTACAGAGTGATCAGGTAGGCCGTGTTGGCTGCCGTTTCGACCACGACGTGCCTATCGTCAACCGTGTACCAGCCGTCGAGACTCCAGAAATGGAAGCTCGCGACCGGCGCGCCCGCATACGCCTGGTACTCGTCGCGCGCCGAGGCGCCACGTCGCGGTGCGCCGCCGGCGCAGGCGACGAGCAGCGCGAGCGACGCGGCGACAGTGAGCGGTGTCTTCATAGCGAGGGGCGCCGTCGGTGGCAACCGTCCCTCCGGCATAACGGCTGCCCGGCCTGTCCGTTGACGCCGGTTCGCTTACACTGGGTGCCGCATGCAGTGGGTCCTGTCGCTCCTGTTCACCGCGTTGCTGTTCGTGTCGACGCTGGTCTACTCGTGTGTCCTCGTCGCGGGCTTCTGGCTCCCGTACGCCACGCGCCATTCGATCGTACGACACTGGGCGCGGGCGCAGCTGTTCGCCGCGCGCCTGATCTGCGGGCTCGACTACGTGGTCGAGGGCGAGGAGCACATTCTGCCGGGTGCGCACATCTCATACTGGAGACACTCTTCCACGTGGGAGACGATCGCCCAGGCGGTTATCTTTCCGCCGCAGGCGTGGGTGCTGAAGCGCGAGATCCTGTGGATCCCGATCATCGGCTGGGCGACCTGGCTGATGCGACCGATCGCGATCAATCGGGCCGCCGCCGGCGCAGCCGTCAGCCAGGTCGTGAGCCAAGGCCGCGCGCGACTCGCGGCCGGCACCTGGGTGCTCGTGTTCCCGGAAGGGACCCGCGTCGCTGTCGGTGAGCGGCGCCGCTACGGCATCAGCGGCGCGCTGCTCGCCGTCGAGACCGGCGCGCACATCGTGCCGGTGGCGCACGACGCCGGCCGGTACTGGGGCCGGCGCGGGCTGCTGAAGCGCCGTGGCACGATCCGGGTCGCCATCGGTCCGCCGATCGATCCGACCGGCCGCGAGCCGCGCGAGATCAACGAGCTCGCACGCGCCTGGATCGACACCAAGATAGCGGAGCTCGGCGGCTAAAGGCGCGGGGCCGGGGGCCGCGCCGGGCATGCTAGTCGCGCGGCAAGCTCGCCGCGGTCTGGCCGAACAGGATCTTTCTCGCCTCTTCGGTGAAGGCGGCGCGGGTCCGGAACGCCTTGGCCTGGCCGTAGGCCCGGACAGTCGCGGGGCGCGCGGCGACCGCCTGGAACCAGCGCTTCAGGTTCGGAAAGTCACCGAGGTTCTGCCGCTGCGCCTCCCACGGCACGATCCACGGATAGATCGCCATGTCGGCGATCGAGTAGTCGTCGCCAGCGACAAACTCGTGGCCCTTCAGCCGCCAGTCGAGCACGCCGTACAGGCGGTTGGTCTCGCGCGTGTAGCGGTCGATGGCATACGGGATCGTCTCCGTTGAGTAGCGATTGAAGTGGTGGTTCTGGCCCGCCATCGGCCCGAGCCCGCCGACTTGCCAGAACAGCCACTCGAGCACGGTCGCGCGTTCGCGCGTCGCCGTCGGCAGGAAGCGGCCGGTCTTCTCGGCGAGATACACCAGGATCGCCCCCGACTCGAACACCGCAATCGGCTGGCCGTCGTCGCCGGGCGCATCATCGACGATCGCCGGGATGCGGTTGTTCGGGCTGATCGCCAGGAACGCCCTCTTGAACTGGTCTCCGGCGCCGATGTCGACCGGAGTCAGCCGGTACGGCAAGCCGGCCTCCTCGAGCATCATCGTGATTTTGTGCCCGTTCGGGGTCGGCCAGTAGTGCAACTCGATCACGCGGCCCTCTCCCGGCTGCGTCTCATATGTCGAGGTTGGCGACCGCGAGTGCGTTCTTCTCGATGAACTCGCGGCGCGGTTCCACCTGGTCGCCCATCAGCGTCGTGAACAGGTCGTCGGCGGCCACGGCGTCCTCGATGCGCACCTGGATTAGGCGGCGCGTGGCTGGGTTGATGGTCGTGTCCCAGAGCTGTCCGGGGTTCATCTCGCCGAGGCCCTTGTAGCGCTGGATCGCCTGCCCTTTCTTCGCCTGCTCCATCAGCCAGGTCATTGCGTCCTTGAAGCTCGCGATCTCGAGGCGCTCGCCACTCTTGGCCACGAAGGCACCGGGGTTGACGAGGCCGTCGACGCGGCGCGCGAGCTCGGCGATGCGTCGGTACTCGGCCGAATCGAAGAATTCGCGCTGCAGATGCTTCTCGGTCGTCAGCCCGTGCTCGGTGCGGAAAATGTTGAAACGCACCGGCACGCCGCCCGCGTTGACCTGCAGCTCGACCCGAAAGCTGCGCGAGGACGTGCCGTCGCCATTGAGCCGGTCCTCGAGCTGGCGCGCCCATCCCGTCAGCAGCGCCGCGTCGTCGAGCTCGGCGTGGCGCACGATCGGCAGGCCGAGCAGCTGCTCGAGCACCCGCTGGT
Organism: Pseudomonadota bacterium; assembly: GCA_025351005.1. Classification (GTDB taxonomy): domain Bacteria; phylum Pseudomonadota; class Gammaproteobacteria; order Steroidobacterales; family Steroidobacteraceae; genus CAIKZZ01. The sequence continues at coordinate 10,616 of JANXWS010000059.1, read as the reverse complement.
CGTAACGTCGCGCCCACTTCGCGATGATCGCCTGCACGTCGACGTACTGCTTCGCCATCGCTTCGAGCTCGGCGCCGGCGATCACGCGCACCCCGGGGGCTGTCGGCGGGCCGGCGTGCACGGCGGCATCGTCGAGCGCATTCTTGAGCAGCACGGCGTTGAGTTCGACGTCGTCCTTGACGTAGATCTCCGTCTTGCCGCGCTTCACCTTGTAGAGCGGCGGCTGCGCGATGTAGATGTGGCCGCGCTCGATCAGCTCCGGCATCTGCCGATAGAAAAAAGTCAGCAGCAGCGTTCGTATGTGACTCCCGTCAACATCGGCGTCAGTCATGATGATGATGCGGTGGTAGCGCAATTTCGCGACATCGAAATCGTTGCGGCCGATGCCACAGCCCAGTGCGGTGATCAGCGTGCCGACCTCCACGCTCGACAGCATCTTGTCAAAGCGCGCCTTCTCGACGTTGAGGATCTTGCCCTTCAGCGGCAGCACCGCCTGCGTGCGCCGGTCGCGGCCTTGTTTCGCGGAGCCGCCGGCGGAGTCGCCCTCGACGAGGAACATCTCGGAGAGGGCCGGATCCTTCTCCTGGCAGTCGGCGAGCTTGCCGGGCAATCCTGCGATGTCCAGCACGCCCTTGCGGCGCGTCATCTCGCGCGCCTTGCGCGCGGCCTCACGCGCGCGCGCCGCGTCGATGATCTTGGCAACGATCGCCTTGGCTTCGGCGGGTTTCTCGAGCAGGAATGCCTCGAGGCGCTCGGCGACCGCGCTCTCGACGATGCCGCGGACTTCGCTCGAGACCAGCTTGTCCTTCGTCTGCGACGAGAACTTGGGGTCCGGCATCTTGACCGACAGGATTGCGGTCATCCCCTCGCGGACGTCATCGCCCGTCATGTCGATCTTTTCCTTCTTCGCCTCGCTCTCGATGTAGTCCGACAGCTTGCGGGTCAATGCCGCGCGAAAGCCCTGCAGGTGCGTGCCGCCGTCTTTCTGCGGGATGTTGTTTGTGTAGCAAAACATCGACTCGGCGTAGGAGTCGTTCCACTGCGCCGCAACCTCGACCGTGATCGCGCCCTGCGTGTCGCGGAAATAGAAGACGGTGTCGTGGATCGGTGTCTTGCCGCGGTTAAGGTGCTTGACGAAGGCCGCGATGCCGCCCTCGTACTGGAACACGTCGTGCTTCTCGTCGCGCTCGTCTATCAGCTCGATTCTGACTCCGGAATTCAGGAACGACAGTTCGCGTAATCGACGTGCCAGGATTTCATACGAGAAGCGGATGTTGGTAAACGTTTCGGCGCTCGGCTTGAAACGCAACGTCGTCCCGCGCGAGACGGCAGGTCCTGCCGGAGCGAGCGGGGCAACCGGCTCGCCGTAGCGGTACTCCTGGCGAAAGAGCGTGCCGTCGCGGGAGACCGTCAGGAGCAGGTGCTCGGACAAGGCGTTCACCACGGAGACACCGACGCCGTGCAGCCCCCCGGAAACCTTGTAGGACGTGTCGTCGAACTTCCCGCCGGAATGCAGCACGGTCAGGATGACTTCGGCGGCCGAGACGCCTTCCTCGGGGTGGATATCCACAGGAATTCCACGGCCGTTGTCGGTGACGGTAACCGACTCGTCCGCATGGACCGTGACCACGATCCGATCGCAAAACCCCGCCAGTGCTTCGTCGATCGCGTTGTCGACGACTTCGAAAACCATGTGATGCAGACCCGTGCCGTCATCGGTGTCCCCGATGTACATTCCGGGCCGTTTCCGAACCGCGTCGAGACCCCTCAAGACTTTTATTTTACTGGAGTCGTAGACGTCGTTATCGGACATGAAGAGGCCTTACCGCTGGAATTCGCAATTATACCATTCAAGGGTTTAGATCAGCGGCGGTCCTGGGCGCCCGGAGCCTCGGATTGGGCCTTGGGCGGCCGGAATCGGGGCCTCGGAACGAGCGCGCCGCCGAGGGACTTTAGAGACCGGCGCTCAATTGTTATCCACAATTTCGCACCCGCCTCCGGCTGCCACTATCCTTCCCTGTTCCACGTGGAACATGGCACCCGGCCGGCCGAGCCCCGGCAGGTCCGGTCGGAGCGCTGTGACGAACAGCTGCGCTGATGTCTCTCTCACGACGCCGAGCAATCGTGCGAGGCTCTCCGTGTCGAGCTCGGCGGCTGGATCATCGAGCAGCAGTGCCCCGGTGCTGGGCGCCCTCGCCTCGTGCAGCTCGAGTTGAGCGAGCGTCAGCGCGGCCGCCAACAGTTTTTGCTGGCCCCGCGAGATGCGCTCGCGCGCAAGGAGTCCATCGACGCGAACCGCGACGTCGGCGCGATGGGGGCCGACGTGCGTCACTCCATGCCGGCGGTCCCTATCCGCACTCCTCTCGAGCGCCTCCGCGAGCGTTTCGCCGCCGGGCCAACCTGAGTGGTACGCGACCGAAACGGGCAGATTGAGGAGGCGTTCGCCAAATCGAGCCAGCACCGGCTCGAGAAGCGCCAGGTAGTCGCGCCGGACTCGGTCGAGCACTAAGCCCGCGGAAACTATCTCGGCCTGCCACGCGGGAGCCGTCCGTGGATCGGTGCCCGGTCTCAGCGCGGAGTTCCTCTGACGGACCGCACGATGGTACCGGTGCCACGCATCGAGAAAAGTTGGTTCCACGTGGAACACGCCCCAATCGAGGAACCGTCGGCGGCGATGCGGCCCCTCCTCGAGCAGTTTATGGACTTCTGGGTCGATGATCTGGGGCGGAAAATGAGTCGCGAGGTCAGCGGCCCCGGACGCGGGCGCACCGCCGATGCGGATCTCCGTCCCACGCCGGTTGCCTCCAATCCCCAGAACGGTCGTGTCATGGTGGGTCTTGATCCAGCCGACGATCCGGAAGTCTTCGCGCCCGTGGCGGACCAGGCGGTCGAGTCGCCGGGTCCGAAAGGACCTCCCGCGCCCCAGGAAAAACAGGGCTTCCAGCAGGCTGGTCTTGCCGGACGCATTCGGCCCGACGAACAGGTTGTAGCGCGGATCGAGCCCAAGCGCGACGCGCTCCAGGCAGCGGAAGTCGTCGATCTCGATCCGGGCGAGTGCCATCCCCCGGTCAGAGGCGCATCGGCATCACGACGTACCGACTCTGCCCACCGCCCATCGGCCTGACCAGGCAACTGTTGTTCGCATCCGTGACCCCGATCTCGACCTCGGGCCCTTCGATCGCCGCGAGCGCATCGAGTAGATAGTTCACGTTGAAACCAACTTCGAACTCCTCGCCCTGGTATTTAACCTCGACTTCTTCCCGGGCCTCTTCCTGTTCCGGATTGTGCGCGGTCAGTTCGACCAAGTCCTGCTTGAGAGAAACTCGGATCCCCCGATATTTCTCGTTCGCCAGGATCGAGGTTCGTTGCAGCGCATGCCGAAGCGCCTCCCGGTCAGCGCGGATGATGCGCCCTGGCGCGCTCGGAATCACCCGTCCATACTCCGGGAAACGTCCGTCAATAAGCTTCGATGTGAATCGAATTTCGCCGATCGTGACCCGAATGTGATTGCTACCGATTTGTACCGAGATCAGGCCCTCCGAGCTCATGAGCCGCTGTAGTTCGAGGACGCCCTTGCGCGGCACGATGACCTGCTGGTGACCCGCCTTTGTTACAAGTTCCGTCTCGCACAAAGCCAGACGATGTCCGTCAGTCGCGACCGTTCGCAGCATTTTACCGTCGGATTCAAGCAGCATTCCATTCAGGTAATACCGCACGTCCTGCTGCGCCATCGAGAAATGCGTTTTGTCGATCAGGCGCTTCAGCGCCGTCTGCTCGACGTCGAAAGTCAGGATCGGATTGATTTCCTCGACGGCCGGAAAGTCGCTCGCCGGCAGTGTCGTCAGCGTGAAGCGGCTCTTGCCGCCACGGACGACAGCCTTCTCGCCGTCCAGCGCGAAGCTGACCTTCGCCTTGTCGGGCAACGCCCGCACGATATCCAGCAGCTTGCGGCCAGGAACCGTGACATCGCCCGCCTGCTGCACGCTGACTTCGCCCCTGGCAACGAGCTCCACTTCGAGATCGGTCGCGGTCACCGCCAAGCGGCCGTTCTTAGCCGACAGCAGTACGTTCGCCAGGATCGGCATCGTCTGCCGCCGTTCGACCACCCCGATGACCGCCTGCAGCGGTTCCAGGATACGTTCGCGCTCACTCGTGAATTTCATCGCTCCACCCTCACGGACGCGCTGCACCTAGCCAGCTTCCGTCCGCTGTATTAGTTCTTTCTTGCTTCTCTGGAACTCTAAGACAACTGCTGTTGCAGTTGAAGGACGCCTCAACGCTGGAAAACTGTCAAAACCCGAGCCGGTTCACGCCATTACCGCTCGTGAAAGTCTCTGGAGAAGCCATCGGCAGCATCAGCACACGCTGTACGCCGCTTGTGGATATCTTGCCACGCTTTCACGCCCACGCGGCGCTTCACAACTTGTGCACATCAACCCGTCAGAGTTCTTAACAGGTTCGAAAAATCCTCAGTAATGCGGCGCTCGACTTCCCGCAACTCCTTGATGCGCTTGCAGGCATGCAGCACCGTCGTATGGTCGCGGCCGCCGAACGCGTCGCCGATCTCTGGCAGCGAATGGTTGGTAAGTTCCTTGGCAAGTGCCATCGCCATCTGCCGTGGTCTGGCGATCGAACGGCTGCGGCGCTTTGACAACAGGTCCGCGACGCGAATCTTGTAGTACTCGGCGACAGTCTTCTGGATATTCTCGACCGTGACCAGTTTCTCCTGCAGCGCAAGCAGGTCGCGCAACGCTTCCTTCGCAAATTCCAGCGTGATCGGCCGGCCTGTGAACTGCGCGTTAGCAGCAACCCGGCGTAGCGCGCCTTCGAGTTCACGGACGTTGGAGCGTATTCGCTTGGCGATGAAAAACGCCACTTCCTCCGGCAGCTCGATCTGGGCGCCCTGCGCCTTGCTCATCAAAATCGCGGCGCTGGTCTCGAGCTCTGGCGGCTCTATCGCGATCGTCAGGCCCCAGCCGAATCGCGATTTCAGGCGCTCCTCGAGCCCCGCAACCTCCTTCGGATAGCGGTCGCAGGTCAGCACGACCTGTTGCCGCTCCTCGAGCAGGGCGTTGAAGGTGTGGAAGAACTCCTCCTGCGACCGTTCCTTGCCGGCGAAGAACTGGATGTCGTCGATCAGCAGCGCGTCGAGGGTCCGGTACGCCTGCTTGAAGTCGGCGATCGTGTTGTGCCGAAGCGCGCGCACCATGTCGCCGACAAATCGCTCCGAGTGCACGTAGGCAACGCGCGCCTGCGGCCGGGTTGCCTGCATCGCATTCGCGATCGCGTGCATCAGGTGCGTCTTGCCGAGGCCGACACCACCGTACACGAACAGCGGGTTGTAAGCGGTGCCCGGATTGTCGGCGACCTGGCGCGCAGCAGCCTTGGCGAGCTGGTTGCTCTTGCCCTCGACGAAGTTGTCGAACGTGAAGTCCGGGTTGACCCGCGCGCCCATTACGCTCGGCTGAACGCGCGCGGGGCGCTGGCCGCCCGGCTTCGGCGCGTCGGCCAGCAGCACCTCGACCGGTCGCGAGCCGACCTCGACCAGCACCTGCGGCGTCACCGTCGCGGCCGCGCCCCGGTCCGCGCGCACCAGCTCGCCGATGCGGTCGTACAGGTTCTGGCGAATCCAGTCGACGACGAAGCGGTTGGGGGCGAGCAGCCGCAGCACCCCGTCGTGCTCGACCGCCTGCAGCGGCCGGACCCACACGTTGAACATCTGCTCCGGCACTTCAGCCTCGAGCTGGCGGAGGCAGCGGCTCCAGGTTGTTCCCTCGGTATACATCCGTTGTTATTCGCGCCGAGGTTCAGAAATTGGGGGGAGCGAGTCTATACCGAGGGTGGGGCCGGTCCAACGCTGCGCAGCGCCCGGGCGCCGTTGACAAGGGTGGCCGCCGAAAGTACAGTGCGCGGCTCCCGCCGCTATGGCAATTGTTTGTTTTTCGGACCATTTTCATGAAGCGCACGTACCAACCAAGCACGGTCCACCGCAAGCGGACGCACGGCTTTCGTGCCCGCATGGCGACGAAGAAAGGCCGGCAGGTCCTGGCGCGCCGCCGCGCCAAGGGCCGCAAGCGCCTCATTCCCTGAGCGCACCCGTTCCGCGCGAGCGCGGCGCAGCGTTCCGCCTCGCCGTGGCCAGTCTCTTCAGCTTCCGTCCCTGCCACCGACTGCGCTCGACGGCCGACTTCGAACGCGTCTATCGTGCCGGGCGACGCGCGGGCGACGGGATCTTCGCGATCAACGCCGCCGGCAACGACACCGGCTTCGCGCGTCTCGGCATGTCGGTGAGCACCCGCACCGCCGGCAACTCCGTGCGACGCAACCGGGTGCGACGGGTCATCCGCGAGGTATTTCGGCTGAGCCAGCCGCTACTACCGGCGTTGGACTACGTGGTGACGAGCCGCCCCGGGGCGCGCACCGCCGATCGCCCGGCGCTGGTCACCAGCCTCGAGCGACTGTTCGCCGCGGCGGCCGCCAAGCTGGGCGCGCCTCCCGCCCGTCACTGAGTATCGAAGAGGCACCGCGATGGAACCGCCCGACACCCCGCCCAGCTCTCCGCCGCCAGCGCTGCGGTCGTCGCTCGCGTGGTGCGCGCGCGGCCTGATCTTCGCCTACCGCCTGACCATCGGCCCGCTGCTCGGGTCACGCTGCCGTTTCTACCCGAGCTGCTCGAGCTACGCGCTCGAGGCAATCGACGAGCACGGCGTGGTCCGCGGCTGCTGGCTCGGCCTGCGACGCATCGGCCGCTGCCACCCGTGGCACCCTGGCGGCTACGATCCGGTGCCCGCCCGCGGCCGCGACCCGGACCACGAGAGCCCGCTGCATGGATAACCAACGTCTGCTGTTGTGGTCGGCGCTCGCCGTGGCCGTGTTCCTGAACGTCCAGGCGTGGCAGCACGACTACACGTCGGCGCCGGAGGCGCCGACGGCGGCGGTGGTTCCCGCCGGCCCCGCGACAACGGCCGCGACGCCGGCCGCGACCGCCGCGAAGACGCTGTCGGATTCCCTCCCAGGCGTCGCCGCGACGTCCGCGCCGGCGCCGGAGCGGGCGCCACCGGCCGCGGCCGGCACGGCTGCGCCGCGCTCGGTCCCGGTGGTCCGCGTCCGCACCGACGTACTCGAGCTCGCCATCAGCACCGAGGGCGGCGAGATCCGCGAGGCGACGCTGCTGCGCTACCCGCGCCAGAAAGACGCGCCGGACCAGCTGCTCAGTCTGCTGACCGTCGAGGGTCCGGACTCGCCATCGGTGTTGCAGTGGGGCCTGACCGCGGGTGGCGCGGGCGCCGAGCCCAACCACAAGGCCTTGTTCAGCTCGGTCGCCGGCAGCTACGACCTCAAGGAAGGGCAGCGCGAGCTGGTCGTGCCGCTGACGTGGACCGACGGCGCCGGGCTGACCGTTACGCGCAGCATTCGGCTGACGCGCGGCAGCTACGCGATCGACCTGACCCAGCACGTGGAGAACGCGAGCGGCGCGCCCTGGCGCGGTCGCGGCTACTCGCAGCTGCTGCGCCATTGGGAGCGCGCCGAGCGCTCGATGTGGAATCCAGAGACCTCGTCGTTCAAGGGCCCTGCGATCTACGACGGCCGCAAGTACCAGAAGCTCGAGGTCGAGAAACCGAACCCGGACCTGCTGCCGAAGGCCCCGATCACGGGCGGCTGGGCGGCGGCGCTGCAGCACCATTTCGTCGCCGCGATGATTCCGGACCCAGCGCTGCCGGCGGAGTACGGGCTCGAGGTCCAGGAGAAGAACTTCCTGCTGCGTGTCGCAGGCCCCATTCAGGAGGTGGCAGCGGGCGCTGCGCTCGACTTCAAGGAGAAGCTGTTCATCGGCCCGAAGTTGCAGGACGAGCTGGCGGCGACGGCGCCCGAGCTCGACCGCACCGCCGACTACGGCCGGCTCACGATCCTTGCGAGGCCTTTGTTCTGGCTGCTGTCGCACGTGCACCGCGTGGTCGGCAACTGGGGCTTCACGATCATCATCGTCACGTTTCTGATCAAGCTGTGCTTCTACCCGCTGGCGCAGACGAGCGGCCGCTCGATGGCGCGCATGCGCACGCTCGCGCCGCGCATGAAGCTGATCCAGGAGCGCTACAAGGACGATCGCGAGCAGCTCGGCAAGCAGATGATGGAGCTCTACAAGCGGGAAAAGGTCAACCCGCTGGCCGGCTGCCTGCCGATCGTGGTGCAGATCCCGGTATTCATCGCGTTCTACTGGGTGCTGCTCGAGAGCGTCGAGATGCGGCAGGCGCCGTTTCTGCTCTGGGTGCAGGACCTCTCGACGCGGGACCCATACTTCGTACTGCCCGCGATCATGGGCGGGGCGATGTTCGGCCAGTTCAAGCTGAACCCGGCGCCGCCGGACCCGATGCAGGCGAAGATCTTCGCCTTCATGCCGTTGGTGATGACGGTGATGATGGCGTTCTTCCCGGCGGGCCTGGTGCTGTACTGGATCACGAACACCGGGCTCTCGATCGCGCAGCAGTGGCGGATCAACCAGCTGGTCGCCGTGGAGGACCAGAAGGGCCGAAGCTGAGCGCGCCTGGCCACGCCGCAACCGTCGGCCGCGCGGCCGCGGCGAGGTCGGGGCCGTGACGGAGCGACGCGGCGACACCATCGTCGCGATCGCGACGCCGCCCGGGCGCGGCGGCATCGGCATCGTGCGGGTCTCTGGGCCCGGCGCCGGCGGCATCGCCGAAGCAATGCTCCGCGGCACGCCGGTGCCGCGGCGCGCCGAGACGCGCCGTTTCCTCGACGCGGATGGCTCAGCGCTTGATGCGGGGCTTGCGCTCTGGTTTCCGGCGCCGGCGTCCTTCACCGGCGAGGACGTGCTCGAGCTGCACGGCCACGGCGGACCGCTGGTGCTCGACCTGATCGTCGGCCGCTGCCTCGAACTCGGTGCACGGCCGGCGCGCGCGGGCGAGTTCTCCGAACGCGCCTTCCTGAACGACAAGCTCGATCTGGCCCAGGCCGAGGCGGTCGCAGACCTGATCGACGCCGCATCCGCGGCCGCGGCCCGCGCCGCGCTGCGCTCGCTGGAGGGCGAGCTGTCGGCGCGCGTCCACGCGCTCGAGACGGCGCTGGTGGAGCTGCGCGTCCAGGTCGAGGCGTCGATCGACTTCGGCGAGGAGGACATCGAACTGCCCGGCGAGTCGGCGGTCGCCGGGAGGCTGGCTACGCTTGGCCGCGAGTTCGGCGCGCTCGCGCAGGGCACCGAGCAGGGCCGCCTGCTGCAGGAAGGCTGCGTAGTGGTGATCGCCGGTCGTCCAAACGCCGGCAAGTCGAGCCTGCTGAACGCGCTCGCAGGGCACGACGCGGCGATCGTGACCGAGGTGCCGGGCACGACGCGGGACGTACTGCGGGAGCGGATCGACCTCGACGGCCTGCCGCTGCTGCTGCTGGACACGGCGGGTCTGCGCGAGGGCGCCGGGCGTGTCGAGGCCGAAGGCATCCGGCGCGCCCGCGCGGAGCTCGAACGCGCCGATCACGTGCTCTACGTCGTCGATGCGGCTGACCCGACCGCCTGCACCTCGTGCAGCAGCGACGTCGAGGCATTGCCGCCGGGCCCGTCGGTGACGGTCGTGTTCAACAAGACGGATCTTGCCCCGCCGCCGGCCGCCGCCGGCTTCGCGATCTCGGCCGTCGACGGCCGCGGCCTTCCGGAACTGCGGCGAGCCCTCAGGGAGGCGCTCGGCTACCAGCCGGCGGCCGGCGCGTTCGGCGCGCGGCGCCGGCACCTCGACGCGCTGCGCCGAGCACAGGCCCGCCACGACGCGGCCGTTCGGCACTTCACGGCGCGCGCCGGCATGGAGCTGGTCGCCGAGGAACTGCGCCTTGCACACGATGCGCTCGGCGAGATCACCGGGCGCTTTACGGACGACGACCTGCTAGGGCGTATTTTTGCCAGCTTTTGCATCGGAAAATAACCTCGAATTCAGAGTCGTCCTAAGGCGTCCGCCAAAGTACACGTTTCTTAATTGAATCAGTAGGTTAGATGTCCCATAATGTCCGGGTGGTGCCGACGGCAACCAGCCGATCGTGTGTCCACCTTCGTGTCCACTTACCGAAGTGGACACACGACTTGCTGTTATGTGGACACACGGAGCCGGCCATGGCACTGACGGATGCAGCCCTGAAAGCCCTTAAACCCCGGGAACGCCGGTACAGCGTCACCGACGGGCGCGGCCTGTCCATCGAGGTCTATCCCACGGGCGGAATGGCCTGGCGCTACCGCTACCGTGTTGGCGGCAGGCTGGAAAAGGTGGCGATCGGCAAGTACCCCACCACAAGCCTCAGGGAGGCTCGGCAGCGGCGCGACGAGCTTGCCGGCGTCGTCTCTAAAGGGGCTTCTCCGGCCCGGCTGAAGCAGCTTCGGAAGGCTGCCCTGGCGGAGGAGGCCACCGTCCGGGAGTTCGGCGAGCGGTATTTCACGGACGTGGTTAGCCGTGACCGCAAGAACACCACGACGATGCGCCGTTACCTCGACAAGGTGATCTACCCGAAGCTCGGCGATAGGCGGGTCCGCGAGATCACACCCGCCGACATCCGGGTCCTGATGCGGCTCATGGAACAGCTGCTCGAATACGTCCAGCGGCGCGTCGAGCCCAATCTCGTGC
>JANXWS010000050.1 GCA_025351005.1 Pseudomonadota bacterium | reverse complement strand
GAACACGATGGACCTGCTGCCGCTCGACGTCGCGGGCATGCTCGCCGGCGCCGCCGGCCACGATCACTGGCGCGTGCTGCCGACGGCCGACATCAACACGACCTTCGCGATGTCGCTGACCGTGTTGACGCTGATACTGTTTTTCGGCATCAAGGCGAAGGGTGCCGGCGGGTTCGGCCACGATCTCGTGACCGCGCCGTTCGGGGCCCACCCGGTGCTGTGGCTCCCCAATTTCGCGCTCAACATCATCGAGCTGCTCGCGAAGGCCGTGTCGCTCGCGATGCGGCTGTTCGGGAACATGTACGCGGGCGAGCTCGTGTTCATGTTGATCGCGCTGCTTGGCTTCGCCTGGGGCGGGTGGTTTGCGCAGGGACATTTCGGTGCCGGCTTCGCCGGCCTGCTGGGGCAGGTTTTGCTGACGGCCGTATGGGCCATCTTTCACATCCTCATCATCCTGCTGCAAGGCTTCATTTTCATGGTCCTGACCATCGTCTACATCTCGATGAGCCAGGAAACACACTGATTCGGGGCGCAGACGCGACCGGACCCGATCACGACATCGCTGACCAAGAACGATCTTCCAGGAGACGACCATGCAACAGTACATCGCGCTGATCCAGGCCTACACGGCTGTAGGCATCGGCATCATCATCGGCCTTGGCGCCGTTGGCGCCTGCATCGGCATCGGCATCATGGGGTCGAAATTCCTCGAGTCCGCCGCACGCCAGCCCGAACTGATGCCACGCCTGCAGGGCAGCATGTTTCTGCTGGCCGGCCTGATCGACGCGGCGTTCCTGATCGGCGTCGCAATCGCGATGTTCTTCGCATTCGCCAACCCGCTGCTCGCGCGTCTCGCGGGCTGAGCGGGGCTGCCGCGCACCCCCGGACCGCGAGAACCACCATGCAGATCAATGCCACCCTGATCGGCCAGGCGCTCGGATTCCTGGTGTTGATCTGGGTCACCTGGAAGTTCATCTGGCCGCTGCTGCTCGACCCGATCGAGGAGCGCCAGAAGAAGATCGCCGCGGGCCTCGCCGCCGCGGACCGCGGCCAGAAGGAGCTCGTCGACGCGCACGCCGCCGCGCTGGCGGCGACGCGTGAGGCGCATGCCAAGGCCGCCCAGATCGTCGATCAAGCCGGCCGGCGCGCCGCGGAGCTCGTCGATGAAGCCCGCGGCGGCGCGCTCGCCGAGGGTGAGCGCCTGGTCGCCGCGGCGCGGGCCGAGATCACGACCGAAACCGCGCGCGCGCGCACCGAGCTGCGGGGTGAAGTGGCGAAGCTCGCGGTCGCGGGTGCGACCCAGCTGCTGAAGCGCGAGGTCGATGCGAAGGCGCACGCGCAGCTGCTCGACGAGCTCGCGGCCCGCATCGCGACTGCGCGCTGACAGCACCGCCATGGCCGAGACCACGACCATTGCCCGACCGTACGCCCGCGCTGCATTTGCGTACGCGCGCGAGCGCCAGGCGCTCGGCGGCTGGTCGCAGCTGCTCGCGGTGGCCGCGGCGGTTGCCGCCGACGCGCCGGCCGCCGCTCTGTTCGGCGACCCGCGCGTGCGCGCGGGAGAGCTGGTCGAGCTGCTGGCGGGCGTCGCCACCGGCGCGGGGGTCGCGGTCGACGACGGCGCGCGGAACTTCCTGCGCCTCCTCGCCGAGAACCGCCGCCTGGCGCTCCTGCCGGAAATCGCGCTGCAGTTCGAGGCGCAGCGGGCGGAGGCCGAGCACACCCTCGACGTCGAGGTCACGACGGCGATGCCGTTGTCGACAGCGCAGCGCGCGGCGCTTGGCGCCGCGCTCAAGAATCGCTTCGGGCGCGAGGTGCGGATCACGGAGCAGGTCGACGCCTCGCTGATCGGCGGCGCCGTGGTGCGGGCCGGCGACCTGGTCATCGACGGTTCGCTCGTCGAGCGGCTGCGCCGGCTCGAACAGCAGATTTCTCGGCCGTGAGCCCCAACCGGGCTGCGCCGCAGACGGCATAGGGTAAGGAAAGCAGCATGTCCATCAAGGCGTCCGAGATCAGTGACCTCATCAAGGAGCGGATCGCGAAGTTCGACTCCGCCGCCGAGGCCAGCAACGTCGGCACGGTCGTCAGCGTGACCGACGGAATCGTCCGGATCCACGGCCTGGCCGACGTGCGCTATGGCGAGATGATCGAGTTCGCCGGGAGCACCTTCGGACTCGCGCTCAACCTGGAGCGCGACTCCGTCGGCGCAGTGGTGCTCGGCGAGTACCAGCACATCACCGAGGGCGACCAGGTCAAGACCACCGGGCGCATCCTCGAGGTGCCGGTCGGCCGCGAGCTGCTCGGCCGCGTGGTCGACGCACTCGGCCTGCCGATCGACGGCAAGGGCCCGCTGACGGCGGCCAGGAGCGCGCCGATCGAGCGGGTCGCGCCGGGCGTCATCCACCGCCAGAGCGTTTCGCAGCCGGTGCAGACCGGACTCAAGGCCATCGATTCGATGGTGCCGATCGGCCGCGGCCAGCGCGAGCTGATCATCGGTGACCGCCAGACCGGCAAGACCGCGGTCGCGATCGACACGATCATCAACCAGAAGGGCACCGGCGTTAGGTGCATCTACGTCGCGATCGGCCAGAAGCAGAGCTCGATCGCGAACGTGGTGCGCAAGCTCGAAGAGCACGGCGCGATGGCGCACACGATTGTCGTCGCCGCCTCGGCGTCGACGCCGGCCGCGATGCAGTACCTGGCGCCCTACTCCGGCTGCGCGATGGGCGAGTACTTCATGGACAACGGCGAGGACGCGCTCATCATCTATGACGACCTGACCAAGCAGGCGTGGGCGTACCGACAGATCTCGCTGCTGCTGCGCCGCCCGCCGGGCCGCGAAGCCTACCCGGGCGACGTCTTCTACCTGCACTCGCGCCTGCTGGAGCGCTCGGCGCACGTCAGCGCAGCTTACGTCGAGAAGGTCAGTGGTGGCCGCGTCAAGGGCAAGACCGGTTCGCTCACCGGGCTGCCGATCATCGAGACGCAGGCGGGCGACGTGACGGCGTTCGTGCCGACCAACGTGATCTCGATCACCGACGGCCAGATCTTCCTCGAGTCCGACCTGTTCAACGCTGGCGTGCGGCCGGCGATCAACGCCGGCATCTCGGTGTCGCGCGTCGGCGGCGCCGCGCAGACCGGCATCATCAAGAAGCTCGGCGGCGGCGTGCGCCTGGCGCTCGCGCAGTACCGGGAGCTCGCGGCGTTCTCGCAGTTCGCCTCGGACCTCGACGAGACGACGCGCAAGCAGCTCGAGTGGGGCCAGCGCGTCACGGAGCTCATGAAACAGAAGCAGTACGCGCCGATGTCGGTGGCCGAGATGGGCCTTTCGCTGTACGCGGTAAACGCGGGCCGCTTCGACGCCGTGCCGCGCGACAAGGTGGTCGCGGCCGAGGCGCAGCTGCAGGCCTTCGCCAGGACCAATGCGGCGGCGCTCCTGAAGTCGATCGATGACAAGCCCGAGCTGTCCAAGGACGTCGAGGCGGCCCTCGGCAAGGTCTGCCAGGACTTCTTTTCCACGGCAAGCTTCTAGGCGACGCATCCATGGCCGGCGCGAAAGAAATCCGCAGCAAGATCGCGAGCATCAAGAGCACGCAGAAGATCACCAAGGCCATGGAGATGGTCGCGGCGAGCAAGATGCGCAAGGCCCAGGAGCGCATGCGCGCGGCGCGCCCGTACGCGGACAAGATCCGCACGGTGATCGGCCACCTGCGGCTCGCCAATCCCGACTACCGCCACCCGTTCCTGGCCGAACGCGAGGCCAAGGCGGTCGGCCTGATCGTCATCAGTACCGATCGCGGCCTGTGCGGATCGCTGAACGCCAACGTCTTCAAGCAGACGCTGATCTCCGTCCGGGAGTGGCAGGACAAGGGTGCCGAGGTGCAGCTGTGCGTGGTCGGTTCCAAGGCACTGCAGTTCTTCCGCCGCGTGCGCCTCCCGATCGCGGCCAGCGTCACGCACCTGGGCGACCGGCCCCACGTCGCGAGCTTCATCGGCACGGTCAAAGTCATGCTCGACGCCTACGTGGAGGGCCGCATCGACCGGCTGCTGCTGGTCAACGCCGAGTTCGTCAACACCATGAGCCAGCGGCCGCAGGTCCGGCAGCTGCTGCCTGCGGAGACCGCCGACCAGCACGGCCTACAGGAACTGTGGGACTACATCTACGAGCCTTCGGCGGCCGAGCTGCTGGAGGGCTTCCTGACGCGCTACATCGAGTCGCAGGTCTACCAGGGCGCGGTCGAGAACGTCGCCTGCGAGATGGCGGCGCGCATGGTGGCTATGAAGAGTGCGACCGACAACGCCGGCAACCTGATCGACGAGCTGCAGCTGATCTACAACAAGGCGCGGCAGGCGGCGATCACCAAGGAAATCTCCGAGATCGTCGGCGGCGCAGCCGCCGTCTGAGCAAAGGCCCCAACCCATGACCACCGCTAGTGCTTCCTCCACCGGCAAGATCGTGCAGATCATCGGCGCCGTCGTCGACGTCGAGTTCCCGCGCGAGTCCGTCCCCAAGGTCTACGAGGCACTGAAGCTCGAGGACAGCGGGCGGTCGCTGACGCTCGAGGTGCAGCAGCAGCTCGGCGACGGCGTCGTGCGCTGCATCGCGATGGGTGTCTCGGAGGGCCTGAAGCGCGGCATCAGCGTGCACACGACCGGCAAGGGCATAACGGTGCCGGTCGGCGCTGGCACGCTCGGGCGCATCCTGGACGTGCTCGGCGACCCGCAGGACGAGCGCGGCCCGGTGCAGGCCGCCGCCCACTGGGAGATACACCGCCCGGCGCCCGCCTACGACGAGCAGGCCGGCGGCCAGGACCTGCTCGAGACCGGCATCAAGGTCATCGACCTGCTGGTGCCGTTCGCCAAGGGCGGCAAGATCGGCCTGTTCGGCGGCGCCGGCGTCGGCAAGACCGTCAACATGCTGGAACTCATCAACAACATCGCCAAGGCGCACTCGGGCCTGTCAGTGTTCGCCGGCGTCGGTGAGCGCACCCGCGAGGGCAACGACTTCTACCACGAGATGCTTGAGTCGGGCGTCATCGACAACAAGAACCTGCCGAACTCGAAGGTCGCGATGGTCTACGGCCAGATGAACGAGCCGCCGGGCAACCGACTGCGGGTGGCGCTGACCGGACTCACGATGGCGGAGTACTTCCGCGACGAGAAGCAGGCGTCGGGCAAGGGCCGTGACGTGCTGCTGTTCATCGACAACATCTACCGCTACACGCTGGCCGGCACCGAGGTCTCGGCGCTGCTCGGCCGCATGCCCTCGGCGGTCGGTTACCAGCCGACGCTGGCCGAGGAGATGGGCGTGCTGCAGGAGCGCATCACCTCGACCAAGACCGGTTCAATCACCTCGATCCAGGCGGTGTACGTGCCCGCCGACGACCTCACCGATCCGTCGCCGGCCACGACCTTCGCCCACCTCGATGCGACCGTCGTGCTGTCGCGCCAGATCGCGGCGCTCGGCATCTACCCGGCGGTCGATCCGCTCGACTCGACGTCGCGGCAGCTCGACCCGCTGGTGATCGGCGAGGAGCACTACCACACGGCGCGCGGTGTGCAGGCGATCCTGCAGCGCTACAAGGAGCTGCAGGACATCATCGCGATCCTCGGCATGGACGAGCTGTCGGCCGAGGACCGGCTGTCGGTCACGCGCGCCCGCAAGATCCAGCGCTTCCTGTCGCAGCCCTTCCACGTCGCCGAGGTGTTCACCGGCCAGAAGGGCAAGTACGTGGCGCTCAAGGACACCATCCGCGGATTCAAGGCGATCATCGCCGGCGAGTACGACAGCCTGCCGGAACAGGCGTTCTACATGGTCGGCACGATCGAGGAAGCGACCGAGAAGGCCAAGACGCTGGTGTGAGGACACGACCATGGCCACCACCATCCACGTCGACATCGTCAGCGCCGAGGGCGAGATATTCTCGGGCGCCGCGGCGATGGTCTTCGTGCCGGCGGTGATGGGCGAACTCGGCATCGCGCCCCGCCACGCGCCGCTCTTGACCATGCTCAAGGCGGGCGAGATCCGCGTGCAGACGCCGGACGGCGAGGAGCACGGTTTCTACGTCGGCGGCGGCGCGCTCGAGATCCAGCCACAGCGCGTGACGGTGCTCGCGGACACGGCGCTGCGCGCCAAGGACCTCGACGAGGCGGCCGCGGTGGCCGCAAAGCAGCGCGCCGAAGAGGCGCTGCGCGAGCGCACCGACCAGATCGGCATCGCCGAGGCGCAGGCCGAGCTCTTGCGCGCGGTGGCGCAGATCAAGATGCTGGAGCGCATCCGCAAGCTTCGCAGGTAGCGGTACCGCGTCTCGGCGCTCGCCGGCGGCCGGCGTCTGGCCGGGCGACACTGCGCAGGGCGCGCGGGCCCGTGCGACAATGCGCCTCTCGTAGGCGCGAGAACCGCCATGGCCCTCAGTATCGTGATTCTGGCCGCCGGCCAGGGCAAACGGATGGCCAGCGACCTGCCGAAGGTGCTGCAGCCGCTCGCCGGCCGGCCGCTGCTGCAGCATGTTGTCGACTGCGCCCGCGGGATGGGCGCAGACAGGATCCATGTCGTCTACGGCCACGGCGGCGATGGCGTGCGCGCGGTATTCGCCGGCCAGCCGCTGGAGTGGGTGTTGCAGGCCGAGCAGCGCGGCACGGGGCACGCGCTGCTGCAGGCGATGCCGGCAATTCCCGACGAGCACCTCGTGCTCGTGCTCTTCGGCGATGTGCCGCTGGTGCAAGGGAGCACGCTCAGCACGCTCGTCGGGCGCGCGGGGCCGAAGTCGCTCGCGCTCCTGTCGGTGCAGCTCGACGATCCCGGCGGTTACGGCCGCGTGCTGCGCGACAAGGCGGGCAACGTCTACCGGATCGTCGAGCAGAAGGACGCGAACCGCAAGGAGCTCGCCGTCCGCGAGTGCAACACCGGTGTGCTGGCGGCGCCGGCCGGCGCGCTGAAGCGCTGGCTCGCCGGCCTCTCGAACGACAATGCGCAACGCGAGTACTACCTGACGGACGTCGTCACGCAGGCGGTCCGCGACGGCTTCAAGGTCGAGGCGCTGCCGGCGCCGACCACGGCGGAGGTACTCGGCGTCAACGACCGGCTGCAGCTCGCCGAGCTCGAGGGCGACTATCGGCGGCTGCGCGCCCGCGAGCTCCTGGCCGCGGGCGTGACGCTCGCCGATCCGCTGCGGCTCGACGTGCGCGGCACGGTCACTGCGGGCAGGGACGTGGCCATCGACGTCAACGTCGTGCTCGAAGGGCGGGTCGTGCTCGGCGACCGCGTCGTCGTCGGTCCGGGTTGCGTGCTTCGGGACGTCACGATCGAAGCCGACGCGCTGCTCGCGCCGTACTGCGTGCTCGACGGCGCGATCGTCGGCGAGCGCTGCGTGGTCGGCCCCTACGCAAGGCTGCGGCCCGGCACACGGCTGTTGGCCGACGCCCGGGTCGGCAACTTCGTCGAACTGAAGAACGCAACGCTAGGCGCCGGCAGCAAGGCCAACCATCTGAGCTACCTCGGCGACTCTACCATCGGCGCACAGGTCAACATCGGCGCGGGCACGATCACCTGCAACTACGACGGTGCCAACAAGTGGCCGACGACGATCGAGGACGGTGCCTTCATAGGCTCCGGCACGATGCTGGTGGCGCCGGTGACGGTCGGCCGCGACGCGACGATCGGCGCCGGCTCGACGATCACGAAGCCGGCGCCGCGCGACGGCCTAACGCTCGAGCGCAGCCAGCAGAAGTCGCCGGCCGGCTGGCAGCGCCCGACGCAGGCCTCGGCCGAGGAGCGCGAGCGGGCGATCGAACACGCACGGCTGCCGCCCGAGCAGCCGGTCGAATGAGCCGCGAGCGGCGCCGCGTCCGGCCGGCCGCGGCGGAATGCGCGATAATCGGGCGGCGGATGCCCCGGCCCGGCGAGGACTGATCCCATGTGCGGAATCGTAGGTGCGGTCGCCGACCGCGACGTGCTGCCGCTCCTGATCGACGGCCTGCAGCGGCTCGAGTACCGCGGCTACGACTCGGCCGGCGTCGCGCTCCTGAACGGCGACGGCCGCGTCCACCGGCTGCGCACGGTCGGCAAGGTGGCGCGACTGCGGCAGGCGCTCGACGGCGCGCTGGCCTCCGGCCACCTCGGAATAGCGCACACGCGGTGGGCGACGCACGGCGTGCCGAGCGAGCGCAACGCCCACCCGCACGTGTCGCACGACGGCATCGCGATCGTCCACAACGGCATCATCGAGAACCACGAGCCGATGCGGGCCGAACTCGAGGGCCGGGGCTATGCGTTCGAGTCCGAGACCGACACCGAGGTCATCGCGCACCGCATCCACTTCCACCTCGACCAGGGCGCGGCGCTGTTCGCGGCGGTGCAGGCTACGGTGCGCGAGCTGCACGGGGCCTATGCGCTCGCGGTGCTGAGCGAGCACGACCCCGACACCATCGTGCTGGCGCGGGCCGGCTGCCCGGTCGTGATCGGCGTCGGCGACGGCGAGCACTTCGTGGCCTCCGACGTCTCCGCGCTGCTGCCGGTGACGCGCACGTTCATCTTCCTCGAGGAGGGCGACGTCGCCGCGATCCACCGCCGTGGCGTGCAGATCGTCGATGCCCAGGGACGGCCGGTGGAGCGTCCGGCGCATCTCAGCGAACTATCCGCGGACGCCGTCGAGAAGGGCGACTACGCACACTACATGCTGAAGGAGATCCACGAGCAGCCGCGCGCGGTCGCGCAGACGCTCGCCGAGAGAGTCGTCGGCGGCAAGCTGCTCGAGACCGCGTTCGGTCCGGCGGCCACAGAGGTGCTGCGGCGGACCGAGGCCGTGCAGATCGTCGCCTGCGGTACCAGCTGGCACGCGGGCGCGGTGGCGCGGTATTTCGTCGAGCAGATCTGCCGGCTGCCGTGCTCGGTCGACATCGCGAGCGAGTTCCGCTACCGCAATCCCGTGGTGCCGAAGAACACGCTGTTCGTCGCGATCTCGCAGTCCGGCGAGACCGCCGACACGCTCGCGGCGCTCCGGCTCGCGAAGCAGGCGGGCTACTTGTCGACCCTCGCGATCTGCAACGTGCCGGAGTCGTCGCTGGTTCGCGAGGCGGGGCTCGTGATGCTGACCCGCGCCGGTCCCGAGATCGGCGTCGCCTCGACCAAGGCGTTCACGACGCAGCTGGCGGCGCTCGGCATGCTGGTCATCGCGCTCGGCAAGCATCACGGCCTTAGCCGCGAGGCCGAGCAGGAGCTGGTCGGGGAGCTGCTCGAGATACCGCGCCTGATCGAGGAGACGCTGGCACTCGAACCCGCCCTCCGCCGGCTGGCCGAGACCTTCGTCGCCAAGCAGCACACGCTGTTTCTCGGTCGCGGGGCGCTCGCGCCGATCGCCATGGAAGGCGCGCTCAAGCTCAAGGAGATCTCGTATATTCACGCCGAGGCGTATGCGGCCGGTGAACTGAAACACGGCCCGCTGGCGCTGATCGATGCCGACATGCCGGTGATCGCGGTCGCGCCGAATAACGACCTGCTCGAGAAGCTGAAGTCGAACCTGCAGGAGGTCCGTGCGCGCGGCGGCGAGCTGTACGTGTTCGCGGATCCGGCCTCGGGCCTCGCGTCCTCCGACGGCGTTCACGTGATCGAGATGCCGAAGCACGTCAGCTATTTCCAGGCGCCGATTATCTATACGATCCCGCTGCAACTGCTTGCCTATCACGTCGCGACCATGCGCGGTACCGACGTCGATCAGCCGCGCAATCTCGCGAAGAGCGTGACGGTCGAGTAGCAGCGGCGGCCGGCGCCGGGCGCACGTGCGCGACACGCAAGGATCCGACATGCAGGCACCGGGCTCGCGGGGACGCCGCGCGGCGAGCGACTTCGACGCCGACTTCTTCGCGCGCTACTACGGCGATCCGGCCACTCGCGTCGCCGACGCCGGCGACGCAGAACGTGTCGCGGCCCTGATCGCCGGTATCGTCCATTACCTCGAGCTGCCGGTGCGCCGCATCCTTGACGCCGGCTGCGGCGTCGGCCTGCTGCGCGCGCCGCTGGTGGCGCGCTTCCCCCGGGTCGCCTACGACGGGCTCGAGCTCAGCCCGTACCTGTGCCGCCGCCACGGCTGGCGGCAGGGCTCGCTCGCCGACATTGCGGTGGAGCAGCCGTATGACCTGGTCGTCTGCCACGACGTGCTGCAGTATCTCGACGACCGGACCGCGGCGCGGGCGCTTGCCAATCTCGCCCGCATCACCCGCGGGGCGCTCTATTTCAGCGTGCTGACGGGCGGCGACTGGCGGCAAGCTGCCGACCAGTTGCGCACCGATCGCGCCGTCTGCCTGCGGCCGGCCGACTGGTACCGGCGGCGGCTGCGGCGTGGCTTTCGGCACGTTGCCGCCGGTGTCCACGTTGCCCGGGCGCTCCGCCCGATCCTGTGGGAGCTCGAGCGCCCGTGGACGTGACCGGGCGGTCGGGGATCGCGACCGCCCGGCGCGCGGCGATATCGCGGCGTGCCGCTGCGCACGCTACAATCCGCCCGCGCTCGACGGGCGCCATCATTCAACAGAAACCAGGGGGACCAGCATGCAATTCTCGTCGAACCTCGCGGGGCGTGGCCGCCAAGCCCGCCTCGTGCTAATGACGGCTGCCGCCGTCGCGATCGGCGGCCTGGCAGGCTGCGGCGGGGGCGAGGACACGACCGGGCTGATCCGCACCTCGCTGAAGGTCCAGTCGATCACGCAGCAGGGCAGTTGCGAGGACGTCAACGTGAAGGTGACGCCGCGCAACATCCTTCCCGGCGCGCCGAAGCTCTCGAACTCGAAGGAGTTCGTGACTCCGGTGAAGCTCACCAAGGGCGCCGACGGCGTCACCTGCGCCGGCGAGGCGCAGACGATCCCGATGGCGCCCGGCAAATGGAAGTTCACGGCCAACCTGCCGTCCGAGATCGCGAGCTGCGAGCGGGACATCACCGGCGCGGCGTCGGTCGGTTTCAAGGACAGCGAGACGACCTGCTCCTGACGCGTCGCGGGCTGCGACCGGGAACGGTCGCAGCCCG
>JANXWS010000048.1 GCA_025351005.1 Pseudomonadota bacterium | reverse complement strand
GCCTCATCGGTGGTCAGGTGCCGCCACTGGTTCCTGCGGATATCGCGCAGCGTGAACCCGTCGCCAATCGCGCCACGTTGCAGCTTCGATGCAAGAGCCTGGGCGGCGCCGAAGCCGTCGTCCTTCAGGAGGCCGTAACAGCGGCGCGAGTGAGCTTCTAGGTACTCGCACCAGGCGGCGGCGCGCAATGCGGCCTCGCGGCCCACCGGGCCGCAGACGCCGTTCGCCACACAGTCGACGAGGTGCAGGATCAACGCCAAGGCCGGGAAGAGCTTGTTGTACTTCGCGAGGTGCTGACACACGATCGGATCGTCCTCGTTGGGAATCCGATTGCGGTGCAGTGGCCAGCGTCAACTATATCTTTCAGTGGCGACTCTCATTTCTTTCGGTCTTGAGCCTTCATCATTGGTCTACCTGATCCGCGGTCTGCCGCCGAAGGCGGCAGACGCTTCTTGCTTTGTTTGAGTCGATGCGGTGGCGCTGGTTATGCCTCCGGACGCTCCGGTGGGCTGGTCTTGCTGCGGGCCGCCCGCTGTTCGGCGGCTTCGGCCCGCCAGCTGGGGCCAGTAAATTCGAGTACGACGGCGTGATGCACGACGCGATCGATGGCCGCTGCGGTCGTCATGGGATCCTTAAAGATCTGATCCCACTTTGAGAACACGAGATTGGAGGTGATCATCACGCTCTTGCGCTCGTAGCGTTCGGCGAGCAGGGCGAACAGGACTTCCATCTCGGCGCGGTCATGCTGGACGTAGCCGATGTCATCGAGCGCCAGGCAGTCGAAGGCGTCGAGGCGCTTGAGCTCGCGGGCGAGCTTTAGGTTCCGCTTGGCATCGAGCAGCCGCTCGACGAGGCTCGAGACGGACGTAAACAGGATCGGGTGACCCTTCTCCACCAGCGCCCGGCCGATCGCCGCCATGACATGGGTCTTGCCGGTGCCGGGCCGGCCGATCAGGCAGATGTTGTTCGCGCCGGCGACGAACTCGCCGCGCATGAGCTGCCGGATCTGACCACGCAGCGGCGTGCTGAAGCGGTTCAGGTCGAGCGCCGCCACGGTCTTGTCGCGCGGCAGCTTGGCGTCCTTCATGAGCCGTGTGATCCGCCGATCGGCGCGCTCGGTGGCCTCCAGCGTCACGATCTCGGCGAGGTAGCGGACGTGGCTCCAGCCCTCGGCAGCGGCACGTTCGGTGAGCTCGAGGTAATGGGCGAGGAACGACGGCAGGCGCAGCGCCTTCAGCCGCAGCTCCAGGGTCTCGTCGCGGACGATCGTCGCGGCGCTCATGCGGCCACCGCCGCGGCATTCGCGCCGAGCAGCCGGTCGTATACGGTCAGGTCGGGTGGCGCCATCTCCAGATCCGGCACCCCGTTCGGCGTCCGTGGACCGCGCACGGCCTCGCGGACGATCTCGTACACCGGCACTACGCCGCCCGCCAGCAGGCCCGCGAGCACCGCGCGGACGACCTCTTCACCATCGGTCGCGGCCAGGTGCAGGATCCGAACGTAGTTGAGATCCGCCTGCTCGGGCCGCGCCGCCAGCAAGGCGTCGTAGCCGCGCCGGTACTCAATGCCCGGGAACAGGGCCTCGCGGAACACGTAGTTCCGGAACGCCCCGGGCTTTCGGACGAGCGTGTGGATGATGTGCCGGTAGTCGATCCGGTGCATCTTGTGGCCGACCAGCCGAGCCATCGTCGCTACGTGCTCGCCGCGGTACTCGAGCTCGATGCACTCAGCGTGCAGACGTACCCGCAGCCGGCAGTCGCGCAGCCGTGACGACACCGAGTACGAGCGGTTCAGGATCCGCACCGAGCTCGAGCGCGACACCGTCGCGTACAGCTCGCGGTACGATGGCAACGGTCGGGCCGGCAGTGCACGTAAATGCCCGCGTTCCTCGTCGATCCGCGCTTGCCGGGTCGCATTGCGTGCCGTGACGCACGTGTCGAGGAAGCCCTCGTACGCCTCCCGCGAAGCAAAATCCCGTGAACCGCGCAGCCGCAGTCGCTGGTCGATCGCCATCTTGAGTCCGCCGTTCGACGACTCAACGTCGCCGTTCTCGTGCGCGTTGCCGGGGAAGTTGCGCGAGGCCCGCAGGCCATAGTGATCGATCAGCTCCCGGTACCGAACCGTAAAGTCCCGGCCGCGGCTCTCCACCAACTCATGCGTCGCCGCCGACAGGTTGTCGGTGCGATGCTCGACGGGCACACCGCCCAGGCGCCACAGCGCCGTCTGCACTCCAGCGCTCAGCGACTCAAAGCTCTCGCTCGGGCAGATCGAGATCGACTCCCAGTTCGAGTACGTCAGTACGAAGTGGTACAGCAAGTGCTGGAACGCTTCGCCCGCGATCCGCACCCCCAGCTTGCGCATGTCGGTGAAGTCGGACTGGGCCTGCTCGCCCGGCGCGTGAGTCTGCGGGAAGTACACCTCGCGGTCCGGTCCCGACTTCGCTCGCCACACGTTGAACCGCCGCTGCAGCGTCCGTAGCGTCCCGACGCTGAACCGTCCCGGGTAGCGCCCATTCAGCTCCCCCCAAACCGTCTTCGCCTGCAGCCCGGCGTCCTGGCGCAGCAGCGCCTCGACCTCGGGCCACACCTCGGCAAACGGATCCGGCCGCGTTCGCCATGTGTGCGGCGACTTCACCGCCGACGGCACGCGCCCCGAGCGCACGTATTTACGCGCCGTTGGCTCGCTCATCCCCGCCTTGGCCGCCGCCGTCACTCGCGGAATACCCTGACTTAACAACGACATGAGTAACCTCACCTGCTGATCTGTAACCACGCGGCCCCCCTTGTGGAGCCAGCGTAAACAAGACCGCCGATGAAGGCCCAAAACCGGAAATTCTAATTGTCGTTGGCGCCGCCCAAGCCAATGCCGTCAACGACAACTACCTGAAAGTTCTAATTGTCGCCGGCCACCACCATGGAGCGTCAAGGGATTACCACAGGCGCGGAGGCAGACGTAGCAACGCTCGCCGAACGACTAACTGCGGAGGTTCTAGGCAGAGAGAGCGTTGTGGTTGGCCGCTCCGAGGTCGCCGCCTGGGCGCGGTTGTAGCTGCCGGCCATGTGCGATCTGTGCGCTTCTTGCACTTCGAACGGCAGCTTGTGGCGCTTAGTGCCTCGGCAGCTCAGAACCGGTCGACAACGGGCCAGCGAGACGCTTTTGAGCAAGAGAACGAAGGCTGATTCACGGCGGCCCTCTTTCGCCGCGGACTATCCAAGACCGCTGTCGACGGTAGACTTCCGGTAGACTTCAGCGCCGAAAACCGCCTGTATTTTCCTGCGAGAACACACAGGGCCTCGCTCCGGATCATCACTAACCGTGCGACTTCCTGCCGAAATCCTCGCTGTAGCTCCGGCTACGCCTTCTGCCCCGCATATAACTCCGCAGATTTGAAGGGCACTCCACACCCTCCAATCCCGCAGTACCCGTTCGGATTCTTCGCCAGATATTGCTGGTGATATTCCTCTGCGTAATAAAACTCCGGTGCCAACCGAACTTCGGTCGTGACCGCGCCATGACCAACCGCCTCGAGCGCGTCCGCGTAGGTCTTGCGCGAGGCCACTGCTGCGGCGAGTTGGGCAGCCGACGTCGCGTAGACTGCTGATCGATACTGGGTGCCGACGTCATTTCCCTGGCGCATGCTCTGCGTAGGGTCGTGCGACTCCCAGAACACCTTCAGGAGGTCCGCGAAGTCCAGC
>JANXWS010000063.1 GCA_025351005.1 Pseudomonadota bacterium | reverse complement strand
ACGTCGTGATCGCGGAGAGCACGACGCTCGCGGCGGAGCGGAGCCTGATCGACGTGCAGAGCCGGCACCTGCTCGCGCACATCGGGCTGCTGAAGGCGATGGGCGGCGCGCCGGGGCCGTGATGGCCGGGATGCGCCGTCGACGCCGACTCGCCCCATGGCGCAGACACGTCGCGATCAAGCGTATCGGGAGCGTCGGCGGTGCCGCTCAGGACTGGCCTCGCTCTTTGGCCGCGCCAGTTCCGTATCCGGGATGCGAGCCATCGGGGCGTCTCGCAGAACAACGGTCCAGCCCCGCCCGGTGATGGGGCGGATTCGGTTCGGCCGGCCGCTGCCGTTTTTCGCGCAGCGCTACGAGGCCCTGCTAGTCCGCGGTTCCGGAGTCCATGTCGTTGACCTGACGCGCGAGCAGCTGCGGGCCGCGGCCAAGTTGCGAGCCGCGACCGGGATGAAGACGCCGGATGCTCTGCAGCTCGCGGCCGCGATCACTATGGAATGCACGAGTTTCGTCACGAACGACCGTCGGCTGCCGGACGTACCCGGGATCCGGATCCTACAGCTGCGCGCGTATGCGCCGGCAGCGTAGTGCACGTGGTTCGGCGCCGAAAGCAGAGGACGCGTGATCGCCATGGCGCGGGTATTGCCTCAGAAAGACCAAGGCCCACACGATGGCCCTCGCCCGCTGCTGCGTCAGCCGGTCGTTTGACGCTGAACGCGAAGATCGAACAGACTGGCGCGCCGAACCTCAGTTTCCCCGTTTCCGGTATCCCCTATGATCCCGAATGCGCTCGCCGTCTATTCCCATGGCCTCGGCGCCGCCCTCGTCGTTGCGGTCGCGACCTGGGTTCTCAGCCTCTTCAAGCGCAACGTCTCGATCGTGGACAGCATCTGGTCGCTGATGTTCATCGTCGAAGCGTGCGCCTATGCACCTGGCGCGCCGGCCGCCGGCAGCCGCGCGGTGCTGGTCGTCGTTCTCGTGGGGATCTGGGGCCTGCGGTTGTCGCTGCACATCACCTGGCGCAACTGGGGTCACGCCGAGGATCGCCGCTACCAGGCGATCCGCGCCCGCAACGAGCCAGGCTTTGCGCTCAAGAGCCTGTATCGGGTCTTTATCCTGCAGGCCGTGCTCGCCTGGGTCATCTCGCTGCCACTGCTCGGCGCCGCGCTCGGCTCCGCCCCGTTGGGACCGCTCGACTACCTGGGCGTCGCGATCTGGCTGGTGGGATTCGTGTTCGAGGCGGGCGGCGACTGGCAGCTCAGCCAGTTCACGGCGGATCCCCGTAACCAGGGCAAGGTGATGGACCAGGGGCTCTGGCGCTGGACCCGGCATCCGAACTATTTCGGCGACTTCTGCGTGTGGTGGGGCCTGTACTGCATCGCGCTGGCAGCCGGCGCCTGGTGGAGCGTCGCCGGGCCGCTGATCATGTCGGTGCTGCTGATTCGGGTGTCCGGCGTCTCCCTGCTCGAGAAGGACATCGGTGAACGCAGGCCGCAATACTCCGAATACATCCGGCGCACCAATGCGTTCATCCCGGGGCGGCCGAGGAGTTGAGCCGGACCTCCGGGCAAACGATTCGCCGGCGGCCGCAGCGTCGATGTCGACGCGCATTCGCGTAACTCGCGACACGCGCTTCAGAACGGAAGAAGGCCGAAGCCCCCGGCCGGTCGAGCCACTTAGCCGAAGAAGAAATCTGTCCTAAGAACCGAAGCCAGCCGTGACGGCCATGTACGGTGGCCGCTCAACCGAAACGCAATAGGGCACTAGTGTATGGCGTACTTTGAAGACCTGACGGAATATAAGTATTCCGGTGACCGGGAATCCGGCGTCCTAAATGTAGGCTGGCTCGGGGAAGGCCAACCATTTCGATCGGGTGCAACGTCCAAAGCGTTTCAGTCCGCTCTTCAAGACTTATGCGGCAACAATTCGATTAATCATTGCATGGGGCACCATGTATGCGAGTTTTGTACGGGTGCCTCATGGGAGAATCGGTACTTTTACGACATGGGAAACGGTGAGATCCGGGTGCGTAGCGCTGCGGGCATTTGGTACGTCGCTCCTCGGCTGGTCATACACTACGTGGTCGCGCATGACTATTGTCCTCCTCAGGAGTTTATCGAGGCAGTCATGAACCCGAGGGAGATTGGCAAGGAGCGAGAGCGAATCAGCCTAACTGAACAGGGAGAAATAGCGCGCCTTCTCGAGCACGAGAGACGAATGCGGGAGCTAGGTGGGCGGCCAATTACTGAAGCCGAATTGGATGAAATTGTGCAACGTGGGATCCGCGAGACCCGGCCAGGCACATCGAGGTGGCGATTCTGGTAAGCGCAATTGCCGTTCCGCCATAACAAATCGCATGGTGGCCGGGATGCCGTGAATCCCTCTGACCGGCGACGGGGGTACTCCGACGAAATAGCTTCAGCCCCTGCCGCTTCGGTCAGACGTGCTTCACGCGGAGACTTTGCTAACCGCTCACTCGCTGGCGGCCGTCACTCCCGGCAGCTGATGGCCGCACTCGGAACGCAGCGCCAGCGGCCGGGAAGTCGCGCGCCGGTATCTCCAACGGCTGATCGAGGCGGCGCGCGTCCGCCGGCAGCGGGCTGAATTCCGACGCGCTCGCCTCGGGTTTGGATCTCACGCGAGTGGATGACCTCTATGCATACGCCGGCCACTCAGACGTTGACCGTGCGCATGCCGGCGGGCGAGTAGCGCTCGCCCGCGGCGGCTCCGGCCTTGAAGACCGCGTCGATCTGGCTCAGGAGCGAAGGCGACAGTCCGACCTCGAGCGCACCCACGTTCTCCTCGAGGCGCGCGCGGCGCCGCGTCCCCGGGATCGGTACCACGTCCGCTCCCTGCGACAGCAGCCAGGCGAGCGCGAGCTGCGGCGGCGTACAGCCGGCCTCGTGCGCGAACGCCGCGAGGCGCGCGACGAGACGCGCGTTGTGCTCGGCCGCCTCGCCCTGGAAGCGCGGCAGGTCGCGGCGGTAGTCGCCGGGCGCGAGCGTCTCCGGCAGGCGCTGCACGCCGGTCAGGAGGCCGCGGCCGAGCGGCGAGTAGGCGACCAGCGTCGTGCCGAGCTCGCGGCAGGCCGGCAGGATCCCGGACTCGACGTCGCGGGTGAAGAGCGAATACTCCGTCTGCAGCGCAGTGATCGGATGCACCGTGGCCGCGCGCCGCAGCGTCGCCGCCGAGACTTCCGACAGGCCGAGCGCACGCACCTTGCCGGCCCTCACCAGCAGCCCCATAGCGCCGACCGTGTCCTCGATCGGCACCTGCGGGTCGATGCGATGCGCGTAGTAGAGATCGATGACGTCCGTCCCCAGGCGCGCGAGCGAGGCGTCGCAGGCGCTCGCTACGTACTCGGGCCGGTTGTTGAGGCCGATGCGCGTGCCGTCCGCGGAGCGCTCGACGCCAAACTTGCTCGCGAGCACGACCCGCTCGCGCCGCCCCTTCAGGAACCGGCCGAGCAGCAGCTCATTGTGGAACGGGCCGTACATGTCGGCCGTGTCGAGCAGCGTGATGCCGAGCTCGAGCGCGCGCGCGAGCGTCGCGAGGCTCTCCGCCTCGTCGCTCGGGCCGTAGAACTCGCTCATACCCATGCAGCCGAGCCCGAGCGCCGATGCCTGCAAGGCGCTGCGGCCGAGCGTGACGTGCTTCATCGGTGAGTCCTCGGGTGGAGGCGTGGGCGGCTGGCCGGCATCACAGTGTACGGCACCCGCCGAACGACCGCGCCGCGACTCAGCGGCCGAACCGGTCGGTCGCGGAGACCAGCTCGTGGACGTTGCCGGCCTCGAACGCGGAATGGCCGGCGTCCGGCACGATGCGCAGGTCCGCTTCCGGCCAGGCGCGGTGCAGGTCCCAGGCGCTGCGCATCGGGCAGACGACGTCGTAGCGGCCCTGCACGATGACGCCCGGAATGCGCCGGATCCGCGTCGCGTCCTCGAGCAACTGCGCGTCGCTCGCGAGGAAGCCGCGGTTGATGAAGTAATGGCACTCGATGCGGGCGAACGCCGCCGTGTAGGCCGGGTCCTCGAACTGCGCCAGGTAGCCCGGGTTCAGGTGCAGGAAGCTGGTCGCCCCCTCCCAGATCGACCAGGCGCGCGCCGCGCGCACCAGCGTCTCCGCATCGTCGCTGGTCAGGCGCCGGTAGTAGGCGCCGAGCATGTCGTCGCGCTCGGCCACCGGGATCGGCTCGACGTAGCGCTCCCACAGGTCGGGGAACAGGGCCGCCGCGCCGAGAGGGTCCTGATAGAACCAATCGATCTCGCTTCGCCGCAGCAGGAAGATGCCGCGCAGCACGAGCCCTGTCACGCGCGCGGGATGCGTCTCGGCATAGGCGAGGGCCAGCGTCGAGCCCCACGAGCCGCCGAACACCTGCCAGCGATCGATGGAGAGGTGCTCGCGCAGCTGCTCGATGTCGGCCACCAGGTGCCAGGTCGTGTTGTCAATGAGGCTCGCATGCGGCGTGCTGCAACCGCAGCCGCGCTGGTCGAAGAGGATGATGCGGTAGCGCCGCGGATCGAAGAAGCGTCGCATCTTCGCGTTGGTGCCCCCGCCCGGACCGCCGTGCAGGAACACGACCGGCCGGCCGCGCGGGTTGCCGCTCTCCTCGTAGTAGATCTCGTGGAGCGGTGAGACCCGGAGGCGACCCGTACGATACGCCTCGAGCGGCGGATAGAGTCCGCGGCGGGCCGGCCGCGCACCGGGCGCGGCTGGCGCCGGCGGTTTCCGGGGCGGGCGGGCCTTGCCGCGTGGCGCGACCGTGGCGGGCGGCCTGGGGCCGCGCTTGGACGGGGGGCGCGCGCCGCGTCGACGGGTGGCCATGGGCAACCTCGGGGCTGGATCAGGGGCGCCGCTCCGGGAGCGGCGCGCCGATGGCGAATCTTGTCACGCGCGCGCCGGGCCTGGAAGCGTTGGCTCGCGACGCCGGCCGCCCGCGCACCTTGCTCAGTGCGTCCCGCCGGCCGCGCCGATGTTCTGGCCCAGGAACGCCTCGAGCTCGCGCAGCAGCGTGACGCGGAACGACTTGCCGTTCAGCGAGTGATCGCCATCCTTGATGACGACCAGCCGATCCGGCTTGTTGGCGCGGCGCAGCGCCGCATCCATCACCTCGGACTGCTCGAGGGCCACCTGCGCGTCGCGCGTGCCGTGCACCATCAGCACCGGCACCTTGAAGTCGGCGGCGTGCAGCCGCGGCGAGTCGCGCCGCAACTTGGCCGAGTCGGTACCGATCTGCTTCTTCGTGACGCGGTAGTTGAGAAAATGGAACTCCTCGTCCTCGAGCAGGCCGAGGTCGCTGATGCCCGCGATGCTGACGGCGCAGCGGAAGAGCTCCGCGTCCCGCTGGCCCCCGACCAGCGCAATGTAGCCGCCGAAGCTCCAGCCGACGATGCAGACGCGCTGCGGATCGGCGATCCCCTCCTTGATCGCCCAGCGCGTCGCGTCGACGACGTCGTCGTAGGTCAGTCCGCCCCAGTCCTGGTGGGCCGCGAAGAACCAGTCCGAACCATAGCCGGCGGAGCCGCGGAAGTTCATCTGCAGGACCGCGTAGCCACGGCTCGTCAGGAATTGTTCCAGGAACGAGTAGCCCCACGAGTCCCGATGGATCGGCCCGCCGTGCGGCAACACGACGAGCGGCAGGTGCTTGCCCGCGGAGCCGCGCGGCACCGACAGGTACCCCTGCACCTCGGTGCCGTCGCGCGCCGCATAGCGAATCGGACTCATGCGGGAAAGCGTCGTCGGATCGAGCCCCGCGGAGGGATCGCCGATCTTCAGCAGGCGCTTGCTGCTGGAATCATAGATGTGGAACCCGGTCGGCTCGACGTCGCTGAACGACCGGATCACGAAGATGGAATGGTCCGGCGTCTCGCTGGCGATAACGCTGAACCTGCCGGGCAGCGCCGGCTTGACCGCATCGATGACGGCGCGGGCGCGCTCGTCGGTGTAGAACACGTTCGGGTAGTCGGTGTCGTAGTACACACCCAGCAGCCGCCCGTCCGAGCCGAGCAGCGGGTGCTCGACGTCCACCAGCGGATGCGCGAAGACGAGCTCCGGATTGGCGGTGTCCCTGAGATCGACCAGCCAGACGGCGGAACGGCCCTCGGATGGCGCGGTCGCGTACGCCTTGTTCGGATCGTCCGCACTGATCGCGATCGGCTCGAAGCGGTCGCCGCGGGTGAACGCCTCGAACTTGGCCAGCCGGCGCCAGTCGCGCTCGCCGGCGAGGCGCGCGTAATAGGAGACGTCCGCACCGTCGAGGCCCCAGCCGAGGCGGACCTCGCCGTGGGGGTCCGCGGTCCAGTGCCGGATGGGGCTGCGCGCATGCTGGCGCACCTTCATCCGGCCGGTCACGATGTCCAGCTCGAACACGGCCGGCAGCGCATGCGTGCCGATGTTGCCGATGACGACGGCGCCGACGCCCGGCGCGGTCCCGGACGCATCGATGCCCTCGTCCGCCTCCAGCAGCACGGTATTGGGCGGACCCGGATGCCAGTGCAGGATGCGGTCCTGGAACTGCCCCTGGGCCGACGATGAGTTCTGGACCAGCACCTTCATGTTGCGGCCGTCGGCGTCGACTGCGACCAGGCGCGTCAGCGCATAGACGCCCCGGGGCCCGCTCTCCATGCCGAGGAACGAGCACAGCAGGCGGGTATTCGTGGCCCATTTACACCATCGGAACCGGAAGTGTTCCGGTTCCGCCATCGCAAAAACCGGCGCCGTGCTGGTGCCTCGTTCCTTGACGAAGACGCCGGCCCGGTCGTCGACCGTCTCGATCAGTGCCAGGTAACGGCCATCCGGCGAGACCGAGACGTCCTGGATCTGCGGGCGCGCGGCAAAGGTCTCGATGGACGGTACGGCCGCGGTCGATGGCGCCGGTGCGCCGAACGCGGCGAGCGCCAGGATCGATAGCGGCCACCTGTGCATCCCGAGCCCCCTGCACTCCCTGCGCCTCGTCCAATCTATCCGGTTCCGGCGCGCAGGTACACGGCGAGCGGCCGGCGACGGTGCCCCCGGGCGTCGCATCGTGACGTCGGCGCGCAGCCGGAACTCGGCGGGGGCTGCGTCTTTGGCCCGCCGTCAGAGCACGATCGGCGCGAGCGCGCGGATCTGCCGAGTGGTGTCGAGATCGGCGAAGTAATACGCCTGGCGCAGCGCGTGCCGCTCGGCCTCGTCCTCCGGCACCTCCGGCCCGCGCAGCTCGTAGACAAAGCGCAGGAAGAGCGCCTGCGGCGCGGGCTCCTCGATGCGCACGCTCAGCACACTGCCCGCGAACCCGGATCCGGCGCCGACCGTGATCTCGATCGATTCCTCGGGCACGAGGCGCACCGACTCGAGCGTGGTTCGCGACGAGCGGCGGCAACTGAGCTGCAGCGAATGCTGGTCGCGCTGCAGCAGCACGGTGGTGTCGATCGTCGCATCGAACAGCTCCGGGCGCTCGGCGCGCGCGACGAGCCCGAGCCACAGTTGCGAGCGCCCGAGCGGCGGCAGCTCCGCCTGCCCGAGGTCATTGATCTGCACCAGGTGCTCGTAGCGCACGCTCGACTGTTCACGCGGCGCCGAGCAGGACCGAGGTCATGCTGAGGGAACCGAGGTCGAAGCCGGTCAGCGGGATCGTCGCCGCCTCGCCCGGCTGGCGGCTGCCGAGCACGTACAGCAGCGGCAGGTAGTGATCCGGCGTCGGCACCGACATCCGTGCCGACGCGCCGAGCTCGGCGTAGGGCACGAGCGGTGCGTCCTCGCCCGCCAGCACCTGCGCTCGCACGAAGGCGTCGAACTCGGTGGCCCAGGACGGCGGCGGGCCCGCGCCGCTCCAGTCGACGCGGGCGAGGTTATGGACGATGCCGCCGCTGCCGAGCAGCAGGATCCCCTGCTCGCGCAGCGGCGCCAGGCTGCGGCCGAGCGCGTAGTGAAACGACGGCGGCTGGGCCGCGTCGATGCTGAGCTGCACGACCGGCACGTCGGCCGCGGGGTACAGGTGCACGAGCACGGACCAGGTGCCGTGGTCGAGCCCCCAGCCGGTGGCCGCGCGCGCCGGCACCGCGCCGAGCATCTCGACCAGGCTCGCGGCGAGCGCCGGCTCGCCGGGCGCGTCGTAGCGCACCTCGAACAGCGGCTGCGGGAAGCCGGCGAAGTCGTGGATCGTCGGCGGCCTGGCGTTGGCCGTCACGAACGTGCCGTGGACATACCAGTGCGCCGACACCGACAGGATCGCGCGCGGCCGCGGCAGCGCGGCGCCGAGCTCGCGCCAGGCCCGGGTGAACCCGTTCTGGCCGATCGCGTTCATCGGCGTGCCGTGGCCGACGAAGAGCGCGGGCATGCGGGGTGGGTTCGGGGTCACGTCACGGGTGCTCGGAGCGTTCGGGAGCGTCGTTTGTCCCAGAAACCGCTGCCGCCGCGGCTGGATCGCACGCGCCCCGTCAGGTGCCGCCGCTGTCGCGGGCCTGCCTCAGGAACCCGTTCAGCTTCCTGCGCATGGCGGTCAGCTGCCTGAGGCTCGCCAGCGTCCGCAGCGCCTCCGGCAGCGGCTGCAACGGAAAGCCGCCGTACTGGCCTCCCTCCGGAATGTCGCTGGTGACGGTCGAGCGGCCGGCGAGCGCGACGTCGTCGGCGAGCGTGAGGTGCGCGCCGACCACGGAGTTGCCGCCGGTCATGAAGTTCCGGCCGATCGTCGTCGAGCCGGCCATCATGAAGCCCGCGGTGTAGAAGCCGTTCTCGCCCAGGTCGCAGTTGTGGGCGATGTGGCAGATGTTGTCGAGTTTGGAGCCTGACCGGATGCAGGTGGCGGTCAGCGTCGCACGATCGATGGCGCAGTTGCCGCCGATCTCCACGTCGTCGCCGATCCGCACGACGCCGAGATGCGCGATCTTGCACGGCCGTCCGCTCGCGTCCTTGGCGTAGCCGAAGCCGTCGCTGCCGACGGTCGTGTGCGGGTGGATCTCGCAGCGTCGCCCGACCTCGCAGCCGGCACCGATGAAGACCTGCGGGTGCAGCACGGTCGAGGCGCCGATGCGCGCGTCGTTCTCCACGACCGTGTGGGCACCGATGCGGCAGTCGTCGCCGATCGATGCCCTGGCTCCGATCACGCAGCACGGCCCGAGCATGACGTTGTCGCCGATCGTCGCCGTCGGATGCACGATCGCGGTCGGATGCCGCGCACCCCACTGCGCGAATCGCTCGGCCTTGCGGTCGAAGTAATGGAGCAGCCTCGCCATCGCCATCGGCACGGCGCCGACGGCGAAGCAGCAGCGCGCGCCATCGCTGCTGGACACCGCGAGCGGCGCGAGTGCCCGGTGCACGACGACGATGGCGGCATTTCGCTTCACCGCGTGCTGCAGGTCGTCTGGCGTCGTGACGAAGACGAGGCTGTCGCGACCAGCCTCCGCCGGGATGCGGCAGTTGTGCGCGCACGCATCGACGTCACCGTGCAGGAGGGTGATGACGTCGGCGTGGGCATCGCGGATGGTCGCGGCGGTTAGCATGGCTGCCTGCCTCCAGGCCTGAGAGTGCGGTGTGCAAGGGATGAGCGGGTCCGGGAGCGATCAGGGAGCGGTGGCCGCGCATCGACTGCACGGGCCGCGTGCCCGCGGCGGAACCGGCGTCGGGGTTGCGCGGCGGCGACGCTGCGCCGCTCGGGGGTCCGGGTGCCGGCGGGCAGCGTGGCGCGTCCTCGCCGGCTCTACGCCGGCAATCGTCCGCCCGGCGCTACGGGCGCGGGACGCGCCGAAGGCCGACGGGTCGCGGGCGGCGGACGCATCTCCGGCCGTCTCAGGTCGCCGCGACGGCAATCCGCGGCGCGACTCGCGCGGTCACCTCGCCGCGAAAGTCGAGCCAGGCATGATTGGCGTAGTCGTAGAGCTTGCAACGGCGCACGCAGTCGCGATAGGTGCGCCAGTCGAGCCGGTAGCTGAGCACCTCGCCCGTGGCGCGCTCCATCAGGACGCGCTGCGCGCGCCTCAGCGAGAACATCGACACGCGCGGATTCACGTGGTGCGCGTTGTGCTCCATGATGCCGTGCATCAGGCGGTCGATGCGCAGCGGCAGGTGTACGTTGGCGGTGGCCGACAGGTAGGCACGCGCGCGCTGCCAGTCCTGGCGCTTCTGGAACCAGGCGATCGTCGGATGCGTGTGGTGCACGAACACCACGAATCCCATGACGGAGTTCCACAGGGCGAACGGCAGCGCGAACGAGACCGCGGCCAGCAGCCAGACATTCTGGCGGGTGCGTACGGCGACCAGCACCACCGTCGCGGCCCAGACGAGGGCGCCGATCGTGACCAGCACGCTGTCGAGCTTGTACTTGAGCCGCGCCGAGCCGATCTCCTTGCGCGTGGCGAAGTAGAGCTTTTTCCACCACAGCTCGATGAAATAGTAGAGCCCCCAGCCGACTCCGGAGCGGTAGACGCGCTCGATGATGCGGCGCGCCCGCGGCAGGCGGTCGAACTCCTCCTTCGAGAACGGCGTCCAGACCTGATCGCGGCCCTTCAGGTTGTTGAACCCATGGTGCGCGACGTTGTGGCCGACATCCCAGAGGCTGAAGGCTGTCATCGACGGCAGGAACGCGAGCCGGCCGAGCACCTGGTTGAGCGCGTCGCTGGCGAAGTAGCTGCCGTGGCAAGCCTCGTGGCCGACGAGGAACAGTCGCACGATGCCGGCCGCGATCAGTGCGCTGCCGAGCAGCTTCAGTCCGAGACTGCCGGCCAGCAGCGCGAGCGCGAGTCCCACGCCGAAGAGCCCCGCATCGAAACCCAGCACGAGCAGCGGGCGCAGGATGCCGGCCGGTTCGACGGTCTGCTGCAACGACTTGCGGCTGGGCGGGGCGGCGTGCACCGACTCACTTTACCCCGATTCGGGCGCCCGGATCGGCCTTGCGTCCCATCAGGCCACCTCCACGGCCCCAATGCCCCGAATCTTGTGCAACGCACATGTCCGGTCGCGGACAGTGGACGCGCTCCGGGAGCGGCAGCCCCGCCCCGCCAGGGTCAGCCCTTGTGGTCGCGGCGCCGCGATGCGGCGATGTCGATCGTCTCGGTCGCCAGGTCGTAGACGATCCGCGCTTCGCCCCGTTCCAGCTGCCGCAGCACCTGCGCCACCTTGACCTCGAGCGCGACGTCGTGCGTGCCGTACTCGGTGCCTTCCCGCAACACGAACGCCTCGATGACGCCGCGCAGCGCCTCGGCCGAGAGTTCGGTGTGCGGCACGACCACGGGCGCGGGGGATTCTGGCGGGGACTCGGTCATGCGGATGGAGGTGGACGCTTTCCGCGGTCGGGCGCACTCATTATATAGGCGCCCCCGGCGCGGTGAGCCGCGCGTGATGCCAGCGCAGGTGGTCCTCGATGAAGCTCGCGACGAAGTAGTAGCCGTGGTCGTAGCCTTCCTGCCGGCGCAGCTGCAACGGGATCGCGGCGCTCCGGCACGCCCGCTCGAGGCGCTCGGGCTGCAGCTGCGCGTCGAGGAACGGGTCGGCCGTGCCCTGGTCGACGAGCAGTTCGCGGACGCGGTGGCCGTCCTCGATCAGCGCACAGGCATCGTGGTCGCGCCAGCGGGCGCGATCAGCACCCAGGTAGCCCGCGAGCGCCTTCTGGCCCCACGGCACCGCCGCGGGCGCCACGATCGGCGCGAACGCCGAGACCGACGCGAACCGCCCGGGGTTCCTGAGCGCGATCGTCAGCGCGCCGTGGCCGCCCATCGAGTGGCCGCTGATCGCCTGGCGCGCGAGGTCGACCGGAAAGGCCGCGCCGATGACCGCGGGCAGCTCGCGCGTGACGTAGGTATACATCCGGTAGTTCACGGCGAACGGCGCCTCGGTCGCATCGACGTAGAAGCCCGCGCCCTGGCCGAAGTCCGGGTTCCCGTCACGGTCGCCCGGCACGTCCGGGCCGCGCGGGCTCGTGTCCGGGACCACGAGCGCGAGGCCGAGTTCGGCCGCCACCCGCTGGGCCCCGGCCTTGATCGCGAAGTTCTCCTCGGTCGCCGTCAGCCCGGACAGGAACCAGAGCACGGGAACGACACCGCTCGCGGCCTGCGGCGGCGTGTAGAGCGCGAAGCGCATCGCGGTGCCGGTCGCGCTGCTCGCGTGCCGGTAGAACCCCTGGCGGCCGCCGAAACAGGCGTGCTCGCTCAGAGTCTCGAGCCGTGTTGCGTTCACGATGCCTCCGGGTGCGCGGCCGCTCGGCCTCGCGCGCGAGTATACGGAGCCGACGGCGCCCGGTCCGCGGCTGCTGCGGTAGACTGTTCCGATGGATCTCGCGGGCACGGTCACGCTCGTCACCGGCGCCGACTCGGGCACAGGCCGTGTGTGTGTGAGCGCGGTCGCAGTCCCGGCGATCGTTCCCGCCGCTGCGGCCGGAACGAGTGGCCGGAGCACGCTGCGATGAGCCATCCCGCGAGGCAGGAGAGCGGCCCGGAACTCGATCCGATCGTCTGGCAGCTGCAGGTCGACCTCGCGGCCGCGTTCCGCCTCGCCGCGCAGATGAACTGGCACGAGTCGGTCGGCAATCACTTCAGCGTCGCCGTCTCGGCCGACGGCACGAAGTTCCTGCTGAACCCCCGCTGGCGGCACTTCGCGCTGATCCGGGCGAGCGACCTGCTGCTGCTCGACAGCAACGACCCGGACACGACGCCAGGCCCGGACGCGCCGGATCCGTCCGCGTGGTGCATCCACGGTGGCCTGCACGCCGCGCTGCCCACCGCGCGCTGCGTGCTGCACGTCCATCCGCCCTACGCAACCGCGCTCGCCGCGCTCGCCGACCCCGAGCTCAAGCCGATCGACCAGTCGACCGCGCGCTTCTTCAGGCGGGTCGCGATCGATCGTGACTACGGCGGCATCGCGGACGACCGCGCCGAGGCGGCGAGGCTCGTTCGCGTGCTCGGCTCGCAGCGGCGGATGCTGATGGGCAACCACGGCGTGCTGACCGTCGGCAACACGGTCGCCGAAGCGTTCGAGGACCTTTATTTTCTGGAGCGGGCGGCACAGACCCTGATGCTCGCCTATGCGTCCGGCCGGCCGCTCCACGTGCTCACCGATGCACTCGCCGAGCGGACGGCGCAGGACTGGGACGAGTACTCCGCCGCCGCCTTCGCGCACTTCGCGGACCTCAAGGAAATGCTGTTCCGGAACGATCCGTCGTTCGCGACCTGAGCCGGCCGCGTGCCGTCGCGCGGTCTAGCGCGCCGGGCAAGGAGGCGGGCGCGCCTCGTTGCGCAAGCGATCGGCGTCGATCGCGGCAGCGGGTCCGGGATCCGCGTCCGGCCGCGTGAGCCCGTTCGCGGCTGCCCCGCAACCGGTGCCCGCGCCGGGCCCGGTCGGCGCGGCGCTCCGGGCGCCGTCGCCCGGCCGCTGCAGCTCGATCGCCGGCGCGCGGTTGTCGCTCGGCGCGGCGAGCAGCACCGCTGCAGATGCGGCCGCCGGCGTCGTGCCGGCGGCCTTCTGATGACGCGCCGTGACGAGCATCCCGAAGCCGACGACGGTGACCACCGGGATAGTGATCGCCACGCCCCCGGTGAACAGTCGCTCGACCCAGCCCGGACGTGGCGGTTGTCGCTTGAAGCTCAAGGCCGGTCGATCCTCTCCCGGAATGATTCCCGGGGCGGCCGGGACGCCCGCAGTCTAGCGCGCCGCGAGCGCGGAAAGCGGCGGAGGAACAGTCGCTTGGGCGGGCCCCGGAGCCGCGCGACACGCGAGCCGGCGCCTGTGCCCCGGCTCGGATAGAATGCCGCGCCCCGGACGGAGACCGCCCCGGGGTCGCCCGGGCGTTGCGGGTGCCGACGAGCGGCACGCGCGGCGCGTTCCCCACCGAAGCCCCGGCCGGCACCCGATCGACCCTTCCCCTCGTCGCCGAGCTGCGGCCGTTCGGGCCGCAGGCCCCGTGATGACTGGACCCCCATGCTCGCGACCTCGAACCTCGCCATCCAGTTCGGCGCCAAGCCGCTCTTCGAGCACGTCACCGTCAAGTTCGCCGACGGCAACTGCTACGGCCTGATCGGCGCGAACGGCTGCGGCAAGTCGACGCTGATGCGGGTGCTGGGCGGCGAGCTCGAGCCGAGCGCCGGCGACGTCATGCTGCAGACGGGCCTGCGGCGCGGGCGGCTCAACCAGAACCAGTTCGCCTACGAGGACGAGCGCGTGATCGACGTGGTGCTGCAGGGACACGCGGAGCTGTGGCGTGCGATGCGGCAGCGCGACCTGATCTACGCCAATCCCGAGGCCAGCGACGACGACTACATGCGGGCCGCCGAGCTCGAGGGCACGTTCGCCGAGTACGGTGGCTACGACGCCGAGGCGCGTGCCGGCAGCATCCTCGCCGACGCCGGCATCGACGAGCGGCGCCACTTCGGGCCGATGCGCGAGGTGCCGCCGGGGCTCAAGCTGCGGGTGCTGCTCGCACAGGCGCTCTTTTCGCGACCGGACGTGCTGCTGCTCGACGAGCCGACCAACAACCTCGACATCCATTCGATCCGCTGGCTGGAGCGGACGCTCAACGACTACGATGCGACGATGGTGATCATCAGCCACGACCGGCACTTCCTGAACCAGGTCTGCACCCACATCGCCGACCTCGACTTCCAGCAGCTCAGGATCTATCCCGGCAACTACGACGACTTCATGCTCGCCTCGGTGCAGGCAAGGCAGCGCGTCGAGGCCGCGAACGCCAAGGCGCGCGACCGGATCTCGGACCTGCAGGAGTTCGTGCGGCGCTTCTCCGCGAACGCATCCAAGGCGCGGCAGGCGACCTCGCGCAAGCGCCAGCTCGAGAAGATCAAGATCGAGGAAGTCCGCCCCTCGTCGCGGCAGAACCCCTACATCCGGTTCGAGCAGGGCAAGAAGCTCTACCGCTCCGCGGTCACGGTCGAGAAGCTGGTCTTCCGTTACCCGGGCGCGGACGCGGACGTGCTGCAGGGCGTCAGCTTCGGCATCGAGGCCGGCGAGCACGTCGCCATCATCGGCCCGAACGGCATCGGCAAGACGACGCTGATCCGCTGCCTCGCCGGCGGGCTGCGGCCGTCCGCCGGGCGGATCAGCTGGGTCGAGAACGCAGCGCCCGGCTACATGCCGCAGGACCCGCAGGCGGAGTTCGACTCGAAGGTCGACCTGCTCACTTGGATGTCCGACTGGACCGGCAAGGCGGACGACGACCAGCTGGTGCGTGCGACGCTCGGCCGGCTGCTGTTCTCGGGTGACGAGACCAGGAAGCCGGTGACGGTGCTCTCCGGCGGCGAGAAGGGCCGCATGATCTACGGCAAGCTGATGCTGACGAAGCCGAACGTGCTGCTGATGGACGAGCCCACCAACCACATGGACATGGAGACGATCGAGTCGCTGCAGATCGGCCTCGAGAAATACCCCGGCACGCTGATCTTCGCATCGCACGACCGCGAGTTCGTCGGCGGGCTCGCCAACCGCATCATCGAGCTCAGGACCGGTGGCGCCGTCACCGATTTCAGGGGCAGCTACGATGAGTACCTCGACTCGCAGGGCATCGACGGCTGATCGGCCGGCCGGCGTTGCTTTGGCGCGCCAAGGCCCTAGAGTCGTACCGCCGGGACCGGGCACCACGCCGCCCGGCGCCATCGAAGGCATCCGATCGGGAGATCCGCGATGAGGCTGGCTCGCATGACGCTCTCCGCGAGCTATGCAAGGCTCCCCGAGTCGTTCTACGCGCGGCTCGCGCCGACGCCGGTCACGGACCCGCGGCTCGTCGAGTTCAACGGTGAGCTGGCGGCGGAGCTCGGCCTCGGGCTCGACGCAGCGGATGCGGACGCGCTCGCCGCAATCTTCTCCGGCAACGTGCTGCCGGCCGGCGCCGAGCCGCTCGCGATGGCCTATGCCGGCCACCAGTTCGGCCACTTCGTGCCGCAGCTCGGCGACGGGCGCGCCATCCTGCTCGGCGAGGTTCTGCAGGCCTCGGGTCTGCAGCGCGACATCCAGCTGAAGGGCTCGGGGCGGACGCCGTTCTCGCGCGACGGCGACGGTCGCGCGGCGCTCGGGCCGGTGCTGCGCGAGTACCTGGTCAGCGAGGCCATGCACGCGCTGGGGATCCCGGCGACCCGCGCGCTCGCGGCCGTCACGACCGGCGAGCAGGTGCGCCGCGACGGGCCGGTGCCGGGCGCCATTCTCACGCGGGTCGCGGCCAGCCACGTGCGCGTCGGCACGTTCCAGTATTTCGCCGCGCGCGGCGACGTCGAGGCGACCCGCCGCCTCGCCGACTGGGTGATCGCGCGCCATTACCCTGCGGCGCGTGATGCGGCGCAGCCGTACCTGGCGCTGCTCGCGGCCGTGACCGCCCGGCAGGCGGCGCTGGTCGCGCGCTGGCTGCACGTCGGGTTCATCCACGGCGTGATGAACACCGACAACATGGCGGTCTCCGGCGAGACGATCGACTTCGGGCCTTGCGCGTTCCTGGACGCCTACGACCCGCAGGCGGTGTTCAGCTCCATCGACCGCTCCGGGCGCTACGCCTACGCCAACCAGCCGCTCGCCGCCGAATGGAACCTCGCCCGGTTCGCGGAGACGCTGCTGCCGCTGATCGCCGGCACGCCGGAGCAGGCGGTCGAGCAGGCGACCGGGGCGGTGCTCGCGTTCGCGCCCGGCTTCGCCGCGCACTGGCTCGACGGCATGCGCGCCAAGCTCGGGCTCGAGGACGCGCTCGAGGGCGATCGCGAACTCGCCGAGGCGCTGCTCGACGCGATGCACCGCCACCAGGCGGACTTCACGCTGACGTTCCGGCGCCTGTGCGCAGCCGCGACCGATGCGGGCGCGGGCGTACGCGCGCTGTTCACCGATCCGGGCGCCTACGATGCCTGGGCCACGAGCTGGCGGCTGCGTCTCGCGCGCGAGCGACGCACTCCGGCCGCGCTCGCGCTCGCGATGCGCCAGGTCAACCCGGCGCTGATTCCGCGCAATCATCGCGTCGAACAGGCGATCGCTGCGGCCGTCGGGCAGCAGGACTTCACGCCGTTCGCGACACTGCACCGCGCACTCGCGCGGCCGTACGACGACCGTGACGAGTTCGCCGCCTATGCCGACCCGCCGCGACCGGGCGAGCGCGTGCTCAGGACGTTCTGCGGGACCTGATCGCGGTCGCGCCCGACCTGCGGCGCGCGGCCCCGATCCGGGTAAGCTGGGACCGCGCGCCTGAAGATTGCCGCCGAGGTGTCACGATGGGGTTGCGTCCGGTACTTCGCATGGGCGACCCGCGCCTGCTCGTGCCGGCCGACCCGGTGCGGGAGTTCGGCACGGCCGCCCTCGCCGAACTCCTCGCGGACATGCACGCGACGATGCTGGCGCTCGACGGCGCGGGGCTCGCGGCGCCCCAGATCGGCGTGCCGCTGCAGGTGGTGATCTTCGGCTTCGAGCGCAATGTCCGCTATCCGGACGCGGAGGCCGTTCCCGAGACGGTGCTGATCAACCCGCTGCTGACGCCGGAGTCGGAGGAACTCGAGGACGGCTGGGAGGGCTGCCTGTCGGTGCCGGGAATGCGCGGACTCGTGCACCGCTACCGCCGCATCCGCTACCTGGGCCGGGATGCCGCCGGCAACGAGCTCGACCGCAGCGTCGGGGGCTTTCACGCGCGCGTGGTGCAGCACGAGGTCGATCACCTGCACGGCATCCTCTATCCGATGCGGATCCGGGACCTGCGCAACTTCGGCTTCACCGCGGAGATCGCGCCCGGCTCGCCGGCCGACTGAGCCTTGCTGGCCGCGCTCAGACGACGAACGGGATGAGCGCCCAGGTCGAGGCCCGGTAGTCGGCGTAGGCGCTGCCGAAGGACTCTTCGAGCCAGCGCTCCTCGAGCCTGAGCTTGCGCCACAGCGCCGCGGCCGCGATCAGGAACGCGACGGCTCCGCGCCATTCGCCGCGCGCGACGGCGCTGCCGAGGATCGCGAGCAGCAGCCCCGTGTAGATCGGGTGGCGGATCCACCGGTACGGACCCGCGCGCACGATCTGGTGGTCGTGCTTCAGCGTGACGCTCGCGCTCCAGTTGCCGGCGAGCAGGACGCGCGCCCAGACGCTGAACAGGAGCCCGCTTGCGACCATCAGCGTCGCGAGCACGAACAGGTCGGACCGGCGTGCG
Organism: Pseudomonadota bacterium; assembly: GCA_025351005.1. GTDB lineage: Bacteria > Pseudomonadota > Gammaproteobacteria > Steroidobacterales > Steroidobacteraceae > CAIKZZ01. The sequence goes on along the minus strand of JANXWS010000063.1, from coordinate 22,295 downwards.
ATCCAGCGCTCGCCGAGCCAGCCGGGCCACGACGGCGCGGCGAGCAGGACTGCCGCGGCCGCGAGCGGCAGCAGATGCGCGAGCCGGGAGACGGGGCCCTCGCGGCGCGCGACCGCCTTGGCGTTGGCCGCGGCTGCCCACCAGTAGGCCATCCACGCCAACCACAATGCCGGCAGCAGCTGCTCGCGCCAGTCGCTCGACATGCCGATCCCCGCCGCCGTTGGAACGAACGATTGTCGCACCGGAGCCGGTCGGCGATGAAGCCCGTCGGGCGCCTGATCCTCCCGATGCAGCATTGGGCAACGGGGCCTTGCGCCCGTGGCGGCGCCCGGCGGCAGGCCCCGCGGTTGCCGGGCCCTGACCAGCGCCGTAGCATGGCCCAAAAGCCCGGCACCGCCGGCCGCGGCCCGGTTTTCCACCGCCGACGGTCCATTGGACGGCACACCCGACATGCCTGCGACCGATGCCGACAGCCCCGCGGGGCAGCGCCCCGCCAGCGTCTTCGTCAGCTATGCGCACGAGGACCGCGTGCGCGCCCAGGCGGTCATCCGGGTGCTGGAGCAGGCGGGGTTCGAGGTCTGGTGGGACGGGCTGATCGTCGCCGGAGCGGCGTTCGCGAGCCGCACCGAGCAGGCGCTCGAGGCCGCGGCGGTGGTGGTCGTGCTGTGGTCGCGCGCATCGATCGTGTCCGACTGGGTGCGCGACGAGGCGACGCGCGGCCGCGATCGGGGCTGCCTCGTGCCGGTGTCGCTCGACGGCTCCGAGCCGCCGCTCGGCTTCCGGCAGTACCTGGCGATCAGCGTGGCGAAGTGGCACGGCAAGGCCGACGCCGCCGAGATCCGTGCGGTCGTGCAGGCGGTGCAGGCGATGCATGGCCGGCCGCCGACCGAGCCATCGCCGGTCGCAGGCGTGCGCGCGACGCGCCGCGGGCTGCTGCTCGCGGGCGGTGGCATGGCGGCGATTGCACTCGGCGGCGGCGGCTGGCTCGCCTGGCGCCGGGGCCTGATCGGCGCGCCAGCGGTCGCGGCCAACACCGTCGCGGTGTTGCCCTTCGCCAACCTGAGCGGCGACCCGGGCGAGAGCTACTTCTCCGACGGGCTCTCGGCCGAGGTGCGTTCGGCACTCGCCTGCAACCACCGCCTGCGGGTCTGCGGCCAGGTGTCGTCCGACGCCTTCCGCGATGCCAAGGCGGGGGCCGTCGCGATCGCGCAGGCGCTCGGCGTCGCCTACCTGCTCGATGGCAACGTGCGCCTGTCGGCCAAGACCTTCCGGATCGGCGCCGAGCTGATCGATGGCCGCTCGGGCTTCAGCCGCTGGGCCCAGAGCTTCGACCGCCCGATCGACAACATCTTCGCCGTGCAGAGCGAGATCGCGGGCTCCGTGGTCGCCGCGCTCACGACCGAGATGCGCCGCGCGGACGCGAGCGGCACCGACGCGCCGGCGGCGGTGTTGCCGCCGGGCGGCACGACGAACGTGGCGGCATTCGACGCCTACCTGCGCGGCCGCGCCGCCTACAACCTCTCGGAGGGCGAGTCGTCCGATCGCCAGGCGCTCGCCGAGTTCGATGCCGCCATCGCCGCCGACCCGCGCTTCGCGGCCGCCCACGCCGCACGCTCGCGGACGCTGACCGTGATCGCCAACCAGTACAGCGACGCCGCGCACACGGCCGAGACCTACGACGCGGCGATCAAGTCCGCCGAGGCCGCGACCACGCTCGCGCCCGACCTCGCGGACGCGCAGTCGACGCTGGCGTTCGCACTCTTCCAGGGGCGGCTCGACGTCAAGGGTGCGCGCCGGCCGTACGACCTGTCGCGCCAGCTCGGCGAGGGTGACGCCACCGTGATGGGCCGCTACGCGCTCTACTGCGCCGACACCGGCCGCGAGGCGGAGGCGGTCCCGGCGATCGAGCGGGCCCTCGTCCTCGACCCGTTGAACCCGCTGATACACCGCGCGATGGGCAGCGTCCTGTACGCGGCCCACCGCTACGCGGACGTGCTGCCGCACCTCAATCGGGCGCTCGCGCTCAACCCGAAGCTCTCCGGCGCGCACGCCTCGATCGGCAACGCCCTGCTGATGCTCGGTCGCACGCGCCAGGCCCGCGACGCCTACCTGGAGGAGCCGCACAAGCTCGCGCGCCTGACCGGGCTTGCGGTGGCCGAACGCAAGCTCGGCAATGTGGCGGCGGCGCGCGAGGCGATGAACAGGCTGGTGAACGAGCTCGGCGACAGCGGGCTCTACCAGCAGGCCGAGGTGCGGGCGCAGTGGGGTGAACGCGACGCCGCCATGGCCGTGCTCGCGCGGGCCCGCGCGGTGGGCGACTCCGGGCTCATCTATGCCCGCATCGACCCCCTGCTAGACCCGCTGCGGCCGCTGCCCCAGTTCGGCGCATTGCTTCGGCAGCTGGGTTTCGACTAGGCTGGATCGTCCACAACCGGGGAAGGGGAGACAGGGGAATGAATAAAACAATCACGACGGCCATGATCCTGACCGGCGTCCTGGGCCTCGCGGCCTGCGCGCCGAAGACCGAGACGCCGGCGGCGGCACCGGCCGCGAGCGCGGCACCGGCGACCGATTCGGGAGCGATGCCATCGGCGGCGGCGCCGGCGGCGGATCAGGCGGCGCCCGCTTCAGGGGCGGCAGCTGCCCCGAAGAACGCCTCCCAGGGCGGCGGCGACAAGATCTGAACCACGGCAGCCCCGCGGCGCCGGCGGCGGCCGGCGCGGCGGGTTGCCGGATTGGCGCCTGGCCGCGCGCTGACTAGCGCGCGGCCCCCAGCACGTCGTCGATCCACTGCGCGTACGCGCCGACCCGCGTGTAGACGCCCGGCAGGCCGTTGTCGGTGCAGTCGTCCTGCCCCCAGCTGACGACGCCGACCAGGTAGTTCGGCCGGCCGCCCGTGAACACGACCGGGCCGCCGCTGTCGCCGTGGCAGGTCTTGCGGGCACGGGCCCCGGCGCAGATGACGCCCGGGCCCACGGCCTCGGGGCCGACGCCGAGCCGGCCCGCGCAGGTGGTCGCGTCCTGCACGTTGAGCGCGACCTCCATCAGCACCGCCGAGGGCTCGGAGCCCTCCACCGGGCGGGTCTTGCCCCAGCCCGTGACCGTCAACGACGCGCCGTCCGCCGGGTGCGGGCCGCGATGCAGCCGGATCTCGCGGATCCTGGCCCGATCGCGGGCCGGCGGCGGGCCGTCGGCCACGAAGTGCAGCAGCGCGATGTCGTCGTGATACATGTCGGACGGCGTCCAGCCCGGGTGCACCACGGCGCAGTCGATCCGGAATGTGATGCCGTCGTCCCGCGAGATGTCTTCGGCGCCGAGCCGGATCCGGAACCCGTCGAGCACCATGTTCGCCTCGACGCAGCTCGCGAGGCCGATGTGCCGGTCGCGCGAGACCGTGATCGCGTCGCGGCGCTCGGCGAACTGCTCGTTCATCACCGGCGGGCTCGCGTCGGACAGCACGCAGTGCGCCGCGGTCAGCACCCACTCGTCCGCGATCAGCGCGCCGCCGCACCAGTGCTGCCACTCCCAGCGCGGCCGGGGCTCGTTTGGGTTGCGCAGCATGTGGCCGGCCCACACCTGGTCGGTGATCACGCGATACATCTCCGCCTGCCAGGTGGCGGACCCGGGCGTCACGGCGGCGCCGCCGTAGGAGCGTTGTGGCTGCTGGTCGCCTTCGAACCGCGGCACCCGTTTGGCCGGTCGCGTGGCGCGAACGAGCGGCAGCGGTGACGGTGTCCGCAGATCCGGCCCGCCCGGCTCCGGCGCCTGGTCGTGTCGCGGTGGCTCGACGACGGCCCAGCCGGGTGCGGAGTCGCGTTCCGCGGGGTCCACGACGCTGATGTAGTCGAGCTCTTCCGGCGCCGCCTGCAGCTGCGGCGCGGCGGGCTTGCCGGTAGCGCCGTTTGTTCCGCGCTCCGCCGTACGCCCGGCACCGGCCGGCGACGCGGCAAGGACCAGCGTCGCCATTGCCGCGCCGCGCGTCGGCCACCGTGAACGCATCTCGCTACCCCTGCGCCGGTCGTTGCGCGGGACTGTAAGCAGCCTGCGGAGTCGCGCGCAAGCCTACTGGACCTCCACCTCGACGAACTGCTCGCTGTGGCGGCCCGCCAGGTCGCGGACGACGAAGCCGACCTGGTAGGTGCCGGGCGGCACCGCCGCGCGCTCGACCTTGAGGTCGTCGACGTCGTGGATGTGCATCACGTGGTCGCCCGGCTCGACCTCGAGCCGCTGCTTGCCGGCGGCGTCGATGACCTCGTACAGCGGCCGCAGTTCGTCGCCGTCGTCGATGTCGATTTCCCGTGGCCCGTGGGCCGAGTACTCGACGGCGTAGATGAAGTCGCCGCTGACCTCCTCGCCCCGGAAGTCGAGCACGAAACTGAGCGCCACGTTCAGCCACTCGCGCGTGCCCCTGAGGCGCAGCTGCGCCGGCACCTCGGCCCAGTAGATGTCCTCGCCGCCCGCGTCGCTCAGCTCCTCGAAACTGGTGATCGGGGCGATGAACTCGATGTGCTGGTCCGTGATCGTGAACCACTCGCCGTCCCATTCCTCCTTGAGGTCGTCGGCCGCGTCGAGGTCGACCGGGATGGCGCCGATGACGACGCGCTCGCCGCCCTCGACCAGCGACAGCACGAAGCTCGCGTCCTCGATCTCATCGGAATGCGCCTGCGAGACGATGCTGACCGGCGCCTTCGGGCTCGCCATCCGGCCGCTCGCCGTGAGCGGATCGATCGCGGGCTTGGGCCGGTTCCGTTCGCGCTCGCTGGCCGGGATCGCCGCGTAGCTGCTCAGGAACGGGTACCAGCGGTTGCCCTGCGCGAAGCCGGTCTCGTTGTAGGAGGTCTTGCCGCGCGCCGTGAGCGTCGCCTGGTCGGGCGGGAAGAAGATCGAGAGCCCGCTCGCATGCGGGCGGGCCGCGCCGTGGACGCTGTAGATGACGGCCTGCCCGACCGCCGCGATCACCGCGTCCGCAGCCGCGGTGCTCGCCGGATCCTGGGCGTGCTTCCTGATGTTCTCGGCGACGTGGACCAGGTCGTAGACCTCGGAGCCCGGCGGCGCGACGCCGATCAGGGCGCCGGTACGCCCGTATTCCTCGGCCTCGTTGCGGGCGTGCGCGACGTGGACCCACGCGTCGTGCCCGCCGCGGGCGAGCAGCGCGCTCGCCCCGGTGCCGAGACCCGCCACCGCCTTGTCGACCGGCGCCACGCGGTCGAGGTCGATCAGCGCGAGCGTGATCGCCTTGGCCTTCTCGAGCAGCTCGTGGTGCGGCGACTTCGCGAAGAAATCGCGGTAGGTATCGACGATCACGCGGCCGAGCGCGGCGCCGTCCATGCCGGGCGAACGCGCCAGCGCCTTGAGGAGCGCCGCGTAGTCCCAGCCGTCGGCCGGCTCGATCTCCTCCGACGCGACCAGGTAGCGCGCGAACGGCGCCATCGTCCTCGCGACCTCGAGGTTGCCCATCACGCAGGCGTCGAAGCCGATCAGGTCGAACCGGCCCACGGTTCTGGTGACCTCCTGGAACGCCGCGCCGATCTCGTCGACCGCGAGGCTGTCGCCGTCGCTCGACTCGGCGACCGCGGCGCCGGCCCAGGCCATGCCGTGGTCGCCGAGGATCAGGCCGTAGCGCTCGGCCGGGAAGTCCCTGGTCGCGGTCTTGAGGAAGCGGGCCAGCGTCGGCGGGTCGCCCATGTCGACCGCGCCCCAGTCGGCGAGCTCGCGCAGCCTGTTCGGCTCGACGCGCAGCAGCTTGGCGGTGGTCCAGTTCGGCAGGTTGGCGACACCGTCGTTGGTGTACTTGCCATCGCCCCGCGGGCTGCGCGCGGCCAGCACGATGACGTTGACGGCCGCGCTGCTGCCGACCCTCGTCATGTCGAGCAGGTTCTTCATCATCGGCCGCTCGAGGTCGTTGTCGGCGTCGAGGTACACCATCAGCGTCCAGGCCGCCTTCGGCGGCGCCGCTGCCTGCGCGAGGGCGGTCGCCGGGGCGAGCGCGCCTATGCAGAGCATCAACCACCCGCCGGCAGGGAATTTCGGGAATCGAATCACGGCAGTGTCTCCGGGGTCGCTCCGACCAGGCAGACTACCCTGCCACGGGTGGCGATGGGGAATCCGGGGTCGGGCGGCGGCGCGGCGGCGGCGGCCGCGCCCGCGGCGGGCGTCAGGATCGGCCCTGGTCCGCAAGAAACGGAGTGAACGCGCCCGCGGTCGCGGTCAGTCTGGACGCCTCCGACGAAGGGTAGCGCCCATGAGCTTTCGAATCTCCGCCTTGCCGGTGGCCCCGTTCGCACCGTTGTTCGGCCTGCGTGACCGCGACCTTGCTGCCCGCGGTGTCGTGCGCCGGATCGCCGACCGCCAGCCGGGCTTCCCGTGCCGCGTCAGCCTGCGGGACGCAGGCATCGGCGAGGCCGTGCTGCTGCTCAACTACGAACACCTGCCCGTGCCCGGTCCGTACCGGTCGCGGCACGCGATCTATGTCCGTGAGCAGGCGATCGAGTGCCGGCCGGACGTCGACGAGGTCCCGGCCGTCCTCGCGAGCCGGCTGCTGTCGGTACGCGCTTTTGACGCCGACGGAATGATGCTCGACGCCGACGTCGTCGACGGCGCCGGCGTCGGTGAGGCCATCAACCGCTGTTTCGGCGACGAGCGAGTCGAATTCCTGCACCTGCACAACGCGAAGCCCGGTTGCTACGCGGCGCGCGCGGATCGAGCCTAGGCGCCGTCACGCGCGGCGGACGCGCGACCGCCCGTCGCGCGTGCCTACCGCCGGGCGCGGTTACTCCTGGTCGGACCTGTGGCCGGACGTCACGAACACGAGACCGCGGGCGCTGTTCAGCCCGGTGACGATCGGCGTGACGTCGCCGTTGTCGAGGTTCAGCGAGCCGACCAGGCCGAGCGTGTCGGAGGCGGAGTACGCCTGGCCCGGCTCGAAGCCGAGGATCGTGCGATCGATGCGGTAAATCATCCCGCTGCCGATGTCCGTGACGAGCAGGTAAGCCGCGGCCTCGGGCGCGAATGCCGTGTCGTCGATCGTGATCGTCGCACCGCCCGGACCGGTCACCGGCGCCGTGATCGCGAGGCGACCGACCGTCTGGTCGGCAGCGCCCACGTGCCGGACGAGGACCAGCTCCGAGTCGGCCTGGCTCACGAAGACGATGTTGCCCTTGAGGTCCTGGGTCATCGAGTCGGGATCGGTCAGGTTCAGGCTGACGGTGGCGCCGGTCGCGATATCCGTCGCGCTGGCATTGCCGTACAGCACGGGCTCGAGCAGGACGTTGTTCTTCCACAGGCGCGCGCGGACCAATGCCGGATAGACGTTGATGCCGAGCGCGTTTAGATTCGGGTTGGAGGCCGTCAGGTAGACGTCCCCGTCACGCACGACGATGTCGTCGTAGCCGCCGCCGTGCAGCGTCGGCGCGAATTGGTACCCTGCCTGCAGGCCGGTCTCAAGGTCGATCACGACGAGGTTCGGGTTGGCGTCCTCGTTCTGCAGGGCCCAGAGCTTGCCGTCGCCGACGACCCGCAGGCCGTCGTTGTGGCCGGGCACGCTGAAGGTGCGCTTCACGTGGCCGCTCGGCGAGAACTCGACGATTGTGCTCGACTTGCCGTCGGTGCCGTCCTTCGCGACGTGGTTCGCGAAGCCGACGATGACGTCGCCGCGCCAGGTCACGATGGAGTCGGGCTGCGACGCCGGGGCAGGAGCCGTCGCGAACACGCTGATCCTGTACGGCGCCGCGGCGACGACCTGCGCGTCGGCCGCAGACGTCGCGAGCGCACCGAGCAGCGTAACGCCCGACAGCAGCAGGGCGGTGCCCCGGTTGCGATTGATGTTGCGATTGATGATTCGATCCATGGCTGCCCTGCTCCCGCTTTCTTTGAATGGGCGCCGATGGTACGTCGCGCAGTATTACCGGTTCGTGAACGTACGCTGCGCCCGCCGCGTCGCGCTGCAGCGCGTCACCGAACGCCGTCGCTACTCCTCGTAGTCGAAGCCGCCGGGCTTGCTCTTCTTCTGCGACCCAAAGGCGTAGAGGAGGCCGACATAGGCGACCCGGCCGAGCACGTGGCGTTCGTAGACGTCCGTCAGCGACGGGCTGGCGGCGTGACGCCGGAACCGCTGGCCGCTGAACAGGTCCGAGACCGTCGCGACCGCGGCCAGGCGCGGCTCGAGCTGCTGCTTGTAGCCGAGATTCAGGATGTTGATCGCATCGACGAAACCCTGCGGCGTCAGGCGCTTGTCCGAGCGCGTCGCGGAGAGCTGGGCCGTCGCGGCGGAGGTCGGCCGGTAGTCGAGGTTCGCCTTCGCGTTCACGCCTGTCGTCGACTCGAGTCCCGGCGCGCCGAGCGCGGTGCCGTCGATCTCGTTGTAGAACGCGTTGCCGCTGAGGCCGAACGCGAGCGTCGAGGTCAGGTGACCGTTGGCCGTGAACTCGATGCCACCGGAGCGGCTCCGCGGCAGGTTCGCCTTCGTCGTCAGCACGACGCCGCCGCCGAGCGCGCGGGTCACGTCGGTCACCCGGTTGCGATCGCGGCGGAAGTAACCGGTGAGGCCGTAGGCCAGCCCCTTCGCCTCGACGCTGTAGCCGACCTCGTAGGACTGCGTGTCCTGCGGCAGCAGGGCCGGATTGCCGGCGCGCAGGTTTTGCGTGTCCTGGTGATCGGTGTAGGGGTTGAGCGCGCCGGGATCCGGTCGCGACACGCGCCGGCTGGCGCTGAACGACAGGGTCGCGCCGCCCGGCAGGCTGCGGTCCAGATGCAGGCTCGGGTACGCCCGCAGGTCGGTGCGGTCGTTGGCGATGCTGTCGGTGACCTCGAGCGCATCGACCCGCGTCCGTTCGAGTCGCAGGCCGCCCTGCCAGGTCCAGGCGCCGGCGCGCGCCTGGTAGCTGCCGTACGCCGCGTGCACTTGCTGCGCGTAGCGGAACTGGTTGGTGAGTCCGGGGTTGACGACGAGCGCGCCGGTCACCGGATCGACGTTGTCGCCCGAGTTGTCATAGCCGTTGTCGTCCTGCTCGAGGTCGTAGCCGAGCTTCAGGCTGCGATCGCCGCCGAGCGGCAGGACGAGGTCGGCGCTCAACTCCCTGGTCACCAGGTCCTCGGCCAGGTTCAGGTCGTCGCCGCTCGGCGGTGCCGGCGGCAGCGGGTAGCTGTTCGTGTAATCGTAGTGCTCGCGCTCGTGAAACGCCGAGCGCCCGATCATCAGGCTGAGCGTTTCCCCGGGACGCCCGAGCGTCTGCTGGAACACGAGCCGCTGGCTGGTGTCGATGCTCCATTCACGGCCGGCGCTGTGGCGGTCGGCGATGGTGGTGGGCACGCCCGGCGCGAGGCTGCTGGTGTCGTGCTGGTCGAAGAACCGGTTGCCGCTGCGCTCGCCGCGGGTGGCCGTGAGCTCGAGCGACTGGCGGTCATTGGGCGCGTAGTCGACGCCCGCCTTGGCCACCGGGATCCAGCGGCGGACGTGCTCATCGAGGTTGTGGTCACTGCGGAGCAGCGCACCGCTGACCGGATCGGGGGCCGCGAGGCTCGACTCGACGATGCGCCGGCGGTCGTCCTGGCGCAGGCTGACGCCGCCGGAGAAGCCGAGGCTGCCGGCATTGTAATTGCCACTCGCGCCGAAGAGCGCCCGCTCGCGGTTGCCGGCGCTTGCCTGCGCCATGCCGGAGGATCCGGCGCGGCGCCTCTTGCGCATGATGATGTTGATAATGCCCGCGGTGCCGTCGGCCTTGAACTGGGCCGGCGGGTTGGTGATCACCTCGATCTTCTCGATGTCCTGCGCCGGGATCTGCAGCAGGTTGTCGGCGGCGGATGCGCCGGACAGCTGCGCTGCCGGCCGGCCGTCGATCAGGATCGTGACGTTGCTGTCGCCGCGCAGGCTGACGTTGCCGTCGCCGTCGACCTCGACCGACGGGATCGCGGTCAGGACGTCGGCGACGGTGCCGACGGCGCTCTGCAGGTCCGCCGAAATCGTGTAGACCTTGCGGTCGATCAGCGTCTCGACCGACAACCGGTCGGCCGTGACGACGACCGGCGCGATCGCGCCGGTGCCCGCGGCGGCCGGCGGCGCGGCGGCGGACACCGCCACCGGCATGCAAAGCAGGAGCGCGCCGAGCGCCATCGGGTTCGGCGCCCTGTTCGCACGGTGCGGCACGCTCAGGTTCCGGCCACTGGCCGGAACAACGTCCGCGAGCGTCGCGTCCCCTGCGGGCCGGCGCGCGGGATGCGGGGTCGCTGGGTCATCCGGCACGTAGGCTCGCTCACGCCGCCGGGCCGTCCGGGATTCCGCCATTCCCAATCTGCATGACTCCGTAACCACCCGTCACGTCCGGACGCCATTTGTGCACCCCAAGGCCGCTTGCGGGTGAGTACACTCGTCACGCCATGGCCGATCCCCTCCTCTACGTGCTGGCCGGCCTGCTCGTAGGCCTCCTGATCGGACTCACCGGCATCGGCGGCGGCTCGATTATGACGCCGATTCTGGTGTTCGGTTTCGGGCAGAGTCCGTCGATCGCGGTCGGCACCGACCTGGTACTGGCCTCGATCACGAAGCTGGCCGCGACCGGCTCGCTCGGCTTCAGCCACCGGATCGAGTGGCAGATCGTCGGGCGGCTCCTTCTAGGCAGCCTGCCCGCGGCCGTGGTCGTCGTCGCCTGGCTGTACCTGTCGCATCGATCCCCGTCCGAGACCGATCACCTGACCCTGCGGGCGCTCGCGCTGACGCTCGTAGGCACCGGCGGCGTGCTGCTGTTCCAGCCGCAGATCCAGCGACTCGGCGTCCGCACCACTGCGGCGACCCTCGGCCGCGCCAAGCGGTTGCAGCCGGCGTTGACGATTCTCGCGGGCATCGTGGTCGGCGCGGCGGTGACGATGACCTCGGTCGGCGCCGGCGCGCTCGGCACGGTCGCGCTGCTGTACCTGTATCCGCTGCGCCTGACGCCGGACCGGCTGGTGGCGACCGACATCGCGCACGCCCTGCCGCTGACGCTGGTCGCCGGGCTCGGCCATGCGGCGCTCGGCCACGTCAACCTGCCGATGCTCGGCAGCCTGCTGCTCGGCTCGATTCCCGGTGTCCTGGTCGGCACGCGCGCGGTGATCCGGCTGCCGCGGGCGGTGCTGCGCGTGCTGATCGCCGTGGTCCTCGTCATCAGCGGCGCCCGGATGCTCGTCACCTGACGCGCAGCCTGCCACCGCTCAGGCGTCGTGCAGCCCGCACTCGCGCTTGAGACCGAAGAACCGCAGGCCTTCCTCGCTGCCCGCCTCCGTGATCGGTCGCGTCGTGTGCCAGTCGCCGATCGACAGGTAGCCTTTGGCCCACAGCGGGTGATACGGCAGGTCGTGCGCCTGCAGGTACCCTCCGACGTCGCGGTCGCTCCAGTCGAACAGCGGGTGAACCCGGTAGCGGCCGCGGCGGTGCTCGATCGGCAGGATCCGTCGGCGCGTCGCGGTCTGCTGGCGCCGCAGGCCCGAGAACCACGTCTGGGCACCGAGATCGGCGAGCGCGCGTTCCATCGGCTCGACCTTGTTGAGGCGGTTGTAACGCTCGATCCCGTCCCGACCCTGCTCCCAGAGCTTGCCGAAGCGCGTCTCCTGCCACGCCGGCGACGAGTCCGACCGATAGACCCTGATGTTGAGGCCGAGTCGCTCGGTCAGCTGGTCGACGAACCGGTACGTCTCCGGGAACAGGTAGCCGGTGTCGATCAGCACCACCGGCACCTCCGGGCGCACGCGCGTCACCAGGTGCAGCATGACCGCGGCCTGCGCGCCGAAGCTCGATGACACCACGTGCGCACCCGGCAGGATGTCGAAGGCCTTGGCCACGCGTGCTGGCGCATCGAGCGAGGCGAACGCGGAGTTCAGCCCCTCGAGCTCCTGGCCGCCGTCGATCGCCGACGCGAGCCCAGCGACCCACCGATGGACGGCTGCTTTCATCGCGACCCTTGCTCCGGATGCCCCGATTCTAGGGTCGGTGGCCGGCGCGGAAGTCGGTTTCTCGTTATGTGTCCATAACGTCAGGGCTGGTGCCGCCGGAAGGCTGCCGACAACGGGCGGGAGCGGCGAAGGCACCGGCCTCTCGGCAGGTGCCCTTCCCGGGGCCGGTCAGCGGCCGCTGAACAGGTTCGCGCCCGGCAGTCCGCCCTTCAGCACCACGGTGTTGTAGCCGCGCCCGTTCAGGATGAACGCGGCCGCGGAACTGCGGCGCCCCGTGTCGCAGACGGCGACGTACGGCGTCTTCTTGTCGAGCGTGCCCATCTTGGGGCGCAGGAAGCAGAGCGGCAGGTTGATCGCGTCGGGCAGGTGCGAGGACTCGAACTCCGACGGCAGCCGCACGTCGAGCCATTTCGCGCCGCCGTTCGCGACGCGCTCGGCGCCCTCGGCGTAGGTCACCCATTGCTGCATCGGGTCATGCAGCAGCGAGTGGAAGTCCTTCTTGTCGAGGCGCATCAGCACGCCGTCGGTCAGCATGCTCACGGTCGCGTTGCGCTTTGCCTCGGAGATCAGGGCTTCCTCGCCGAAGGTTTCGCCGGGACCGAGTTCCGCGAGCTTGAGGCCGGCGCGGTTCAACGGCGTCTCGCGCGTCACCGCGCAGCGCCCTTCGATAATGGCGTAGAAGTAGTCGCCGTCCTGGCCCTGCTTGATGACGACCTCGCCCGCGCGATGCGTGACGCGCTGCAGGCGCATGAAGATCGCCTGCAGGTTGGATGGCGGAATGTGGTGGAAGAGCCCGGTCCCCAGCAGCACTCCCATCCAGTCGCCGGCAGCGACCGGCGCGCTCGCGGTGAATTCGCTGACGTCGTAGATGCCGGTCTCGTCCCACGTCAAGAGCACGTCGAGCAGGTCCGCCTCGAAGACGAGAACGTCGACCGCTGTCGTCGCATACGCGCCATAGCGGCGCGGCTTGCTCGGGGCGATCGCATTCTTTGCCGCGGGCGTGCCGCCCTTGAGCCGGTCGACGACCTCGGTGCCCGAGCGCAGCTCGACGTCGCCGCGCACCAGGTAGTAGGCGTTCTTGTCGGCGTCGCCTTCGCGGAACAGCGGCCGGCCGGCGGGGATCGCCTGCACCGCCGCCTTCTTGGACAACGCAATCAGGTTCTGCCGCCGGAGCCCGTCGAGCGGAGAGAACTTCCGCAGCAGGGTCACGTCGACGGGTTCGTTCACCATCACACACGCAGCCAAAAGGTAATCCGAAAAGCATAACATCAAGCCGCGTGCTGCAACGCAACGGAATGACTTCATTGCGTCCGTGCCGCTCGCGAGACGTGCGGACGCGAAGGTCCGCCGGCGCGCCTGATGGTCGCGTCAAGATTCGTGTCGAGGGTCGGGGCGTCGCGGCCTCTGTCGGTCTTCTCTCGCAGCTACCGCGGCGCTGGTTTTTTTCCGGGCCGCGGCGCATTCAAAGTGCCCGCAACACTCGGCGCGTTCTGCAGTACGGGGTGTCGAGCAGCAGCCCGGGCCACGGTTGACATAACCCGCGACCATTCCCGGCCCCGACTGCCGGTCGGGCGGCCGACTGCCGCCCGCGTCGAACGCGGCTACAGCCCGCGCAGCGCCGTGGTCACCGGCAGCCTCGCGGCGTGCATCGCCGGAAAGAGGCCGCCGGTAAAGCCGATCGCCAGCGCCCACTTGAGGCCGGTCCAGAGCAACTCGGGTCCGACCTTGAAGTCGAACGTCAGCTGCCCGACGCCCCCGCCCATCGTCGATGCGGTGTAGCCGTTGAAGATCAGCCACGACAGCAGGCCGCCGAGCGCGCCGCCGATCAGGGCCAGCAGCATCGTCTCCAGCATCACCGCGACGACCACCGGGAAGCCACGGAAGCCGATCGCCCGCAGGGTCGCGATCTCGCGTGCCCGCGCCGCGACCGCGGCGAACATCGTGTTGAGCGCGCCGAACACGGCGCCGATCGCCATGATCGCACCGACGACGATGCCGATGATCGTGATGACCTTGGTGATGCCTTCGGACTGCTTGCTGAAGTAATCGAGCGTCGTCGTCACATCCACCTGCAGCCGCGGGTCGCCCATCAGCGCCGCCTTGAACTGATCGAAGGCAGCCGGGCTCGTCAGGCGCACGAACACCGAGGTGACGCTGATGACGCGGCGATAGGCGGCGCCGACGCCCGCCACGTCCGCCCACAGCTCCGACTCGAGCGCATCGTGCGACTCGAATACCCCGACGACCTTCCACAGCTGGTTGCCCAGCCGCACGTCACGCCCCGGCTCCAGGTTCGCGAACTGCCGCTGCGCGCCCTTGCCGACGACGAGCTCGTGGAGCCCGACCTGGAACTTGCGCCCGGCGATGATGCGCGCATTGCTGCGCAGCTTCCAAGCCTGCTCGCCGATGCCGCGCAGCTGCACGCTGCCGAAGTCCTCGGCGTCCTTGTCGTTCTTCTGCGGCAGATTGGCGGCGACCACGATCTCCGGCGAGACGATCGGCTTGCCGTCGGAGTCCTTCGCGACGCCGGGGGCCTGCGCAATCACGATCGCGCTGTCGCGATCGAGGACCGAGGACACTTCGGCCGCGGAGCTGCCGCGCAGCACGAGGGCGGTTTCGGTGTCGCCGGTGCGACGCAGCGTCTCGCGGTAGCCGTCGGCCATCGCGAGCATCGCGACCAGCACCGCGACCACGCCCGCGATGCCGATGACGATCACCGCCGAGGAGCCGGCGCGTTGCGCGAGCGTGCTGACGCCGATGCCGGTGATCGAAGACGCCTGGCGCCCGGTGCGGGTCAACGCCATCCAGGCGGCGAACAGGATTACGAACAGGAGCAGGACCTGCCATGGCAGCTTGACCAGCAGCGCGACGACGGCGGCCACGACGACCACCATCATGACGTTGACCAGGAATCTCATGAACGCTCTCCGTTAGCCCGCCGCCAGCGCGGCGACCACGTTCAGCCGCATCGCCCGCCAAGCCGGCAGCGCGCCGACGAGGAGCCCGATCGCGAGCATCAGGCCGAGGCCCAGGATCCAGCTGCTGGCGCCGACCGACGGCAGATTCACGACGCGGCCGCTGGCCTCGGTGATGACCGGCGCGAGCACGCTGACGAGACCGAGCCCGACCAGGCCGCCGAGCAGCAGCAGCAGGACCGACTCGGCGAGCACCATGCCGAGCACGCTGACGCTCGAGAAGCCGATGGTCCGCAGCACCGCGATCTCGGAGGTACGCTCCCGGACCGCCTGCATCATCGTGTTGCCGGTCAGCAGCAGCAGCGTGAAGAACACGGCGCCCATGATCGAGCCGACCAGCAGGCCGATGTCGACCAGCTGCTTCATCCAGCTCGCGGTTGCCGCCTGCTCCGTCTGGGTCTTGGTCTCGTGGTCGGAGTTGGCCGACAGTGCGTCGATCGCCTTCGCGACGCGGTCCGCCTGGTTCACGTCGGCGACGCGCGTGACGTACCAGCCGACTGTGCCGCGGTTGTAGGGCGTCGTCTCGTCGAAATTCCTCCAGTGCAGCAGGAACAGGCCGTCGAAGAAGCCGCCCGACTTCCGGTCCTTGGCGCGCAGGATGCCGACCAGGTCGAAGCTCCAGTTCTTGCTGCCTTCCTTGTTGGGAAAGATCTGCGACTGCAGCGGGATCTTGTCGCCGATCTTCCAGCCGTAGCGTTTCGCGATGACCTCGCCGGCGACGGCGCCGGTCGGCGTTTCATCGAAGGCCTTGTGCTGCTCCGGAGAGATCTCTATCTCCGGATACATGTCCAGGTAGTTCGGACTGACCGCGAACGTGAATACCTGCTTGTGCGGGTCCTGGTAGGCGCCGCCGAACCAGTTCGCGTAGGCGACGGCCTTGACCCCGGGGACCGTTTCGATCTGGGCGCCGAGCGCCTGCGGCAGCGTCTGGATGAACGACAGGCGCGAGCCGGTCTGCAGTCGCTGCACGCCGGCCGCCGAATGGCCGGCCTGCGCGAACGAATCACGCACCGCGTCGAGCAGGCCGAACAGCAGGAACGCGGCGACGATCGACACCAGCGTCAGTATCGTGCGCGTCTTGCGCCGGAACAGGGATGCCCAGATCAGGTGGAAGTACTTCACGGTGGCGCTCCCTCAGGCGGCCTGTGCGGCCTCGACCAGCGTGCCCTTGTCGAGGTGCAACGTGTGGCGGGCGTATTCGGCGGCCTTCGGGTCGTGCGTCACCATGACGATCGTCTTGCCGTGGTCGCGATTCAGCGTCTGCAGCAGCCGCAACACGTCCTCGGCAGATTGCCGGTCCAGGTCACCGGTCGGCTCGTCGCAGACGAGCAGCATCGGGTCGGACACGATCGCGCGTGCGATTGCGACGCGCTGCTGCTGGCCGCCCGAGAGCTCCGTCGGCCTGTGCGTGGCGCGGTCGGCGAGGCCCACGAGTTGCAGGGCGATCGCGGCGTTCTTCCGGCGCTGCGCCGCGCCGAACTTCGTCAGCAGCAGCGGCAGCTCCACGTTCTTTTGCGCCGACAGCATCGGCAGCAGGTTGTAGACCTGGAAGATGAAGCCGACGTTGGAGGCGCGCCACTTGGAGAGCGCACCCTGGCCCAGCTTGTCGATGCGCTGGCCGGCGACCGTGACACTGCCCTCGGTCGGCGAGTCGAGGCCGCCGATCAGGTTGAGGAGCGTGGTCTTGCCCGAACCAGACGGGCCCATCAGCGCCAGGAAATCGCCGCTGGCTATGTCCAGGTCGATGTGATGCAGCACTTCGACCTTCTGGGTGCCGCGCGTGTAGACCTTGCTGACGTTGCGGATTTCTACCAAAGCCGTCATCGCGTTTGCCTCGCTGCGGTACTGTCTGTTTTCGCCGTTTCGCCGGTTACCAGGAGCTTCGCTCCGTCCGTCATCTCTGCGGGCGGCTCGCGGACGACGCGCGCGCCGGCGGCGATGCCCTCGACCAGCCGCAGGTCGCTGTAGGCCTGGCCGGGCGTGATCGCCCGCGCTCGCGCGCGGCTGCCGTCGATCTCGAACACGGCGTCCTTGCCGTCGCGCTGCACGACCGCCGACGCCGGCACCAGCACGCCCTTCGGCGGCGCGGCGGCTCCCTTCGGCGCCTGCTCCAGGAACGACACGCGTACACCCATGTCCGGCAGCACGCGCGGATCCTTGACCTCGAGCGCAACGCGCACCTTGACGGTCGCCTTGCCGCGATCGGCCGTCGGGATGATGGCAATCACGTGGCACGGAATGGTCCATGACGGATAGGCATCGAGCACGGCCTGCGCCGGCTGCGCGGGCGTGACCCGATTCAGGTACGACTCGTTGACGTCGACGGTGATCTCGAGCGAATCCATGTCGACGATCGTGCCGACGCCGGTGCGCGTGAAGCCGCCGCCCGCGGACAGCGGCGAGACGATCTCGCCGACCTGGGCCGACTTGGCGATGATGACGCCGTCGAACGGCGCCCGCACCGTCGCATAGTCGAGCTGCACCTGCGCGGACTGCACGCCGGCGTGCGCGAGCTCGACCTGCCGGCCCTGCGCCTCGGCCTGCGCCTTGGCCGTGTCGACCAGCGTCACCGCATCGTCGACCGTCTGCTGCGCGATCAGCTTGCGGCCGACCAGGTCCTGCTTGCGGACCAGGTCCCGGCGCGCCTGGACCAGCTGCGCCTCGAACTGGGCGAGCGTCGCCTGCGTGGAGCTGAATTGCGCCTGGGCTTGCGCGAGCTGCGCGCGCTGGGCGGTGCTGTTCAGGTGCGCCAGCACCTGCCCGGCCTTCACGTGGTCGCCCTCCTCGATCAGCACGTCGCTCACCGTCCCGGTGATCTGCGCCGACACCGTGGCCTCGCGCCGCGCCGTTACGTAGCCGGTCGCCTGCAGCACGGCGGCCTCCGCGCCCGTGCCGCTAGGCGCGGCGGCGATCGCCGCCTGGACCTCGAAGCGCTGGCCCCCGAGCAGGACATAAGCCGCCACGCCGATTCCGATCAGCAACGTCGCGGCGATCCCGACGACCCACGGCCAGCGACGCGGAACGCCGTCCGAGTCGCGCTCGCGACTGTCGATTCGCAGCTCTTTCAACAGGTCGAGATCGGCCACAATCGCAAGTTCCCCGTCGATGCGATCGCAGAGTGTCGCATAAGAGCCGCGGCTCATGAGCCGCCGCGCGACGGCATCGGCGCGCGCGCGGACCGCCGCCGCACACGCTGGAGCGGGCCGCACCCTGGTCGTCATGCAGCGGTAACCGACCGTCGCGGCTGCTTGCCAATCAATGACTTATCAGCGCTCGGCAGCCAGTCCGCGGCGCGGCGCCGCGGCCGTTGCCCGGCGGAGGTCAGAACCGGTAGTTAAGACTTGCGCGCACGCTGCATGGTTCGGTCGGATGAATGTGGATGCCGTTGACCAGGGACGCCTCGCCGCGTAGCCGGGACGCGTAGTAGTACTCGACGTCGTAATCCGCCCGGTTCAGCAGGTTGTAGGCGTCGAGCGTCGCCGAGAGCGCGTTGCTAAACCGGTAGCCGACATCGGCCGACACCTGCAGAGAGGGCCGCGAGCGCACGGCGTCGTCCTGCGTGATCGGCGCCGCGCCGAAATAGCGGACGCGCGCTCCGCCGAACCAGCCGATGCCGCGGTCGAACTTGAGGCCTGCCGAGGCGACCTGCTCGAGGGCGTTCGGCAGATATTGGCCGGCCGGCTGGAACTCGCTGAAGCGGGCGTGCGTCCACGCAAGATCCGCATCGATGAACACGCCGTCGGCTGGCCTCACACGCGCCTGCAGTTCGACGCCGTGACGGCGGGTCGCTCCGCTCGGCACAATCCGGCTCGCGTCGTTGTCAAGCGTCAGTTCCGAGTCGAGCGTCAGGGTCCAGAGCGAGGCGGCAAGCTGCAGTCCCGGAATCGCGGTTGTCCGCACGCCGACCTCGCCGCCGGCCGCCCGCACCAGCGGGCTCACCTTTGCCACCGGCGAGACGTCGTTCGGATCGACGGTGATCGTGGTCCCGCGGCCGTCGTTGCTGTGAAAGCCCCTGCCCGCATTCAGAAACGCCTCGGTCTCGATCCACGGACCGACCACGAGTGTTGCCTTCGGGCTCGCGATCGTCGACTGCGCGACGCCGGAATTGATCGCGCGACTGGCATCGACGTCGAAGCGAAAGGAATCGATGCGTGCGCCGACCTCGGTTCGCAGCCAAGGCACTGGTTGCGCGGACCAGGAGACGTAAGCCGCGCAGCTCGTCTCGGCGACGCGGCTCTCGCTGACAGTCTTCCACCGCACGCGGTCGGTCGTATCATAAAGTCCGACCGGCGCGATCTGGTCGTCACGGACCTGCAGCCCTGCATTCAGCGTGCCGCTCGCTCCCAGCAGGGCGAGCGGCTGCTGCCACTTGAGGCTGCCGCCGTAGACGTGACGGCGGTCATACTGCTCGAACTGGTCGCCGTGCACCGTGTCCTCGAAGTAGGTGAAGTTAGAGAACAGATCGAGGAAGTAGTCGATCGCATAGATGTTCGCGCGCAACAGCCCGCCGCCGAGACCCGTCCAGCCATCGACGGACAGGCTATAGCGGTGACTGAGGCCGCCGTCGGTCGGGTCCACGGACGCGAAGCGGGAGAGCGATCCGTTTGCCACCGCGCGCAGCGGAATCTGGTCGGTCGCGCGCCAGCGGCCGTCGTAGCCCATGCCTTCGATCGAGTAGCCGGTCCAGTCGTCCCCGTGCGAGTACTTCAGCAGTCCGCCGACCTTCCTGTAGCCCTCCGGCAGCACCCATGGGCCGTCCTCGTAACCAGCCTGCAGTCCGAGTAGCAGTTCTCCGGCAGCCAGTCCCGTTGAAAAGGCGGCGACGCCACGCCGGTAGCCGTCGTCGCCCGCCCAGACGTGCGCGAACCCGTGGTCCAGGCGCCGCCGGTAGCGAAGGTCGGCAGCACCGGCCGCGGAAAAGTCTCCCTGGTCCGCGTAGTACGGGCCCTTCCGATACTCCAGGCTCTCGACGAGCTCGGGAATCAGAATGTTGAGGTCCGTGTAGCCCTGCCCGTGGGCATGGGTCGGCATGTTGACGGGCAGTCCGTCGATCGACGTGGCGAAGTCCGTCCCGTGGTCCAGGTTGAAGCCGCGCAGGAAGTACTGGTTCGCCTTGCCGTCGCCACTGTGCTGCGTTACGACAAGGCCTGGAACGACCTCGAGGAGCTCGCCGGGGCGCAGCAACTGGCGGTCCTGAAGCTCGTCGTCGAACGCCTGGCCCGCGCTCGCCGATTCAAAATCACCCGCCGCGCCGCCGGCGACCCGGCTTGCGATGACGACCACCTGCTCGACGGACGGCCCGGCCCGCTCGTCTGCGCTCAGAGCGGGCGCCCAGAGCAGTGCGCCAACGCCCATCGCGCGCCATAGCCGCCCCTGCCGTTTCATGTGCGGGACCCCAAGGTGATCTCCCTCCCTGCACTACGGCGAATGCACCTTTCCGGATGCACTTACCGCGGCCGGCCGCCGGATCGCCGGGAATTATTTCCGGCAGCCTGCATCCGCCCCGGGCGCCTGCCCGTAGTTAGGAGGACGCACCTCACCTCACCACAGGAAGTGATTACGATGAAATGCAGAACGTTTTTGGCCGCGCTGGCTCTGTCGGCGGCGACGGTACCGTTCGTCGCCCAGGCTTCCAGCCATCGCGAAGCTCCGTTCATAGCCGGAGCACCGAAGGTTGACGGCACGGACTTCTACATGTTCCGGAGCTACGAGCCGGGCCGCAGCAACTTCGTCACCTTCATCGCCAACTACAACCCGCTGCAGGATTCCTACGGCGGCCCGAACTACTTCACCCTCGACCCGAAGGCGCTCTACGAGATCCACATCGACACCAACGGCGACGCGAAGGCGGACCTGACGTTTCAGTTCCGCTTCACGAACACCTACAAGAACCTCACGGTCAATGCCGGCGGCCAGAACGTCGCGGTGCCGCTCATCAACGTCGGTGCCGTCGACGCGGCCGGCGCGAACCTCAATCTGACTCAGAGCTACAAGATCGAGCTCGTCCGCGGCGATTCGCGCTCAGGCATGCGCGGCACGGTCACTAACGCGACGCTCGGCGGCGAGACGTTCCTCAAGCCGGTCGACAACATTGGCAACAAGTCGATCGCCAACTACCCGGCGTACGCCGCCAACTTCGTGTACAACGTCGCGATTCCCGGCTGCGCGACGCAGGGACGCGTGTTCGTCGGACAGCGCAAGGACGGCTTCGTCGTCAACCTGGGCGAGATCTTCGACCTCGTGAACCTGAACCCGGTCGGGCCCAGGGACGGCGCGCCGAACACGATCGCCGACAAGAACGTGACCTCGATTGCGCTCGAGGTGCCGATCAGCTGCCTGGTCACCGGCCAGGACCCGGTCATCGGTGCCTGGACAACCGCCAGCCTGCGTCAGGGACGGGTTCTCAATCCCGACGCCGAGAGGAGCGACTCCGATGACGGCGTGCGCATCGACGGTGGTGCCTGGACACAGGTTTCCCGCCTCGGCATGCCGCTGGTCAACGAGGTCGTGATCGGGCTACCCGACAAGAACCGTTTCAATGGCAGCGACCCCAGCCATGACGCGCAGTTCCTCATCTACGTGACGAACCCGGCGCTGCCGGTGCTGTTGAACGCGCTCTTCGGCAGTGCGGCGATCCCGCCCGCAACGCCACGCAACGACCTGGTGACGATTTTCCTGACGGGCGTGAAGGGCCTCAATCAGCCCGCCAGCGTCACGCCGTCCGAAATGCTGCGCCTCAACACGTCAGTCGCGCCGACGCCACCGGCGTCGCAGAACGATCTCGGCGTGCTCGCCGGCGACAACGCCGGCTTCCCGAACGGCCGGCGCCCGTACGACGACGTCGTCGACATCACGCTGCGGGCCGCGATGGGGGCTCTGTGCGGCGCGGTCGGCAACTGCGGCTCGATGACCAAGGATCCGAACGGCGGACTGCCGTACACAGACGGCGCGCGGGCCGCCGGGCCCGACGCCGCGAACGCGCGCGTGACGGGAAAGGAGAGCCCGAACGACTACTACTTGGACGCATTCCCGTACCTTCTGGACCCGCTGGCCGGCTCGCCGAACGGCGCCGCGGTGATGCCGTGAAGCGCGTCGTTCCGCTCCTGGCCGCGACCGCGTGCCTCGCCGCCTGCGGCGGCGGCGGCGTGTCCTCGCCCACAGGTCCGGCGCCGGTTGCGGTGGCGCCCAGCCCGCCGACGGGTGTCGACTTCACGGCTTTCACGAAGTCGGTCCTGAGCAGCCAGTCGGACACCGCCATGCCGGTTGCGGTCGCGGCTACGGAGTTCGTGTTCCCCGACAACGACAACCCGACCGCCTTCGCGGCGGTGTTGCCGGGAACATGAGCGTAGGCGTCGCGCGACGATCGCCGTCGTGCGGAGCGCTGCTCCGCACGACCGGCTG
>JANXWS010000030.1 GCA_025351005.1 Pseudomonadota bacterium | reverse complement strand
GTTCGCAAAATGTGACGTGCATCACGTCGGCGACGCTCCGGCCTGTGGCCGCTGCGCATGCCGGGCAGCCGGTTTGTGACTCGGATCCGCTCGGCCAGGCTTGCCGGACACTATTATTGTCGTTACCGCGCCTGAAATGGTAGTTGCTCCGTCGGACGAATGACTGGCAAGGATCCGGTAGAGCCAAGGTAACGCACGGATGAGCAAGACACCGCCAAAACCGCCGGAACCGCCGGAACCGCCGAAACCGTCAGGACCCGCGGAACGCACGGGACGGGCGGTCATCGACGCAACCGGCAAGTCCAAATGGGAATGGCTCTCCGATACCGGGAACTTCAGGCCCGACATCGATACCGCGCGCCTCAAGGCGCTCGGCGCCGATCTCTCCTGCGACGACCTGGTCAAGCTGGAAGCCCGGGCATCCAACCCCTACAACAAGGCGACGGTCCCGAACCGTACGTCCGCCCCAGGCGACAAGCGCCGGTCGCTCGATGACATGCGGCGCCTGAGCGAGGAAATCAAGGCGAAGCAGGAGCCAGGGGCTTCCGGCTCGCAAGCTCGCGACGTGCGGAAGAAATAGCGACCGCTCCGCCGCCGTAGCCTAGGGCAGCGCGCACGCACGCGACGCGGTGCCTCTGCAGGCTCCGCCACCATGTCCAGCGGCACGTGACCCCACCCCGGACCGGTTCGCAGAAGCGCATCCCTCGCGCCCAGGTCTGCCAGCTGCCAAGTCAGCGGGAACGGCACTCCGAGTTTCTCGCCTTCCGACCGATCGCGGCGTTCGGCCGGGACCGGACGGACCTGGCTCGCGACCGCCACGCGAGAGAGTGGGCCCTTGCCTTGTGCGGCTGTGCGAAGCGGCCGGCGTGGCACACTGGCGGTCCCGATCTGCGGACGCCGGTGACACATGCTGATCGTGGCCATCGCCATCCTTGCGTTCTGCTCCACCTGTGCCGGTGGATTGTTCGCCCTCCGGCTCAAGGGCAACCGCCATCTGATACTGGCGTTCAGCGCCGGCGCCGTCGTCGCGGTCGCATTCTTCGACCTCATGCCCGAGGCAATTGCATTGGGAGGGCCTTCCCACTCGGCCGTGACACTGATGTCGTGGGTCGCGCTCGGCTTTTTCGTTTACCTCATCCTCGACCGGGTCCAGGTTCTCTACGGCCGTCCCGGGAGTCGTGGTGGTGGCGAGCGGCAGTTGTCCCAACGCGGCGTGCTGGGTGCCGCCAGTCTTTCGGCGCACAGTTTCCTCGACGGCGTGGCGATCGGAGTCGCACTCCAGGCATCTGTGGCCGTCGGCACCGTCGTCACCATTGCGGTACTGGCGCATGACTTCTCGGATGGGATCAATACCACCAATATCGTCCTGAAGAACGGCGGCAATCACCGCCAGGCACTGCGGTGGTTAGTGGCCGATGCGGTTACGCCGGCCGCCGGGATCGCCTCGACGTTCTTTTTCAGGATCGGCGCCTCGACGCTCGGCGTCGTCCTGGCGGTGTTCGCCGGATTTTTTCTGTACGTAGGTGCGAGCGACTTAATACCGGAGAGTCATCACGCTCACCCGAAGCTGCTGACCACGGCCACGACGGCCGTTGGCGCGGCCGTGATCTTCCTCGCGGTCATGCTCGCGCGGCGCTGACCGGCGCGAGTCCGGAGTCCCGCGTGCGTCGACCGGGTGGATTCGATCAATTCTCCTTGACCCGCCCGTAGCGGCGATCGCTGCCGCGCGGTCCTGCGGTAGTTGGCAGCTACCGGCATGGATCACGCTCAAGAGATACGAGCGCGCTCCGTACGCGGTGATTCGGATCGGGCGTTGAGTGGCTCACCACGTCTCGGCCGAAGGCCGGGCCTCAACCTCGAAACTCCATGCCTGCCGCTGCTGCCGGTCCAGCTGAAACGCGATCTCGGCGACCCCTGCTGGATCGACGAACGCATCGACCGGTCGCTCCGGCATCGCCGCTCGTGAACGCGGCAGGTCGACGATCCCGTCGACAACAATGAGCGCGACGTGGATTCCTGCCGGCCATAGCTTCCTGGCCATCGACTCGGCGAGGCTG
>JANXWS010000052.1 GCA_025351005.1 Pseudomonadota bacterium | reverse complement strand
GAATCGCAGAGCAGCGTGACGATCGTCCGGCCGGGCCCGAGCTCTTTCGCCAACCGCGCGGCTGCCACCAGGTTGACGCCGGCCGACGTGCCGACGCACAAGCCTTCGTACTGAAGCAGGTCGAAGACCGCCTGGACCGTCTCGGCATCCGGCACCTGGTATGCAAAATCGACCTGCAGGCCCTCGAGATTGCCGGTGATCCGGCCCTGCCCGATCCCTTCGGTGATCGACGAGCCCTCGGCCCGGAGCTCGCCGTGCGTGTAATAGTGGTAAAGCGCCGCACCCGGCGGGTCGGCCAGCGCGATCCTGACGCGCGGGTTTCGCTCGCGCAGCGCCATCGCGACGCCTGCGAGCGTGCCGCCGGTCCCGACCACGGATACGAACGCATCTACCGTGCCGTCGGTCTGGCGCCAGATCTCCGGACCCGTCGTCGCACGATGACCCGCCCGGTTCGCGACGTTGTCGAACTGCCGTGCCCAGATTGCGCCGCTGGGCTCGGTCTTCGCGAGTTCCTGCGCGAGGCGTTCGGCGACGCGGGTGTAGTGGTTCGGATTCCGGTAGGCCACCGCTGGCACTTCATGCAGCGTTGCGCCGAGAAGGCGTAGCGTGTCCTTCTTCTCTTGCGACTGCGTGTCCGGTATGACGATCACGGTGCGGTAACCGCGCGCATTGCCGACGACGGTCAGCCCAATGCCGGTGTTGCCGGCCGTGCCTTCGACGATCGTGCCGCCCGGTCGCAGCAGTCCGTTGCGCTCCGCGTCCTCGACGATCGCGAGCGCAGCGCGATCCTTGACGGAGCCGCCCGGGTTCATGAACTCGGCCTTGCCGAGGATGTTGCAACCGGTCAGCTCGGACAATCGCCTGAGGCGGATCAGCGGCGTGTTGCCGATGGACTCGACCAGGCCGTTCAGGATGCTCATCGGGGTCGATGATACGGCGCGCCGGGCGGCGCGAGCCGGGCGAGAGCAGCCGGAGCGGGACTCGTCGCCGCAGGTGCTCGAGTCCTCGTAAGTGACGCCGCCAGTGTCCTTCCGCTCGATTCGGTGCGACTGTGAACGGATGCTTCGAAAACAACGACTTGCGCGACGCCAGTCAACGGGCTCGTGGCCCGTCGCGCCCGTCGCAGAGGGCCAGGACATCGAGCAGGGCGCCACGATGTTGACGGCGTGGGCGGCGAGGGCGAGCGGGGGTCGCGCATTTTTCGCGTCAGGAGCAGCGGTTTCTCTGCGGCGCCGCCGTGACGGAGACTGTCGGTCGTTGATGAACACGGCCCGGTGTCACTGTCCGAATCCCCCGCTGCAGGTCTGGTGACGCTCGACCCAAGCTCCTGATTTTCGATGGGCGAATTGTTACAACTGTCACGGTCTCCACGAAAGGTACGCGACCCCCGATCAGAAGCAGTGGGGCACAAGCCCATCTGATGGAACCTCCGTGCGCGGCCACGAAAGGCGAACAGATGACCCGAGTAAGGATCCTCAGCCGGAACGGCTCGCGACCGATCGCACAGCGATCGCGGACCACCTAGCGGCCATTGATCGCGAGACCGGCGGCATTCGATCCGAGTTACGGCAACCGTCCCAAGGCCTCTCGCGCAACTATGCTTTTGGTTTCAGCGGCGTTGACGGGCCGTACTCGCCATCAGACGTCGGAGCTGATGACGCCAAGCTAGTGGTCCTCGAATTGGACTTCGAGGAAGAGGAGAGGGCGCAAATCGCGCTTACACACGTCCATGTGCAGAGTCGATGGCGGGTACTTGCCGTTCCGTTCCAGATTCCTACCATTGAGGTAAACGCAAAGCGTAGAGTCGGGGCGCTTGCGGCAAAGACATTGACGTCAACATCGAAGCAAACGCCGAAATGTGGCTGACCAGCGGTTGGCGGCCGTGAGCGATAAGGTGCGCCCCATCGACCGGCCCCGGTCAAGTGCGCGAGCGAAGTCATCAACGCGATGAGCGTCGATCGAAACACGGTTGTCGTCGAAAGCGTAATGGCGTGGAGGCGCGGCATTCTGTCGCTGCTTGCGCTTGCAGTCGCGAGCGCCGCGCACGCGGACTTCGATGCCGCCGCCGTGTTCGGCATGCGGCCGAGCGTCGTGGCGGTCACGCTTTCGCCCGATGGTCGCCGGATCGCGTACGTCGCTCCCGATCCCGGCCGTGGGGGGATGCTGTACGTAGCGGATGCCGAGTCGGTCGCAAATCCGCTCGCCGTGTTGCACGTCCAGGCTCCGCAGGTGATCGACCGCTGCGACTGGGTCGACACGGCGCGGCTGCTGTGCAACCTCACGGGCCTCCACAAGAACGATGGCGAACCCCAGCCATACCGCCGGCTAGTTGCGGTCGACGCCGACGGCGGCAATCTGAAACTGCTCGCGAACGGTTCGGTTGCCGCGTTGTTCGGTCTCGACGTCGGCGCCGTCATCGACTTGCACGGTGGCGTCCCCGGCACCGTGCTGGTCGAGACCGAATCTGTCACGCGCGGCAAATATGCCGTGGGCGTGGAGCGCCTTGACACCCGCAGCGGCACATCGGCGACGGTGGAAAACGCCAATCCGGGTGCCGGGGGCTTCCTCAGCGACGGCGGCGGAACGGTGATGATCACGGCCGTCCGGCGACCACGGCGAGGCGGCTACGACCCGCCGGGCACGATGTATATGCTGCGCCGGGCGCCAGGAGCCAAGTGGGAGCCGTTCAGCGAGTGGGATTTTGAGACGCGCGGCGGATTCCTGCCCCTCATCGTCGACGGGCGGCAGCGCCGGGTGTACGGGTTGCAGAATCTGAACGGTCGACTTGCTGCCTACGCGTGGCCGATCGACGGCGGGCCCGCGGAACTCGTGCACGCGGACGACAACGTCGACGTCGACCAATTCGCGACCCTCGGATCGTCGAACGCGGTGGTCGGCGTCAGCGTTGTTCGCGATCACCGCGAGACCATCTACTTCGACGCCGACCTGCGCGACGTGGTGGCGGCGATTCACCGTGCGCTGCCCGGCGATCGCGACGTGCAGCTCGCCGACGCTTCGGCCGATCGCCGGCGCATTCTCGTATTCGTCGCCAGCGACACGGATCCAGGCGTCTACTACCTGTACGACCGGGACTCACACCGGATGCAGACGCTGTACGTCGTTCGTTCGGAACTAGAGGGCGTTGCACTCGGAAGGATGGTGCCGGTTCACTACCCTGCGGCCGACGGCACGTCGATCCCGGCGTACCTGACGCTGCCGCCCGGGGTCACGAATGCCTCGGGACTGCCTGCACTGATAATGCCGCACGGCGGTCCGACCGCGCGCGACGAATGGGGCTTCGACTGGCTGGTGCAGTTCTACGCTCACCAGGGGTACGCGGTGCTGCAGCCCAATTTTCGCGGTTCCGCGGGCTACGGGGATGCCTGGCAACAGACGAACGGGTTCCGGTCCTGGCGCACCTCCATCGGCGACATAGTCGATGGCGCGCGCTGGATGGTCGCGAGCGGCCGTGCCGACGCGAAGCGCCTCGCGATCGTCGGCTGGTCGTACGGTGGCTACGCGGCGCTGCAGGCTGCGGTCACGGCACCGGACCTGTTCCGCGCGGTCGTCGCAGTGGCGCCGGTCACTGATCTGCCGAAGTTCAAGGAATCGTTCCGCTACAGCGGCAACTTCCGCGAGGCCGCCAACATGCTCGGCTCCGGCCAAGAGCTCAAGGAGGGATCACCGGCCCGTCAGGCCAAGCGCCTGCGCGTCCCGGTGTTGCTGGTGCACGGTCGGGCGGACGGGAACGTGCCGTTCTCACAGACCGAGATTATGGACCGGGCGCTCAAGGCCGCCGGAGTGACGCACCAAGTCCTTCCGTTCGACGGCCTTGCGCATTCGCTCAACGACGCAGCGGCTCGCGCGACGCTCCTGCGCACGAGCGACGAATTCCTTCGCCGGGCATTCGAGCGCGACGCCGCTGAGTGAGACCCGGCCTCCCAGGTTCATCGATCACAAGCATGATGAAGGAGGCGGTCTCGGTCGATCCGCGAAACATCTGGAATGTATTCTGATGATCAGGGGGTGACGCATGAGACCAGCGCCCTATCAGAGGTTTGACGCCTCGGGGCGCGCCGCGCTTCGGCGCACGAGCGCGTCCGTCAGGGACGCGAGATTTCGCCTCGCGCCTGTTGACAGAAAAGGGCCGCGTCAGTTCTGCCGGCTGAGACTGAACGAGAACTGGCCGGTCTCGAACTTGTCGACGTATTGCCCCTGCAGCATGCCGTTCGCGATCCGGGCGCGCATGGTCACGGCCGTGCTCGACGTTCCGTCCGGGTACCTTTGCTGCACGAAGCCGAGGGCCTTCGGCAGTATCGTCATCCCGGTACCCGTGATGCTGTTCGGATTGGACATGTCGAAGGTGCCGCGCAGGACCGCGCCGTTCGAGCCCTTGTAATTGAACGAGCCGTCGCCGTTGAGCACCATGACTCCGGTCAACGTCACGCCCGGCAGAAGGGTCGACGTGATGAAGCCCGGATGCGACCCGACTGAACTTGTGGCTGCCATCGGCGCGGCGGGCGGCGATTCGGCCATCAGGTTTCCGGCCGGATTCGCGGCCGGAACATGCGTCTGCTGCGATGCCGCGACCTGCCGCGAGAGCCTGCGGGCCATCAGCGAGGCCTCGGCGGAGTGCGCGCCCTTCGGAAACTGCTGGCTGTATTCCTTGAAGTCGTCGGGGTCGGTGCTGTCCTTGATCCGGCCCCAGTAGGACTCCTCGAGCTCGCTGGCGCTAGCCACGTGAACCGACGGCGCGGCGGGGGCCACCGATGCGCTCGGCGCTCCGGGTTCTGTCCGCGCCGACGTCTCCGGCGCGCCGGGACGGAAAAAGAACTCGCCGATCGACTGGTCGTAGAGCGCCGGCACCTGCTCGTGGCTCGCGCTCTTCGCCAGCTGCACGACCTCGTCGCGCACGTTCTTCAGCATGCGGTCCACCGGCACGCCCGGCCGCTGGATCTGCTTGATCAGAACGCGCGTGAAGACGCCGTTGGGGTTCTTGTCATTGGGTCCGAGGCGGTCGAGCGCCTCCTGCCCCGCACCGGCCGAATACAGCACCATCTGGCCGTTCGCAGCCATGACGGGCGCAAGGCCGCGCCCGCCGATGG
The DNA here is from genome assembly GCA_025351005.1 of Pseudomonadota bacterium. Taxonomy (GTDB): domain Bacteria; phylum Pseudomonadota; class Gammaproteobacteria; order Steroidobacterales; family Steroidobacteraceae; genus CAIKZZ01. The sequence continues at coordinate 11,927 of JANXWS010000052.1, read as the reverse complement.
CACGGCCCTGGCCCTTGAACGGGTTGTCACGGCAGGCATCGACGATGGCGAGCGTAAAACGCGCCTTCTGGTCGCGGAGGTCGTCGAGCACGCGCTGCAGCGGCACCGCATCGTCGGCCACCTGCTGTTCGCTCTCGGCGACGATGTCGACGGGCACCAGATAGTTGGTGCCGTCGAACTGGACGCCATGGCCGGAGAAGAAAAAGATGACTTCATCGCCACCGCCGACCCGCGCCTTGAACTCGCGCAGTGCGGCCTTCATCGAGTTCAACGTCAGGTCCTGGCGGAGCGTGACCTCGAACCCGAGACCCTGCAGCGACTCGGCGATCGCCTTAGCGTCCTGGCGGGCGTTGCGAAGCGGCTCGACGTTCTTGTAGGTGTCGTTGCCGACGACGAGCGCAAGGCGCCGCGCCTCGGTCGGAACGGTGACGGCCATGAGGATGAGGCAGAGACCGGTACAGATCGCGCCCCGCAGGACGGCCGGCGCTTCCGCACGGGCCGGCACGACAGCAACACGCGCGCGACGACGGGCGGCCGCACGCATGTGTCCGCGCCCGCTGATCAGGCTTGGCAAAGAAGGCTCCCCCGTCGACACGCAAATCGGCGGTTCAGCATTTCACCAATTCGTGGACCACGCAATCCCGCGGGTCGCGGCCGATCCCGGACCGATCGGTGGGAGGAAGACCGGCCGTCGCGAGCCGCCCATTGTCAAATCCGCTGCGCCGCAGTACCGACCCTGCCGGACCGCGCGCGGCCCGAGCTCACACACCGGATCCGGCGGGATCGCCGATCCCCGGCAATGCCTGCAGCGGCGGACTGCGTCAGCGCGGAGTCTCTGGAGGCGCTGGCTTTGCGGGCGCGGATGGCGAGGGCGGGACGGCTGCGGGCTTGTCGCCCGGCGTTCCATCGCTCAACTCTCGGGTCTTCGGCTTGCACTCGAACGAGAACGCGCGGGTGCCCGCCCAGGCGCCGGTCTCGAGCTGCTGGCAGACGGCGGCGTGGTCCGTGCCCTGCACGAGGTCGACGGTCGTGATGACCCAGCGCGTTCCGATCCACAGCTTGCCGGTCTTGGGCCCGCACGCGCTGTCGTTCGGGACCTGCAGCAGGCTGCCGTGAAAGCATGCCTCCACCGGCAGCGGCTGGTTGTTCGGACTGAGCACATTCCACATCGCCGCGCAGGCGGGCGTGAACCCGTGCTCGGGATCGCCGCGCAGCAGCGGCAGCGGCCGGTTCTCGGTTCTCGGGCCGAGGATCCGGTCGTTGAGCATCAGGCAGCCGCCATCCTTCGGCGCTGCTTTCGGATCTGCCGCCTGAACGCACAACGGAGCGGCGGCAGCGACGGCAAGCACCCACACCGCGGGCTTCACTTGGCTGGACTCCGTGAACGGTGTGCGCCGTGGATCGAGTCGGCCTGGCGCGCGAACTCCAGGATGGCGGTATGGGCCACGAAGAAGCCGAACGCGGCGAAGGACAGGTAGCCTACCCAGTCGACCGGCGGCAGCGACAGCCAGCGGTATCCGACCCAGATGGCGAGTGCGACCACGACCAGTGACAGTCCGACAGACGCGAGATACAGCATGAGGCTCCGCAGGCGATCGGCGAGGTCCCGGAAGGTCGAGATGCGAACCTCGATCGCCACCAGAAAGAGGATAGCCGTAATGACACCGAACTGTTGCAGGGGCTGGGACGCGGCCAGCAGCAGCAGCAGCAAGGCCGACCCTGTGACCCAGAGCGCCGTCGGCAGGCGACCGATCAGGTCTGCGAGCCATGCGCGCGCCGAGGCCGAGAGCGCGAACGGATCGACGCGCGCCGGCTGCCCGCCCCTGACCCAGTACTGGCGCCGCAGGTAGATCGCGGCCAGCACCCACAGCACCAGCAGGTCAAAGGCGTAGTACTGCAACCGGCTGCTCCGGAACTCCTTGCGGATCTTCGGCCGTCCGTCGAATGCCAGCAGGTTGTCGAGCGCCACCGCGTGGTAGTAGATGCCCGGCAGGCGCGTGTGCAGCGGTGTCGTCATCAGGTCGCCCGAACCGCGGAAGTTGCCGCCGACGAAGACGAACGACCCGTCCATCAGGGCGAACAGGTCCTCGTTGCGAAGCCCGAGCGTTGCATCTTCAGTCGGACTCAGCAGGCCGCTGGCGAAGAGCGTCGCCACCGGCGGGCACTGGGTGTCGCGCGGCAGGGCCTTCTTGAACAGGATCGCGCGCGTCGGTGACGGTAGCTGGTCGCAGCGTGCCTGCGACCAGCGCTGGTTGAACGGATCGCCGGCCGGCGACCAGGCCAGCTCGAAGCCGGCGTCCGGGGACCGGTCGCGCGTCAGTCCGTCGAGGCACACCGCGGGGTTCGGTGTCGCGTCGCAATACATGCGGACCGCGGCGCTGATGAGGCCGGTTCCGGAGTCGGCGCCTGTGCCGCGCTCCTCGAACGGGTAGCGGCGGTTGACGAAGTCGGTCGCGTCGACCTGCAGACGCACCGACACGGGCGTGAGCACCTGGCTTGCAACCAGGCGCCGGCCGGAGGCGCTGGCGCAGTCGCCCGCATCGAGCGCTTCGAGTTCGTCCGGCTTCGTCACGGCAACATAGGTGCCGGTTCCTCCCTCCCGCAGCCGGGCCGCCACCGTCACGAACGAGCAGACCGCGGTCGTGGACGCGGGGTCGATCAACAGGAAGTCGAGCATCACGGCGCGCGGTTTCAGGACCTCGAGCTCGGCGAGCATCTGGGCGTGAAAATCGACCGTCACCGGCCAGCGCGCACCACGCATCGCGAGCGCCGCGTCGTCGACCAGCATCACCATGACCCGCGGCCGCGGCGCCGCGGCCCGCGGCGCGTCGGTGCCGATCCGCGGGTAGAGCGAGCTCGTGTGGCCGAACCAGGCGTAGATGAGATCCTGCGAATAACGGTGGCCGACGCTGAGCGCGCCGAGCGGGTTGAAGTTCAGGAAGAAGAGCGCGACGGCTGCGAGCAGCAGGCTCTCCAGAACGATTCCCTTGCCGCCGTGGAATGTGACGGGTGCAGCGGGACCGGCCGCCGCGGTCGGCTCGGTCACGGCGCGCCCTGCGTCAGGGGTGGACCCATCGCGAAAAAGGCCGGGAAACGCCTTCGTCCGGAGCGTCGTGCACGGTGCAGCGCATATCGCATTGACACCCGGGCATGCTGTCGTATGCTGGTCGCGGACACAAGAGTCCGACGCTGGCGCGCGCGTCCGTCTCGCGCCGACAGGCGATTGGCAGTCGAGCCGGCAAAACAGCGACCTCGACAGCGCGGACCATCATGGAACGGACCGGCCGGCGCGAAGTCGACCGTCACTTGGAAATGGGGACCACGTTGAACATCAGGCTATCCGCAACGGTTGCCGCCGTCGCCGTGCTCAGCCTCGGCAGCGTCAGCACATCGTTCGCCGCGTCGCGAGTGCTGCTGGTCGGCGTCGGCAAGTACCAGCTTCCAAACAACGACCTGCCCGGAATTGATCTTGACATCGAGAACATGAAGCACGTCGCGAAGATCATGGGATTCGCTCCCGCCGAGATCAAGGTGCTGTTTGACCAGTCCGCGACCTACGCGGGCGTGAAATCGGCGCTCACGACGTGGCTGCGCGACGGCGTCGGGCCGAATGACCGCGTGCTCGTCTACTTCAGCGGCCACGGCACCCGCGTCCCGGACCCGCGGCCGGACAAGGCCGGCCAGGTAGACGATGCGCTGGTGCTGAACGACGTCAAGAAGGCGACCATCGCCGGCAAGCCGGGCCTCGCCAACGTGCTCATGGGCTACGAGTTCGGCGAATCTCTCGCCGCGATCCACAGCAAGCACATCCTGGTGCTGGTCGATGCCTGCCACAGCGGCACCGCGACGCGAACATTGTCGCTCGGCAACCGCCGCCTCGGCGAAGGTTCGGGCGCCGTCAAGTTCTTCAACTGGGACGGGGCACCGACCGGTCGCACGCGGGCCCTGAAGACCGCGAGCGGTGGCGAGAACTACGCCGCCGTTTCCGCGGCCCGCGACGACGAGTACGCGATCGCCACCGAGCATGGCGGACTGTTCACGCTGGGTGTACTCGATACGATCGACGCTGCGTCGCGGGACGGGCGCCGGCCGACGGTCGCGGACCTGCGGACGGCGACCGCGACGTTCATCGAGAAGCACACCGACGAGCAGTCGCGCCACCACCCGGTCGCCGACGGCAACAAGCAGCTCATCGACCAACCGCTGGACCTGACGCCATTGCGCAACGGCAACGGCCCGACGTGGGAAGCGCTCGACGCCCTCTCCAAGCAGGGCGACGCGCTCACGGTCAAGGCGGGCGCCGGCGAGCTTCGCCTCGGCGATGAAATAATGCTGTCGGCCGTGGTGCCGAGGCCTGGATTCCTGAACGTCATCTCGATCGACAGCCAGGACCGCGCGACGGTGCTTTACCCGAACCAGTTCTCGCCGACCAACGACGTGCCGGCGGGCACGTTCCTCTTCCCTACGCCGAGCATGGGATTCGTGCTGCGGGCGACCGAGCCGGTCGGGCCGACGCTGGTCGTTGCCTTCCTGAGCGACAAGAAGGTGAATCTGCTCGACCTGGGCATCGAAGGCCGCGACGCCGCGGGCAAGATGCAGTCGGCCTTCACCGAGGTAACGGCCCGCGCGACGCGCGCGATCTCGGTAGAGGCGCGCCACCAGGGGTTCGCCGCCGGCGAAGTCACGATCAACGTAAAGCCGTGACCGGCTCCGCGAGGACCGTGTCCCGGACAGTCGCTTGCGACTGCCGTCGGGGCCTGACGTCGGCCGCCGGTCGCTCAGGGGAGGCCGTGACGTGCTAGCGCCACGATCGGGTCGAGCGTGCTGCGTCGGCGCGCTGCTGCTGCTGGGAGTCGTCGCTGCGCGCGGCGAGCCGCCGCCGACGCTGCTCGTCACGCCGCCACCGACGGCGGCCCAGCTCCGCTTCATCGAGGGCCGTGACGCCGTGCGCGTGCTCGGCGAGCGCCGGCCCGGGCCGGTCGATCCGGAGAGCGCAAGCGAGCGGCAGCTGCAGGCCTACTGCTCGAACGGCGAAGCGCAGCGCGCCGCAGCCGACAAGGGCTTCCTGACGGACGTGGTGTCGGCGATCCTCGCGTTCGTTCTCGACAAGGCCGCCGAGCGCGTCCGCTCCGAGCTCGCCCGCTACAGCGCGATCTCGGAGCGCACGAGCCGTGTCGATTATTACCGCGGCGGCCCGGACGGGGCAGGAAACGGGCGGCCCGACAGCCGCTACACGTGCCTGCGCTTCACCCGCTTCGCGGCGGACTCCGGCGACCGCTCCGACGTCGCGCTCGATTTCGTCGCCGGGATCGGCCTCGATACGGACCACAACGCCATTCTGCTCCGGCCGCTGCGGCTGTACGTGAGCAAGGCTGGTGCGCGCAGCGTGAACGGAAAATACGCGGTCGCGATCATGGTGCACGCCGAAGCCGTGTGGCGGGAATCCGTGGTCGGGCACCAGGGCACCATTTTCGACCAGACGATCGCCTCGGAAGCGGTGGATCTGACCGGCGGCCCGTTTCTGACCTACTATCCGACCGAGCCGCTCGGCGGACGGCGCGTGCCGGTGATCCCCGTCTCAATCGACAGCGACCGCAGCCGGGACTTCGGCCGTGCCGACTTCACGGTGAGCGCGGCCGAGGTCGGCGTGCAGCCGGCGACGCTGACCCTGCTGGCGCAATTCCTGCCGACGACGCAGGACCGCCGGACGCGCCTGCTGCTCGAAGCGGCAGCGATCGCGAGCCAACCGCTCCTGTAGTGCCGCGCCGCCGGAACCCGGCCGCTAGTTCGTGCCGTCGCCGTGAACGGCCTGCTGCTGGCTCCAGGTGCCCGGCAGGGTCCCGTTGGGATTCGCGTTCGGATCGTTGGTCTGGTAGCTCACCTTCCCGGAGCTGTCGACCCACGTGGCGTTGTAGCCGCTCGTCACCTTGCTGACCTGGCCGGTGGCCGGATCGCGCACCGTCTGCTGGTTCAGCGAGTAGTCGACCCAGTCGCTTGCAATCGTGTGATTGCTGTTGGCGACTTGTGCGGCGCGTGCCATGGACATGTCGGTACCGCGTTGCATCGTCGCCAGGAACTGCTCGTGCATGTGCTGGCGGACGGCCTGATCGTGGTTGAACTGCGCCGCGTTCGCGGCGAGCTGGGCGTTCGCCTGCGCGGCCGACCGCTGCAGCATCTCGTTGTTCTGGCGCTGGCTGCGTTGCAGCCACGCCTGCACCCATGCCGGACTCGCCGTGGCACCGATGCGGTTACCGTTGAGCATGCTCACCGTTGCCGCGTACTGGTTTTCGGGCGCGACCGTATAGCGGACGCCGGCCGAGCACCGGTTGGACGTCCAGCTCGGCGTGTCGGGCATGCCCTGGAGCCCTGATTTCATTCCGCGAAACGTCGTCTCCGAGCAGTCGACCTCCGTCTCGAGCAGGCCCTTCATCGTGAATGTTCCATTCCGGTAGCGCACGGTCGCGCGCGCGACCTGCTTCGTCTGGCGCGGCGGTGACATGGGGCCCGCCTTGGCGCCTGGGCCGAGGGCCGCGGCGGCATCGGCCACGGACTTTTGCACCCTTGCGTTCTCCTCGGCCGGCACCGGCTCGTCGGCGACGTACTCGACCTTGAGCAACGCGGCAACGTACTTGAGGAAATCCTGCGCGCCGATCGCTTCCTTGAGCGGCAGGCAGTCGGTCGTCTTGACCTTGGCCGCCGGGCCCGTTCCCCAGTACCAGCCGAGCACCGGCATCCGTTCGATGAAGCTGAGTCCGTCCGGGCTAGTCATCCGAAAGACCTGGAACGGCACGATCACGCATTGCCCTCCCTGGCCGAGGGTTCCCTGAAAATGCCACTTGGCGGGCACCGTCACGTCGAAGGCGACCATGTTGCTGAGCGTGGGATCGGTGATGTGCTCGGTTCGCACGGCACCCGCGGCCGGACCCGGAGCCCCCGCTGCCGCGTGGATGAAGCCCGACGCTGCGAGCAGGACCAGTCGGGACGGGATGCGCAGACTTTGAGACATGTGGCCGTCCTCCTGAGGGGGCACCCGCCGGGGCTACAGCCGTTTCTTCCGGCCGCGCCGCTGCCGCGACCCAACGACACCCGCACACTACGGTGGCTTGAACCGCCAGTACAGGCCGATTGCCACGTCCTTCACGCGCTGCAGCGCGAATCGCTCGCGCTGCTCCGGCGGCAGGCTCCGGCGGATCACATAGATCAGGTCCGACATGACCGTGTCGCTGTCACCGAAATAGGAGTGACCGAGGAACTCGGTGCGCACGGTCGAGGCGTCGATCGTGTCGAGGCCGTCGAGCACGACGATGTCCTTGCCGCTCTCGCCCAGCCGGCGATAGCCACCGTGTACGCCCCGCGAGGCGGCGAGCGCCTTGTCATTGCTCGATGCGTACAGCGTCACGCGCGGTCCCTTGCCGAGAATAGCCGGCCCGATCTCGCGCCGGAACACGTCGGCGTCCACGTCGGGCGCCGCGAGCACCAGCTGCTTGAACGGAATGCTCTGGGCGGGATCCTTCTCGAGGAGCGCCTTGAAGCCGCGCGTGAAGACCCGATTGCCCATGCTGTGGGCGATGACGTAGATCGATGCGCCGGGCGCGGCCGCGGCCAGCGACGCGAGGACCGCCGTCATGTCGGGCACGGACCACTCGGCGGCCTGCTCGTCGACCGTGTACTCGATCGTCGAACCGCGCGACGGCCACGAGAAGAGCACGGTCGACCCGCCGAACTTGAGGTCGAAGGCAAGCTGCCCCGCGCGCAACGCTGCATCGGCGAAGGTCGAGTTGTAGCCGTGAACGAAGACGAGGATGCCCGGATTGCCGAGCGCCTTGGCGCGCTTCGCGATCTCGCCGCGCCAGCCGTCGACGCTGAGCTCGTTCAGCGACTGCAGCGTGACGTGCTTGTCGGGGTCGGCGCTGAATTCCAGGCGCCAGACGGAGGGAGCCTCGATCTGCCCGACCTCGTGCGTCCGGGGCAGCGCCACCTTGACGACGCCGAAGGACAACGAACCGCGTTCGCCGCCGTAGTGGCCGTCCGGCGCCGCGTCCTTGGTCGCCTGGCGGTTCGTCGCGTAGTACACCGGCACGACGTGGTAGCGAACCTTGCCGCTCGCGTCGAGAACCGCCTCACCGACCGCAGGCCCGGTACCCAGCAGCTCCTTGTGACGCGGTGGCGGCGCGGCTTCGGACGACGCGCGACCGAGGACCCGTTCGACTGCGGCGCGGATCCGGCCGCGGTCGTCGCTCTCGATAGCGGCGGCGAGCTCGCGCTGCGTCTCCGCAGTGACCACTATCGCAAGTTGCAACTGGGGTGCGACCGCCTCGCCACAGAGATCGGGATCGTAGGGTGCACCGAATACCTCTTCCGCGCGGCCGGCCCAGTACCGCTGGTTCGCGAGCTCTGCGGCCAGGCGTGGCGCGAACGCGGCAACGTCGCCGCCGGCGACGGTCATGTGCAGCCGGCCGGTTTGCGTCTCCTCAAGGGACGTGCCGCGGACGCAGAAGTCGAATTCGGTCGCGCTGGCGGCGGTGCTCCACGCGGCGACGATCAGCAGCGCGAGCAGGACGCGACGGATGCAGGCAGGTCGTTCGATCGGCATCGGCGGCTCCAGCACGGCTGAACTCGGAGCGAATCTCGGCTTGTCCGGCGCAGCGACGCGCGCCGCTGCAAGCGGTGCGCAGTCGGCAGATTTAAGCACGATCATGAGACCGGACCACCCTCGGACGCCACCATCGATGGCGGAAGTGAAGCGCCGCCGACGCGGCGGCGGCGCTGCCCTCGGCGTTGCGGATGTCGGGGTCGTTGCCGCCTGGAGAGCGCATGTTGCCTCGGTCCCGTGACGTTGCGGAGTCGCGCAGAACGTTCCATCGCCATCGACGGTCGTCTTGCGCCCGGCGGCTCAGGGACCGGTGTGAGCGGAGGGCGCGGGTCCTGGGAACTGTTCGCCGCTTTGCGGGGGAGCTGCCAGGACGCGGCAAATTATTGATTATGCTACGTTTTATGATCGATCGTCAGGACGCGGAGTCCGGAACCGACGGTGGCGGCCCGTAGCCCGCCGGAACCCTCACCGCCGGGCGTCTGGTTCGACGGCCGTCCGCTCCGGCGGCGGCTCGTGCCTCCGCGGTCACTACATGCGCCCCACATCCGTTCGGATCGTCGTCTGCACAGCAGTCATCAGCTTGTGGATGGGGCACTTGTCGGCGACGGCGTGCAGCTCCTTGAGCTGGGCGTCGGAGAGCGGTCCGGACACGCGCAGGGTCGCGGTCAGTGCGTACGTTCCGGCCCGCTCCTGGGTGTCGTCCCGCTCGACCGACACCGTGACGTCCTCGACGGGGATCTTCTTGCGCGAGGCATACCACAGCACCGTCAGCGCCTTGCAGGCGGCGAGCGCCGAATCGTAGAGATCGTGTGGGCTTGGCCCGGCACCGTCGCCGCCCTCGGCGACCGAAACGTCGGCGATGAGGGACGATTGCCCGAGAATCACGGTCTGGCCCAGTTTGAGGCCGGGCTTGCGACGGGACTGGACTGACATGAAGAGTGACCTCCTTGAATTCTGACGTGTCTGAGCGTCCGGGCGGGACGACGGTCGCGCTGCCGTGAGTGTCGGGTTCGGCCCCTAAAGACCACCGCCGAACCACCGCACCGGCAGCTCCGCGCCTGGTCGCCTCTCGGGCGTGACGCTAGTCAATCGGCCACGGCATCTCCGTCGGCAACGTGATCGATTCCGGCAGTTCCGGAAGCGGTTGCGTGGTCGCTGCGTCGACGACACGCCACCATGGTTCGACGCGTTCCGCGTGCGCGGGTTCTACCGGTTCGCCGAGTCGCGGCATCAGCAGTTGCGCACCGGATCTTGGCGCAAGCTCGAGCAGCGTTTCCGCGGGCTGGTCCCAAGCATGCATCGCGAGGCTGAACGTCCCCCAATGCACGGGCAGGAAGGGACCGCCGCCGAGCAGCGCCAGCGCCTCGAGGGCGTTCTTCGGGCCAAGATGAATGTCGCCCCAGGCCGGATGGAAGGCGCCGACCTCCAGCATGACGAGGTCGAACGGTCCGAGCCGTTCACGAATCGTCCGATACTCGGTCGTCAGTCCAGTGTCGCCGCTGAAGAAGACGGCGTACCGCCCTGCACGGATGACGAGCGAGGACCATAGCGTGGCATTGCGGTCCTTGAGGCCACGCCCGGAGAAGTGCTGCGAGGGCGCGGCGGTCACGGTCAGTCCCGCGTGCGGCAGCTCGTGCGACTCCCACCAGTCGAGCTCGACGATGCGCTCGGGCCGAATTCCCCAGGTTTCGAGGTGCGCGCCGACGCCGAGCGAGGTCACGAACGGCACGTCGAGTCTGGCGAGCTCGCGGATCGTCGGGTAGTCGAGGTGGTCGTAGTGATCGTGCGAGACGACCACGAGGTCCACGTGCGGCATCGCGCGCAGCGGAACGGGCACGGGCTGGAACCGCTTCGGGCCGGCGAGCCGCGACGGCGACGCCCGCGGTCCCCAGACCGGGTCGGTGAGCACGCGCAGACCGCCGATCTCGATCAGGACCGTGGAGTGACCGAGCCACGTGGCCCTGAGCCCGCTGCCGGGCGGCCGCGCCCAGCCGGCGAGCGGACTCATCGACGGCAACGGTCCGCGCGGAACCCGCCGCTCGCCGCCGCAGAGAAAGTCCTTGAGTGACGGCATCGACGCGTCGGGATCGCGCAGGCCCGGGATGATCGGGTGCAGGTTGCGAAACTGCTCGCCCGCCCAGCGCGGTGAGCCCTGGATGCGTTCGAGCCTGGCGCCTTCCGGCTTGCGGCCAAGTGATTTCATCGATACTCGCTGAAGCCCGTCAGAAGGGGGGGCCTTGTCGTTCCCGCGCAGCCTTCGGTCGCGCGGGATCGTTCCCTGATTGCGCCGCGCAATGCTTATTCTGGACGGGCTTGCACCATCTGGGTAGCCGTCACGGGCTGTGGACAGCAACTGGCCGGCGTGCAAGCCTCGCGGTGATCTTCAGGGGGACTTGCGATGGCTGGCGAGGCTTCAGTCGTGCCCGGCCGGCCGTCGTTCGGCCGGCGCCTGATGCGGGGGACGGTCGGTCACCCTGCCGCGCAGGCTGCGATCGTGATCTGGATCGCGCTCAACGGCCTCGCGATCTGGCTTGCGAATGGCTTTCTCCCCTTCGATCGGCCTTCGCTGCGGGGAGCATCGTTCGGCGTCCAGATGGCGTTGCCGACGCTCGGGCTGCTCGAGATTTTCGTGCTGATGGCTGTCGTCCACGGGCTGACGAGTCGCCGCCGGATACCCGACATGGCGGCGCGTGCGCCGGAGCGGACCCGCGCGGTGCGCGAGACGATCCTCACGCTCGCCTACGCGATGGCCGCGCAGGCGGGCGGCTGGTTGCTCGGACCCGCCCTCGGGTACCGGTCGTTCAGCTTCCACCTCGCCGGCACGCTGGTCGGCTGCAGCGTACCGTCCTCGCCGGGGGAGGCCGCCACCTGGGCCGGCTACAACCTCGTCATGTTCGCATTGGCGCCGTACCTCTGGTTCCGCCGCCGCTATTCGAATGAGGCCCTGAACCTGCGCTCGACGGCGCCGCGCAATGACCTGCTGGTGATCCTGGTCGTCGTCGTGATCGAGACCGCCACTGAGCTGATGGCGTTTCCGGGAATCCTGATGCTCACGCCGCACCAGCTGCTCGTGGCGGGACCGTTGGCGTTCCTGCTGTTCGGCGTCGGTACCGTGCTGCCGACGATGGTGCTGATCTATGCGATTCTGTTGCCCCGCTATCTCAGGATCACCGGCTCGTTCACCACCACGGTCTTGCTGGGCGGAGCGACCTACGCGCTGATGCACCTGGTGGAGGGCTGGTCGAGCTTCGCCAATCCGACCGACACCGTGCTGTCCCTGATATTCGTCGTGCTGACCTACGCGGGCCCCGGCATGTTCAAGGCCTTCGTCACC
>JANXWS010000029.1 GCA_025351005.1 Pseudomonadota bacterium | reverse complement strand
CGCGAAGGTCAGCGGCAACCGCGTTCTGAAGGGCGGCTCGTGGCTCGAGCCGAACCCCGCCAACAGGCGCGCGGCGACGCGTCGCTACGAGCTGGCTCACCGGGCGGACGAGGACAGCGGATTTCGGTGTGCACGCTCGGTGGTCGAATGGCCCGATGCGGAGCAGCGGCTCGCCTCGCTCACGAAGTGAACCGCCAGCGGCGCGATCAGGTCACGCCTCGTCCCGCGGCCCGTGCGCGATCGGCGAGGGGAACCGGCGGTCGCGGAGTCCTCGCCGCAGCAATCGCGGTGTGGAGAAATCGCCGCTGTGGAGGTCGACGTGTCGAAGCTTTTCAGGCCGAGTCATCGCGCGCTGCAGGAGCGGTTTGATACCGTCCGGCTCGCCAACCGAATCGAGTCCAAGCTGTTCAGGGAGCACATGACGCCGGACGACCGGGCGTTCATCGAGAAGCTCGATCTGTTTTTTCTCGCGACCGCGGACGCAGACGGCTTCCCGAACTGCTCGTTCAAGGGCGGCGATCCCGGCTTCGTGCGCACGCTCGACGAGTGCACGCTCGTCTTCCCCAACTACGACGGCAACGGCATGTACCTGTCGTTGGGCAACGCGACCGAGAATCCGCACGTCGGCATGCTGTTCATCGACTTTGAGGCCCAGCAGCGTCTGCGGGTCAACGGCACGGCCTCCTTCGGGGCCGCCGACAGCGTCGACCCGCCGTTTCCGGAGGCCCAGTTCGTCGTTCGGGTGGCGGTCCGGCAGGTATTCCCGAACTGCCCACGCTACATCCCGAAGATGCAGCGAATCGAGCCATCGCGATTCGTCCCGCGCCCGGGAGTGCAGACTCCGGTGCCTGGCTGGAAACGCACGGAGTGGGCCTGCGACGTGCTGCCGGCCGGCGATCCGGCACTCGATCCGGGAAACAAATAGTGTCCGGTCCGCTGTCTAAGGTGTGCCGCCCGGAAGGAAAACGGGGCACGCCGGCGGGCACTTGACGGCGACTCGCCGCGAGAAACCCGCGCGGGCAGCGGCCGCGACCGATATGCGGGCGTGCGCGGCTCAAAACAGCAGCTTGAACTGCGCCCCCGCGCTCGCCGGTGGGCGGAACAGTTGGGTGGCGTGCGGCATCTCGCGTTTCCCCGATTGGAGGCCCAGGCGCCGGCAGGCGACCTGGAAGCGATTGCGCAGCAGCTCGGCCATCGGTCCGGTGCCGTGCATCCGGGTGCCGAAGCGCGGATCGTTGTCGGCGCCGCCCCGCATGTCGCGGACGAGGGACATCACGTGGGCGGCGCGATCCGGGAAGTGCTCGGTGAGCCAGTCTCTGAACAGGTCCTTGACCTCGTGCGGCAGCCTCAGGAGTATGTAACCCGCGGAGCGGGCACCGGCCTCCGCAGCCGCTGCCAGGATGGCTTCCATCTCGTGATCCGTGATGGCCGGGATCACCGGGGCGACCATCACGCCGGTAGGAATGCCCGCCGCGTTCAGCTCGCGCACGACCCTGAGCCGCGCGTGCGGCGATGCCGTCCTGGGTTCGAGCGACCGCTTCGTCGCGGCGCTCAATGTCGTGATGCTGACCGCCACGGTCACGAGGCCATCTCGCGCAAGATCGGTCAGGAGGTCGAGGTCACGGAGGACGAGCGCACTCTTGGTGATGAGTGACACGGGGTGGCGCGTGCGCGCCAGCACCTCGAGCAGGGCGCGCGTCACGAGCATCCGCCGCTCCACGGGCTGGTACGGATCCGTGTTCGCCCCGATGTTTATGGGCTTGCAGACGTACCCTGGCCGGGCCAGCTCGGCTTCCAGCAGCTTGCCGGCGTCGGCCTTGTAGAAGAGGCGGGTCTCGAAATCGATGCCAGCCGAGAGGCCCATGTACGCATGGCTCGGGCGCGCGTAACAGTAGATGCAGCCGTGTTCACAGCCCCTATAGGGATTGATCGAGTACTCGAACGGCACGTCCGGGGATCGGTTCGTGGTGATGATGGTGCGAGCGTGATCGGGGGCAACGGTGGTCGCCACGCTGTCGGGCTGGTCCTCGACGTACCACCCGTCGTCGACGGCATCGACCCGTCGATGCTCATAGCGGCCCGCCGGGTTCGACAGGGCTCCCCGGCCCTTGAGCGCAATTCGTCCGACGTTTGTGCGGGGGAGCATTCAATCGGTCCGCGCAACACTTTGGGCAAAGACATGGGCCGGAGTGCAGAAGTTTAGGGTTTTTCTTGGTCGCTGGTTAAGCCGCGTGGCGACCTCGTCCAGCTGCTGCTGCGAGTAGGCTGACACGTCCGTTC
>JANXWS010000010.1 GCA_025351005.1 Pseudomonadota bacterium | reverse complement strand
GACACCGTCGTGATCGCCGGCGACGGCAACGTCTCCGCCGGCAACGGCAACGACTCGATTTCCGTCGGCGGCAGCGGCCAGATCACGGTCGGCACGGGCCACGACCGGATCACGCTGGGCTCAGGCAGGGACACGGTCTTTGCCGCCGGACGGGCAACCGTGACCGGCCCGTTCGGCTCGGCAACCGTCGAAGGCGGCCAGTTCCAGTTCGGCACGCTCTCGGGCGGGGTGCTCTACGAGGCCGCCCGGACGGGGGACGCGACGCTGCTTGGCGGTGCGAGTCCCACCGAGTTAATCGGCGGCAAGGGCTCGGTGCTGATGCGTGGCGGCGCCGGGGCCGATACCTTTGTCGGCGGATCCGGCCACGACAGGATGCACGGCGGGACGTCGACCAACCTGTTCGAGTTCCTGAACAATCCGTCGCTGATCGGCGGTCACCACGTGATCACGAACTTCGTCTCTGGCCACGACACCCTGTACCTCGAAGGCAATACGCTCGCCGACCTGATCTCGGCGAACGACATCAAGGTGTCGGACGGAAACACGATCATCACGCTCGACGGCGGCAAGACGACGATCACGCTGAAGGGCGTCACGCACCTGAACGCCTCGGACGTCACGACGCACACGTGACCGCGCACACGCCGCTCCGGCCGCCTGCGAGCGTTGCGGGCTGACCGCGGCGCGCCGTGCGGGCCCGAACAGGCGTCGGTGGGACGACCGACCGTCGCCAGGGCCACGGCGACCAAATGGGCACATGGCAGATCCCGCAGCGCTGAACCTGCTCGCGGCGCTGCCGCAGGGCGCGGGCCGCCCACTCCGTGACTGCATCCGCAGCGTCGGACGGAGCCTACGCCAGGGCGACCTGGCCGCGGCGGTCCGCGAGCTCGATCGCGCCTGGCGTACCCGTCCCGACGACGCAGCGACGCTCGCGCCGTTCTATGCGCGCCTGCTGGCGGAGGTCGGCACCGACCCGCTCGCCGTGCTGCGCATGGTGGCGCGCGCGGCGGAGTCCGGGCCGGACCCGGAGCTCGAGGCGCTTGCGGTGCGGGCGCTCCTGCGCTCGCGCCGCGAGGCCGAGGCCGTCGAGCGCCTCGGGGCGGCGCTCGACCGATTCTGCGTGGTGCCCGGCCAGGCGCTGGCCCGGGTCGCGGACGAACTTCTCCACCACGCCGGCCGGCCGCTGGCCGGCTGGGTCGGGGTGACGCGGACGCTGCAGCTCCTCTGGCAGCTGGCCCCGGGCGAGGACCCGCGGCTCCTGCGGATCGCGGCTGCCGGCCGGCAGCTGACCGTCACCCCGGCGCGGGTTGCGGCGACCGCGGATCGCGAGCTCTATCGGTGGCAACCGCCGGCTGCGCTACGCGAGCAGCCGTTCGAGTTCCGCATCGGTGGCGTCCTGCTCGCGGGCAGCGGCTGCCGGGCGCGGCCGGACTTCGCGCTCGACGGCCGCGCGCGGACCGAGGCCCGCACGATCGGGGGCTGGGCGCGCGTCGGCTGGGTGCCGGGCGAGCGGGTGCGGGTCGGCGTGGAGGCGGAGGACGGGCGACGGGTGACCGTGACTGCCGGGCCGCGGCCGCAGCCTCATCTTCGCTGGCCGTTCCGGGTCGACCTGCGAGGGTCCCGGCTTGGCGGCAGCCGATTCCGGATCACGGCGCTCCTGCCGGACGGCCGCTGGGAGGCGCTGCCCGACAGTCCGCTGCTGCTCGAGGCGGCCGTCCGCCTGCCGCCGAGCGAGCGGCACTCGGCGCGCCGCTGGGCGATCGCGGCTCGGCGCAGTCCGGGCGCACGGACGGCCGCGCCGCGCCCGGCCCGGATCGACGTGATCGTCCCG
Organism: Pseudomonadota bacterium; assembly: GCA_025351005.1. Taxonomy (GTDB): domain Bacteria; phylum Pseudomonadota; class Gammaproteobacteria; order Steroidobacterales; family Steroidobacteraceae; genus CAIKZZ01. The sequence continues at coordinate 5,058 of JANXWS010000010.1, read as the reverse complement.
GTGTACGGCGCGCGCGCGGAGACGCTCGCCTGCCTCGCGACGGTCCTCGCGACGGTCGGCGGCGATGCCGACGTGGTCGTCGTCGACGACGCGAGCGAGGATCGCGTGCTCGTGGAGAGGCTCGACGCGCTGTCCGCGGCGGGCCGCATCGAGCTCCTCCGCAATGCGCGGAATGAGGGTTTCGTCGCCTCGGTCAACCGCGCGCTCGCGCGGCATCCGACCCGCGATGCGGTCCTGCTCAATTCCGACACGCTGGTGTTCGGCGACTGGCTGCAGCGGCTGCGGCGCGCGGCCCATGGCGCCGACCGGGTCGGCACCGTCACGCCGTTCGCGAACAACGGGTCGATCGCGAGCTACCCGGGCGAGGGACCGGGCGGCGTCACGGCCGCGGAGGCGGCCGGCTTTCAGGCGCTCGCGGCCGACGTCAATCCGCGCGCGACGGTCGAGATTCCGGTCGGCGTCGGCTGCTGCCTCTACCTGCGGCGCGACTGCCTGCGCGAGGTCGGGGCGTTCGACACGGCGGCGTTCGGCAAGGGCTACGGGGAGGAGGCGGACTTCTGCATGCGCGCGCGCGCGCGCGGCTGGTCGCACCGGCTGGCCGCGGACGTGTTCGTCTGGCACGCTGGTGGCCGCTCGTTCGCGGGCCGCCGTGCGGCGCTCCTCGACCGCAGCCAGCGGCTTCTGAACCTCCGCCACCCGCATTACGACCAGTACGTCGCGAGCTTCATCGCCGCTGACCCGGTCGCGCCGCTCCGCCGGCGCCTCGATGAACGCAGGCTCGCCGCCCACCCCGGCCCCTTCGTTCTGCTCGTGACGCTGGCGCTCGCCGGCGGCGTCGACCGGTTCGTCGCGCGGCGCTGCAAGGACCTGCGCGGGCAGGGCCGCTACCCGCTCGTGCTGCGACCGGCCGCCGCCGGGCGCCCGGACCGGGTCGAGCTCTGGACCGATGCGCTCGCTCTCCCCAACCTCCGCTACGCCGTGCCCGCGGACCTCCCGGCGCTGAAGCGCCTGCTCGCGGCGATCAGGATCGAGCGGGTGGAGATCCAGCATTTCCTGGACGTCGACCCGAGAGTGATCGCCATCGCCCGGTCGCTCGGGCGATCCTACGACGTGTACCTGCACGACTACGTCTGGTTCTGTCCGCGGATCACGCTGATCGACGAGAGCGGCCGCTACTGCGGAGAGCCGGATCTCCCGGCCTGCGAAGCCTGCATCCGCAGGAACGGTGCGCGCCTCGACGAGCCCGTCTCGGTGGCGGCGGTGCGGCGCCGCCGCGCCGGCGGGCTGCGCGGGGCCCGCGCGGTATACGCGCCATCGGCCGACACCGCCGCCCGCTACCGGCGACGCTTCGCAGGCCTGTCGGTGCGGGTCGCGGCTCCTGGCCCGGCGCTCGCGGCCGCGGCCCGGCCGCCCGCCCCGGATCCCGATGGCATCGTCCGCGTGGCGCTTATCGGGGCGATCGGCGAACACAAGGGCTACCGCGTGCTGCTCGAGTGCGCGCGGGATGCGGCCAGGCGCCGCCTGCCGCTGCAGTTCGTGGTCGTCGGGTACACCGAGGACGACGAAGCGCTGCAGAGCACCGGCAAGGTGTTCGTGACCGGCCGCTACACGGAGCAGGAAGCGCTGCACCTGCTGCGACGCGAGCGCGCAGTGCTCGCGTTCCTGCCCTCGGTCTGGCCCGAGACCTGGTGCTATGCGCTCGACCATGCGGTCGAGGCGGGTCTGCCGGTCGTCGCGTTCGACCTGGGTGCGATCGCACTGCGCCTGCGCGCGGCGGGATCGGGAATTCTGCTACCGTTGGACTGTGACCCGTCCCGCATCAACGACCGCTTCCTGCAGCTGGCGGGCGGTGAGCCACGCGCCGCCTCAGCCCGGCCGGATCGCCGTTCGCCGCGGCCGCGGGCGAGCGCGAGTTCCGACAGCGGCGCGCTCCGGCCCATGAACGCCGCACGGCCGAAGCACGACGAGGCGAAGGCGGGACTGAGCGCGTCGGTGCAGGTGCTGCCGCTGCCGGCCGGTCTGTACCTGTTCTCGGTGCGCGATGCGACCCCGGCCAGGACCCAGGCCGCCGGCAACATCGTGCTGCCGGCGATCTACGTCGGGCTCGGACCGGGGGTCGGCCCGGAGCACGTCGAGTTCGTCACGGGTCCCGCCACCACCGGACCGTGGCTGTTCGCGCCCGGCGACATGCTGGTCGCGCGCGTGCTCGCGAAGGGGGCGACGCTCGTACTCACGACGATCCGGGGCGCGGGCGGGGAGACGCTCGCCATCAACGTCGAGCGGCTCGATGGCCGCGCCGACGGCGACAAGGTGGCGGCACGGATGCCCGGCTGGCCGGCCGGCAGGGCGGCCGATCCGGCGGCCGGCACCGCGGCCGAGCGCGTCAGCCTGCCGCTGCAGATCACGGCCCACATCCGGGCCCGCGGCGACATGACCTTCGCGGACGCGCCGTGGGCCGGCCGCGTCGAGGCCGGCCTGTGGGTCGAGTCGTTCTCGGTCAGGCCGCTCGCGATCTTCGACGCGGGCGAGGTCGAGTACAAGGGACTGACGGCGAGCGGCTTCGAGACGCCGTGGCTGAGCGACGACCTGATGTGTGGCACGCGCGGCATGGCGGTGCCGCTGATCGGGTTCGCGGTGCGGCTGAAGCCGACGCCAAAGGCCTCCGCCTACGATTGCGAATACAGCGGTTATTTCCAGTCGGGCACCGTCAGCGGCCCGGTCCGGAACGGCGCGCCGTGCCGCTCGACGGTGGCGAGCGATTCGCTCGAGGGGCTGCAGGTCCGCATCGTCCGGCGAGCGACTGCGGCGGTGGCCAGGTTCGGTGCCGACACCGCGAGCGGAACAGCGGGCGCGGCCGTGGCGGCCGCGCCGCCGGCGGGGCCGAGCTTCGGCCGGTATCGCGACGCCCTGCCGACGGCGAGTTCCGCGGCGGGGCGACCGGCGCCGAAGCGCACCGCGGGCGGGCCGCCGAAACCGGGAGCTGCGAAGACCGTGCCGAAGCCCGAGCACTCCGGCACGGCCAAAGGCCGTGAGCGCCCGGTCGCCGCGGCGGCGAAGCCGGGAAAGCGAAGCTCGCGGAAGGATCCGCGTGCGAACTCCGGGCGCTCAGGCAGACGCAAGCGACCCTGACGTCGGCGAACGCGGCCGGGGCTTGCAGAGGTGACCCGCCTGCAGGGTTGCCGACGGACCGTGCCGCCAGGCTGGATGCCTCCTAGCCATGATCTACCTGTTCATCCACCAGAACTTCCCCGGCCAGTACCGTCATCTGGCGCGGAAGCTCGCCGACGAGCCGGGGAACACGGTCTATTTCATCACCCAGCCGAACGACAACGAAATGGTGGGCGTGCGCAAGATCAGCTACCCGAAGGACGCGCGCGGCGCCCTCAACTGCCATCCCTACGCGGTCGACATCGACCGGGCCATCTATCTCGGCGCGAGGGTCGCGGACGTGTGCCGAGGGCTCCGCGATCAGGGCGTCCGTCCGGACCTGGTGGTCGGGCACAGCGGCTGGGGCGAGACGCTCTTCGTCAAGGACGTTTTCCCCGACGTGCCGCTGCTCGCGAACTTCGAGTTCTACTACCACGGCCGGGGAGCGGACGTCGGCTTCGACCCGGAGTTCACTTCGATCTTCAACAACCCGTCGCGGCTCCGGGCCCGGAATGCGACCAATCTGCTCGCCTTCGAGGCGGCCGACTGGGGCCACGCGGCGACGCGCTGGCAGCAGAGCCTCTATCCCCCCGAGATGCGGCCGCGCATCTCGGTGATCCACGAAGGGGTGGACACCGACGTCGCACGGCCGGATGCGAACGTGTCGTTCCAGCCGCCAGGCCTCGACCATGCGCTCACGCGCAACGATGAGGTTGTCACCTACGTCGCGCGGAACCTCGAGCCGTATCGGGGGTTTCACACGTTCATGCGCGCGTTGCCGCCGCTGCTGCGGCGCCGCAGGCGGCTGCGGGTGCTGATCGTGGGCGCCGACGGCGTCAGCTACGGCGCACCGCCCGCGCCCGGCTCGACGTTCCGGCAACAGATGCTCGAGGAACTGGGCAGGTCGACAGACCTGGCACGGGTCCACTTCCTCGGGCTCGTCGACTACGGCACGTATCTGCGCGTGCTACAGGTTTCCTCGGTGCACGTCTACCTGACTTATCCTTTCGTTCTCTCGTGGTCGTTCCTCGAAGCGATGGCCTGTGGCTGCGTGGTCGTCGGCTCGGCGACCGCGCCCGTGCTCGAGGTGCTCCGGGACGGCGTCAACGGGCTGGCGGTCGATTTCTTCTCGCCACAGGCGGTCGCGGCCCGGATCGAGGAGGTACTCAATCATCGGAACCGGATGCAGGCGCTGCGCGACGCCGCTCGCGCGACGGCGGTCGGCCAGTACGACCTCCGGCGCGTGCAGCTGCCGCGCTGGCAGGCGCTGTTCGCGGACCTGATCGCAGGGCGGCGGCCGCGCGGCGACGGACTCGCGCCGTGACGGAGTATGCTGCGGCATTTCGAGGCGGTCGCAATCTTCCGACTGCGCGAGTGCCGCTGTACCGAGCTCTGGCGCGGTACCGTTATCGGTGCACTCGCTGCGCGCAGCCCGATCGCACGATCGAGCGATAGGAGGCGAGCATGTCGTGGTCCGTGAGGCGCATCGACAAGATCAGGCAGCTCAATTCCGCGCGACGCTATCTGGAGGTCGGGGTCTACGGCGGGCAGACGTTCCTGAACGTCGACATCCCCTGCAAGGACGGCGTCGATCCGAAGTTCCGGTTGAACGTCGGCGATCACCAGACGGATGAGATCCGCTTCTTCGAGATGACGAGCGATCAGTTCTGGGTATCCGGGATGGCTCGGGACAGCTACGACGTCATCATGATCGATGGCCTGCATACCTTCGAGCAGACGCTGCGCGACTTCATCTGCTCGTTAAGATATTCGAACCCCCGCACCGTCTGGCTGATCGATGACACGGTGCCCTCCGACGTGTTCTCGGCCTATCCGGACCAGGCGCGCTCGTATGCGGAGCGGCAGAAAGTGGGCCTGCAGGGCAATCCGTGGCATGGCGACGTCTACAAG
>JANXWS010000005.1 GCA_025351005.1 Pseudomonadota bacterium | reverse complement strand
CGGCCCCGGGACCCGGGCCCCCCCCGCGATTCATCGCCGTTCCGACCCGGGGACCGGACCGTCGGGTCGCATGTAACGCTCGTTTAATTCCGACCGGTCGTGCTAATCTTGCCAGAATGGGCAAGGGAGCGGACACCCGGGCGACGATTCTGACCGCCGCGGTCGAAACCGCCTGCCGCCATGGCCTCGACGGGCTGAACCTACAACCCCTGGCCGACCGCGTCGGCATGACGAAGAGCGGTCTGTTCGCGCACTTCGGCTCGACCGAGGCGCTGAAGGTTGCGACGCTCGACCGGGCAGCCGAGCTCTTTCAGGCTCGCGTCGTTGCGCCCGCAAAGCTGGAGCCGGCCGGCCTGCCGCGCCTCGAGGGCGTGTTCGGACGCTGGCTCGAGTGGCCGGCGAATGCGGGGTTTCAGGGCTACTGCCCGTTCTTCGCCGCGGCTGTGGATTGCGGCGACGTCGACGGGCCGGTGCGCGAACGCCTGGCCCTGCTCTTTCGCGATTTTCGCCAGGTCATCGAACAGCTCTCGGCATCGGCGGTGCGCCATGGCCACCTGCCACCGGCGAGCGACCCCGCCCAGATCGCGCACGAGCTGGTCGCGCTGCGCTACGCGCATCACTGGGCCGACGGGTTCATGCACGACCCCGCTGGTCACGAGCGCACGCGGGCCGGATTCGCGCGGGTGACCGGCGGGCCGCCGCCCGGGTGGCGACGGAGCGCGGCGCCGATCAGTCGCCGACCGTAGCGCGTCGCGCGGGTGCCGGCCGTGGACCGGCATCAGCGGCCGTAGTACACCGTGAAGCCCGTTTTCTGGATTGCATTGGCGTTCAGCATGAACCCGACCATCGCCGCGGTGGCGGACGGATCGACGCCGAGCTTGTCGACCTTGAGCGCGTACAGCGTGAAGACGTAGCGATGCGGCTTGTCACCAGGCGGCGGGCACGGGCCGCCGAAGCCCGGCTTGCCAAAATCGGTCGCGGTCTGCACGGCGCCCTTCGGCCCCTTGCTGCCAGCGACGTCTCCGGCGCCGGCCGGCAACTGCGTCACCGTCGCCGGAATGTCGAACATCACCCAGTGCCACCAGCCGCTGCCGGTCGGCGCGTCCGGGTCGTAGACGGTGAGCGCGAAGCTGCGCGTCCCGGCCGGCGCCGCGCTCCACGAGAGCGCAGGCGACACGTTGCCGCCGGTGCAGCCGAAGCCATTGAACACGTGCCGCGTCTCGAAGCGGCCGCCGGGCGGGAGTTCGGAACTCTTGAGCGCGAACTCGGCGGCGCCCGCGACCGCCGGCAGAGGTGCGGCGCAGGCAACGAGCAGGGCGTACAGGTGTCGCGACATGATCGTCTCCGGTGCGGGCCGCTGGCCCGGGTGGCGCCCGCGCGCGGTGCGCGCGAGCGGGACCCGCACGATTGAGCGATAATTGCGCTCCCGCTGCAAGCCCCGGCACCCGTGCATTACCAGGCCCCGCTGACCATGCTGCTCGCCGCCGCAGTACTGCTGCTCGGCGCCTGCGGCGACCGCCGGCTGTCGATGCCGCACCGGCCGGCGGTCGCCTGGAACGCGGCGTCCTCACCGCGTCTGCCGGTGCGCATCGCACCGGATGTGGTCGTGCGGCGCGCCCAGTTCGGCATCCTCAAGACGACCCCGGGCGGCGACGACCGCTTCGTGCCGGCCCAGGAGCTGCCGGCCGAGGACGGCCAGGTGTTCGGCTGGGTGCTGGAAGTCGAGACGACGCGGCCGTCGCTGCACTGGCAGGAGCACCTGCGCCTGCCGCGCGCGCCGGTCGACTGGGGCGATGCGGCGAGCGACCCGGACGTGCTGATCTCGAGTGATGGCAAGACCGTCGTCGCGCAGGGCGAGGATCTGGTGGAGGACCGCGAGCTGTCGCGGTTCTATTGGTCGCTCGCGTCAGGCGATCCCGCCGGCGACTACGAGCTCGACCTGGCCGTCGAGGGCAAGCCGGTCGCGCATTTCACGTTCCGCGTGCCTGCACCGGTGCAGGAGAAGGCGGTGCTGGCGGGCAACGGTCTGCGACCGCGGGGCGGGCGGGCGCGCGGCGCGCCGGCGCCGCTTGCGGCGGCGCGGGGAACGCGGCCATGGAGATGAAAAAGGTCAACGCCGGCAACCTGCGCGGCATCGGTTACGACGAGTCCGGCCGCCTGCTGCGCGTCGAGCTCGGCAACGGCGTGCTGGTCGAGTATTCGGGGGTGTCGCTCGAGACCTGGCGGCGGCTATCGACGTCCTCTTCGATGTGGAGCTTTTTCCGCGACAACATCGAAGAGAACTACTCCGAGCGCCGCGTTCGCTGAGGCGCCCAGTGCCCGCCTTCAAGCGTCTGCGGCGCCTGCTGCCGCTTGCCATCTCGGCCGCGATCATCGCGATGGCCGGCCACGTGCTGCTCGGCACGCTGCGGCGGATCCGCATCGCCGAAGTGCTGCACGCGCTCGGCCGCACCTCGCCGGCCGAGATCGCCGTCGGCGTGCTGCTGGTCCTCGGGCTGTACAGCGCACTCGCGACCTACGAGACGATCCTCGCGCGCTTCCTCGGCGGTCCCGTCAGCTCGCGCCGTGCGGTGCTCGGCGCCCTGCTCGCTGCGCCGCTCGGGCACGCAATCGGCTGGGGCGCGGTCTCCGGGGGCGCGATCCGCTACCGGATCTACTCGGCAGTCGACATGCGGCCGCTGGAAATCGGCAAGTTCGCGCTGCTGGCCGCGATTCCGTACCCCGCCGGCCTCGGCCTGCTGCTCGCCGTGTCGCTGGTGCTGCAGAGCGACGCGGCGGGAGCGATCCTGCACACGTCGGCCGCGCTCGCGCGCGGCGTCGGCCTCGCGCTGTTCGCGCTGCACGCCGCCTACCTGGTGCTGATCGCGCGCCAGCGACCAATGGCGTTCGGCGGCCTCCGCCTGACGCCGCCGCCGCCGCAGCTGACCGCCGTGCAGTACGCGATCGGCATCATAGAGGTGTGCTGCGGCGCGGGGGTGCTGTACGTGCTGCTGCCGGACAGCGTCTCGCTGCCGTTCGTCGTGTTCCTCGGCGTCTATGTGCTCAGTATCCTGGCCGCACTCGCGAGCAGCGTGCCGGCGGGAATCGGCGTGTTCGAGTCGGTGCTGCTGCTGCTGCTGCCGCACGTGCCACCAGCACCGCTGCTCGGCAGCGTGCTCGCCTACCGGTTCCTGCTCGAGCTGGTGCCGGTGACGCTTGCGCTCGGACTGTTCGTGAGCTACGAGATCTGGTGGCGGTTGCCCGCGCAACGGGCCCGCATCGCTGCGCTGCAGGCGGCGCGCCAGGAGCTCGAGTTCTGATCAGAGCCCGTCGTCGGGCGCCGGCGGCGGTGACCCCGGCACCGAGCCGCTGTGCAGCGTGATCCGCAGCCGGCCATAGCGAGCGGCGCCGAGGAAGGCGACGCGCGCCGCGTTGACGGCGCTCTCCGGCGTCGAGATCGGGGGCAGGGCCCGGTCGGTCATCAGGATCGCCGGCGTGAACACGATCAGGTAGCGCTCGCGCGCTCGCGCCGGATCGACTCCGACCGTGAGGCGGTAGGCCGGTGCCGCGGCCTGCTCGAACACCGGCAGATCGAAGCGCAGGAAGTCGAGCTCGGTCTGGCGCGAGACCAGGAAATCGTCGGTCAGAAGCGCCATGACCGGGTAGAAGACGCGCGCCCCTTCCGGGTCCTTCGGCCCGTCGAGGAAGGCGCGCACTTCCACGTAGTACGGGTGGCTCAGGTCCGGCAGGCGGAACGCGCGGTAGGCGCTCGGCCCGGTCTGGAACTCGAACGTGGGGCTGCGCCGGTCGATGACGAAATCGACGCTGCCTTCGGCAGGCAACGGTTCGTAGCGGAAGCTCGAGGGGTCGGCGACCGCGACCGGCGCCGAGGCGGCGGCCGGTCCGGGGACCGCTGTCGCGAGCGCGGCGAGGACGCAGGCAAGCGCCGCCAGAAGGCGGCGCGAAGCGGCGTGGGGCAGGGCGAGGAGCATCGCTGCCAAGGCTAGCACGCGCGGTCAGGGCCGCCGCCGCTCGGGTACCATGACGCGCCCATCACCCCCACCGGGAGTCCGATGCCCCCCGAGGCGCCGCGAGCGGAGCTGCGGCCGTGCGACGTCTTGTCGCCGCACGGCCCGCGCCGCGACCCGTACTACTGGCTGCGCGACGACGCGCGCCAGGATCCGGACGTGCTCGCCTACCTCGATGCGGAGAACGCCTACCGGACCGCGCTGCTCGCGCACCTGCGGCCGCTCGAGGATGCGCTCTTCGCCGAGTTCGTCGGGCGCCTGCGGCAGGACGACGTGAGCGTGCCGGTACGGGACCGGGGCTATTGGTACTTCCGGCGCTTCGAGGCCGGCCGCGAGTACCCGCGTTACCTGCGCCGCGCGGACCGGCCGCAGGCGCCCGAGGAGCTGCTGCTCGATGCGAGTGCGGAGGCGTCGGGCCGCGACTACTACGAGATCGGCAGCCTCGACGTCAGCCCCGACAACCGCGTGCTCGCGGTCACCGAGGACACCCTTGGCCGGCGTCAGTTCACAATCCGATTCAACGACCTCGGCGGCGGCGCGAGCTACCCGGAGCGCATCGAGAACGTCGAGCCCGAGGTCGCGTGGGCGGGCGACAGCGAGACGGTCCTGTACGTTGCCAAGGACCCGCAGACGCTGCTCGGCTACCGCGTCATGCGGCACCGGCTCGGCAGCCCGGCGGCCGACGACCGGATCGTCTACGAGGAGAGCGACCCGAGCTTCTACGTCGGCGTCGAGCGCTCGAAGAGCGGCCGCTTCCTCTTCATCGCGCTGCAGAGCACCGTTGCGAGCGAATACCGCTACGCTCGTGCCGACGACCCGGAGCTGCGTTTCGCGGTGGCCGTGCCACGCGAGCGCGACCACGTATACCAGCTCGAGGACGTCGGCGAACGGTTCGTGATTCGCACCAACCACGAGGCACCCAACTTCCGGATCGTGTCGGCACCGCTGTCGGCGCCGGACGACCGGGCGGCGTGGGTCGACGAGATCGCCCATCGCGCGGACGTCTGGGTCGCAGGCTTCGAGGTGTTCCGCGACTTCCTCGCCGTCGCCGAGCGCGGCGACGGCGTGCGCAAGCTACGGGTCCGGGCCTGGGACGGCAGTCGCCACGTGGTCCTAGACGCCGACGAGCCCGCGTACGCGATGATGTTCGGCGCCAACGAGGAGCCGGACAGCACCACGCTGCGGTACGTCTACTCGTCGCTCTCGACGCCGGAGACGACCTACGACTACGACATGTCAAGCGGCGCGCGCGTGCTGCTGAAGCGCGAGCCGGTCGAGGGCGGCTACGACCCGGCGCTGTACGCGACCGAGCTCCTGTTCGCCCCGGCCCGCGACGGCGCGCGGGTGCCGGTGTCGATCGCCTACCGCCGCGACACGCCGCGCGACGGCACGGCGCCTCTCTACCAGTACGGCTACGGCGCCTACGGCATTTCGCAGGACGCGACCTTTCGCTCGACAGTCGTCTCGCTGCTCGACCGTGGCTTCGTCTACGCGATCGCCCACGTCCGGGGCGGTCAGGAACTCGGTCGCGCCTGGTACGACGGCGGCCGGCTGCTCGCCAAGCGCAACACCTTCACCGACTTCCTCGAGGTGACCCGCTTCCTGGTGCGCGAGCGCTATGCGGATCCGGCGCGCGTCTGCGCGGCCGGCGGCAGCGCCGGCGGACTCCTGGTCGGCGTGCTCGCCGGCCTGGCCGCCGCTGACTACCGCGCGCTGGTCGCGCACGTGCCCTTCGTCGACATCGTCACGACCATGCTCGACGAGAGCATCCCGCTGACCACCAACGAGTACGACGAATGGGGCAACCCGGCGGACCCCCGTATCTATGAGTACCTGCTGTCGTACTCGCCGTACGACAACGTCACGGCGCGGGACTATCCCGCGATGCTGGTCACGGCCGGGCTACACGACAGCCAGGTCCAGTACTGGGAACCGGCCAAGTGGGTCGCGCGCCTGCGGGCCACGCGGACCAACCGCCAGGCGCTCGTGCTGCACACGAACTTCGACGCCGGCCACGGTGGGCGTTCCGGCCGCTTCCGGCGCTACCGCGAGACCGCCGAGGAATACTCGTTTCTGCTCGACCAGCTAGGCCGCGCGGAACCGCCACCGCCGGCCGGGGGACTGTCGTGAAGCTCTACTACGCGCCGGGCGCCTGTTCGCTCGCGTCCCACATCGCGCTGCGCGAACTCGGCCTGCCGTTCGAAGCCGTCGCGGTCAGTCTCGCCCGCAAGACCACCCGGGCGGGCGCCGACTACCACGCGATCAACCCGAAGGGCTACGTACCGGCGCTCGAGCTCGACGATGGCGGAGGGGTGCTGACGGAGGGCCCGGCGATCCTCCAGTACCTGGCCGATCTGAACCCCGCCGCCGGGCTCGCGCCCGCGAACGGCACGCTCGAGCGCTACCGGCTGCAGGAGTGGCTCGGGTTCATCAATTCGGAGATCCACAAGCTCTTCGGGCCGCTGTTCGACCGCTCGGCGCCGGAGCCTGCGAAGGCGGCCGCGCGGGCCGCGATCGCGCGACGCTTCGACTACGTCGAGGCGGCGTGCCGGGGGCGGGAGTACCTGCTGGGCGACCGGTTCACGGTCGCGGACGCCTACCTGTACACGGTGCTCAGCTGGACCGGCAAGGTCGGGATCGAGCTCACGACGTGGCCCGCGCTCGCGGCCTATCACGCCCGCATCCGGGAGCGCCCGGCGGTGCGGGCGGCGCACGCGACCGAGCGGCCGGGATAAGCCCGGGGGCCTCCCGTCGCGCGGTCCCGGGCCCCGGGACGTTGCGGTCCGGAGACAGCGGCGAGGCCTCCGCCCCAGTCCCTGCGGGCGGTCAAAAATCGAGCTGAGCCGAGGGGTTGCGGCGTTCCAGCGAGCCGCCGGGAGGTGCTTCCTGTTGTACGCCAGCGTCACCTAACTCGTTGATTAGCAGTCGTTTTTAGAACAGCAGGCGTCGCTTCCCGCTCGACAGCGGCCGGGGATCAGTGCAGGATGCCGAGCGACGGGGACAGCGCCAGGCGGACCTTCGCCGCGGCGAGAGACACCAATAAAACTCAGCCGACGGGGGTTGGACCGGATGGCGTACAAGATCGTACTTAGGTCACGTTTACCAGCCACGATGCGAGGCCAGCTCGAAGCGCTGTTGTTCTTCAATGCGGGCCAGCACCGGATGCGGCAGGAGATCGAAGCGACTATCGAGCGCTACGGGATACCGGAACTGATTGATGACAACGGTTGGCTGCGCGTCCAGGTCGCGGGCATCCCGGAAGTGCAGACCCTGTATGCGGTGCACGAGGAGGACGGCCGTTCGCGCCCGGTCGGCGTGATCGTCTACGTGCGCGACAGCTTCGAGCGGATCACGGTACTGCACGTCGGCGTCGCCGACGACTACGCCTTCGGTGGCCGCTACGGCGGCGAGCGCGTGCTGCAGCGCCTGCTGCAGCAGATCCGCCAGGTCGCGCGCCGGACTTCCGGCATCCGCCACGTTGAGGTGGCGTACCGCCAGCACCGGCCGCGCGCAGCGACCGCCTGAGCTGCTGGCCGTTCGCGGCCGGCTCACCTGCGCTTTCGACGAGCCCGCCGGCCCCCGGGGCGGGATCGGGAACGGCGTGCCGCGGACGGGCCAGCGAGCCGCCGCTCCCCCTCGGGCACGGCCCTCGGCCGTCCCGGGGCAAGGCCGGCCGCGCCGGAGCTCAGTGCGGCTCGCGGTCCGCTCGCTCGGGATGCGGCCCCGACGTCGCCATGCCGCCGGTGATCGCGAGCCGCATCGCCGCCTCGACCGTCATGTCTAGCCGCTCGACCGAGCTCCTCGGCAGGTACAGCGTCACGCCGCCGAGCATGTAGCTCAGCGGAAAGTACACAGCGACGAGCTCGACGCCGCCGGCCTGCTTCTTGAACTCCGGTAGGTCGTCGCGGGTCACGAAGCCGAGCAGGCGAGCGTCGCCCACCCGGTAGACGACGACGCTCTGCAGGTCGCTCTTCGCCTGGCCCGATGGCAGCAGGCGCGTGATGTCGCGGACCGCGCCGTAAACGGTCTTGACGAGCGGGATCCGGCCGAGGACATCCTCCCAGTACGCGATCGCGCGTCGCACGATGTAGGCGTTGACGACCGAGCCGACCGCGAACAGCAGCAGCAGCCCGGCGAGGATGCCCATGCCCGGGCGGTAGTGCTCGGGTGGCACCAGCACGGTGATGATGCCGTGCATCAGCGACTCGGCGGTGCGCGCCAGCCACCAGACACAGTAGAGCGTCAGCCCGATCGGCAGCACGGCCGCCAGGCCCTTCATCAGGATGTTGGTGAGGTAGCGCATGCGCGGGTGGCGACAGTCAGCGGGGCGAGTGCTAGTTTGACATGCGGCGACCTGGATGGGAGCGGCGGGCGTGAAGCGAGTGGCGGCGGGACTGCTGGTGCTCGCCGCGGCGAGCGGGTGCAGCGGGCAACAGCCGCCGGCTACCCCGGCCGCACCGTCTCAGGCTCCCGCGGCCATCGACGGTCGCGCGCGCGCTGCGCAGATCCTTGCCTCGCTCCCCGGCCTCGCACCGGTCGCCGGCCGCAACGACCGGCTCGGCCCGGTCACTCCCTGGCAAGCCTGGTTCGCCGGTCCGGAGCTGCGCCTGATCGAGGAGCGGCCCGACGGCCGCGATGGCGCGGAGCCGAACCGCTACTACTTCGAGCGCGGCAAGTTCTTCTACTTCGCCGGTGAGCAGCCGGCGGCGGTCGCGGGCGGCCCAAGCGGCGCCGCGCCGCGGGCGAGCGTCGTGGTCGAGTTCCGGGACGGACAGGTGCTGCGAGCGGTGCGGCTCGAGCACTACGGCGAGGTCCGCCTAGAACCGGAGGAGAGCGCCGCGATCAGGGCGCGGGCCGCCGAGCTCGCGAGTGCGGCGCGCGACGAGCGCTCGGCCACGGCGCCGGGTCGCTGACGCGGGCGGCCGGTCGTCAGCCGGGCGCCGCGCAGCGCTCCTCGAGGGCGCTTGCGAGCGAGGCGACGAGCCGCAGCACGCCGCTGTCGGCATCCCAGACGTAGTAGCGCGTCACGAGCTCGGCGCGGTCCCGCCCGGTCACGGTCACGAGCCGGCTGTCGCGCCTGAACAGGAGCGCGCCCCGCGTGCTGCACGGGGTACTCGGCGGCAGCGTCGCCAGCGTCGGCGGGTAGGCCACGCGGCCCGTCGCAACGTCGATCATTGCGACCGATTCGCAGCCGGTGCCGCAGCCGAGCCGCACCAGCACCATCCGGCCGGCGAAATTCACCGGGCTCGCGAGCGCGGTGGCGAGCAGCTCGCGGTCGCGCCCGAGCCGCAGCTCGTCGATGGCGACCAGCGTCGCGGCGCGCGCTCCCGTGAACGCCGCCGCCGGGTACTCGGAGAACTTCGGTGCCGCGAGCTGTTCCTCGTCCGCGATGCCACCGGCCGGCCGGCCGAGGATCCGGTCGAGCTCGCGGGTCGAGGCATCGTCGAGACGCCAGTCGGTCAGGTCGACTCCATCGAGGCGCCCTCGCTCGAGTGTCACTGCCCGGAGCGCGTGCCCCTGGCACTCGGCGCTGCCGGGCGCGCGGGCGTGCGCACACGCGGAGAAGTCCGTGTGCGCGCCGTACAGCAGCGGCGCGCCCGGATCGGCGGGCATCGCGAACAGCCAGTAGCGTCCGGGCGGCAGCTCGAGCGTGTACGCCGTCTGGCCGGCCTCGGTCGTCAGCGAATGCAGGCGGGCGCCCGTCAGCGACCAGGCGTAGACCGTCAGCGCCGGTACGACGTCGGTCGGCGTGCCGAGCCGGCCGCTGACCGGCCCGGCGCCGGCCGCGGTGGCGACCAGCGAGAGCAGCAGCGTGGCACGGAGGCGATTCGGCACGGCGCGGAACCGGGCATGACGGCGGTGTCCTGACTATGTCATCCGTGCCGCCGTCGTCAAGTTGCGTGCCGGGGAATTCGAGTACCATCCGCTCCCGGCGCGCACCGTGCCACGGAGTTCACCGCCTTGCGACTCGCGCTCGAAGCCGCGACACCGGCCGACGTCCCGATGCTGCTGACGCTGATCGGCGAGCTCGCCGACTTCGAGCGCCTCGCCCACGAGGTGGTGGTCACCGAGGCCAGCCTGCGGGAGTCGCTGTTCGGGCCGCGGCCGTACGCCGAGACGCTGCTGGCCCGCGTCGACGGCGAGGTGGCGGGCTTCGCACTGTACTTCCACAACTACTCGACGTTCCTCGGCCGCGCAGGCCTGTACCTGGAGGACCTCTACGTCCGGCCGGCATTCCGCGGCCAGGGCGTCGGTCGCGCCCTGCTGTTGCACCTGGCGGCGGTCGCCAGCAGCCGCGGTTGCGGCCGGATGGAGTGGTCGGTGCTGAACTGGAACCGCCGCGCGGTGGGGTTCTACGAATCGCTCGGCGCCAGGCCGGTCAACGACTGGACCGTATACCGGCTCGACCGGGCGGCGCTCGACGCGCTGCAGTCGCCGCCAGCGACCGACTGAGCCTGCGCTCGCCCGTCAGCCGGGCACCTTCAGCATGATCTTGCCGACGTGCACGCTCGACTCCATCAGCCGGTGCGCGGCGGCCGCGTCGGCGAGCGGAAAAGTCGCGTAGATCCGCGGCGTGCAGCGCCCGCTGCTCAGCACCGGCCAGACCCGCTCCCGTAACGCCTGCGCGATCGCGCCCTTCTCGCCGGTGGTGCGCGGCCGCATCGTCGAGCCGGTGATCAGCAGCCGGCGCTGCATCAGCCTGCCGAGGTCGAAGCGCTCGACTTTGGCGCCGTGCATCACCGCGACCTGCACCAGCCGGCCGTCCATCGCGAGGCACCGCAGATTACGTTCGAAGTAGGTCGCCCCGACGATGTCGAGCACGACGTTGACGCCGGCACCGCCGGTGAATTCGAGCAACCGCTCGGCGAAGTCGCTCGAGCGGTAGTTGATGGCGGCGTCGGCGCCGAGGCCCACGCAGGCCGCGCACTTGTCGTCGCTGCCCGCAGTCGCGTAGACACGCGCGCCGAACTCGCGCGCGAGCTGGATCGCGGTCACGCCGATGCCGCTGGTGCCGCCGTGCACCAGCACCGACTCGCCGCGGGCCAGCCGGCCGATCTGGAACAGGTTGGCCCACACCGTGAAATAGGTCTCCGGCAGCGCCGCCGCGTTGACCGCGTCGAAACCGGTCGGCCAGGCGAGGCACTGCACGGCGGGCGCCACGCAGTACTCGGCGTAGCCGCCACCATTGGTCAATGCCGTGACGCGGTCGCCGGCGTGGAACTGCATGACCTCGCTGCCGGCCAGCACCACTTCGCCCGCGACCTCGAGCCCGATGATCGGGCTCGCATCCGCGGGCGGCGGATAACGGCCCTCCCGCTGCAGCACGTCGGGCCGATTGACACCGGCGGCCTCGACCCGGATCAGGACCTCGTGCGGGCGCGGCTCCGGCACCGGCCCGCTCGCGAGCGCGAGCACATCGGGACCGCCGGGCGCGGTCGCGGCGACGTAGCGCATGGTCGCGGGCGGGGCATCGGTAGGCACGGACTGCTGCTCCTGTGGGTGCCGCGGCGCGGCCGTCAAATGCTACGCCGGATCGTGCGGTGGCTACGCGGCCAACCGACGTCGCCGCTCGCTGTCCCGCGTGACTCCGATCCGCCGAGAACATTGTGCAGGGCGCCCAGTATGCCGCCTCTGCGGTCGATTTGAAGGGCCGGGGCGACGCCGGCGGCGATCCGCGGACGCTCAGCGCCGCCCCGCCCGGGAGGCGACCGGCTGCAGCGCCACCCGCCAGTGCTCCAGCTTGGTCTCGAGGCTGAGCACCGCGTGGGCCGGGCTTGTCGACGGCAGTTCGCAGCAGGGCAGCGCGCGCAGCTGCTCGGAGAGCGTGCGAGACACGTGCCGTCGATAGAGCGCGGCGGCCGTCCGGCCGTTGAAGCAGACGAGCGCGATCGCGCCGTGATGCGCATAGAAGCCGGCGAAGTCGTTCGCGACCACGCTGCCGGCGACGATCGAGGCGTCGAGGCTGCCCGCGCGCACGGCGGAGCGGCAGACGTCCCAGAGCGCGACTCCGCCCTGCAGCAGTGCGGCCTTGCGCGCCGCATAGGAGAGCTCCGGGGCGAAGCCTGCGAGCGCGCCCATCACGCGCCAGAACGCGTTGCGCGGCTGGGCGTAGTACTCGCGACGCCGCAGGGATTCCTGGCCGGGCAGCGAGCCGAGAATCAGGATGCGCGCGTCGGCGCGGGCGATCGGCGGAAAGCCCTGCGCGCGCACGGTACGCTCAGGTGCCGGCAGCCGGCGCCACGCCCGCGGGCCGCACCGGGGGTGAGTATTCCTGCAGTGCCGCCACCAGCAGCCCGGGGCCGCCGTGCACGCCCAGCGCCGCGCCGCACGGCACCAGCCAGGCGCGCTCGATGTTGGCGTGCCGGCTGGTCAGGTGATCGAGCAGCGCCTGGCCTTCGGCTGGCGCGTTGCCGTGGCTCACCAGCAGCCGGTAACGGTGCCCGGGCACGACCCGGCGGCCGACGAAGCGCGCGAACTTCGCGGTCAGGTTCGCGCGCCCGAGCAGCACGCCGCCGATGCTGAGGCGGCCGTCCGGGAAGGTCGCGAGCAGCGGCGACAGCCGCAGCAGGTCCGCGGCGGTGCGCGCCCAGGCCGGCACGCGCCCGCCGCGCACCCCGTGCTCGAGCGTCGCCAGGAAGCCGAAGGTGCGGGTCCGCGGCAGGATCGCCCGCACCGAGGCCTCGAGTTCGGCGATGTCCTGGCCGGCGGCGGCGCACTCGGCGGCGTACATCGCGACCAGTCCCTGTCCGCTGGATGCGTTGCCGGAATCGATCACCCGGACGCGCTCTCGCGCCGCGACCCGGCTGGCCGCGGACTCGGCCGCCTGGCGCGTGCCGCTGACGTGCCCCGTGACGTTGATCGAGACGACCGTGCGATAGTGCGACGCCAGGAACTCGAACATGCGCCGGAAGTCGCCCGCCGGCGGCTGCGAGGTCTTCGGCTGCACGGCACTCGTCGCCAGCAGCCGGTAGAACTCGTCGGGCCCGAGGCTCACCTTGTCCAGGTAACTGTGCTCGCCGAAATGCACGCGCACCGGCACCACGTGGATGTCGAGCCGTTCCAGCTCTTCCTCCGGGATGTCCGCCGCCGAGTCGACGACGATCGCCGTGCCGCGGCGCGCGGCATGCAGCGTCGATTCCTGCTGGCGCTGCATGTCGTCGGCCTTCTGGCCGCTGAGCGTGCCGTACTCGCCGGCGATGCGGAACACCTCGGCCGGGTCGTTCGCGTGCACGTGCACGCGCACCTTGCGCTGCGTGCCGGCGATCACCAGGCTCGAGCCGAGGGCCGCGAGCCGCTCGCGCAGCCGGCGGCGGTCGACGTCGCTGCCGGTGAGCAGGCACTCGGTGCACCAGCGGTGCTCGAGGCAGGTCGTGCCGCCGGCGGCCTCCGCCTCGCCGCTTGCGCTGTCGAACACGACTTCCGACTCGTCGAGGCGGCCGGTGTCGAGGTAGTCGGAGACGCCCTGCAGCAGCGTCACGAAGCCGGCGGCGCCGGCATCGACGACGTTCGCCCTGTGCAGCACCTCGAGCTGGTCACGGGTCGCTTCGAGCGAGCGCTCGGCGCGCTCGAGCGCGCGCCGCAGCAGCGTGCGGAAGTCGTCGACCCCGGCGGCTGCCAGCCGGCCGAGCTCGGTCGCGACGTCCTGGACCACCGTCAGGATAGTGCCGTCCTGCGGATCGGCGAGCGCCTCGCGCGCGCAGCTCGCGCCGCCCTGGACCGCGTCCGCGAACTGCGCCGCGTCCAGCACCGCGAGGTGGCCGACGCGCTCGCCGACGCCCTGGAAGAACTGCGCGATGATCGCGCCCGAGTTGCCACGCGCCCCATCGAGTGCGGCATCCGCGACCTGCGTCAAGAGGTTGCCCGCGTGCGCAACCGTCGGGCGCCTCAGCACCAGCAGCATCGCGGTCATCGTGATCGAGAGGTTGGTGCCGGTATCGCCGTCCGGTACCGGGAAGACGTTGATACGGTCGAGATGCTCCTGGCACTGCAGCACGCGATGGATGCCGGCGCGCAGCGCGCGGCCGAGCTCGAGCGCGTCGAGCTGCGGGATCAGCGCGGCCGGCATCGCGAGCCTGCGGCGTGCCCGGTCGTGCCGCGGCCGGTCGCGGGCGGGCGGCCGGCGCTCATTCCCGCGTGAGCAGGAAGCGTCTGCCCCGGAAGTCGAGGACCGCGCCGCGCGGCGTGATCGCCACGAGCGAGAGCCCTTCCTGGACCTGCGCGCCCTCGCGCAGGCGCTCGCCGTTGACGATGACGAAGCGCTGCGCCCGGTCGCTGCTCCAGACGTGCAGGTCGAGGTGCAGCGCCGGCAGGGCGGCGGCGACCGCCGTCGGCAGCTCGCGGACCGTCTGCAGCCCCGCATCGGCGTCGGCCGGGAGCGGCGCCGGCGGGCGTGGCGCGGGCAGGGCTGGCGCGGCGCCCGCGAGCGCCGGCTCGGGCACGTCAGACGCAGGGTCCGCGCTCGCGACCTCGCTCGCGAGCGGCCGCACCAGCGGCGGCGGCGACGGCGCCGGCCGCGGGACCGCCGCGAGCGCCGCTACCGTCGCCTCGCTGCTCGCGCGAGCTGGTGCCGTAGCGATCGTGGCTGCGGGGACTGCCGCCGGGGGCCGTATCACGTAGAGCAGCACCGCCACGTTGACGGCCAGCAGCAGCGCGACCGCGGCCAGCGCCCACGGCAGCCGCGAGCGCGGCGCCTGTGCGCGCTGCACGCCGACCAGACCCGGCACGGAGCGCCGCTCACGCTCGTGCTCAGACTTCCGCAACGCATCGAGGATGAACGACATCTAGCCGCCAGTCGCCTGCAGCGTCGGCGCCCCGGGTGTCGCCACCAGCGCGTCGATAACGATCTGGGTCTGCTCGCCGGCGATGCCGTCGACCGTGAGGCGGTGGCTGCGCTGGAACTCCTCGACCAAATGCACCAGATCCCGGTCGTAGACGTCCGAGCCGCCGAGCAGCTGCTCGCCACGAACCGCGGCGAGCCCCTGGCGCAGCCAGCGGACCTCCGCGCCGTGCATGCCGGGCCGCAGCAGGCGCGCCTGCGGCACCGGTGGCCGCCACAGCAGCAGGAAGTCCCCGTACCAGTAGCGCTGCAGGTCGAGCAGGTCCGCATCCATCGTCGCCGGTCCGGCGGCGAGGCGTGCCGTTCGCTCGCCGAGCGACACGACCACGACCTGCTGCTCGGTGCCGCCGGGCATCGACAGCGCGAGGATCGCGGGCCGGTTCAGGAGCTTCAGGCGCGCGAAGGTGCCCTTCTCGCCGAGGCAATCAAGGCCGTGTGCGCTCGCCTGCTCGCAGGCGCGCCCGGCGGCCGGGTCGTACGGCGCCTTCCAGAGCGCGAACAGTCGCGCGAACGCGGCATCGGTACTCGTGTCCTGCGCGTGGCTGGCGAGGAATGCCGCGACCGTCGGCGGCGCTGCGGGCACGGCGGCCACCGGCGGCGGCGCTGCCGGCGCCGGGCCGCGGCCGCCCTGCGCGGCATGCAGACTGACGGCCAGCACGACGGCGGCCGCGAGCGCGCTGCCGGCCAAGGCCCAGCCGAGCCAGGACGGCGTCAGACGCCGGCCGTCGACCTCGCCCGCCGCCCGGCGCACGAGCGCGGGTGTCACCTGGCGCTGCTCGGCAGTGTAGGCGCCGAGCAGCGCACGGTCGGCGATCACGTTGATCAGGCGCGGCACGCCGCGCGCGAGTCGGTGCAACTCCGCGAGCGCGCGCGGCGTGAAGATCTCGCCCGGTGCGCCGGCCACCTTGAGCCGGTGGCGCACATAAGCGGCGCTTTCGAGCTGCGCCAGCGGCGCCAGGTGGTAGCGGCCGGTGATGCGCTGCGCGAGCTGGCGCAGGTCGTTGCGGGCCAGCACGTCGCGCAGCTCCGGCTGGCCGACCAGGATGATCTGCAGAAGCTTCTGGGTCGCGGTCTCGAGGTTGGTCAGCAGCCGCACCTGCTCGAGCACGTCGGCCGACAGCTGCTGCGCCTCGTCGACGATGACGACCACCCGCCGGCCGCGCGCGTGCGCATCGAGCAGATAGGCATTCAGCCGGTCGACGGTCGCCTTGATGCTGGTGCGCTCGCCGCCGGTGACCGCGAGGTGCAGCTCGTCGCAGATCTCGAGCAGGAACTCCTCCGGCGTGACCCGCGGGTTCAGGATCAGCGCGACGTCGGCGTGCGCCGGCAGCTGCGCGAGGAGACTGCGTACCATCGTCGTCTTGCCGGTACCGACCTCGCCGGTCAGCTGCACGAAGCCGCCGGCGTCGTCGACGCCGTACAGCAGGTGCGCGAGCGCCTCCGCGTGCCGTTCGCTCAGGAACAGGTAGCGGGGATCGGGCGTGATCGCAAAGGGCTTCTCGGCGAGCCCAAAAAAGCTCGTATACATCGTGGCCGCATCATAGCGACTCGGCCCCGGCCATGGCGGTGGGCGCGCCGTTGGTGCGTCACAACAGACTGAATTTTAATGGTTTAGCACCGACCGCCGGGCTTCGCACACGGATCCCGGGCCGCCGGCTCAGCGCCGCCGCCGGCTGCCCGTGAAGCCGTCCTCCTTGTCGTCCTTGCCGAGCGTGCTTGCCCGCTGCACGGCGGCCCGGCCGAACTTCTCCCGGATCCGGTCGATCGTCGGATCGAGGCTCGCGCCGGCGCGCGACCGCATCGCCGCGGGGCCGGCGGAAGGCGGGCCGTCGGCGAACAGGTCGAGCTGGGCGGCCGGCGAGAGCGCGCTCAGCCCTATCCCGAGCAGGCGCACCGCTGCCCGCGGCTGGTCGGCGAGCCACGCGTCGAGCAGCTCGCGGGCGACCGACAGCAGGGTCGCTGTCTCCTGGCTCGGTGGCCGGAAGCCGCGGCTGCGCGTGTAGGTCGTGAAGTCGCGGCGCCGGATCTTGACCGTCACATGCGCGCTCATCAGCTCCTTGGCACGCAACCGGCCCGCGACGCGGTCGACCAGCCGCGCGAGCTCGGCGTGCAGTTGAGCGCGGCGCCGCAGATCGGTGTCGAAGGTCTCCTCGGCGCTGATCTGCTTCTCGTGCCAGTCCGGCACCACCGGGCGCTCGTCGATGCCGGCGGCGCGCTCGCGCACCCGCTGCGTGTAGCGGCCGAACAACGGCCACAGCACCGCCTCGGACGCGGCCCGCAGCTGGCCGAGCGTGTGCAGGCCGCACTGCTCGAGCTGCGCGGCCGTCTTCGCGCCGATGCCCGACAGGCGCCGGATCGGCAGCGGATCGAGGACCCGCGAGACGTCCTCGGGCCGGATCACGCACAGACCGTCCGGCTTCTCGAGCTCGGAGGCGATCTTGGCGAGCAGCTTGTTGTGCGCGACGCCGACCGACGCGGTGAGGCCGGTGCGCTCGTGGATGCGGCCCTTGATCGCGGGCGCGATCGTGACCGCGTCCCCGAACAACGCCCGGCTGTCGGTGACGTCGAGGAAGGCCTCGTCGAGCGAGAGGCCCTCGACCGACGGCGTGAACTCGTTGAACACCGCGAATACCTGCGCCGACACCTCGCGGTAGCGGCCCATGCGCGGTGTGACCACGACCGCCTGCGGGCAGCGCTCGAGTGCGGTGCGCGTCGGCATCGCCGAATGCACGCCGTAGCGGCGCACCTCGTAGCTGGCGGCGGCGACCACGCCGCGGCCGGAAGCGCCGCCGACGATCACCGGCAGCCCGCGCAGCTCCGGGCGATCGTGCTGTTCGACTGACGCATAGAACGCATCCATGTCGACGTGCAGGATCGAGCGCATCGGGGAGTAGCCTACGCCGTCAGCGCGCTCACGAGGAAGTTTCCGAGCAGCGTCAGCAACAGGCAGGCGAGGTACGCGATGCTGACGAGCGTGAGCTTGGCTAGCGTCAGGGCCCTGCCCTGAGCGTAGTAGCGACGCGTCGAGCGGTAGACGTACCAGACCGCGTAGCAAAGCCAGGCCACGTCGAGAACGCCGACCACCGGGCCGAGCGCCGGCACCAGCCGCTCGGCCAGGCCCGCCAGCGCCAGCAGGATCATCGCGAGGAACAGCGCAGCGTGGTTGTGCAGCACGAACACGAGGTGCTCGACGTAGTGACGCCGCGGAGACCAGTACAGCAGCCGCATCACCAACGCGATCAGCGGCAGGAACACGAACATGGCCTTCGGCACGTTCTGGACGAAGGCGCGCCTGACCGACTTGCCGTGGTCGGTTGCGGCGCGCCGGCAGGCATCGCGGAGCGGCTGCTCGAGCCAGCGCAGGTTGACCTGCGTCTGGTCGCAGCTGCTGACGTCGAAGTTGAATTCGCTGGAGCCGCCGCCGCGCTCGCCGTCCCCGGCCTGCGCCGCCGCCTCGGTCGCGGCCTCGAGCGTGCGCTCGCCGTCGGTAGGTGTCGTGGCCGTGCGCGGGCCGGCCTGGGAGCGGGCGTCGGCCAGGGCCGTGCGCAGGTCGCGCGCGACTTCGGCGCGCTCCGCCGCAGCGCGCTGCTCCGCCGCAGGCGTGCTCGGGGCAGCCCCGGGGCGAAACGACGAGGAGAGCGACGTGAGCCCGAAAAAGGCGATGCTCAGTACCAGGTAGAGGCGTACCGGCGGCACGTAGCGCGCCCGGCGCTCGGCGAAGTACTCGAGCGTCAGCTGGCCGGGCCGGAGCAGCAGCAGCCGCAGCGTCGACCAGAATCGGCCGTCGACGTGCGTGATGACGTGCCAGGCGTCGTGGGACAGCGCCGCGATCGTGCGCGCGCTCTCGTGGGCGTGCTGGCCGCATTGTGCGCAGTAGGGCCCGCTCAGCGGGGCATCGCAGTTGCGGCAGGTCGCCGGCATCACAGGGTTGCCCGTTGCAGTCTGGCGGTACGCCTACGTTGCCAGAATGCGTCACCGGGGGACAGTTGCGCGCGGAGCGCGGGCAGCGCGCTCGCGCGGGCCGGTGCAGAATGGGCGGCCGCCCGGGGAGAGGTGCCGGTGACGCCGACGATACGCATGGCGCTGTTGTCGATCGCGACCTCGCTCGCGACGCTGGGCCTGAAGTTCGCTGCCTACACGATGACCGGCTCGATCGGCCTGCTGTCCGATGCGATGGAGGCGCTCGTCAACCTGGCCGCGAGTCTGGTCGCGCTCGGCGTGCTGACGGTCTCCGAGCGGCCCGCCGACGCCGACCACGCGTACGGCCACGGGAAGGCGGAGTACTTTTCGAGCGGCGTCGAGGGCGCGCTGATCCTGTTGGCCGCGTGCGGCATCATGTATGCGGCCGGCGGTCGGCTGCTGCACCCGGCCGCGCTCGGGGCGCTCGGGCCCGGGCTACTGGTTGCGGCGCTGGCGGCGGCGATGAACTTCGTGACGGCGCGCCTGATGCTGCGGGTGGCGAAGGAGCACGACAGCATCACGGTCGAGGCCGATGCGCGTCACCTGATGTCGGATGTCGTGACCTCGGGCGGCGTGATCGCGGGGCTGCTGGTCGTCATGGCCGCGCCACGCGCCGCGCTGCTCGACCCGCTGATCGCGATCGCGATCGGCCTGCAGATCCTGTGGACTGCGATCTCGCTGCTGCGCCGCTCGGTGGATGGCCTGATGGACAGGTCGTTGCCGGACGACGAGATCGAGGCGGCGCGCCGGCTGATCGCGGCGGCGCTGCCGGCCGACGCTGCGGTCGCGGATCTGCGCACGCGCAAGGCCGGCGCGCGGCGATTCATCGAGTTCAAGCTGCGGGTGCCGGGTGCTGAGAGCGTCGCCGCCGCGCACGCAACCTGCGACCGCCTCGAGGCGTCGCTGGCGAGCGGACTGGCGAGGTGCGTCGTCACGATCCACGTCGAGCCGCTCGGGCAGGCAGCGGCCGCGGCCGTGCGGGCCGGCGCGGGCCCGGCCGGCTGAGTCCCCGCGACGCCCACTCGGCCGGTAACATGCGGAGCCGGCGCGGCGTGCGCCTGCGGCAGCAGCGGAGGCTTAGTCCAGATGGAGCAGGTGACGGCCGAGATCGTCGGCGAACCGCTGCGCTGCGAGGTCGACGGCCGGAGCGATGACCTGCTGACCGCGGGCCTCGGCCTCGAGGGGCTGCGCGGCGCGCCACCCCCAATCGCCGATCCGCAGCGCCCGACGCGCGCGGAGCTCCGGCGCCGCGCGATTTACGCCGCCTACCGCGGGGCCGTCGACGTCAGCGACGCGGGCGGCTTCGGCCGCCTGTTCGGGCCGATCGGCGACCGGCGCATCACAGGCGTCGAATACCTGTTCGCCGTACGCACGCCGGACGGCGGCGGCGTCACGTCGGTGCTGTTGCAGCTGCCGGCGGAATTCGACGTCGACGACCCGTGCCTGCTCGCGGTCGCCTCGTCGGGATCCCGCGGCGTGTACGGGGCGCTGCCCACTGCCGCGGAGTGGGGACTGCAGCGCGGCTGGGCCGTCGTGCACACCGACAAGGGCACCGGCGTCGGCGTCTGGGACCTCGATCGTGCGCGTGGCTACCGGGTCGACGGCGTGCTGACGGCGGACCTACACGACCCGCTGCTGAGCTTCGCACCGCAGCGGACGCCCGAGCTCGCCGCGTTCGCGGCGGCGGAGCCACATACGCTCCTGTTCAAGCACGCACAGTCGGGCCAGAACCCGGAGGCCGACTGGGGCGCGTACCTGCTGCAGGCGATCAAGGCCGCGTTCCGGCTGATGAACGCCGAGTACGCCAGCCGGCTCGCGGCGCCGCTGGCGCCCGGCAACACGCTGGTGCTCGCCGCCGGCGTCTCCAACGGTGGTGCGGCGGTGCTGCGGGCGCTCGAGCGCGACCGCGCCGGCTGGATCGCGGGCGCGCTAGCGGCCGAGCCGAGCGCGGTCGTCGGCCGCACCGCCGGCCTCTCGATCGAGTACGGCGGACGAAGGCTCGCCGACTCTTGCATCGCGCTGATCGACTACTCGAGCCTGCACTGCCTTTATCAGCCGTGCGCGGTGCTGGCCGAGACCGACACTACGGCGCCGATGTACCCGGCCACGGTCGAGACCCGGCCGCGGCTCGAGCAGTGGTGCCAGCGGCTGCAGCAGCTCGGGCTCCTGCCGGCCGGGCCGGTCGCGGACGTGGCCGTCGCCGCGCGCGAGCGGCTGCTTGCGGCCGGCATGCTGCCGGACGGGCTCAGGCTCGGGCATTTCAATGTCGCCGCGGGACTCTGGCCCGCGATCACCGTCTGCTACGGATGGACCTACTCCCGCCGCCCGCCGTGGCGGCCCTACGGCGGCGTCACCTTCGCCGCTACTGACGACGCCGGCCGGCCGCGCGCACTCGGCGAGGCAGAGGCGGCGGTGCTCTGGGCCGACGCCACCGGCATCGTGCCGACCGCGGGCGTCGCGCTCGTGGCCCGGGATGCAAGCGGCCATCGCGTGCGCGCCAACGATGGCAGCGTCGAGCTCGCGGTCGCCTATGCGCCGGACCGGCTGCTGGAGCGGTCCGCGGCGCACGCCCTGCTGCCCCCGGATCGGGCCGAGATGCTGGCCGCTGTGCGCGCCGGGCAGCAGCAGGCGCTGATGACGGGCCGGCTCGGCAACCGGCCGGTCATCATCGTGCACGGCCGCGCCGACGGCCTGGTACCGGTCAACCACTCGTCGCGCCCCTATTACGCCGTCAACCAGCGAGACCGCGGCGGGCGCGACGAGCTGCGCTACTACGAGCTCCAGCACGGCAACCACTTCGACGCGTTCCTGGCGCTGCCGGGGTTCTCGGAAGGCTACGTGCCGATGCAGGCGTGGGTGCGGCGCGGCCTCGACCACCTGTACGCGCGGCTGCGCGAGGGGCGGCCCCTGCCGCCGAGCCAGGTGATCCGCTCGCAGCCGCGCGGCGCAGGGCAGCCGCAGGTTCCGCCGCTGACCGAGGCGCACCTGGGCGCGCTGCGGGCGGAGCCGGGCGCGGACGCGATCCGCTTCGCTTCCGGCGTGCTGACGGTGCCCGACTGACGCGAACGGCCCGGGCCGGCGGCCATCAGCGTTCAGTTGCGCTCGCGACCTCTGGTTCGACGTGCACGGCCGTCCTGACGGAATTCGCGATGAAGCAGGCGTCGTGGGCTGCCTCGTGCATGGCGATGAGCTCCTCGCGGTCCGGCCCGCGCGAGGCGGCGAAGCTCGCGCACGGCCGAAGCGTCACCGCGGTCATCGCCATGCGCCCGCCGCCATCGCGTGCCATGACGCCCTCCGCGGCATCCCGGTACGAATCGACGACGAAATGCCGGCGGGCGGCGATCGACAGGAACCACAGCATGTGGCAGCTGGCGAGCGATGCGACAAAAGCCTCCTCCGGATCGAGCGCGGCCGGATCCGACAGCGGCACCGGCACGACCTGCGGCGAGGAGGAGCCGGGCACTTCGAGCCCGCCGTCGAAGCGCAAGACGTGCCGCCGGCTGTAGCGATCGTCCGTGAACGGCTGCTCGCCCCGCTGCCACACGACTTCGGCCACGTACCTGCTCATCGCCGTTCCCTCCCGGATCCTGTACTCGTCAATCAGTGGATGGCCGGCAGCCGCGTGTGCCAGTCGCTGACCTGCTGGTAGCGCGCCGCGACCGTGAGCAGCGTCGCCTCCGCGAACGGCCGGCCGACGAGTTGCGCGCCGGCCGGCAGGCCGTTGGCCGTGAAGCCCACGGGCACGCTGAGCGCCGGCAGGCCGAGATAGTTGAACCCGGCGGTGCACTGCACGAGCCGCGCGATCACGCTCCACATCGATGGGTCGGCACCGACGTCGGTCGCGGCGAGCGTCGGCACCGGCAGCGCGAGCGTCGGCGCGAGCAGCACATCGCAGTCTCCGAACACGTTCGCGACGAACTGCCGCAGCAGCAGTGGCCGAAGCTGCAGCGCCTCGAGGTAGATCGGCGCCGGGATCGCGACACCGGTGGCGATGCGCGCGCGCACCTGCGGCGAGTAGTCGTCGGGCCGGGTCCGTAGCCAATGGGCGTGCAGCGCCGCGGCCTCGGCGTACAAGAGCACGCGGCTGAGGGCGACCAGCCGCGGCGCGGCGGGCACCGTGACCGCGACCTGCCGCGCGCCCGCCGACACGAGCGCCGCAGTCGCTGCATCCAGCAGGTGGCCGACGCCGGGGTCGACCGCGTCGGTGCAGGCGTTGGCCGCCACGCCGATCCGCAGCCCGTCGAGCGGGGCGGCCAGCGCCGCTTCGTAGTCTGGCACCGCACGCCGGCTCGAACTCCGGTCGAGCGGATCGTGGCCGGCAACGACGGCCAGCAGCCGCGCCAGGTCGCCAGCGGTGCGGGCCAGCGGTCCGACGTGATCGAGCGACCACGACAGCGGCATCGCACCGGTGCGCGGCACGAGCCCGTAGGTAGGCTTGAGGCCAAGCACGCCATTGGCGGCGGCCGGCACGCGTACGGAACCGCCGGTGTCCGAGCCGAGCGCGCCGAAGGTGAGACGGGCGGCGAGCGCGGCGGCGGCGCCACTCGAGGAGCCGCCGGCGATATGGTCGGGGTTCCAGGGATTGCGACAGGGGCCGTGGAACGCATTGTGCCCGGTGGGCCCGAGTGCGAACTCGGTCATGTGCAGCGCGCCGAGGTTGACGGCGCCGGCCGTCTCGAGCCGCGCGAGTGCCGTCGCCGTCGCCGTGGCGCGAAAACCGGCGCGAATCCGCGAACCGCCGCCGGTCACGCGCAAACGATCGTAGAACAGGTCCTTGAGTGCTAGCGGCACGCCATGCAGGGGCCCAAGTGGCCGGCCGGCCGCGCGGGCCGCGTCGGCGCGCGCCGCCTGCGCCAGCGCCGCCTCCGTCTCGAGGCGCAGGAAGCAGTTGAGCGTGCCGTTCAGGCGCGCCGCGCGCTCGAGGCAGTGGCGCGTCAGCTCGACGGAGGACACCGCGCCGCGCGCAAGCGCCGCACAGGCCTCCGTCAGCGTCCAGCGCTCCGGCGTCATGGGGTCTCGGCACCTGCCAGCCGTTCGAGCTCTGCCAGGAAGTGCGCCGGTTCGTCGTCGAATAGCGTGACCGTCTCGCCCGCGCGCACGGCGGCGATCGCGTCGTCGGCGCCCGCCGCGATCCGCGCGAGCGTCGCGGCGTCCGGCGGCGGGTAACCGGCGAGTCGTGCGAGCGCCGCGACGATCGCGGGATCCAGCGCGAGTCCCTCATCGGCAGCAGTCATGGCGTCGGTGCTCCCGGGCCCGCGGCCCGGGCGAAGCATTGCAGTCCTTCGCCGAACGGTCAAAATATCCGGGCACGCGGCGCAGGAGAAGGACGATGGCGATATCGATGTACCGGGCCTCCGTGCCGGTGTTCCGGCACTACCTGGCCGCGCTGCGCGGGGTGCTCGGCAAGGCCGAGGCGCAGGCGCTCTCGACCCGGATCGATCCGGCGGTGCTGCTCGCGGCGCGGCTGGCACCGAACATGTTCCCGCTGACGCGGCAGGTACAGATCGCGGCCGACTTCGCCAAGAGCGCGCCCGCCCGCCTTGCGGGCCAGGAGCCGCCGAGCTACCCCGACAGCGAGCAGAGCTTCGCGGAGCTCTACGCGCGCATCGACCGGACGCTCGGGTTCCTCGACACGCTGCCGGCCGCACGGATCGACGGTCAGGAGCAGCGCCAGATCGAGATCAAGGTCGGCGGGCAGCCGGTGACGTTCGAGGGCTTGCCGTACTTGCTGGACTACGCGCTGCCGAATTTCTTCTTCCACGCCAGCACCGCCTACGCGATCCTGCGCCACAACGGGATCGACCTCGGCAAGGGCGACTTCCTCGGCCGGCGCTGAGCACGGACCGCGACGATGCGCATCCTGGTGTTGCGGTCGGCGGACGCGGCCGCGGAGCGTGCGGCGGACTGGCTGCGCATCGAGGTCGGCCGCGCCACGACGCGGCGCGGCAAGTGCATGGTCGCGCTGTCCGGTGGCCGCACGCCGCGGCGGATGCTGCACGACCTGCGGCGGCTGCGCGTCCACTGGGGTGGCGTCGAGGTGTTCCAGGTCGACGAGCGCGTCGTGCCCGCGAACGACGAGCGGCGCAATGCGCGGCAGATCGCCGAGCTGCTGGTGGCACCCGACGGGATCGACGCGTCCCAGTTCCACGCCATGCCGGTCGAGCGGCAGCCGCTCGCGGCCGGTGCCGACGACTACGCGGCGCTGCTGGCCCAGCATTGCGGCACGCCGCCGGTATTCGACGTCGTCCAGCTCGGGCTCGGCGCCGACGGTCACACGGCCTCGCTGCTGCCAGGTGATGCGCTGCTCGACGACGGCGAGCGCGACGTCGGCATCAGCGCCGTCTACCACGGCGTGCCGCGCATGACGCTGACGTATCGGGTGCTGGACTGCGCGCGCCACCGCCTGTGGCTGGTCACGGGCGCGGACAAGGCCGCCGCGCTGCGCGCGCTCTGGGAGGGCGACCGGAGCTCGCCGGCCGGTCGCGTCGCGCGCGAGTCGGCGCTCGTGTTCGCCGACGCGGCCGCCGCGGCCGCGCTGCCCGCGGAGCTGCGCGTCCCGCACTGACCCGGCTTAGCGGCGCTCTTTCGGCAGCGGGTGGCCGCCGAATGCGTGCCGCAGCTCGGCGAGGAAGCGCCCCGCATAGTCGTCGCGACCCTGGGTTGCGAAGCGGGTCATCAGCGCCGCGGTGATCACCGGCAGCGGTGTGCCGAGCTCGATCGCCTCGCGCAACGTCCAGCGTCCCTCGCCCGAATCAGCGACCACGGGCGAGACGTCGGCAAAGGTCTGGTCGGCGGCCAGCGCCTCGGCCGCGAGCTCGAGCAGCCACGAGCGCACCACGCTGCCGTCACGCCAGCTTGCCGCGATCGCGGCCAGGTCGAGGCCGAACTCGCGCTTGTCGCGCATGAGCGCGAAGCCCTCGGCGTAGGCCTGCATCAGGCCGTACTCGATGCCGTTGTGAACCATCTTGACGAAGTGGCCGGTGCCCGGGGGCCCGCAGTGCACCCAGCCGCGATCGGGCGCCGGCGCGAGCGCGCGCGCGAGCGGCAGTACCGGCGCGATCGCCTCTGGCGTGCCGCCGAGCATCAGGCCGTAGCCGTTCGCGAGGCCCCAGACCCCTCCCGAAACGCCCGCGTCGACGAACAGGACCCCGCGCGTCGCGGCCTCGGCCGCGTGGCGCATGCTGTCGCGGTAATCGGCGTTGGCACCGTCGACGATGACGTCGCCCGCCGAGAGCAGCGCGGCGAGCGCCGTCAACGTTGTCTCGCTCGGTCCGCCGGCCGGCAGCATCAGCCACACAACCCGCGGCCTCGGCAGCAGGGCGACGACGTCGGCGAGGGTCGCTGCCAGACGGACCCGGGGCTCCTCCGCCAGCGCCTCGCGCGCGGCTTCGGCGACGTCGAACGCCGCGACCGGCACCCCGGCGCGGGCGAGGCGCCGCACCATGTTGGCGCCCATCTTGCCGAGACCGATCAGCGCCGCGACCGGCGAGGGAGTGGTGGTCACGGGATGTCCGCCGGCAGTGGCTGGGGCCGCGAGTGTCACGCGTGGGTCAGAAGCCCGCCAGCGCGCGCACCATCGCCCGCACCGCCGCCATCTGCTTGCCGTCGTGCGTCGCGTAGTCGACGCCCGCG
Organism: Pseudomonadota bacterium; assembly: GCA_025351005.1. Classification (GTDB taxonomy): domain Bacteria; phylum Pseudomonadota; class Gammaproteobacteria; order Steroidobacterales; family Steroidobacteraceae; genus CAIKZZ01. The sequence continues at coordinate 23,228 of JANXWS010000005.1, read as the reverse complement.
TAGCCCCACCAGTCCCAGCATCCCTGCGGGTTCAGCGGCAGCATCATGCTCTTCTGCGTCTGCGGGTAGAGCACGACCAGCCGGTTGTCGTCGGCCCAGCGGTTGTAGCCGGCCTCTCTCACGAAGGTCTCGCCGACGAAGTCGCTGCCCTGCCGGCAGCCGTGAAAGGCGACGTGCAAGCGGCACGGCGCCTGCGCACTGCAGGAACGCGGCACGTACAGATAACCCTGCGGCGCAAGCGTGCCGGCCGGGTCGTACGGCGCCTGGTCGAAGCGGCTCAGCTCTCCCGCGGCCGAGCGGGCGCCCGCGGCTCCGCCGCGGTACAGGAACGAGAGCATTTCGCCGATGCCGTCGTAGTGGCAGGCGTAAAGGTACGGCGTCGCGGTGTGGTCGCAGCTGGCGCCGTCGGCCTCGGTCGGCACGCCATGCGGTGCCGCCACCGTGTCGACGACGCGCAGGTTGGCGGCCGTCACGAAGGGCCGGTAGAACTCGACGAGTGCCACCGCGACCGGGGAAGCAACGGTCTCGTCGCGCGTGCCGTGGAAGAGCCACACCCGCGCCGGCTTCAGACCGTCGAGCGGGTCGATGGCGCCGGTCGCGGCGGTGGTGCGCGCGAGCGCGACGAGGCCCGGCGCGTCCGGGACGCTCGTCGCCCGGTCGAGGCAGTCGGCGAGCGCGCGCAGGAGCGAGCCGCGCGAGCAGCCCCAGGGCCCCGCGGCGATCACGCCGGCGCCGGCGACGATGCGGCTGTAGCCAAGCTGAAACTGCGTCGCCATGTAGCCGCCGGACGACACGCCGGACACCGTCAGGCTGCCGCTCTCGATCGCCAGCCGGGGCAGCGGCGCGGAGTAGGCGGCGGTCGCGAAGCAGGCAGCGATCAACATGGCTGCGCAGCCGCGGCAGCGGGACGACATGAATGAGGCCTCCGTCAGGGAACGCGGGTCGAGCTCGCCCGAGCGCCGACCGACGCTACACCCTCGACCGATCGCTGTCACCGCCAGCCAGCAGGTGCCGGCGTGATCCGCATCACCGCGCTGCTGCAGCCGGACCTGGGGTTCGAATTCCCGGCGGCGCGCCCAACGAAGCAAACATGGCGCTCGTACCGGGCGCGTTGGGTTTGATCTACAAAAAAAGGAAGACGATCGGCCTGAGGGACTGGTGCGGGAATCCGGGGCGCTGCGTCATGGTCGGTGGCGATCAAGGCGACGGCGCCCCAGCGGCAGCGGCTTGGCACACCACGGATCGACAACTGACTCGCTCCAGAAACAATCGACTTCAAAGCACCGCTTCGCACCGTGAAGCTGGAGGTCGGGAGTCTGAATCGCTCCGCTCTACTCCGAGCGCCAGCCGCGGATTGGCGCACGGCTCGCGGCGCCGGGCGACTGCGCGGCAACGTGCTCAGGCGTAACCGGCGCCCTGGGGGATGGTACCCGGCACCGGCGCGAACGCGCGCCAGAGCGTCGCGATCAGCACCGCGACGGTGACTGCGGCGATCCCGGTCGGGCCTGCGATGGCGAGCACGTGCAGCAGGGCGCGGCCGATCATGGGAGCGAGCAGCCATGCCGGGACCGCGGCAGCGAGCGCGGTCAGAGCGACGGTCGTCACGCTCCGCCACAGGCTGCTCCTGAGCGCCGCCTCCGCAGCGAGACGTTCGCGGAGCGCCCGCTCGCGCGCCTGGGTGACGGCCGCCGCATCCGGCGCGCTCGCCTCGCGCGAAAGGCGCGAGCGCAGGCGGGCCTCGAAATCCGGAGCCGCGTCGAGCGGCGTCATCATCCGCGCCAGTGTCCGGTCGATCGCTTCCGGGCGCAGCGGCTCGTTCATGGGCGATCCTCGGAGCGCGCGTCGAGCGCGCTTGCAAGGCGCGCGCGCGCGCGGTGGAGGTGTGTCTTGACGGTGTTGACCGGCATGCCGAGCATCGCTGCGACCTCCTCGACCGGCCGTTCGTCCTGGTAGTAGAGCACGACTGCCTGGCGCTGCGGGCCGGGCAGCGCCGCGACCGCGCGCCACAGGAGCGCGTGGTCGGCATCCTCGCCGCCGGCCGCCTGCGGGGCATGCGCCTCGGCCTCGGCCTGCACGGCGGGGTCCGACAGCGAACTCGACGGCCGCTGCCGGCGCAGCGCGGAGATCGCGGTGTTGCGCGCGATCGCGTAGATCCAGGTCGAAAGCTGCGCCCGTCCGTCGTAGCTGTCGAGCGCGCGCCACAGTTTCACGAACACCTCCTGGGCCACGTCGTCGGCGGCGTCGCGGTCGCCGACGATCGAGTAGGCGAGGCCGAACACGCGCCGCCGGTACGCGCCGACGAGCGCTTCGAACGCTTCGGTGAAACGGCCGGCCCGCAGCGCCGCCACGATCGGCTCGTCCATTCCGGCCTCGGCGGTCGAAGGATCACGGGGTGATACGCGCGCGGGCGCCCGTCGGTTTCAGGTTGCGGTGAACGCAAACGCCCCTCGACGCTGAAACCGATGCCCCGTGCACTGCGTCTCAACGCCCATGAGCAACTCGCGGCAGTGCCGGCAGCCTACCAGCCCCGACCTCGACCTGCTGTTCGCGGCGCTGACGGGACTCGCGGTCGGGCTCTGCCTCGGCGGCGACTGGTCGCGACTCGCGGCGCTGCTCGAGCTCGTCATCGGTCGCTGAAACGTTCAAGGAGACACGGTCATGAATGAGGACGTCATTGGAATGTTCGTCCCGATCCTCGCGATCCTCGGGGGGGTCTGCTTCGCGATCATCCGGGTGCTCGCCATCCACCGCCAGCGCCTGCAGCGAGCCGAGTTCAGGCACAAGGAGCGGCTGGCTGCGATCGACAAGGGCCTCGAGATGCCGCCCGATCCGCCCGAACAGGAGCCGGCCGCGGCCGTCGGCAACGGCGCGCGCTACCTGCGCCAGGGGCTCGTGCTCGTGCTCGTCGGCGCCGTGCTGACCGTGAGCATGACGCAGCTCGGCGGCGTCCCGTACCTGTTCGGGCTGGTGCCCGCCGCCGTCGGCGCCGGCTATCTGCTCTACTACTTCATCCATCGCCGGCACGAGGCGGAGCGCGCGGCGGGCCCGACCGCTTCGGGCCACGGGCCGGGCGCGGCCTGAGGCCCGGCTCAGCCGCGCTCGGCGAGCGCGGCTGCGATCGCATCGCAGACGGCCACGATCGCGCTCGCGCGAGTGCTGCTGCGGCGCCACGCAGCACCGAGCGTGCGATGCGGCACCGGCCTTCCGAACGGGCGCACGACGAGGTTGCGGGCGGCGGCGAACGGCCCGCGTGTGGCGAGCTCGGGCAGCAGCGTCAGGCCGTGGCCGGCGGCCACCATCTGGCGGAGAGTCTCGAGGCTGGTGGCGCGGAAATCCTCGGCCTCGTGGACGTCGATGCGGCTGCAGACGTCGAGCGCCTGGTCGCGAAGACAATGGCCGTCCTCGAGCAGCAACAGAGTCTCGCCGGCCAGGTCATCGGCGCGGACGCTCGCCTTCTTCGCGAGTGCGTGGCTGGCCGGCATCGCGAGCGTGAACGCCTCGTCGCCGAGCGCGCGCGTCTCGAGGCCGTCCTGGCCCGGGCCCAGCGCGAGGACGCCGAGGTCGATGTCGCCGCCGCGCAGGCGCTCGAGCAGAGGCGCCGTCTGGTATTCGTACAGCAGCAGCTGCAGCTTCGGCAGGCGCTTGCGCAGCCGTGGCGTCACGAGTGGCAGCAGGTACGGCCCGAGCGTCGGAATGAAGGCGATTCTGAGCGTACCGGCGAGGGGGTCGCGCGCGGCACGGGCGAGGTCGACGATGTCGTCGCTGTCCTGCAGCACGCGGCGGGCACGGGCGACGATGCGTTCGCCGATCTCGGTCAGCGCGACGTCGCGCGGCCGGCGTTCCACCAGCGTGACCCCCAGGTAATCCTCGAGTTTCCGGATCTGCGCCGACAGCGTCGGCTGGCTGACGTGGCACCGCAGCGCAGCCCGGCCGAAGTGGCGCGCGTCGGCGAGCGCGACGAGGTAACGGAGATCGCGGAGGTTCACGGCGGCCGTCGATGACTATAAACAAAGTCTATCAGAACGATCGTTTCGATCCAGAACCACTATGAGGTGGCGCCGCACCGGGCGCGGCCTTCCGCCGCCACGCGATCGCCGCCGGCGCCGGCGCCCTATAATCGCGCGATGCGAAGCCGGGGCTCGAAACGCGCAGCCGGCGTCGTCGTCGTTCGCGACACGGCGCTGGGACCGCTCGTGCTGCTGTTGCGCGCCTACCGCAACTGGGACCTGCCGAAGGGCCGGCTGGAGGCGGACGAGACGCCGCTCGAGGCTGCGATCCGCGAAGTGCGCGAGGAAACGGGTCTGGGCGACCTCGACTTTGCCTGGGGCGAGGAGTCGGTCGACACGGAGGCCTACGCCGGCGGCAAAGTGGTGCGCTTCTACGTTGCCCGCACGCGCGCCGACGCGGTCACGCTGCCGGTCAACCCGGCGCTCGGCCGCGCCGAGCACCATGAGTTCCGCTGGGTGCCGTTCGCGACTGCGCTGCACCTGACGGTGCCGCGCCTGCAGCGCGTACTGCAGTGGGCGGCGGCGCGGATCGGCGTCACCGCCTGAGCCTCACGCCGGCGCCTGCTTACTGCGCGGCGATGACCCCGCAGGCGACGCGTGGCCCGGAATTTCCGCTCGGCGGCGTGTAATCGTCGCGGTCGCGGTGCACGACGATGCTGCGCCCGGCGATCGAGGTCGGGCCTGCGGCGAGGGTGACGCCCTCGAGCACCATGTCGACCTTGACCTTGCCGGCCGCATCCGCCGTCACGCTCGGAATGTCGCCGGCGTGATGCGCCGCGCTGCCGGCCTGCCCGTGCGGCGCGCCGCTCGGATTGAAGTGCCCGCCGGCGCTGGTGCCGTCGGCCGCCGAGCAGTCGCCCTTCTCATGGACGTGGAAGCCGTGCTCGGAGCCGGGCGCGAGGCCCGTGAGCTCGACGCGTGCGTGGACGACGCCACGTGCCTCGTTCAGGCGTACCTCACCGGCGACGCTGCTGCCCGACTTCGGCTCCATCGTCGCGCGCGCCTTGAGCGGCGGCGGCATCGTCGCGCAAGCTCCGGTCAGCGCGGTTGCCAGCAGCAGCAGCGGGATTGAGGGGCGCATGACGACCTCCGAGCGGGTGGCGGTGGGGGCGACGAGACTAGCCGCTCGCGGCCCGCGCGGCTAGTCGGCGGCAGCGGCCGGGGCTCGCCGCGCCGCCGCCTCGCGCCGCAGCCGCCACACGAGGTAGGCGACGACCGCTAGATTGGCGAGCACGACGAGCGCCTTGTTCACGCTCGGATGGCGGGCGAGCTCGTAGAGCTCGACCGGAACGAGCGAGCAGGTTGCGATCACCGTCAGCCACTCTGCCCAGTGCCGCCCGCGCCACAGGCCCGCGCCCTCGACGATGAACAGCACCGCGTACAGCAACGTCACCCCCGCGATGACCTGGACCCTTGACGGGCTCAAGCCGCTCAGCTCGCTGATCACGCGGCGCAGCAGCTGCTGCTCGAACGCATACGGCAGCGCGCCGACCATCCGGTACAGGCTCGCGGCGAAGGCCGGATGGAAGAAGGACAGCAGGCCGAAGCCCGTGACTACGACGAGACTCGCCTTGATGAACTTGAACACGGCGATCAGCCGCAGGATGGCGAGCGAGCGCCGCGCAGTCGGGGTCGAATCAGCCACGGGACCTCATCGGGCAGCGAACCGGCGCCGAGTGTGACGAGCCTGGAGCCGGCGGCGCAAGCGGGCGCCTGCCGGGCCCCCGCGCCGGTCGCTCAGCCGGCCGGGTCCTGCGCCGCGATCGAGGGCGGCAGCAGCTTGTACATGACCGGCGTCACGAGCCGCGCCAGCAGCGTGGACGAGATCAGGCCGCCGATGATCACGACGGCGAGCGGCGAGTAGAGGCCCGAGCCCTGCACGGCGAGCGGCAGCAGCCCGCCGATCGCGGTCGCGGACGTCAGCAGGATCGGCAGGAAGCGGATCTCGCCGGCCCGCTCGATCGCCTCGTCGAGCGGCGTGCCCTGCTCGCGCAGCTGGTTCGTGAAGTCGACCAGCAGGATCGAGTTCTTAATCTCGATGCCGATCAGCGCGATCATGCCGATGATCGAGGTGAACGACAGCGTGTAGCCGGTCAGGAGCAGCGCGAGCAGCGCGCCGGTGACGCCGAGCGGAATGACGCCCGCAACGATCAGCGTCGAGCGGAAGCTGCCGAACTCGAGCACGAGCACCGCGATGATGCCGAACACCGCTACCAGCACCGCGGGCAGCAGGCCGCCGAAGCTCTCCGCCTGCGCCTCAACCTCTCCCGCGACCACGAAGCGGTACCCCGGCGGCAGCTCGATGCGCCCGATGCGGCGTACGACCTCGTCGGTCACCTTGGCCGTGTTGAAGCCCGGCGCGACCTCGCTCGAGACCGTGACCTGCCGTTCGCGGTTGTAGCGCGTGATGGAGTTTGGTGCGGTCTCGAAGCGCGGGTTCGCGATCTGCCGGAGCGGCACCTGGCGACCGGCGAGCGAGCTGACCTGGATCGAGTCGAGCGCGTCGAGCGTCGGCCGCTCGTGCATCGGCAGGCGCAGCGTGATGTCGTACTCGTCGCCGTTCCTGGCGCGGAACTGGCCGGCGACCTGGCCAGCGATCGCCAGGCGCACGGTGCGGTTCGCCTCGAGCGGCGAGACCCCGAGCAGGCCGGCCTTGTCGGTGTCGATGCCCAGGTTGACATCGGTGCGCAGCAGCCGCACCGGATTCTTGACGTCGCGCGTCCCGGGCGTCTCCTTCAGCACCTGCTCGACGCGGCCGGCGATGGTGCGCAGTCCGTCGATCTCGGGACCGACGATGCGGATCGCCACCGGGTTGTCGATCGGAGGGCCCTGTTCGAACTGCTTCAGCGTGATTCGCGCCGCCGGGTACTCCGCGAAGCGCGCCCGCAGCTCCTCGAGCAGCTGCGGCGTGTGGTGCGGGTCGAAGTTGTCGAGCTCGACGAAGAGTTCCCCGACGTTGGCGCTGCGGCCGAACGGGAAGACGTTGTAGTAGACGAATGGCGAGCCGTGGCCGACGTGCGTGAACCAGCGCTTGACCTCGCGGTGCCGGCCGAGCTCCGCCTCCACGACGCCAAGCGCGCGCTCGGTCTCGGCGATGCTGGCGCCGTCCGGGGCGTCGACCCGGACCAGGAACTGCGGAACGTCGGCGGGCGGGAACAGGCTGAAGCCGATCAGCGGCACGCTGCAGGCCACGAGCGCGAACAGCGCGAGCGCCCCGGCCACGGTCTTGCCGGGCCGCGCCAGCGCCCAGCGCAGCGCCGGCCCGTACACCGAGTGGATCGCCCCCATCAGGCGCTGCAGGACGTTGTCCGCGAACCGGTCGAAGCGCTGCACGAGCTGGCCGAGCACACCGTGCGCCTGCTCCTGGCCGCCGTGCGCGGCGTCGTTGCGCAGCATGCGGCTCGCGAGGAACGGGATCACGGTCAGCGCCACGAACAGCGACGCGAGCACGGTGAACAGGATCGAGGCCGGCAGCGAGCGGATGAACTGGCCGGCGCCCTCCGGCAGGAACAGCAGCGGCAGGAACGCGAGCAGCAGGGTCGCCGTGCAGCCGAGCACGGCCAGGTAAATCTGGTCGGTCGCCTTGATCGCGGCCTCGGCGCGCGAGTAGCCGCTTCTGATGAAGCGCGCGATGTTCTCGACGACCACGATCGAGTCGTCGACCAGCAGGCCGAGTGCGAGCACGAAGCCCGCGATCGACAGCTGGTTGAGACCGAAGCCGGTCAGGAACAGGAGCGCCAGGCCGATCGCGAGCGACAGCGGGATCGAGATCATGACGACGCCGGCGGCGCGCAGGCCGAGCGGCAGCAGCGTCAGCAGCACGAGACTCAGCGCGATCGCGAAGTCGCCCGCCAGCTGGCCCAGCCGCCGCGCGACGTTGTGCGACTGGTCGAAGCCGCGCTCGAGCCGGATGTCGGGCGGCAGCGAGCGCTCGAAGGCCGGCAGCTTGGCGTACATGCCGTCCCGCACCTTGAATATGTTGGTGGCGTCCTTCTGGTTGGCGGTCACGAACACGGCGCGCCGGCCGTTGTAGCGGCCGGTATAGGCCTGCTCCTCGGTGTCCCACGAGACGGCGCCGATGTCGCGCACCCGCACGATGCGACCGCCCGTGCCGCCGACGACCGTCGCGGCGATCTCGTCGAGCGAGCCGTAGCTGCCCGCGGTCCGCAGGTTGAAGCGCCGCAGGCCGACGTCGACCGAACCACCCGGCACGTTGACGTTCTGGCCCTGGATCGCCTGCGTCACCTGCCCGAGCGTGACGCCGGCTCGTGCCAGCCGCTCGAGGTCGACCGCGACCCGCACCTCGGGCTTCGGGAACGCCCAGATCTCGGCGGTGCGGACGCCCGGCACGGTCTCGAGCAGGTCGCGCAGGTTCTCGGCGCGCTCCTTCAGCTCGCGGTAGCTCGCCGTATCGCTGACGAGTGCCAGCTGCACGATGTTCACCAGACCGGGGTTGTTCTTGACGATGTCGATCTGGGCGATGTCGGCCGGCAGCGTCGAGCGGATCCGGTTCAGCTCGCGGATCACCTCGTCCTGCTTCTTCTCGGGGTCCGAGCCGTAGTAGAACTCGACGTGCACGGTCGCGAGACCGTCGAAGGCGGAGCTGGCGATTTTCTTGACGTTGTCGAGCGAGTTGACCGCGTCCTCGAGTGGCTTGACGACCAGGCGCTCCATGTCGCTCGGGTCGGCGCCCGGCCAGACGATCGTGATGGTCGCCGCGGGGAACGGGAAGCTCGGGTCCTCGGAGCGCGGAATGCTGACGAGGCTCGCGCCGCCGAGCGCGATCAAGAGCGCAAACAGTACCAGCGTGAACTGCCAGCGGCGGACGGCGAAGGCCCAGATGCTCATGTAGCGGCCTCAGCCGATGTGGGAGGACGGGCCGGCGTGCGCGGCGGCAATCCGCACCGGGTCGCCGTTCTCGAGGAAAGCGGCGCCGTCGATGACGACCTGCGCGCCGGGTGCGAGTCCGTCGAGCACCTCGACCTCGCCGTCGCTCATGCGGCCGATGCGGATCGTCACGCGGTGCGCCACGGGCTGTTCCCGGTCGACGATGAACACGGCGGCGTCGCTGCCGTTCGCCTCAACGAGCGCCTGCACCGGCACGACGTTGGCGCTGCGGCTCCCGGCCGGCGTCAAGGTCACCTTGGCGACCAGGCCCTGCACGAACGCGGCGCCCGCCTGCTCTACCTGCACCTCGACCGTGAACGTGCCGGTCGCCGGATCGGCGCTCGATGCGAGGTTCGAGATGCGTCCGGCAAACGTGCGGCCGGGCCATGCGTCGAAGCCGATCTGTGCCGCGTCGCCGATCCGGAAGTGCACCACGTCGCGGTCGGCGAGGCCCAAGCGGACGATCCAGCCTCGGCTCGCGCCGCCGACGACTAGCACCGGCTGGCCAGCCTGGACCACCTCGCCGGCTTCGGCGAGCTTGCGCAGCACCACGCCGTCGGCGGCCGCGACGATGCGCGTGTAGCTCGCGTTGAACTCGGCGCTGCGGCGCGCGGCGGCGGCGACCTCGGCGGCGGTCGTCAGGTCCTGGACCTGCTCGAGCGTTGCGACGCCGTCCGCGTAGAGCGCGCGCGCCCGCTCCAGGTCGCGGGTCGCCTTGCCCGCCGCCTGGCGCGCTTGCTCGACGCCGGCGGCAATCTCGGTCTGCTTCAGGACGGCGAGCAGCTGGCCGGCCCGCACCGGCGTGCCGTCCTCGACGCGGATCGACTCGACGACGCCGCCAACCTTGAACGCGAGGCGCGCCTCGTCCTTCGGCGACAGCAGCCCGACCGCCCGCAAGGTCTCGCCGACCGCGACGCTCGCAAGCGGCGCCACCCGCACCGGCCGCGGCGGACTCGCGGCCGGCGCTTCGGTGCCGTGATGGCCGCAGGCGGCGACGAGCGCCGCGGTGGCCGCAAGCGCGGCCAGGATGGAGAGGACGGTGCGACGGTTCATGGTGGCGGTTCCCGGGTGGACGAGCGGCGGCCGGCGCCGAGCGCGTACTCGAGCTCGGCGAGGTCAGCGAGGGCGGTGAAGCGGGTGACGTTGCGGTTGAGCTCGGCGTCGGTCACGACGCGGCGCGCGTCGATGAACTCGGCCTGGTTGATCTGGCCGAGGTCGCGCTTGCGCGCCGCGATCCGGAACGCGCCCTGTGCCGCGTCGACGCGCCGAGCGGCGGTCGCGAGCGAGCCGAGCGCGACGTCGAGGTCGTCGGCCGCCTGCTCAACCTCGAGCCGGATGCGGCTCTCGGCGAGCGCGCGATTGGCGCGGGCCTCGCGGCCGGCGGCATGCGCCGCCGCCAGGCCGGCGCGGTCCGCCCCGCCGGCGAACAGGTTGAACCGCATCACGACCGAGGCCAGCACGTAGCGATCGTCGGCGCCGAGGCCGTAGCCCACACCCTGCGTGCCGGCATCGACCGCGAGCGCGAACTGCGGCTTGAATGCGGCGCGCGCCAGGCGCTCGCCGGCGGCCGCGGCCGCGGCCGCCGCGTCGAACTCGCGCAGCTCCGCGCGGCGCTCGAGCGCCGTCGCCGCCAGCGCTTCACGCTGCAACAGGCCGATGCGGCCGAGGGCCGCGTCGCGCAGCCGGCCGACGTCGTCGTCGTCGACGCGCACGTGCGGCAGCGGCGTGTCGAACCGCGCGTTGCGCAGCAGGTTGACGTAGCTCTGCGCGATCCGGACACCATTGCTGGCCGCGAGCCGCGACTGCTCGACCTCGAGCAGATCGGCCTCGGCGCGATAGACCAGGTCGCGGGTGATCTTGCCGTTGTCGTACAGGCTCTGGTTGACGCGCCGGTTGGCGCCCGCGAGCTCCTGCGTGGCGTCCAGGATGCCGAGCCGGGCGCCGGCCTCGAGCCAGCGGTAGTAGGCGGTGCGCATGTCGCGCTCGATGCGCGCGGCGAGCGCCGCGCGCGCGGCCAGCGCGCCCTCGTACTGGGCAGTGCTCGCGGCGCGCGCCGGCGTGATGCGGGCGTCGTAGAGCGGCTGCGTCAACGATAGCTTGGTCTCCTGCTCGCGCGGGCGCAGCAGCGAGAAACTCTGGTTCTGGATCGAGGGAAACCGCTGCTGGCCGGTCAGCTGATTCAGGGTCACGTAGACCGGGTTCAGCAGGTCGCCGACCGGGATGCTGATGACCCGGCCGCCGTCGGCGGCCGAGTAGCGCGCGTTCAGGTCGAGCACCGGCAGGTAGCGGGCGCGCGCCTGGTCGAGCGCGGCGAGGCGCTCGCTGACCTCGGCAGCGGCCACGTCGATCTGCAGGTTGGCGCCGAGGGCGTCCTGCACCAGCTCGTCGACCGCGCCCTCGATCGGGCGATCCTCGCCGTCGGGCCCGGTCGCGGCAGGCGCCGCCCAGGCCGCAAAGAGCGCTAGCACCGCGATGGCCCGGCCGGCGTAGTCACGTGTCGATGTTCTGGACATGTGTCAATTCCAAGACAAAAAAATCAGCCGGCGGTAAGCGGCGCCGTCAGCGAGCGCATCAGCTGCAGGGAGTAGGCGCCGAACTCCGGGACCGAGATGCCGAAGCGCGCTAGCTCGGTGCCCTTGGTGGTCGCGAGCTGGATGACGCCGTGGGTGAACGCCCACAGCGTGACCGCCACCAGCATCGGGTCGCCGATGTCGGCGCGGATGCTGCGGTCCTCGATCCCGGCGCGGATCGCGGCGACCACTATTCCGAGCACGGCGTCGCCCGCGAGCGCGCAGGCGCCCTCGTTGGAGCCCGGTTCCGGTGACATCGAGTGCGCATGGAAGCGCGCGCAGGCGTCGAAGTAGTGCGGGTAGGTCTCGGCATAGGCCATGTAGGCGCGGCCGATCGCCTCGACCTGGTCGACGCCGCGCACGTGGCGGGCGACGGCGGCCGTGAACAGCTCGCGCTGCAGCTGCATGGCGCGCTCGCCAAGGGCGAACAGGAGTTCCTCCTTGTCGCGGAAGTAGACGTAGAGGAGCGCGCGCGACAGGCGGGCGCTGCGCGCGACCTGATCCATCGTGACCGCGTCCCAGCCCTTCTCCGCATACAGGCGCTCCGCCGCATCGACGATCTCGCCGCGGCGGCGCTCTTTTTCCTCGACACGGCGTGCGGCGATGTAGGACACGGACCGACTCTAGGCGTACACTGACACCGTGTCAATAACTAAACTTAAGTCTAGTTTCAGGTCCGCGACGGACTCAGGCGACCCGCCCGCGGCGCCCGCCCCGCAGGAACTCGACGACGTTGGCCGTGAGCTCATCGAGGGCTCGCTGGCGCGCTTCGCGCGCAGCCCAAGCCGTGTGCGGGGTGACGATCACGTTGAACAGGTCCGGGGCGAGGAGCGGGCTGCCGGCCTGCGGCGGCTCCTGCTCGAGCACGTCGATGACCGCGCCGCCGAGCCGCCCGGTGCGGAGCGCCACGGCGAGTGCAGGGGCGTCGACGAGCGCGCCGCGGGCGGTGTTGATCAGCACCGCATCCGGTCTCATCAGCGCGAGTTCGGCGGCACCGATCAGGCCGCGGGTCGCGGGCGTGATGGGGCAGTGGAGGCTCAACGCGTCGACCTGCGGCAGTAGCTCCGCGAGCGGGAGGCGCCCGGGCGAGGCGGCCGCGCCGGGCCGGCACGCCACGAGCACCCGCATGTCGAACGCCGCCGCGACCCTGGCGACGCCCTGTCCGAGGGTGCCGTAGCCGACGATGCCAAGCACCCGGCCGGCGAGCTCGCGGACCGGGTAATGCAGCATCGTGAACTGCTCGGCATGCTCCCAGGCGCCCGCCTTCAGCGCCCGGTCGTACTCGCGCAGCCGATGCGTGAGCGCGAGCAGGCCGGCGAAGACATGCTGCACGACCGACGAGGTGCAGTAGCCGGACACGTTGCAGACGGCGACGCCCCGTTCGCGCGCGGCTTCCAGGTCGACGTTGTTGACACCGGTGGCGGTCAGCGCGAGCAGCCGCAGCGCGGGGTTCGCCTCGATGCGGCGGCGCGTGATCTCGGCCTTGTTGAGCAGCACGACGCCCGCGCCCGCGATGCGCCCGTCGACTTCGGCGTCCGCTGTCGCGTCGTGGAACTCGAGGTCGGGTAATGCCGCGACCAGCCGGCTGCCGTCCAGGTCGCCGCCCTTGCTGACGGTCGCGTAGTCGAGGAAAACGGCGCGCATCAGTCGCGGAAGTTGTTGAACTGCAGCGGCACGTCGACCTTCTGCTGACGCAGCAGCGCGATCGTCGCCTGCAGCTCGTCGCGGCTCTTGCCGGTGATCCTGAGCTTGTCGGCCTGGATCGCGGCCTGAACCTTGAGCCTGGAGTCCTTGACCGCGCGCTGGATCGTGCGGGCGCTGTCGGCGTCGATGCCCTCGCGCAGCACGACCGTCTGGCGGGCCCGCGCCAGGTTCACCTCCGGGTCCTTGAGCTCGAGGCAGACGAGGTCGACGCCGCGCTTCGAGAGCTTGAGCTTCAGGATCTCGAGCATCTGCTTCAGCTGGAACTCGGCCGGGGCGTCGAGGATCACCTCATGGCCCGCGAGCTCGAAACGGGCGTCCGTGCCCCTGAAGTCGAAGCGGCTGTCGAGCTCGCGGCTCGCCTGGTCGACCGCGTTCGCGACCTCGTGATGGTTCAGCTCCGAGACGACGTCGAAGGACGGCACAGGGACTCCTAGCGCCGGGGCGCGTCAGCCGCGAGCTCGCGGTAGTAGACCGCGGTCGCTTCGAGCACGCCGTGCGTCGAGCGCGCGTAGCCGGGCACGGTGCCCACGAAGTGGTAGCCGGCACGGCGGTACAGCTGCTCGGCGGTGCTGCCGGTGATCGTGTCCAGCACCAGCAGCGTCCGGCCGCGGGCGGTGGCGGCGCGCTCGAGCTCGGTTAGGAGCGCGCGGCCGATGCCGCGCCGCCGGTACTGCGAGTGCACCAGCAGCTTCTGCACCTCGCCGCGATGGCGACCGTTCTGCTTGTTCACGAGCGCGAGCTGGATCGCGCCCGCGCAGACGTGGTTGTCGGTTGCGACGAACAGCAGGCGCTCGCCGCGGCCGACCGCCTCTAGCACCTCGGTCCAGTAGTTGCGCGCCTCGCGCGTGTCCGGGACTGTCGTCCAGCCGACCGACGCGTGGCCGGCGACCGAGTCCTGCAGGAGCTCGACCAGCTCGCTGAACAGCTCGAGGCTCGGCGGAACCGTGACTTCGTTGATGGTTGGCATGGTGTTACAGCGTTGGCAGGGTGACGTCTTCGAACAGGCGCGCGAGCGCGGGGCCCGCCCCCGCCCGCACCGCCTGGTCGACGAGCCGGCGCGTCAGGTGCGGCGCGAAGGCCTTCATGAACTCATACATGTAGCCCCGCAGCAGGCGCCCGCGCCGGAAGCCGATCCAGGTCACGTGCGGCGCGAACAGGTGGTCCGCATCGAGCACCGCGAGATCGCGGTCCTCGCGCGGGTCGAGCGCCATGCTCGCGAGGATGCCGACGCCGAGGCCGAGACGCACGTAGGTCTTGATGACGTCGGCGTCGCTGGCGGTGAGCGCGACCTGCAGCTTCAGGCCCGCGGTCTCGAACAGCGCCGGCAGCGACGAGCGGCCGCCGAAACTGAACGTGTAGGTGACGATCGGATGGCGCGAGAGCGCCTCGAGCGTCACCGCCCGCTCGGCGGCGAGCGGGTGGTCGCGCGGCACGACGATGCGCCGCTGCCAGCGATAGCACGGCAGCAACACCATGCCGGGAAACAGCTCGCCGCCGCCGGTCGCGATCGCGAAGTCGACGCGGTCGAGTTTGGCGAGCTCGGCGATCTGCTCGGTCGTGCCCTGGTGCAGGTGCAGGTCGACGCCCGGGTAGCCGGCCCGGAACTTCTGCACGATCGGCGGCAGCACGTAGCGGGCCTGGGTGTGCGTGGTGCCGATCGCGAGCGAGCCGCTGCGGTCGTCCTTGAGATCCGACGACAGGCGGCGAATGTTCTGCACCTCCTCGAGTATGCGCAGCGAGCGATCGACCACTTGCTGGCCGGCGGCGGTGACGCTCGTAAGGTTGCGGCCGTCGCGCTCGAAGAGCGGAAAGCCAAGCTCGTCCTCGAGCAGCTTCAGCTGCTTGCTGACGCCCGGCTGGGAGGTGTGCAGCTTGCGGGCCGCGGTCGTGATGTTGAGGCCGTTCTGCACGACCGCGGTGAGATAGCGGAGCTGGTGGAGTTTCATACTGGCGTGCCCGGATGCAGCCCATTATAGGGGCGGCTTCCGTCAGCGGTAACCGCGCGCCTGCAGCGTGAACAGCCGCGCGTAGCGTCCGTCCTGGCGCATCAGCTCCTCGTGCGCGCCGCGCTCGACGATCCGGCCCCCGTCGAGGACGGCGATCTGGTCGGCCATCCGCACGGTCGAGAAGCGGTGCGAGATCAGGATCGTGATGCGGCCGCGGGTCAGCGTCCGGAAATGCTCGAACACCTCCGCCTCGGCGGCGGCGTCCATTGCCGCGGTCGGCTCGTCGAGCACCAGCACGTCGGCGCGCGAGCGCATAAAGGCCCGTGACAGCGCGATCTTCTGCCACTGGCCGCCGGACAGCTCGCGGCCGTCCTTGAACCAGCCGCCGAGCTGCGTCTCGTAGCCGGCCGGCAGCTCGCGGATGAACGGCGCGGCGAGACCCTTGGCGGCCGCCTCGGCCCACCGCTCGCGTTCGTCGAAATGCTGGACGTCGCCGGCGCCGACGTTCTCGCCGACCTTGAGCTGGTAGCGCGCGAAGTCCTGGAAGATGACGCCGACGCGCTCGCGCAGCGCCGTCTCGTCCCAGTCGGCGAGGTCCTGCCCCTCGAACAGGATCCGGCCGGCGGACGGACGGTAGAGGCGCGTCAGCAGCTTGATCAGGGTGGTCTTGCCGGAACCGTTCTCGCCGACGAGCGCCAGGCTCTCGCCCGGCCGGATCGACAGGTCGATGCCGGACAGCGTCGGCTGCTCGTTGCCCGGATAGCTGAAGGACACGTTCTCGAAGCGGATGCCGTCCGCGGGCAGCGGGCCGTGCCGCAGCGCGCCGTTCGGCGCCGCCACCGGCTGGTCGAGATACTCGAACAGGTTGGACAGGTAGAGGTTGTCCTCGTACAGGCCGCCGATCGCGGCCAGGCCCGCGGACAGTGCCGACTGCCCCTGCCGGAACAGCATGAGGTACATCGTCATCTGGCCGAGCGTGATCGCACCGCGGATCGCGGTGACCGCGATCCAGGCGTAGGCGCCGTACAGGCTGAGCGTCGCGACCAGCCCGAGCGTGAATCCCCATGCGTCGCGCCGCAGCGTGAGGTGCCGGTCCTCGCGGTAGAGCTTCTGGTAGATGTCCTGGTAACGCCGGAGCAGCAGGGGACCCAGGCCGAACAGCTTCACTTCCTTGGCGTGGTCCTCGCGCGCCAGCACCGTTTCCAGGTACAGCTGCATGCGGGTCTCGGGCGAGCGCCAGCGGAACAGCCGGAACGCATCGCCCGAGAACCGGACCTCGGCGAAGAACACCGGCAGGCCGGCGAGCAGCAGGATCGCGACGGCGAGCGGCGAGAACTGCACGAGGATCGCGCCGAAGCTCACGAGCGAGATGGCGTTCTGCACCAGGCCGAAGGTGCGCATCACCATCGACAGCGGTCGCGAGGAGGCCTCGCGGCGCGCCCGCGTCAGCTTGTCGTAGAACTCCGAGTCCTCGAACTGCTCGAGCCCGAGCGTCAGCGCCTTGTCGAGGATCATCACGTTGACGCGCTGGCCGAGCTGCGCGCGCAGCAGCGACTGGCAGGTCGACAGGCCGCGCTGCGCGGCCGCCGTCAGCGCGACCAGCAGCGCCTCGAGGGCGACGAAGGCAAGGGCGGGGCGGTAGCCGGCCGCGCCCTGCGCCGAGTACATGCGCGCCGCGGCGACCACGGCGTCGACGATCTGCGCGCCGACCCAGGCGATGCCGGCCGGCAGCGTGCCGGCAACCAGCGTCAGAGCCGCGAGCAGCAGAGCAAGGCCCGGGTTCGTCGTCCAGGCGAGCAGCAGCGCATGCCGTCCATATTGGAAGGCGCTCGCGACGCCGCGCCCGGGCGGGGCCGCGGCGCCCGGCCGCGCGGCGGGTCGCAGCAGGTCGGAGAGTTTCAAGCGCGGCTCCGGGCAGGCGCGGGCATGGCGCCGGTACTCATTATAGAGGGCCCGGCCTTGTGCCCCGGCGACCGCACCGGCAATCTGTGCCGGGCGCCGGACGGAGACGACATGACCGAGAGCGAGGAACGCAGTGCGCGCCTCCGGGCGCTGCCCGATGCCGGCCGGCTGGCCGCCTACCTCGACGGGCGCGTGCCGGGCCTGGGCCGACCGCTCGATCTCGCCGCGATCGGCGGCGGCCAGTCCAACCCGACCTACCGGCTGAGCGCAAACGGGCGCTGCTTCGCGCTGCGCACCAAGCCCGGTCCCGCCGCGGCGCTGCTGCCCTCGGCGCACCAGATCGAGCGCGAGTACCGGGTGCTCGCCGCGCTCGCCGGCTCCGGCGTGCCGGTGCCGCGCGTGCACCACCTGTGCGTCGATGAGGACGTGATCGGCCGCGCTTTCTACGTGATGGATTTCGTCGAAGGGCGCGTGTTCACCGACCCGCGCCTGCCCGAGCTCGCCGCCCGCGAGCGCGGCCTGCTGTTCGACGACATGAATCGCGTGCTCGCGACGCTGCACGGCCTCGATCCGGCGGCACTCGGCCTTGCCGACTTCGGCAAGGCCGGCGGCTACCTGGCGCGGCAGATTGCACGCTGGTCGAAGCAGTACCGGGCGAGCGAGACCGAGACCATCGAGGCGATGGACCGCCTGATCGAGTGGCTGCCGACACGGATCCCGCCGGACGACGGCAGCCGCCTGGTGCACGGCGACTACCGCCTCGACAACCTGGTCATCGACCAGCGCGAGCCGCGGGTGGTGGCGGTGCTCGACTGGGAGCTCGCGACACTTGGCTCGCCGCTCGCCGACTTCTCGTACCACTGCTGCGTGTGGCACTTCCCGGCGGGCATCTTCCGCGGCCTCGCCGGCGTCGACAGTGCCGCGCTCGGCATTCCGTCGGAGGCGGACTACGTGGCCGCGTACTGCCGCCGCACCGGCCGCGAGGCCGGCGCGCACTGGGACTACTACCTCGCCTACAACCTGTTCCGCATGGCCGCGATCATGCAGGGCATCCTGAAGCGCGCGACGCAGGGAACGGCCGCCGCCGCGAATGCCGTCGAGTTCGGGCGCGGCGCGCGGCGGCTCGCCGAGATGGGCTGGGCGCGCGCGGCGCGGATGGCGGCGGCGGCGTGCTAGGGTGGGCGTAGAGGAGAACCGCCATGCAGGCCGAAACCGTGCCGCCGAGCGCCTCGCCCACGCGCGACGAGCGCCAGTGGGCGATGTGGTGCCACTTGAGCGCGATGCTGCTGTACGCGACCGCGATCGGCGGCTTCCTCGTGCCGCTGGTCATCTGGCTCGCGAAGCGCGACCAGATGCCATTCGTCGCCGACCAGGGACGCGAAACGCTGAACTTCCAGATCACGATCATGCTCGCCCTGATCGTCGCGGGCTGCCTGATGCTGGTGCTGATCGGCTTCGTGCTGTTTCCCGCGGTGCTCCTGTTCCACTTCGTCCTGACGATCGTCGCGGCCGTCAAGACCTCGGAAGGCATCGTCTATCGCTACCCGCTCTGCTGGCGCGTGATCGGCGCACCGGGGCCGTAATAGTCGGGGTAGTCGGCCTCGAGCCCCTTGAAGCGCCGGTGGATCCACCAGTACTGCTCGGGCATGCGGCGTACCTGCGCCTCGATGCAGGCGTGGTAGCGCAGCGTGTCCTGCACCGGGTCGTCACCGGGCCAACCCTCGAACGGCGGCTCGATCGTCGCACGCCAGCCGCGCTCGCCCTCGAGCCGCTCGCACCAGAAGTAGAGCACCGCGGCGTCCGTCATGCGCGCCAGCCGTGACGTGAAGACGTTGGTCGCGGCCGGCAGCCCGAAGAACGGCACCATCATCGCGCCCTTCTTGCGGTAGCTCTGGTCGGCGGCGTACCAGACGATCTCGTTGCGCTTCAGCGCCGAGATCATGCCGCGCACGTCGTCGCGCAGGATCGCCTTGCGGGCCTGCTGCCCGAAGCTGCGGCCGGAGACGTAGGCGAGCAGCTCGTTCTTGAGCGGCCGGTACAGGACGTTGATCGGCAGCCGGTTGTTGAGGATGCGCGCGCCCATCTGCAGCGTCGTGAAATGCGCGGTCAGCACGATCGCGCCGCGGCCGCGCGCGAGCGCATCCTCGAGGTGCCGGAGACCGTTGAGGCTGGACAGCGCGTTGATGCGGGCATCGTCCGACCACCAGGTCATCGCGGACTCGAACAGGCCGATGCCGAGGCTCTCGAAATGCCGCGCGAGCAGCCGCTCGCGCTCCACCGTGCTCTGCGCCGGCAGGCACAGCTGCAGGTTGCGGCGCGCGATCCCGGCGTAGGGCAGCGGCAGCCGGCGCGCTACCCGGCCGACGCCGCGCCCGACCGCGAGCACCAGCCGGTATGGCAGGCGCTCGACGATGCGCAGGAAGCCGAGTGCGAGCCAGCTCGGCCAGTAGCGGGGGCCGTAGTAGCGGGCCGGCATCGCGGCCGCGGGCGAAGCGGGGGCGGTCACGGCCGGCAACGTAGCACGCCGGCCCGGCTTGACCGGTTTTCCGGGGCCGGGCGATACTGGCCGGCATGACGCCGACCCGCCCCCTGCCGCTCGCCCGTGAGGCCCTGGCGCCGCGCGCCTGGTGGTGGCGCCACTCCGCGGAGTGGGCGCGCGGCACGCAGGCTTAACCGAAAGACTTCAGCCATCCCGCGAGCCCATCTCCGACCTGCGCCGGGGATGGGTTTTTTGTCGCCCGCTCCCCGCTGCCCACGACGAGGAGCCGATGCAATCGCCGTTCGACATCACCGCCGACCTCGATACGCCCGTCTCGGCGTACCTGAAGCTGCGCCCGTTCCGGCCGCGCTTCCTGCTCGAGAGCGTCGAGGGCGGCGAACGGCTCGCGCGTTACTCGTTCATCGGGTTCGGTGACGCGCTCGAGGTCCGTCTCGATGCGGCAGGCCTGATGGTGCGGCCGGCGGGCGGGGCGGCCGAGCGGGCGCCGCGCCCGGCTGACCGCGCGGCGCTGCTCACGGCGCTGCGCGCCGCGCTCGCGCGCGCCCCCCGGCCGCTGCCCGTGATTCCAGGGCTGCCGCTCGCGGGCGGTCTGGTTGGCGCCGCCGGCTACGACCTGGTGCGATTCTTCGAGCGGCTGCCGACGCGCCAGCCCGCCGAGCCCGGCATGCCGGACGCCTGCTACCTCGCGCCCTGCTCGTTCCTGATCTTCGACCACGTGACCCGCGGCATCGCGCTGCTGCACGCCGGACCCGAACAGGAGCGGGCGCTGCTGCGCCGCGAGATCGTCCGTGCGCTGCGCGGCGGGCTGACGATCGGGCGGCCGCCGGCCCGCCTCGAGCCGCCGCGGCCGAGCCTGTCGCGCGATGCCTACGTGGCCGGCGTGCGGCGCGTGCAGGAGTACATCGCCGCCGGCGACGTCTACCAGCTGGTGCTGTCGTCGCAGTTCGAGGGCGCGTGCGAGCTCGACCCGTTCGAGGCCTACCGGGCGCTCCGGCTGCTGAACCCGTCGCCGTACATGATCTACTGCGAGCTCGGCGACCGGACGCTGGTCGGCTCCTCGCCCGAGGCGCTGGTGCGCCTCTCGGGCGCGGTGGCGCAACTGCGGCCCATCGCCGGTACGCGGCCGCGCGGACGGACGCCGGCCGAGGACCAGGCGCTCGAGACCGAACTGCTCGCCGACGCGAAGGAGAACGCCGAGCACGTGATGCTGGTCGACCTCGCGCGCAACGACCTCGGCCGCGTCGCGCTCCCCGGCAGCGTGCGCATCGATCCATACCGCGTGATCGAGCGCTACAGCCACGTCATGCACATCGTCAGCGGCGTGCAGGGACGCCTGGCCGCCGGCCACGATGCCTTCGACCTGTTCGCGGCGGCGTTCCCCGCCGGCACGCTGGTTGGCGCGCCCAAGGTGCGGGCGATGGAGATCATCGACGAGCTCGAACCCGTGCGCCGCGGCTTCTACGGCGGCACTTACGGCTACTTCGGCCATGGCGGCGACATGGACCACGCGATCACGATCCGGACGCTTGCCTTCCACGAGGGTCGCTACCGCTTCCAGGCAGGCGCGGGACTCGTGGCCGACAGCGTGCCCGAGCGCGAGCATGACGAGGTACTGGCGAAGGGCGCGGTGCTGCGCCGCGCACTCGAGCTCGCCAAGGAGGGACTCTGACATGAGCTCCACCCGGCGCCACCTGCTGCTGATCGACAACTACGACTCGTTCACCTACAACCTGGTGCAGGCGTTCCTGGTGCTGGGCGCCGAGGTGCAGGTCTATCGCAACGACGCGATCAGCGTCGAGGATGCGCTCGCGCTCGGCGCGACGCACCTGTGCATCTCGCCGGGGCCCGGCACGCCCGACGACGCGGGCGTGTCGATGCGGATGATCGAGCAGTTCGCGGGGCGCGTGCCGGTGCTCGGAGTCTGCCTTGGCCACCAGGCGATCGCCGCCGTGTTCGGCGGCAAAGTGGTGCGCAACTGGCGGCTGATGCACGGCAAGACGTCGCGGATCGAGCACGACGGGCAGGGCGTGTTCGCGGGCCTGCCGCAGCCGCTCGAAGTGGGCCGCTATCACTCGCTGGTCGCCGATCCGGGCTCGTTGCCGCGCGAGCTCGAGGTCACCGCGCGCACCGCTGAGGGAGAAATCATGGGCCTGCGGCACGCGACGCTGATGGTCGAGGGCGTGCAGTTCCATCCGGAGAGCGTGCTGACGCCGAATGGTCCCTCGCTGATGCAGAACTTCCTGGCGCTCGCCGGCGGCCGCCGGCCGTGAGCGGCCCGTCCCATGCGCTGCGCCGCGCGCTCGAGACGCTGGTCGAGGGCGGCTCGCTGTCGGAGCAGGCGGCCTGCGATCTGCTCGTGGCACTCACCGACCCCGGCCTCGAGCCCGCGATGGGCGGCGCGCTGCTCGCGGCGTTGCGCGCCAAGGGCGTCAACGCGGACGAGCTGCGCGGCTTCGCGCGCGGCATGCGGGCGCTGGCGCGCCGGCCCGAGCTGCCCGACGTCGGCGCCACGGTCGACATCGTCGGCACGGGCGGGGACGCGTCCCACACCTTCAACCTGTCGACCGGCAGTGCCCTGCTCGCGGTCGCCGCGGGCGCGCGGGTCGCGAAGCACGGCAACCGCTCGGTGTCGAGCCGCTCCGGCAGCGCCGACCTGCTCGAGGCGCTCGGCCTCGCGGTGCCGCTCGACGAGCGTGCCGCTGGCGCCTGCCTCGCCGCCACCGGCTTCACGTTCCTGTACGCGCCGCACTACCATCCGGCGATGAAGGCGATCGCGCCGGTGCGCGCCGCGCTCGGCATCCGCACCGTCTTCAACATGCTCGGCCCGCTGACCAATCCCGCGGCGCCGCCTTACGCGGTGATCGGCGCCTACAGCCGCGAGGCCGCCCGGCTGATGGCGGAGACGCTGGCCGGGCTGCCGCTCCGCCGCGCGTTCGTCGTGCACGGCGATCCGGGCTGGGACGAGCCGACGCCGGCCGGCCCGTTCCTGCTTTACGACGTCCGGCCCGGCGAGTGGCGCGAGTCGATGCGCTCGGCCGCCGACTACGGGCTGCCCGAGTGCCGGCCGGAGGATCTGCAGGGCGGCGATCCGGCCAGCAACGCCGCGGCGCTCGGCGAGGTGTTCGCCGGCCGGGACCGCGGCCCGCATCGCGACGCGCTCGTGATCGGCGCGGCGCTCGTGCTCGAGGTGGCCGGCCGCGTGCCGGATCCGCGCGCCGGCGTCGAGCGGGCCGCGCAGGCGATCGACTCCGGCGCCGCGAGCGCGCTCGTGGCGCAGCTCGCCGCGTTCTCGCGCGGTGGGCCATGAACGTGCCGCGGCCCGCGGATTTCCTCTCGGGCATGGCGCGCGCCAGTGCCGCACGGGTCGCCGCCGCGCGCGCGCGCGAACCCGAATCCCTGCTCGCCACGCGCGCGGCCGGCGCGCCGCCGGCGCCGCCGCTGCGCCTCGAGGGCTCCTTCGACCTGATAGCCGAGCTGAAGCTCCGCTCGCCCGCGGCCGGGGCGCTCGCTCGCGGCGACGACCTCGAGGCCCGCGTCGCCGCCTACGCGCAGGCCGGGGCCGCGATCGTCTCGGTGCTGACCGAGCCCGAGCGCTTCGATGGCAGCCTGGCGCACCTGGCGCGCGCGAGTGCCGCGCTCGCGCCGCAGGGCGTGCCGACGCTGCGCAAGGATTTCCTGGTGGAGCCGTACCAGCTGCTCGAGGCGCGGGCGG
>JANXWS010000088.1 GCA_025351005.1 Pseudomonadota bacterium | reverse complement strand
AAGCCGGCACCGTCCGAGGAAACCCGGCACAGCGGCGCCTTGGCCGGCGAGGCGCCGCCCAAGGCCGCCGAGAAGGCGCGGCGCGCCGAGGGCGGCGCGGAACCGCGCGAGGCCAAGGCCAAGCCGAAGGACAAGGAGGCCGAGAAGGAGGCCGAGCGGGAGCGCAATCGCTGATACGGACCGGCAATGGCGCTCGGCGGGCGCCAACCCGCTAGAATCCTGTGCTTCCTGCTCCGATCCGCAACCTCCCAGGGGGATTTTCAGATATGGCCATCAAGGTAGGCGACCGCGTTCCGTCGGCCACTCTCAAGCACATGACCAAGGACGGTCCGGCGAACATCACGACCACCGACCTCTTCAAGGGCAAGACGGTCGTACTGTTCTCGGTGCCCGGCGCATTCACGCCGACCTGCGACGCCAAGCATCTGCCCGGCTTCGTGCAAAACTACGACAAGCTCAAGGCCAAGGGCGTCGACACAGTCGCCTGCGTCGCGGTCAACGACGTGTTCGTCATGGCCGCCTGGGGCAAGGCGAGCAACACCGGCGACAACATCCTGATGCTGGCCGACGGCAACGCCGAGTTCACGAAGGCGCTCGGGCTCGAGCTCGATGCGAGCGGCTTCGGCATGGGTACGCGCGGCAAGCGCTTCGCGCTCGTGGCCAGGAACGGCGTCGTGACGCAACTCAACGTCGAGAGCGCGGGCGAGTTCCGCGTCAGCGCCGCCGAGTACGTGCTCGGACAGCTGTAGGCGGCAGGGCGGGCAGGGGACTGCGGTAACGACGTGAACGGGCTGGTCACGGGCCTCTACGCGGCACCGCTCGGCGTGCTGGTCGTCGGCCTCGCCCTGCGGGTCGTGCGGCTGCGGATCCGCTACCGGGTCCGCATCGGCGACGGCGCCCATGGCGAGCTCATCCGCGCGATCCGGGCCCATGGCAACCTGATCGAATACGCGCCGCTCGCGCTGCTGCTGCTGCTGCTCGCCGAGCTCGGCCACGCGCTCCCCGTGCCCGCGCTGCACGTCGCCGGCAGCGCGATCCTCGTCGGCCGGCTGCTGCACGCCGCCGCACTCAGCCGCACCGCATCGCCGTCGCCCGGCCGGCTCGCCGGCATGGTGCTGACGTGGGGCGCGATGCTCGCGCTCGCGCTCAGCCTGCTGGCGCGCGCCTGGCCGGCCTGATACCGCAGCCGGCTCAGCCGAGCGGCGCGACGCCGACGAGCCACTGGTGGGCTCCCAGCAGAAACGCGGCGTAGAGGCCGAGACCGAGCGCCACCGCGAGCAGGTCGTTGTAGGGCGCGACCGCTGCGGACACGGCCGGGCGCGGCTTGCGGCGCTTCAGCGACACGAGACCGGCGACCGCCCACGCGAGGATGCTGCCGAACAGGACCAGGTCGACGAGCCGGCCGTTCGCGAGCAGGTGCGCGAAGGCCCAGGTCTTGGTGGCGACGAGCAGCGGGTGCTGCAGCCTCGCCTGGATCCGTCCCCTGATGAAGCTCGCGAACATCATCGGGAACGCCGCCGCCATCAGCACAACCGCGAACAGATGCAGCCAGCGCGGCGGAACGTAGAGCAGCACCGGTGCGGCGCGGGCGGCGCCGAAGCCGACCACGATCAGCACGAGGCCCGCGAGGGCGATCAGCCCATGCACGGCCCGCCACGGGCCGGTGCCGAGTCGTGCGGCGAGCCGGTCGCGTCCGGCCGGCGCGACGATCGTGATCGAGTGCACGCCGAGGAACAGCACCAGGCCCGCGATCAGCATCGTCATCGGCGGCTCCGGAGGGGATTGGTCGGGCCGATGCTACCTGAGCGGGCCGAAAGGGAGGAACCTCGGTCGCCGCAACGTGCGGGCCGCGGGCGGGGCAGCTGAATGCGCAAGCGTTCCAGGTTCGACACGCAGTGGCAGGACTGGGCGGTCGCGTTCGCGCTCGGCGCGATCCTGCTGCTGCTGTTCGCGCTCGCGCTCGTTGCCTGGGGCGGCTGGAGCCACCAGCGCGACGTGGCGCGGGCGATGGAGGAACCGCCGAAGGCGGCGAGCTCGGGCGCTGCCGTCGCGCCGCGCTCGCCGCGGCCGCCGCGAAAGGCCCCGAGATGACTCAGGGATCAAGCAATAAAATACATCAAAACAAATAATTACGTCATTAACCCAGAATCAACCTGATACTGGGACAGCGCCGCCGGTCGTCCGCGCGGCTAGTTCGCGAGGCTCTTCTCGAGCTCGGGCAAGATCGTGAACAGGTCGCCCACCAGGCCAAGATCGGCGACCTCGAAGATCGGCGCCTCGCCGTCCTTGTTGATCGCGACGATGGTGCGCGCGTCCTTGATGCCGGTCAGGTGCTGGATCGCGCCCGAGATGCCGATCGCGACATAGAGCTCGGGCGCGATGATCTTGCCGGTCTGCCCGACCTGCAGCTCGTTCGGCGCGTAGCCCGCGTCGACCGCGGCGCGCGACGCGCCAACCGCGGCGCCGAGCTTCTCGGCGAGGCTGAAGATCAGCTGGAAGTTTTCCTTGCTGCCGAGCGCGCGGCCGCCCGAGACGACCTTGGCCGCCGAGGCGAGGTCTGGCCGGTCCGAGGAAGCAGCGGTGACCGTAACGAAGCGGGTGTGCGTGGGGAGCGGCACGGCCAGCGTCACGGCGCGGAGCGTCGCGCTGCCGCCGGGGCCGGCGGCCTCGAAGGAGGCGGTGCGCACGGTCGCGACCACCTTCCTGGCCGGCGGCGCCTCGAGCGTGACGATCGCATTGCCGGCGTAGGTCGGGCGCTTGAAGCGGTACGGGCCTTCGACCGCCATCGCGTCCGAGATCTGCGGCACGTCGAGCAATGCGGCGACCCGCGGCATCAGGTCCTTGCCGGTAGTGGTCGAGGCGCCGAACACGTGGGTGTAGCCGGCCGCGAGCGCGGCGACCTGCGGCGCGAGCACCGCGGCGAGCGCATGAGCGTTGTGGGCGCCCTCGACCGTGACCACGTGCGCGACGCCGGCGAGCGCCGCGGCCTGCGCGGCGACCGGGCCCGGCGCGGCGGCGAACACGGCGACCGTGACCTCGCCCCCCTCGATCTGGCGGGCGCAGGTGACGCAGCGTGCGGTGGCCTGGTTCAGCCGCTGGCCGTCGTGTTCGGCGATGATCAGGATCTTGCTCATCAGGCGAGCCCCCTCTTCCTGAGTGCCGACACCAGCTCCGCGACGTCCTTGACCATCACGCCCTTCGAGCGCGGCTGCGGCGCCTCGGTCCGCACCGGCCGCAGGCCGGGCTCGGCGCTGATGCCGAGCGAGCCGAGCTCGAGCACGTCGAGCGGCTTCTTCTTGGCCTTCATGATGTCCGGCAGTTTTACGTAACGCGGCTCGTTGAGCCGCAGGTCGGCGCTGATGACCGCCGGCAGATCGATCTCGATCGTCTCGAGGCCGGCGTCGACCTCGCGGACGATTACCGCGGTGCCGCCCCTGATCTCGAGCTTCGAGCAGAACGTCGCCTGCGGCCGCTCCCAGAGCGCCGCGAGCATCGGCCCGGTCTGGGCGCAGTCATCGTCGATGGCCTGCTTGCCGACGATCACGAGGTCCGGGCTCTCCTTGCGGACGATCGCGAGCAGCACTCGCGCCGCGGTCAGCGGCTCGATCGGGTGCTCGGTTTTGACCAGGATCGCGCGGTCGGCCCCCATCGCGAGCGCGGTCCGGAGCTGCTGCTGCGCCTCTTCGGGACCGATGCTGACCGCGACCACCTCGCTCGCCTCGCCACGCTCCCGGATCCGCAGCGCTTCCTCGAGGGCGATTTCATCGAACGGGTTGACGCTCATCTTGACGCCGTCGGTCGCGACGCCGGAGCCGTCGGCCTTGACCCGCACGCGCACGTTGTAGTCGACGACGCGCTTAATCCCGACCAGGATCTTCTGCATGCTGAGGCTCCGCAGCGTCATTTTTGCGACGCGGCACGCTATGCAAAACCCCTGCGGGTGTCAATGCGCGCCGCGCGCGGCGACGGCCCCTGGCCCCGGCGGCAGGCGGCAGGCGGCCGGCGTCGGCCCGCGGCCCGGGCCCCGGGCAGGGGTCTTTTTGCAGTGCAGCTTTACGCTGGCCGGCGGCCGATGCTAGCGTCTTACCGGACTTGTACTCGTCCCGCAGCAGAGCAAAATTACAATGCGGGGCGCGAGGGGAGCGCTGGTCGGCGTCGGGACGACGTCGATAAGTGCATGACGAAAGCGGCGCCGGTGGCCGCTTTCTTTTTTTTTGGGGCGGCGGACCGCCGCGAGCCGCTGGCCGGGCCGCAGCTGCCCGCCGGCCGGCGGGCGCGGCGGCGCCTGCGCTATCCTTGGCCGCCATGACGACCCCGACCATCCGCGCCAGCGCGGCACTCGCCGACGTCCGCTACGAGATCCGCGGCCAGCTGGCGCGGCGCGCCCACGAGATGGAGCGGCTCGGCTACGACGTCATTTCGCTCAACATCGGCAACCCCGGCGCCTTCGGCTTCCGCACGCCGGAGACGATGCGGCTCGCGATGATCGAGAACCTGCGCGGTGCCGACGGCTACGCGCACCAGCAGGGGATTTTCCCGGCGCGCGAGGCGATCGTGATGCAGCAGCAGGAGCGGGGCCTGCGCGACGTCACGGTCGACGACGTGTTCATCGGCAACGGCGTCTCGGAGCTGATCGACCTGGTGCTGCGGGCGCTGCTGAACGACGGCGACGAGGTGCTGGTGCCGAGCCCCGACTACCCGTTGTGGACCGCCGCCACCAACCTGAACCGCGGCCGGGCGGTGCACTATCCGTGCCGCGAGTCGGCCGGCTGGGCTCCCGATCCGGACGAGGTCGAGCGACTGGTGACGCGCCGCACGCGGGCGATCGTCATCATCAACCCGAACAACCCGACCGGAGCCGTCTACAGCCGGGGCGTGTTGGAGCGGCTCGCGCGGCTCGCCGAGCGGCACCGGCTGGTGGTGCTGGCCGACGAGATCTACGACCAGATGACCTACGACGGCGCCGAGTTCGTGCCGCTCGCGACGCTCGTGCGGGAGACCCTGTGCGCGACGTTGTCGGGGCTCTCGAAGGTCTATCGCGCCTGTGGCTACCGGGTCGGCTGGGCGGTGTTCTCCGGCGAGCGCGAGGGCGCCCGCGAGTACCTGCACGGGCTCGAGCTCCTGAGTTCGCTGCGCCTGTGCAGCAACGTGCCCGGCCAGTGGGCCGTGCAGACCGCGCTCGGCGGCTACCAGAGCATCCGCGACCTCGTCCGCCCCGGCGGGCGCCTGCACGCGTCGCGCGCGGCGATCGTGGACGCGGTCGCGCGCAGCCGCTACCTCGGGGTCGTGCGGCCGATGGGCGCGATGTACGCTTTTGTCGGCGTGCGGCGCGAGGTGCTCCCGGACTTCGACGATCGCCGCTTCGCGCTCGAGCTGCTGGAGCACAAGCACGTCGTGGTCGCACCCGGCGTCAGCTTCAACACGCCTTACGCGAGTCATTTCCGGGTCACGCTGCTGCCCGAGCCCGCGGTGCTCGAGGACGTGTTCGGCCGGATCGAGTCGCAGCTCGACTTTTACGCCGCGACCGTGGCGACGGGCGCCTCCGGCGCGGCGCTGCGGGTCATCGCGCGCAGCTGAGTGCGCGGACTCGAGCGTCATCGGGCGCTGCTCGGGGCCGGTGGCGAGATCGTCACGGCGACGCCCGGCCAGGCGCGCCGGCTGCAGATCGAGTTCGGACGTGCGGCCGCGGCCGGCGCCGCGGGCGTCTGGCCGACGCCTGCGATCACGCCCTGGGCGGGGTGGCTCGCGCGCGAGTTCCGCGCGGCCGAGGAGCGCCCGGCACTGCTCGACGATTACGCGGCGCTGCGGCTCTGGCAGCAGGTGATCGCCGACAGCGCCGACGCCGAGGGCCTGATCGGCGTCGCAGCGACGGCGGCGGCGGTGGCGCACGCGTGGGCGCTCGCACACGACTGGCAGATCGCGGTCGACGGCTTCGAGCCGCAGACGCCTGAGCAGTCGGCATTCCGCCGCTGGGCCGTCGAGTTCCGGCGCCGCAGTCACGCGCTCGGCGTGATCGACCGCGCCCGCCTGCCGCTGCAGGTGGCGGCACGGCGCGGGCAGTCGTCGCCGCCGCTGCTCGGCTGGCACGGCTTCGGCGTCGTGACGCCGTCGCGTGCGGCGCTCGGTGCCGCGCTCACGGCACGCGGCTGCGGCGTCGTCGAGCTCGCGCTCGACGGCGCGCCCGGCGACCTCGCCTGTTGCACTGCGCCGACCGCGGCGGCCGAGTCGGAGGCCCTGGCCGGCTGGCTCGCGGCCCGGCTCGGCGTCCGCCCGGCGGCGCGGCTCGTCGTGCTGGTGCCCGACCTCGCCGCGCGCGCCGCGTCGCTCGCGCGACTGCTCGATGACCGGCTCGCGCCCTCGCTGCTCGAGCCGGGCGCGGGCGATGGCCGGCCGTATGCCATCGCCGTCGCGCCGCGCCTCGCCGCGCACGCGGTCGTCGACGCCGCGCTAGGCGTGCTCGCGCTCGCCGGCGAGCACATCGATCTCGGCACCCTCGGCCGGCTGCTGCGCTCGCCGTACCTGCCGGCGGGCGACGGCGTCGCGGCACGGCGCGCGCGGCTCGATGCGGAACTGCGGCGCGACGGCGCCCGCACGCTCGCCGGCGCCGAGCTGCCGCGGCGCCTGCGGACCGGTGCCGCCGCCGAGCCTGGCTTCGCGGCGCTGGTCGAGTCGGTCCGCACCGCGCTCGCGGCACCGGCGCGGCGCGGGCCCGCCGAGTGGGCCGACGCCATGCAGTCGGCGCTGCGCGCCGCCGGCTGGCCGAAGGGCCGTGCGCTAGGCGCACTCGAGTACCAGGCGGCGCGCGCCGTCAACGAGTCGCTCGCCGCGTTCGCGGGCCTCGGCGCGCTGCTGCCGCCGCTCGGCCTCGACGCCGCGCTCGCGGAGCTCGGCGCGCTGCTCGCGGCCGAGCGATCGCCGCCGGACGCCGGCGATGCGGCGGTGCTGCTGCTCGACCGGCTCGAGGACCCGGGGATCCCGTGCGACGGCCTGTGGGTGTCGGGCCTGACGGCCGACCGCTTTCCCACCGCGGTGAGTCCGACGCCGTTCCTGCCGCTCGGCCTGCAGCGGGCGCGCGGCCTGCCGGGTGCGACGGCGGCCGGCACGCTCGGCGATGCGCGCCGCACGCTCGCGGCCTGGCGCACGGCCGCGCCGGAGCTCGTGCTGAGCGCGCCGCAGCAGGACGACGACGGCCCACTGCTGCGCTCGGTGCTGATCCCGGCCGCGCCGCCACCGCAGCTGCCGCAGCCGGCGCCGCGGCGCGCCGAGGTGCTGCGGGCGGCGGCGCGCCTCGAACCCTTTGACGGCGGCGCGCTGCCCTCGCTCGCGGCGGGAGCACCGCTCGCCGGCGGCGCACGCGTGCTCGAGCTGCAGGCGCTGTGCCCGTTTCGCGCCGGCGCCGAGCTCCGGCTCGGCGCAGCCGCCCTCGAGAGCCCAGCGAGCGGGCTGCCGCGGCGCGTCCGCGGCGAGCTAGCGCACGCGGCGCTCGCGGAGTTTTGGCGCGGGGTCGGCTCGCAGCAGGCGCTGCTAGTGCTGTCGGCCGAGCTGCGCGCCCAGGCCGTGACGGCGGCGGTCGGGCACGCGTTCCGGAGCCACCGCCGGCCGCTGCCGCGCTCGCGGCTGCTCGAGCTCGAGCGGCAGTGGCTCGGGCGTGTCCTCGACCAGCTGCTCGAGGTCGAGGCGCGACGCGAGCCGTTCGAGGTCGTCGAGCGCGAGGCCGAGCACCTCGCCTCGCCGGCGGGCCACGCGCTGCGCGTGCGCGTCGACCGCGTCGACCGGCTCGCCTCCGGCGCCACGGCGCTTATCGACTACAAGACCGGTCGGCACACGCCCAGACGCTGGGCCGGGCCGCGTCCGGACGCCGTGCAGCTCGCCATCTACGCGCTGGCGCGGCCGGAGCCGCCGGAGGCGGTCGCGATCGCACGCCTTGCGCTCGGCAACGCCGGCTTCGTCGGCGTCGCCGCCCGCGACGGCCTGCTGCCGGGGGTGGCGGGCGTCGGGGGCGCCGGCCGGGCGGAGCTCGAGGGCTACACCTGGCGCGGACTGCTCGGCGAGTGGCGGCGCACGACCGACGAGCTGGCCCGCGCGCACGCGGCCGGCGAGGCCGCGGTCGACCCGGCGCCGGCGGCCTGCGAGCGCTGCGCGCTCGCCGCGTTGTGCCGGATCGACACGGTGGACACCGGTGTCGACCTGCCGCGGGAGGCCGCCGATGACTGAGCCGGCGCCGCCGCTCGCCGATGCGCGCGCGCGCGAGCGGGCCCTCGAGCCTGCGCGCTCGTTCATCGTCCAGGCACCGGCGGGCTCCGGCAAGACGACGCTGCTGACGCAGCGCTACCTCGTGCTGCTCGCGCAGGTCGAGCGCCCGGAGGCGGTGATCGCGATCACGTTCACCCGGAAGGCCGCCGCCGAGATGCGCAGCCTGGTGCTCGAGGCGTTCACGGCCGTCCTCGAGCGGACCCCGCCCAGGCATGCCGCCGACGCCGGCACCCAGGCGCTTGCGGCCGCCGTGCTCGCGCGCTCGGACGCCGCCGGCTGGAGCCTGCGCGAGCAGCCCTCGCGCCTGCGCATCCAGACGATCGACTCGTTGAGCCACGCCCTGGCCGAACGGCTGCCGATCCTGTCGCGTGCCGGGGTCAGCCTTGACGTCGAGCCGCGACCGGCGCCGCTGTACGCGCAGGCCGCCGAGCGGACGCTGGCCGAGCTCGGCGCGCCGGGCCCGCTCGGCGACGCGCTCGCGGTCGTGCTCGGCCACCTCGGCAACGAGGCCGATCGGCTGGTTGCGCTGATCGCGGACATGCTGGCCACCCGCGACCGCTGGCTGCGGCACGTGGTCGGCGCCGCGGGCGGCACGCCGGACTCGGAGCTGCGCGCCGCGCTCGAGGATGCGCTCGCGAGCCTGGTCGGCAGCGCGCTCGCGGACGCCGACGCCACGATCGCCCTCGACACCGGCCGCCGCTTGCTCGCGGTGGCACGCGTGGCCGCCGCGCGGCTCGCGGCGACGCGGCCGGAGTTCGCGGCGCTCGCGGCCGCGCCCGACTGGCCGCTGCGGGTGAGCGCAGCGGGACTCGCCGAGTGGCAGCAGCTCGCCGGGCTGCTGCTGACCAAGACGGGCCGCTGGCGGGCGAGCCTGACCGTCAGGCAGGGCCTGCCGCCCTCGGCCCCGGCCGACAAGGCGGCGATGCAGGGCGCGATCGCGGAGCTGGCTGCGGTCCCCGGGCTCGAGGCGGCCTTCGCCGCGATCGCGCGGCTGCCGCCGGCCCGTTACCCGGAGCCCGAATGGCGCACGCTCGCCGCCCTGCACGTGGTCCTGCTCGCCGCCGCGGCGGAGCTCGGAGCGGTGTTCACGCTGCACGGCCAGGTCGACTACACCGCGGTCGCGGGAGCGGCGCTCGAGGCGCTTGGCACGCCCGAGGAGCCGACCGACCTGACGCTCGCGCTCGACGAGCGCGTCGAGCACCTGCTGGTGGACGAGTTCCAGGACACCTCGGCGGCGCAGGTGGCGCTGCTCGAGCGGCTGACCGCGGGCTGGACCGGCGACGACGGCCGCACGCTGTTCCTGGTCGGTGATCCGATGCAGTCGATCTACCGGTTCCGGGACGCGAACGTCGGCCTGTTCCTGCGGATCCGTCGCACCGGCCTCGGCGCGCTCCGGCCGGAGCCGCTGACGCTGCAGAGCAATTTCCGATCGCGGCCGCAGCTCGTCGAGTGGTTCAACCGCGTCTTCGGGGTCGTGCTGCCGCCCGTCGAGGACCTGGCGCGCGGCGCGGTGAGCTACGCGCCGGCGCGGGCGACGCGCTCGCCTGCGGCAGGACCGTCGGTCAACCTCGGCATTCTCCGCGCGGCGAGCGCGGCCGACGAGGCGGCGTGGATCGCGGCGGCCGTGCAGCGCGAACGCGCCGCCAACAGCGCGGTCCGGATCGCGGTGCTCGGCCGGTCCCGCACCCATCTCGCGCCGGTCGCGGCCGCGCTCACCGCCCTCGGCGTCCGCTACCAGGGCGTCGAGCTGGTGCCGCTGGCCGAGCGGCTCGCGGTGCGGGACCTCGTGTCGCTGACGCGCGCGCTCTGTCACCTGGCCGACCGCGTCGCGTGGCTCGCGTGCCTGCGGGCGCCGTGGTGCGGGCTCGACCTGGCGGCGCTCGCGGCGCTGGCCGGCGACGGCCGGCCCGGTGTGATCTGGGAGGCGCTCGCCGATCCGGGCCGGGTCGCGCTGCTGGCGCCGGCGGCAGCGGCGCGGGTCGCGCGGCTGCGGGAGGTCTTCGGCCGCGCGCTCGCCGACCGCGGCCGCCGCCCGCTCGCGGCCTGCGTCGAGGCCGCGTGGCTTGCGCTCGGCGGTCCGGCGACGCTTGCGGACGCCGCCGATCTCGACAATGTGCGCACGTATCTCGCGCGGCTCGACGAGCTCGAGAGGGCCGGCGACCTCGACGATCCGGCGGCGCTCGACCTGGCACTCGCCGATCTCTACGCCGCTCCCGATCCGACGGCGGGCGAGGAGCTGCAGCTGCTGACCGTGCACCGCGCCAAGGGCCTCCAGTGGGACGTCGTGATGCTGCCCGGGCTCGGCCGCGGCGCCCGCAGTGCGTCGCGCCGCCTGCTCGAGTGGTTCGAGTTCGCGCGCGCCGACGGCGGCCCCGGTCTCGTGCTGGCGCCCTGTCTCGACCGCGCCCGCGACTCGGAGCCGCTGGAGCGGTGGCTGCGCGGGCTGGCGACCGACCAGGAACGGCTCGAGCTCGGCCGGCTTCTCTACGTCGCCGCGACACGCGCCCGGGAAAAGCTCTACCTGGTCGGCCACGCGGATGCCGACCCCGCCGCCGAGCGAGCCATCCGCCCGCCCCGGTCCGGCACGCCGCTGGACCTCCTGTGGCCGGCGCTCGAGGCCGAGGCACGTGCCGCCGCAGGACCGGCGGCCCCGGCAGCGACGCCCGCCGGCGCGCCGGTCCCGGCCCCACGGACGCTGTCGCGGCTGGTCGACGGCTGGACGGCGCCGCCCGCGCCGGCCGCGGTCGTGCCGCTGGTGGACCCGGCGGGGGCTGCCGGCCCGTCGGAGTTCGAGTTCGAGTGGGTCACGGCGACGGCCCGCCACGTCGGCACCGTCGTTCATGAGGCGCTCGAACGGGCGGCGGCGTCGGCGGATCCGCTGTCGGTCGCGGTCACCGGCCGGGAGCCGGCTTGGCGCCGCCGCCTGGCCGAGCTCGGGGTCGGGCCGGCGCGGCTGGCGATCGCGGTCGGGCGCGTCCGGCGCGCCCTCGAGGCGACCGCCGCCGATCCCCGCGCAGCGTGGCTGTTCGATCCAGCACACCGGGACGCCGCGAGCGAGCTTGAACTGTCCAGCTGGCGCGGCGGGCGCCTCGTTGCGGCGCGCATCGACCGCACGTTCATCGACGGGGAGGGCATCCGCTGGATCGTCGACTTCAAGACCAGCGAGCACGAGGGTACCGAGCTTGAGGCGTTTCTCGACCAGGAGCGGTTGCGCTACACGGCGCAGCTGGAGCAATACGCCCTGCTGATGCGCGGCCTCGAGCCGGAACGGACGATCCGGCTGGGGCTCTATTTCCCGTTGTACGCCGGCTGGCGGGAGTGGGCGCCGGGCGACGCCCCGGCCGGCCCCCTCCCGGGTTGACCCCTCGCCCGGGCGGGGTGCACGCTGTACGGCCGTGATGGAAAGGGCCGTGAGATGAGAATGCCGTCGTTGACCGAGCCAGGAACGGGTCCCGGCCCGGATCCGCAGCCGACCAGCGAACCCGGGCCCAGCGCCCGGACCGCCGGCGACCCGTCGTCGCTGCAGGCCGAGCTCGACAGCCTGCGGGTGGCCCTGCGCATCGAGCGGGTACGGACGTCCGAGCTGCTGCGGGCGGCCGAGGAGAGCCGGGCGGCCGGCCGCGACAGCCGCTTGCGCGGTGCCGGCACGAACCCCGAGGCGGAGCGCTACCGCTCCGACGCGCGGGCGCTCGCGGCGACCCTGACGAGCCGCGAGGCCGCGCTCGCGCATGCGAGCGCGTCGGTTACCGCGCTCGACCGAACCGGGCGGGAACTGAAGCAGGAACTGGAGCTCATGCGGCGGCGCGTCACGGAGCTCGAGGCTGGCCACGTGGCGGGCCGCGCCGGCCGCGACGCGGTCGCCCGGGCGGCGCGGCTGGCGCGGGAGCTGGCGGCGGTCGGGGCGCGAGCCGACCTGTACTTCGAGCGCCTGCAGACCGGCGAATGGCGTCGCGGCCTGTGGGAGACGCAGTTTCGAGAGCTTGAGACACGCGCCCGCGCGCCAGCGCCGGCCGCGGCGCCGCGCGTATCGGCGGCAATCGCCGGCGACGAGGCCGCGGATGCGCGCATCCGCGACCTCGAGGCCGCGCTCAGCGCCGTGCGCTCATCCGCCGCCACCGAGGTCCGCGCGCTCCGCCACGAGCTCGCGGCCGTCGCCGCCGAGCGGGACGCGGCCCAGACCGATGGCCGGCGGTTCGAGCACGAACTGGCCGTGGAGCGCCCGCGGCTCGAGGCACTGCTGACCGAGCAGCGCGCGCAGACGCTCGAGCTTGAACGCGTGCGCGGTGCGCTCGCCGAGCGCGAGCTGCACATGCGCCGGCTCGAACGCAGTCTCGCCCAGGCCGCACAGGCGGCCGAGCGGCCGACGGCGGCGGCAGTGCAGCCCGCGCCGGTCGCCGGGGCGCCTCTCGGCGGCACGCTGCCGCAGCTGCCGGCGGTCGAGGCGGCGCTGATCCCGCTCGACGGCGAGACTGCCGGCGCGCACCAGGTCGGCGGCCGCCTGCGCATCGGGCGCGCACCCGACAACGATCTCTGCCTCGACGTCTCGTCGATCAGTCGCCACCATGCGCTGGTCGTCAAGGTCGCGGGCGGTGCCATCGTCGAGGACCTGCAGAGCGCCAACGGCGTCTGGGTCAACGGCCGGCGCGTCCGGCAGGAACGCCTCGCGGACGGCGACATCGTCGCGTTCGGCATCCTGCGGTTCCGCTACACGGCGCAGACACAGGCCGCGGCCGCCCCCGCGCAGGTGGCCTCCTAGGGCCGCCGCCCGCCGCGGGTGCCCCGAGGGTCAGAACGTGCCGGTGATCTCGAAGGCACGCCGCCCGGAGGCGTCCGGCTGGCCGAGGAAGGCGAGCGCGCGCGCCACCTCGGGTGCCGTGTTCGGCCGCGGCGTCACTTCCCCCTCGAGCCGGTAGCTGCGGTCCGGCCGGATCGTCAGCTGTGCGCGCACGTGCAGCGCCGCGTCCTCGAGCTCGCGGACGCGACCGACCAGCGCCGCGGCGTTCGGCGCGTCGCCGTCGAAATCGATCAAGTAGCTGCCGATGCGCAGCGTCGAGCCCGGCGGCTTCAAATCGGTGACGGTCAACGTGCCGTCGAGCTGTACCGGCCAACCCCGTTCTAGGCGCGCCGAGCGCACGACGCCGCTGAGCCCGCCGCCCCAGGCATCGGCCGCCGCCTGGCTCTGCAGCGCCGTGACCGGCAGCGACAGCTCGATCTGCTCGCCGCGGAGCGTGCCGCCGGCGGTCGCGGCGATGCGGCCGCGCAGGTAACCGTCGGCGCGCAGCATCGCAACCTGGTAGGCGAGCTCGCCGCGCAGCAGCGCGGCCGGTTCTGCGTTCCAGGTGACGGCGCCCATCGGCGTGCCGCTCAGCCGCACCGAGTCGGCGCCGCCGTGCCAAACGGTGCCGCTGACGCCGTCGAGCGCGATCTGGGGCGGCAGCCGGCTGACCAGCAGCGACGCCGGCAGCGTCGCGACGCCGACCACCACGAACACCACGATGCCAACCAGCCCGAGCAGCCAGGCCTGGCGCATGGCTCAGCTGCGCACGAGTGTCAGGCTCGCATTGATGCGGCCCGGCGCATCGGTGCGCTCGAGCGTCGCCGCCTGCACGGCGAGCCCGTACTCGCGCTCGACCCGCAGCAGCCAGACGGCGAGCGCCTCGAACGAGGCGCCCTCGAAGCGGACCTGGACGCCGGTCGTGCCGGCGGGCTCCGCGCCCCGCAGGTACATCGCGAGCCCGCCGTCCTTGGTCGTGCGGTCGATGACGGTCACCAGCGACTGGCCCTCGTCGGCCGGCAGCGGCGCGGCCCGCAGCTCCGGCAGCACGCTCGCGACGTAGGCGAGGTCGGCCTGCTTGCCGGCGATGCGCGCCTCGCTGGCGTGCACGACCGCGTGCAGTCGCAGCACGATGCCGGCCACCAGCAGCAGGACGGCCGCGATCCCGCCGTAGCGCACGGCGAGCTGTTCGCGCGGCGCGAGCGCCGCGTACCAGCTCGCGAGCTGCGCCGCGCGCGTGCTGCTCACGTGCCCGGACCGCGCAGCTGCAGGCGGCCCTGAAAACGCGGCCCGTGCTGGGTCGCGCCCTGCAGCTGCGCGCCGAGGCCGCGGCCGCGGGCGGCCTGCTGCAGGCGATCGAGCGCGCCGACGTCC
Source organism: Pseudomonadota bacterium (assembly GCA_025351005.1). Lineage (GTDB taxonomy): Bacteria > Pseudomonadota > Gammaproteobacteria > Steroidobacterales > Steroidobacteraceae > CAIKZZ01. Next base: position 58,508 of record JANXWS010000088.1, on the reverse strand, counting down.
GGGGCCTCGACGGTCAGGTCGGTGACGCCGCTGCGATAGCTGAGGGTCTGTACCTGCGTGCCGGGCGCGGCGCCGACCGCGGCGGCGACGGTGCCGAGCGTGCCGAGCAGGCCCTCGCTGACCGCGGCGCGCGTCGCGCGCAGCCGCCCCTCGACCGCGAGGCGCAAGCTCGGCAGCCGCGCCAGGTCATGCACGTTCGGCAATGCCTCCGTCGCGAGCGCCTGCAGCTGCTGGTCGATGCGCATCTCCTCGCGCCGCAGGCGCCACCAGTCGAAGCCGAGTGTCCCGACGTGCAGCACCAGGAAGGCAGCGGCGCAGGCCGCGGCCAGCCGCCAGCGCGGCCATTGCTCGCCGAGGCCGTGGCGCACCGCGAACTCCGCCTGCAGCAGCCCGAGCGGCGGCGCGCCGATCGCGACGGCGGCAAGCAGCGGCAGCAGGCCGTCGGCCTGCACCTGCGCCCGCAGGCTGGCGAGAGATTCGCGCAACGCATCGAACGTCACCGCACAGCGCTCCCAGTCGGCGGCGCCCGCGTACACCAGCACGTGCACGCGCGGCGTGCCGTCCGCGGCCGGCCCGAGACCGGCGATCGCGAGCGCGGTCGCGAGCGGCGCGGCGTCGAGGGTCAGCGGTACGGCGCCGGGGTGACGCACGATCACGCGCCCGGCCTCGAGCACGACGACGACGTGCGCCGGGTTGTCTGGCACGAGCAGCGCGTCGGGATAGACCGCGGCCGGTGCGAGCCCCGCGCGCGCGAGGTCGGCAAGCCAGCGGGCGAGGAGTGCACGCTCCACCGCGGCGACCGGCACGCGCTGCGCGGCGTCCGGGCGGCCGAGCGCGAAGTGCATCGCCTCGATCTCGGTGGCGATCTGCTCCTCGAGCGCGAACGGTGCGAGGCGCGCCTGCCGCGCGGCGCCGCGGGCCGGCAGCGCAAGCGCGGCGAGCGCGACCTCGGCGCCCGGTACCAGCACGATCAGGCGGCGGCCGCCCTGTGTCGCCGCGGCGTCGGCGAGCGAGCCGCGCAGGACCGCGCCGACGCGCGCGCCCTGTGCGTCGACGACCACCCATTCGGCGTCGCCCGCCGCCGCGTCGGGCGCGGGATAGCGCAGGACGAATGTTTCAGACATGAGTCACTCGGTGCCGAGGGTACGCAGGATGACGCGGGAGTATCCCCCGGGATTGCGCTCGATCAGACTGTACAGCGTGAGTTCGGTAGTGCCAATACTGACGATCGTGGCAGCGCGGAAGTAGCGCGATGAGTCGCTGAGCAGGGCGCTGGCCGCGGCCTTCTCCGGTGCCTTCAGGAGCGGCTGCAGCGCGCCGTTGACGTCGTTGAGCGCCGGGAAGCAGCCTTTCACGCGGTTGCTCGCGAGCTGCTTCGGATCCTGGCCGAACGCGGCGAGGCCGGGCGCGAGCGCATCGAGCACGGGGCCGGACGCCGTGCAGACGTTGAGCGGCGTGCCGACCGGCAGCGCGGCGATGTAGGGCGCGAGCAGCTGGTAGCGCTCGCGCCCGAAGCCCGGCAGTGCGAGCAGCTCGCTGGTACTCGTGATCGGGCGGTTTGCAGTCCGGTACGGCGGCGTCAGGCTCGTGTAGACGCCGTCCTCGGCGCCGTCAACGCCGTCGGCGACCGAGTCGATGTCGATCCAGTCGACCAGCAGCGAGGCCCACTTCGGCTCGAGCTGCAGTCGCGCCAGCAGCCGCTGGAACCAGGCGTAGGCGAACTCGTTCTTGTCGCCGGCGGGCGTCACCAGGTTGTTGACGTTGAAGCGGCCCTGCAGGTCCACGAGCTGGCCCTCGATGCTGCCGCCGTCGATCGGGATCGGCGGCAGCGGCGTCGCCCACGCCTGGTCGAACGTCACCTGGCGGCTGTTGCGCTCGTAGTCGCCGCGCAGGATCTCGATGGCCCAGGCCTCCGCGCCCAGCGCGACCTCGAAGCCCTGCTCCTGCGCGAGCAGCGTCGCGGCGCGGCGCTGGTCGAGCGTGCTCTGTGCGCCGATGCGCGTCGCGAGGATCGTCGCGAGCGCGACCACGACCAGCGCGATGATCAGCGCGACGCCGCGCGCGCGCCTCACCCGGGCACCTCGACGAGCCGCACGATGCGACCGAGATCGCGCAGCTCGAGGACGATCTCGACCGCCATCGGCCGCAGCGTCAGCGACGCGGTGGTGGCCGCGGCGAGCGCCGGCGGCCAGGTGTCCTGCCAGCTGCGCGACGTGTCCATGTAGCGCAGGCCGATGCTGACCACGTCCTTCAGGAGCTCGCGCCGCACCGGTGCATTCGCGAGCGTCGCGTCGAGCACCGTCAGGTGCTCGCGCACCAGCGTGCCGTTCTCGAGCCGGTAGGTCACCCGCTGCAGCGTGCCGCGCGGCAGGCCGGCGGAGTTCGGCCAGCCGCCGCGCGTCAGCGACACCAGGTTCGTGGTCCGCGGGTCGGCGAGCACCGCGGGCACGACGGAGGTACCGAGCACGTCGCGCACGGGCCGCGGCTCGGCCTGCTCGAAGTCGGTGACCAACGTATGCACCGCGAGCTCGACCTCGCGCAGGCGCTGGTAGGCGACGCTCGTCGACTCGCGGGACTTGCGCACGTAGTCGAGCGTCTGGTACGCGAACGCGCTCAGGACGCTCAGCAGGAACACCGAGACCAGCACCTCGATCAGCGTGAATCCCGCGGCGCGCGCCGGCCCGCGGCTCATCGCAGCGGCCGTCCGGGCGGCGGCGCCGGTACCGGGGGCCGGCCGCTGTTGCCCGGCGTGTTCACGACGTAGTCCCACGAGGCGGTCGACTGCGGTGCGGCCAGCTGCGTGCGGCCGGCGAAGCCGGTCACGGTCGCGACCTGCTCCCCGGTCGGCGCGTCGCCCTGGCGCACCGCGACGTCGATACGGCGCAGGCCCGGGACGTCGGTCTGCGTCACGGTCTGCTCCCACTTCCAGCTCTGGCCGGCGTAGTCGAGCTCGCCGCTCGTCTTGTCGACCGACGGCAGCGTGATCGTGAGCCGCGCCTCGGTGATCTTGTTCTGGCCGATCCAGCTGGCGAAGGTCTTGTCGCGGAAGTAGATCGCGTTGCGGGTCGAGTGGGTCACGACCGAGAGCACGGCCGCGAGCCCGATCGCGGCGATCGCCAGCGCGACCAGCACCTCGATCAGCGTGAAGCCGGTCGCGCGCGGCGCCGGCGTCATGGCGATGAGCCCGGCTGCGTCACGACCAGCGTGCCGTCCGCCTGGCCCGTCACACCGAAGCGGTGGTCGGTGCCGTCGCGCACGAGCGTCAGGCGGTACGGCGAGGTCTCGCCGCCCGCGTACAGCAGCACCTGCGGCGCGCGCGTCGCGTTCGCCTGCTCGGCCCCGAGCAGCAGCGTCTTGCCCTCGATCTCGAGGCTCATGCTGACGCCCGCCGGCAGCTCGTGCGCCGCGTACAGCCGGTCGTCCGGCAACGACTCCCAGCGGTCGCGGCGCTGCGAGTAGGCGAGCACCTCGTAGCGGCCGGGGCCGAACCAGATGCCGAAATCGCGGCCCTCGAGGCCGGCCTGCTCCGTGGCGGCCGCGACCGTGTCCGTAAAGCGGTCGCGTTCCGTTTCGAGGCCGTGGTCGGTACCCAGCACGCCGACCGACAGCACGGCGATCACGGTGACCACGGCGATGATCACGACGACCACCAGAATCTCGAGCAGCGTGAAGCCCCGGCCGCGATCGGCACCGGCGGGGCGGGCGCGCAGTGCTGGCACGGCCGGTCGCGCGGCTCGTTACTTGGGGTCCCGCGCCGAGAGGTCGGCGTCGATGCCCTGGCCACCGGGCTGGCCGTCGGCGCCGAGCGAGAGCAGATCGTAGGGCGCGCCACCGGTGCCTGGCGCCACGTAGACGTAGTCGTGACCCCACGGATCCTTGACCAGCTGCTTGACGTAGCCGTCCGGGCGCCAGTTCTTGAGGTTCGGGTCGTTAGGCTTCTTGACCAGCGCTTCGAGGCCCTGCTCGCTGGTCGGGTAGCGGAAATTGTCCATCCGGTACAGGTCGAGCGCGCTTTCGTAGAGGCGCAGGTCATTGCGCGCCTTGGTGACCCGCGCCTCGTCGATGCGGCCGAGAATCTGCGGTGCCACGAGCGTCCCGAGGATCGCCAGGATCACCACCACGACCATGATCTCGATCAGCGTGAAGCCGCGGGCGCGCACCGTCATGGTCTCTACTCCGTCGAATCGTGGTCGACCCGAAATAATAACAGATGGTCTTCTGGTCATTGACCGCCGGAACGTGTGCCGGGTTCCGCCGAGCGGCCCGGTAGGCGGACCGGATGGCTATAATCCCGCGTCGTTAGGGGAACCGCATGGCATTGGCTGCAGTGTTTCCGGGGCAGGGGTCGCAGTCGGTCGGCATGCTGGCCGCACTCGCCGCAGACTCACCCCTCGTGCAGGCGACGTTCGCGGAGGCCTCGGCCGTGCTCGGCTACGACCTCTGGCAGCTGGCACAGCAGGGACCGGTGGAACTCCTGAACGCGACCGAGCGCACCCAGCCGGCGCTGCTCGCGGCCGGGGTTGCCGTGTGGCGCGTCTGGCAGTCGCGCGGGGCGCACGAGCCTGCCATGCTGGCCGGCCACAGCCTCGGCGAATACACCGCGCTCGTCTGTGCCGAGGCGCTCGCCTTCCCGGACGCGGTCGGTGTCGTGCAGTTCCGCGGCCGGGCGATGCAGGAGGCGATGCCGCCGGGCCAGGGCGCGATGGCGGCAATCCTCGGGCTCGACGACTCCGAGGTCGAGGCCGCCTGCGCGGAGGCCGCGCACGGTGAGGTGGTGGAAGCGGTCAACTACAATTCGCCGGGACAACTCGTGATTGCGGGCCAGGTCGCGGCGGTCGCGCGCGCGATCGAGGCGGCCAAGGCGCGTGGCGCAAAACGCGCGCTGCTGTTGCCGGTGAGCGTGCCGGCGCACAGCTCGTTGTTGCGCCCGGCCGGCGAACGCCTGCGCGCGCGGCTCGCCGACGTGCCGCTGCGCGCGCCGCGCTGGCCGGTGTACGCGCTTGGTCTCGGCCGCCACGACAGTGCCGAGGCGATCCGGGAGCAGCTCGTGCGGCAGCTGTCGAGTCCGGTGCGCTGGACCGACACGGTGCGCGACATGATCGCCCACGGCGCGACGCGCATCGTCGAGTGCGGACCGGGCCGGGTGCTGACTTCGCTCAACCGCCGCATCGAACGCGGCAGGGACGTCGCGATGCAGGCGATCGACGATCCGGCGAGCCTCGCGGCCTTCGCCGAGCCAGGAGCAGCCGCATGACGGCCGACGGCACGCCAGTCTTCAGAGTCGACGGCCAGATCGCGCTCGTGACGGGCGCCTCGCGAGGCATCGGTCGGGCGATCCTGCACGCGCTCGCATCCGCGGGTGCCATCGCAGTCGGCACCGCGACCACGGCCGCCGGGGCCGAGGAGATCGGCCGCGGCCTCGCGGCTGCGGGCCTGCGCGGCCGCGGCCTCGTGCTCGACGTCGGCGCCGCCGCGAGCGTCGAGCAGGCGCTCGCGGACATCGACGCCCGCGAGGGGGCGGTCGGCATCCTCGTCAACAATGCCGGCATCACCCGTGACGGCCTGCTGCTGCGGATGAAGGAAGAGGACTGGGACAGGATCCTGAACACCAATCTGAGCTCGGTGTACCGGATGTCAAAGGCGGTGCTGCGGGGCATGATGAAGGCCCGCAGCGGCCGGATCGTCAGCATCGCCTCGGTCGTCGGGCTGACCGGCAATGCGGGGCAGGCGAACTATGCCGCGGCCAAGGCCGGCATCATCGGCTTCACCAAGTCGCTCGCCCGCGAGGTCGCCTCGCGCAACATCACCTGCAACGTGGTCGCGCCCGGCTTCATCGACACCGACATGACGCGCGCGCTGAGCGCGGAACAGCGCGCGGGGCTCGCGGGCCAGATACCGCTCGCGCGCCTCGGCAGCGCCCTGGACGTGGCGGCCGCGGTGCTCTACCTGGCCTCGCCCGCCGGGGCCTACGTCACCGGTGAAACCCTGTCCGTCAACGGCGGGATGTACATGCCCTGAGCACCGCCACAAGCCAAGTAATTGAATATAAAGGTGATCTGCTGCGTGGCGGGGGACCGTCGTTTCCCATAAAATGCGGCGTCCACGTGCCTCCGGCGGATCGAGCCTCCGGTGCCTCAGTGGATCCGACACGCCCTGGCGTCACAAAGGACTAGAAAACGATGAGCAGCGTCGAAGAGAGAGTCAAGAAGATCGTCGCCGAGCAGCTGGGCGTCAAGGAAGAAGAAGTAACCAGCGATGCCTCCTTCGTCGACGATCTGGGAGCCGACTCGCTCGATACCGTCGAGCTCGTGATGGCGCTCGAGGAGGAATTCGAGACCGAGATTCCCGACGAGGACGCGGAGAAGATCACCACCGTCCAGCAGGCAATCGACTACATCACCGAGCATCAGAGCAAGGCCTGAGCTCCACGGCGGGAAGCCCCGGCACGGCCGTCCGGCCGGGATCGCTCGACACCCAGACTCGCAGCTGCATCGCGGAGGCGCCTTGACCAAGCGTCGTGTCGTCGTCACGGGTCTAGGCATCGTGTCGCCGGTCGGCAGCCAGGTGGCGGAGGCCTGGGATAACGTCGTCAACGGCCGCAGCTTCATCGCGCCGATCGCGCGCTTCGACGCGAGCGCCTTTCCGACCCGCTTCGCCGGCGACGTTCGCGGCTTCAAGGTCGACGATTACCTGCAGCCCAAGGACGCGCGGCGCATGGACCCGTTCGTCCAGTACGGCTTCGCCGCCTCGACGCAGGCGATCCGCGACGCCGGACTCGTGGCGACCGAGGCCAACGCCGCCCGCATCGGCGTCGCGATGGGCGCCGGCATCGGCGGCCTCGAGACGATCCAGGCGAACCACCAGAAGCTGCTCGAGGCAAAAGGGCCGCGCAAGGTATCACCGTTCTTCGTGCCGGCGAGCATCATCAACATGATCTCGGGGCACGTCTCGATCGCCTACGGCTTGAAGGGCCCGAACCTGGCACTCGCGACCGCCTGCACGACCTCCACCCACAGCATCGGCATCGCGGCGCGCTGCATCCAGTACGGCGACGCCGACGTCATGATCGCGGGCGGTGCCGAGATGGCGATCAACCCGCTCGGCCTCGCGGGCTTCTGCCAGGCGAAGGCGCTCTCCGAGCGCAACGACGAGCCGGCGCGCGCCAGCCGCCCCTGGGACCGCGATCGCGACGGCTTCGTCATGGCGGACGGCGCGGGCGCGCTGGTGCTCGAGGAGTACGAGCACGCCCGGGCGCGCGGCGCAAACGTCTACGCCGAGTTCGTCGGCCTCGGCATGAGCGGCGACGCCCATCACGTCACGGCGCCGCCGCCGGACGGCGAGGGCGCGCGGCTCGCGATGACCAACGCGCTCGCCGATGCGCGGCTCGCGCCGGAGGCGCTCCACTATATCAATGCGCACGCGACCTCGACGCCGCTCGGCGACATCGCCGAGACCGTCGCCATCAAGCGCGCGCTCGGCGGCGCCGCCGGCCGGGTCGCGGTCAGCTCGACGAAGTCGGTCACCGGCCACCTGCTCGGCGCGGCCGGCGCGGTCGAGGCGATCCTGACGGTGCTGGCGCTGCGCGACCAGATCGCCCCGCCGACGATCAACCTGGACAACGCCGATCCGCAGTGCGACCTCGACTACGTGCCGAATTCGGCCCGGCGGATGCGGATCGACGCGGCGCTGTCGAACTCGTTCGGTTTCGGCGGCACGAACGGCAGCCTGGTGTTTCGTCGGCTGCAGTGACGGCACCGTGGCTGCCGGCCGTGTCTCCGGTCCGTTCGTTGCACGCTGCCTCGGCCGCGGGCGCGCCGATTTCCTGACCGCCCACACCCGCGACCCGGCCCGCCTGCCGTTCCTGCTCGAGAGCGCGAGCAGCGGCACGCGGCAGGGCCGCTACGACCTGCTGTTCGCGGCCGGCGCCGAGACGCTGTGGCTCGACGCCGGCGGATCCCTGAACGGCGTCGTCACCGGCCCCGGCGCGTTCCTGCCGGCGCTGGACGCATGGTTCACCGCCGAGTCGGTTGCGGCGCCGGCACCGCCCGCCGGGCTGCCGTTCTGCGGCGGCTGGTTCCTTTATCTCAGCTACGAGCTCGCGGCCGAGGTCGAGCCGCGGCTGCGCCTGCAGCACGGGCCGGGCCCGGTGGCGTTCGCGACCCGGGTCCGCGCCGCCGCGCTCTACGATCACGAGCGCGACGAGCGCTGGCTGGTCGGCGAGCAGGGCGCCGAGGCCGAGCTGCAGGCGCTCGAGTCGCGGCTCGTGCCGCTCGCCGCTCCACCACCGCCGCCGGCGCCGATCCCGCCGCTGCGCCTGGTCGAGGACGATCCGGGCCGCTACCGGGCGATCGTGCTGCGCGCGCTCGACTACATCGCCGCCGGCGACATCTACCAGGCGAACCTGGCGCGCGAGTGGCGCACGCTCTTGCCGGAGGGCGTGGCGGCAGCCGCGCTCTACGCACACCTGCGGCGTGCGAACCCGGGCCCGTTCGCGGCGCTCGCGGCGCTGCCCGGCATGACGGTGCTGTCGACCTCGCCGGAACGGCTGGTGTCCTGCCGCGGCGAGCGCGTCGAGACGCGGCCTATCGCCGGCACGCGCGCGCGCCACGGCGATGACGCGGCGGTGACCGCGGAGCTCCGGGCCAACGCCAAGGAACGGGCCGAGCACGTGATGCTGCTAGACCTCGAGCGCAACGACCTTGGCCGCATCTGCGTCGCGGGTACGGTCGAGGTCGATGAGTTCATGACGATCGAGTCGTATGCGCACGTGCACCACATCGTCTCGAACGTCCGCGGCGTCAAGCGACCGGAGGTGACGCCGGGCCAGGTGATCCGCGCGCTGTTCCCGGGCGGCACGATCACCGGCTGCCCGAAGGTGCGCTGCATGGAGATCATCGCCGAGCTCGAGGGCCGGCCGCGCGGCGCCTACACCGGGGCGGTTGGTTACCTCGGGCTCGACGGCAGTCTCGATCTCAACATCCTGATCCGGACCGCGACCGTGCACTCCGTACCCGAGGTGGGGCGCGAGCTCAGCATCCTCGCCGGTGCCGGCATCGTCGCCGACTCCGATCCGGGCCGCGAGCTCGAGGAGACCCGCGCCAAGGCCCGCGGCCTGGTGCGCGCGCTCGGCCCGGAGCACCGCTGATGCTGTGGATCGACGGCGCCGCCGCGCCGCCGGGCGTGACGCTCGACCGCGGCCTCGAGTTCGGCGACGGCCTGTTCGAGACCATCGCCGTGCACGATGGACGGGGGCGGCTGCTGCGACGGCACCTGGCGCGGCTCGCAACCGGCTGCGCGCGCCTCGGCATCCCGGCGCCGGACCCGGCGGCGCTGGCCGCGGAGCTCGAGGCGGCGGCGCGGCTGCAAGGCAGCGGCGTGCTCAAGCTGATCGTGACCCGCGGTGCCGGCGGCCACGGCTACGCGCCCGACGCCGGAGCCGCATCGCGCCGCTGGCTCGCGGCGCTGCCGCCGCGGCCGCGCGCAACGAGCGCCGCCACGGCCGGCGTGGCTGCCCGCGTGCTCGCGACCCGGCTGGCGGAGCAGCCGCTGCTCGCGGGCCTCAAGCACCTCAACCGCCTCGAGCAGGTGCTCGCCCGGCGCGAGCTCGCCGCGACCGCGGCCGACGAGGGGCTGCTGCAGGACGGGCACGGGCGACTCGTCTGCGGCACGATGACGAACGTGTTCGCCGTCCTCGACCGCCGCCTCGTAACGCCGGCCCTCGAGCGTGCCGGCGTCGCGGGCGTGATGCGCGCCGCTCTGCTCGATGCCTGGAGGGGCGTCGGCACCGAGGTCGAGGTGCGCGACGTCGACATGCGCGAGCTCGCAGCGGCGACGGAGCTGTTCCTGACCAATGCGCTCATCGGCGCGTGGCCGGTCGCGGACCTGGACGGGCGCGCGCTCGCTCCCGGCCCGTACGTCCGCGCGGCACAGGCGTGGGCGGACGGCTGGTGAGCCGGCGGCCCATGCTCTGGCTCGGCCTCGCGGCCGCGCTCCTCTGCGCAGGCGCGCTCGCGGCCGGCTATTCCGCGGCCGAGCGCTGGTACCGCGCGCCGCTCGCGGGCCTGACGGCGCCGGCCGTGGTCGAAATCGCGCCGGGCGAGCCGTTCGGCCGCGTTGCCGAGCGGTTTGCGGCCGCGGGCCTGCTCGACCACCCGCGTGTGCTCGCCTGGATCGCGCGCTTCGACGGCAAGTCGAGCCGCATGCGGGCCGGCGAGTACGCGCTGGTCCCGGGACTGAGCCCGAAAGCCCTGCTCGAGCAGCTGGTCGAGGGCCGCGTGCTGCTGCACCCGGTGACGCTGGTCGAAGGCTGGACGTTCGCGACGGCGCTCGCTTCGCTGCACGACAACCCGGTGCTGAAGCGAGTCGTCAGCGGGCCGGAGGAGCCGAAGCTGATGGCACTCCTCGGTTCGCCCGACGTTGCGCCCGAGGGCGAACTGTTCCCGGATACCTACCTCGTGCCGCGCGGCGCGACCGATCTCGACGTGCTCCGCCTCGCGCACGCGCGCCTTGAGGAGCGGCTCGCGGCTGCCTGGGCGTCGCGGCTGCCGGACCTGCCGCTCGCGAGCCCGTACGAGGCGCTGATCCTCGCGTCAATCATAGAGAAGGAGACCGGCGCGCCGGAGGAGCGGCCGCGGATCGCTGCGGTGTTCGTCAACCGGCTGCGCCGCGGCATCAAGCTGCAGACCGATCCGACCGTGATCTACGGACTGGGGGCCGCCTACGACGGCAGCCTGCATCGCCGCGATCTGACCACCGACACGCCTTACAACACCTACACACGCGAGCGCCTGCCGCCGACGCCGATCGCGCTCGCGGGCGGTGCCTCGCTCGCGGCCGCCGTGCGGCCGGTCGACGACGACTCGCTGTTCTTCGTCGCGACCGGGCTCGGCGACGGGCGCCACACGTTCTCGAGCACCCTGCAGGCGCACAATGCCGCGGTCGCCCGCTACGTCGGGCGGTTGCGCGCAGGCGGAGGCGGGCGCCCATGAGCACCGGCCGGTTCATCACGTTCGAGGGCATCGAGGGCGTCGGCAAGTCGACGCAGCTCGCGCTGCTCGCCGTCGCACTCGAGCACGCCGGCCGCGAGGTGATCGCGACCCGCGAGCCCGGCGGTACGCCGCTCGCGGAGCGCATCCGGGCGCTGGTGCTGCACGACCGCAGCGAGCCGGTACCGGTCGCGGGCGAGCTGCTGCTGATGTTCGCGGCGCGCGCGGTGCACACCGAGAACCTGATCCGGCCGGCGCTCGCGCGCGGCGCGTGGGTGCTGTGCGACCGCTACACGGACGCGACCTACGCCTACCAGGGCGGCGGCCGCGGCGTCCCCGACGGCGAGCTCGCGCCGCTCGCCTCGCTGGCCCAGCGCGGACTCGAGCCCGACCTGACGCTGCTGCTCGACGCACCGGTGGTGAGCGCGCTCGCGCGCGTGCGCGGCCGCGGCGCCGGCGCCGACCGGATCGAGGGCGAGACGGCGGCATTCTTCGAGCGCGTGCGCGCCCGCTACCTCGAGCGCGCCGGGCGGGCCGGCGCCCGGGTCAAGGTGATCGACGCCACCGCCCCCGTCGAGGACGTGGCGGTGGCCGTGCGGCGCGCGGTCGACGCCCTCGGGGCAGCCTGAATGAACGCCGCGGAACTGCTGCGGCACCGGCTGGCGACGGCTGCACCGTGGCTCGCCGCGGCGCGCGAGCGGGTCGCGCAGGCAATCGCGTGCGGCCGACTGGCGCACGCGCTGCTGCTGCAGGGCCAGTCCGGTCTCGGCAAGGCGGCGCTCGCCGACTGGATCGCGCGACTCGCGCTTTGCGAGACGCCCGGCGCCGGGCCGTGCGGCACGTGCACCTCCTGCCGGCTGCACGAGGCTGGCACCCATCCGGACCTGCGGCGCGTCGGCATCGCCGAGGACAAGAAGCTGGTCGCGGTCGACGACATACGCGAGCTGATCGCCGCCCTGACGCTCAAGAGCTACCGTGGCGGGCGAAAGGTGGCGATCATCGATCCGGCCGATGCGATGAACGCGAGCGGAGCGAACGCGCTGCTGAAGACGCTCGAGGAGCCGTCGGCCGGGACGCTGCTGGTGCTGACGGTGTCGCGGCCGGAGCGACTGCCGGCGACCATCGCCAGCCGCTGCCAGCGCATCAAGCTCGCGCGGCCCGAGCGCGCGGCCGCGCTCGCGTGGCTCGGGGTGCTCGATCCGGTCACGGACTGGCAGGGGCCGCTCGCGCTTGCAAACGGCGCGCCGGTCGGCGCGCTGGCACTCGCCGCGGCAGGTGCGGCCGAGCTCGAGCGCGAGATGGCAGAGCTGCCGGGGATCCTGTCGCGCCCGGACGCCGACGTGGTCGCGCTCGCGGAGCGCTGCCAGCAGCAGCTGCCGGCCGAACGGCTGCGCTGGATCGAGAACTGGGTCACCGAACGCATCCGGCGCGGGCTGACGGCGGTCGTAGCCGGTCACACTACGGTAACTCCGGGCTTGCCAGCGACGGCCCGAAGGCGACATATTCAGGGCCTGTACCGGATCCTTGACGAGGCGCGCGACGGGCAGGGTGCGCTGCTGCGGGGCTCGGCCAACGTGGCCCTGCTGTTCGAGCACCTGCTGTGGACGCTCGCCCGCGAGCTGCGGTCCGTGCGCGCCGAACGAGCCCGTGGCTGACCTGAAGGACTTTGATGCGACAGGCGACGAATAAGCCGGGCCTGCTGACCCTGACGATCAAGGACAAGAGCGCGCTCTACCTTGCCTACATGCCGTTCGTGAAGAACGGCGGGCTCTTCATCCCGACCAACAGCAGCTACCGCCTCGGCGACGAAGTGTTCATGTTGCTGAACCTCATGGCGGAGGACGAGAAGCTGCCGGTCGCCGGGCGCGTGATCTGGGTGACGCCGAAGGGTGTCGCCGGACGGCGCGTGGCGGGCATCGGCGTGCAGTTCTCGGAGCAGGACCGCGGCAACACGCAGAAGCGGATCGAGAACTACCTGGCCGGTGCGCTCGGCGGCGACAAGCCGACGCATACGATGTAACGCGGCACGCCGCCGCCCACGATCGTTCTGGGTTCGTGGCCGACTGCATCGCCCGCGACCGCGGCGCGGGCCCCGGTCAGGTCTTGAGCGCCGTCCCTGCGACCGCGAGGCCGCCCTTCAGCACCATGGCGTCGAAGCCGCGCTCGTTCAGGATGAACGCTCCGGCCGAGCCGCGCCGGCCCGTGTCGCAGACGACGATGTAGGGCAAGCCCGGATCGAGCTGCTTGAGCTTCATGCGGATGAAGTACAGCGGTACGTTGAGCGAGTCCGGCAGGTGCCACGAGTCGAATTCCGACGGCAGGCGCACGTCTAGCCAGCGGGCGCGGCCGCTGGCCACCATGGTCGCGGCTTCGTCGAAGTCGATCCAGTGCAGCATCGGTTCGATCAGCAGCGCAGCGAAGTCCGCCTTGCTGAGCCGCATCAGCACGCCGTCGCTCAGCATCGACACGGTTGCGTTGCGCTTCGCGTCGGAGATCAACGACTCCTCGCCGAAGGTGTCGCCCGGGCCGAGCTCGGCGAGCTTGATGCCCTCGCGGTTGAGCGGCGTCTCGCGCGTGACCGCCAGGCGGCCGGCGACGATGGCGTAGAAAAAGTCGCCGTCGGCGCCCTGCTTGACGATGACGTCGCCGGCGCGCGTGCTGACGCGCTGCATGCGCATGAAGATCGCCTGCAGGTTGGCCGGCGGAATGCGGTGAAACGCCTTGGTCTGAAGCAGCGTCGTCATCCAGTCATCGCCGACAACGGGGTTGCGATTGGTGAGGTCACCGACCTCGTAGGAGCCCGTCTGGTCCCAGATCATCAGTACTTCGAGCAGGTCGCTCTCGATCGCGATGTATTGAATGTCGGTGATCGCGGCGGCGGTGAAGCGGCGCGGCGTGCCGGAGGCTATCGGGCTGCGGCTCTCGACCGTGCCTGCCTCGACAACCGCCACGACCTTGTCGTCGGCGCGCAATTGGACCGCGCCCTTGACGAGGTAGTACGTGTGTTTGTCGGTGTCGCCTTGCCGAAACAGCGAGCGTCCCGCCTCGAGCGACCGGATGGTGGTCTTGCGGGCGAGGGCTGCGATGTTGTCCTTCTTGAACCCGTCGAGGGGCGTGAAGGTGCGCAGCAGGGCGGGTTCGGGAGCTTCGTTCTCCATCAGGCAGGGCGTCGGCGAGTCATGCCCGATGTTAACACGCGGCCTCGCGGCCGCCGCTCGTGGACAGCCGCGTCAGCCGGCGAGCGTCGCCCAGTGCGCGTCGGGCCGGAAGCGCGCGCCGTAGCGTGCCGCCAGTGCCTCCAGCCGGGCGACGACGTTCGGGATGCCGAGATGTCGCGCGTAGTGAATCGGGCCGCCGCGAAACGGTGCGAAGCCGGTGCCGAAGACGACACCGGCGTCGAGCAGGTCCTCGTCGGCGACGACGCCCTCGCGCAGGCATGCCACCGCCTCGTTCAGCATCGGCAGGACCAGGCGGTCGACGAGGTCCGGTGGCGGCGCGGCGCCCGTGGCGGGCTTCTGCGCCTTGCCATCCCGCCAGACGTAGAAGCCCTCACCGGTCTTGCGACCGAGCTTGTTGGCGGCGATCAGCGGCCCGAGCACGTCGGGGCGCGGCGTGCCGAAGGCCGCGGCAAGCACCTCGCCGACGTGCCGGGCGACGTCGAGGCCGACGGTGTCGACGAGCTCGATCGGTCCCTGCGGCATGCCGAAGGCGAGCGCGGCGTCGTCGATGGTTCCGAGCGTGATGCCTTCCCCGGCGGCGAGCATGGCTTCGGTCAGATACGGGAACAGGATCCGGTTGACGACGAACCCCGGAGCGCTGCGGCACGGCAGCGGCAGCTTGTCGAGCCGGCGCGCGAACGCGAGCGCCGCCTTGACGCTGACGGGGTCGGTGCCGGCGCCGTGAATGACCTCGACCAGCGGCATCCTGGCGACCGGGTTGAAGAAATGCAGGCCGACCAAGCGCGCCGGGTCGCCGAGCCCGGCAGCCAGCGTCTCGAGCATCAGGCTCGAGGTGTTGGTCGCGAGCAGTGCACCGGGCTTGAGGCGCGGCACGAGCGAGGCATAGAGCGCCTGCTTGGCTTTCACGTCCTCGAAAATCGCCTCGATGACGACGTCGGCCGCGGCCGCGCCCCGGCCCTCGACGTCGGCGCTCAACCGCGCAGCAATCGCGGCCGCCTCGGTGGGCGTCTTGGCGCGCTTCGCGAAGCCGGCAAGCGCACGATCGAGCGCCGGCTGGATGTACTCGAGCGCGCGATCCTGCAGTGTCACCGACAGGCCGCGCTGCGCGCACCAGGCGGCGATGTCGCCGCCCATGACGCCGGCGCCGACGACGTGCACGCGCTCGGCCGGCGTCGCCTCCTTGCCGCCGAGGCCCTTGAGTCGGTCCTGCAGGAAGAAGACGCGCACCAGGCTGCGCGAGGTCTCGGTGCAGAACAGCTCCGCGATCGAGTGCGCCTCGGCGTCGAAGGCCGCACGGCCGCGGGCGCCGTGACGGCGCCAGAGATCGACGATCGCGTACGGCGCGGGGTAGTGCTCGCGCCGCGCGCGCTTCGCGAGCTGGGCGAGCACCTGCGACGCGACCAGGCCACGCAGCGGCGCGAGCGCGAGCAGCCGCTCGACGAGCGGCGCGCGGCGCGCTGGCGGCGCGTCCCGCAGCAGTCGGGCGGCCGCGGCCTTCAGGTCGGCCGGCGGCGCGAGGCGGTCGACGAGCCCGAGCGCGAGCGCGCGCGGCGCCCGCACCGGCCTGCCGGTCAGCATCAGGTCGAGCGCCGCGCGCACGCCGATCAGTGCCGGCGCGCGCACCGTGCCGCCGAATCCCGGGTGGATGCCGAGCTGCACCTCCGGCAATCCGAGGCTCACGCGCTCGTCGTCGGCGGCGACGCGGTAGCGGCATGCGAGCGCGAGCTCCAGCCCGCCACCGAGCGCGAATCCGTGGATCGCGGCGACCGTGGGGCAGGGCAGGGAAGCGAGCCGGTCGAGCACGCCCTGGCCCGCTCGGATCAGCTCGTAGCCCTGCGCCGGCGTCTGGACGGCCGTGAATTCTGCGATGTCGGCGCCGGCGACGAAGCCGTTCGCCTTGGCCGACCAGACGACGACTCCGGCGGGCCTCAGACGCTCGACCTCGGCGAGTCGCGCGTCGAGCGACTCGAGCACGGCACGCGAGAGCACGTTGGTCGAGGCACCGATGCGATCGGCGCCGAGCCAGCCGATGCCGTCCGCGTCGACCGTCCATGACCAGTGACTGGCCTGCGCTGTCGGTTGCTGCTCCGTCATGATCGCTCCGTCGCCGCTCAGGCCGCCGCCGAGGCAGCGCCGGTGCCTACGCGAAAGTCGCAGACCAGCGGCAGGTGGTCCGAGAATCGCACGGCTGGCATGCGGAAGCCGCTGATCTCGATGCCGGACGTATAGAGGATGAAGTCGAGCTCGCGGCGCGGGTTGTGGCTCGGATAGGACGGCAGGCCCGCGGTATTGGCACTCTTCAGGCCGGTGGCCTGCATGAACAGGTAGATCTCGTGGTCGCCCCAGAAGGTGTTGAAGTCGCCGGCCAGCAGCACGGGCTTGGCCGAGCGGGTCACGAGGTCGTGGAGCGTGCGCAGCTGCGTCTGGCGGTGGCGGAACTTGAGCGACAGGTGCACCAGGAACACGACTGCGGCCTCCAGCTCGAGCTCGATGATCAGTCGCTTCATGCCGGTGTCGAAATAATGAAAGCGCTCCGCATGCACGCGCGGCGCTGCGAGGAACGCATTGCACTGCTTGCGGACGATCGGTACGAGCGTCTGGATCGACTCGGTGCCGTACTTGCACTCGTAGATGGAGTAGTGGCCGAGCTCGGCGCCGATGAACTTCGCCTGGTTCAGCATGCCGGTGCGGATCGAGCCGCTGTCGACCTCGATGAGGCCGACGATGTCCGGGTCCTCGGCCTTGATGAACTGGGTTATGTCGCTCAGCACCTGGCGGTTGCTGCGCAGATAGCCGGCGCCCGGCAGCGGCAGGTGAAAGGACGGCCCCGTCCCGGTCGCGTAACGAATGTTGTAGACCAGGAGCCGCATGTGATTCCCGACGCGGGCGAGGGGGCGCACGTCGCGCCGGGAATTCTAGCGTGTTGGCGCTGCCGGCGTGCGCTAAACTGGCCTCTCCTCCGAGGCGCAAGATCATGATCTCGCAGCAGGATCCGGTACGGATTTTCGTGAGCCACCTGTGGGCGGCGGACGACGACTACCTGCGAGTATTCGAGTTTCTCGAAAGCTCGCCGCAGTTCTACTACAAGAACTTCAGCAAGCCGGACGTGCGCCCGTCCGGCGGCAAGGAGGCCGAGCGCGAGGAGCTGCGCAAGCAGATCGCCCCGGTCGAGGCGGTGATCCTGCTCGCCTCCCATTTTCGGCGCGGCCCGGATGCGGTCGAGTTCCAGGCCCACTACGCGAAGGCCGCCGAGAAACCGATCGTGTTGCTGGTCAGCTTCGGCGGCACGGGCGTACTGTCGCCGAAGCTGCAGGGGCTCGCCGACGAGACCATCGACTGGAGCGAGCGCGCACTCATCGACGCGCTGCGCCGCCACGCCCGTCATGAAGAGACGGCGCGCTGGGACACGATCGAGTTCAAACTCGACTAGGGACTCAGGCTTCCACAGCGTAGAGCAGGGGAATCGTGTTGCCGCCATCTTCACGCCGCTCGTCGCGGTCGCGAGCCGTCAGCGGCCGCGGCGCCTTCTTCTCGTCCTCGCCCTGCAGCACGCCCAAACGGGCGAGCTCGCCGAACAGGCCGACGATCCGGCGGGCACAACGATCGGTCTCTTCCGCGGACATCTTGCGCACGGTGGCCTGGACGGCGGATTCTCCCGGCAGGGGCCGGACCGCCTCGAGGCCGCGAACGATCCCGACGAACTCGTCGCGCAGTGCGACGGGGAATTCAGTCGGATCGAGTTGGCTTAAATGTTTCGAGAAAGCGACTGTAAGTCGTTGTTTTAGATTTGTTCCCTTGACCAACTCCAGCGTGGCTGCATGGAGATTACCGCAAGCGCTCATGATCTTAAAAGCCCCGTCTGACACGCGCCGCGCAAGGCCGAAGTCCGAACTTGCGCTGGCAACTTAAAGTGCTTTGTTATCTGCAAATGCTTGACTTAATCTCGGAATAGCAAGCATCTACAGCGACTATAGTGCGATCGCATGAAAATGCAATGACGGATCTCACGAATCGTCCGAATCCTGCTTGACGGGTGGGTTCCTCTACCGACCTGAGATAACGCCTGCCGTTTGCTTCAGAACTCCATGAAATCCATGCATTCTAGAATTGACTTTAAGTGCGAATTTATCGGCGTTCGGGCGCTACCGGACGCTGCGGACCAGACGTGACCAGGGCATTCGTCAAGGAGTCCGAGGATGACGGCGCCGACCTCGAACTGCCGGAGCGCAGCGTCAGTCCGCACCGCAATCTGGTCACGCCGAACGGCCTGCGACTGCTCGAGGCGGAGCTGCGCCGGCTCGATGACGAACTCGCGCACGCCCGCGCCCAGGAAGACAAGCCGGCCATCGCGCGTTGCCAGCGCGACCTGCGTTATTGGACCCAGCGCCGTGCAACGGCCGAGGCGGTGCAGCCGTCGGATCGTCACGACAAGGTGCGGTTCGGGTCGACCGTCACGCTGCGGCAATCCGATGGCACGCTGCTGACACTGCGGATCGTGGGCGAGGACGAAGCCGATCCGGCCGCCGGCACGATTGCTTACGTCGCGCCGGTGGCCGCCGGGATGATCGGCGCGTCGGTCGGCGAGCGGGTCAGCGGCGCCGGCGGCGACCGCGAGATCGTCGCGATCGACTGATCCTGCCGGCGACGCCGGCACGGTTCCCGCTCCCGCCGGCGGCAGCAATGCGACGCGTGTCGCGGAATCCGCACGGCGCCGCGCCGACAAGCCCAATTTCGTGAATTTGCCCGGCACGGCAGTGTGACCGGTCGCTCACCATCCTCAGCAGCCCCCGCGACGACGGCCCGTCGGTCTGCGTTGCGGGCCGTCCACGCGGAGGAGCGGAATGGTGCCTGCGTCGCCGCAGTCGTCGCATCGATCGGCCGAGCGGCCGAGCGGGTCGCCGCCGGCGGCGGCGGCACGGCTATCGGTGCTGGTCGTCAGCGCCGACCACGCGCTATGGACCGAGCTGGCTGCGCTGCTGACTGGACGGCCTGCCCGCCAGTTTGATTCCGCGGCAGAGCTCATCGCACTGTGGCCGCGCGCCCGCCCGGCGGTCGTCGTGCTCGACGCGCGCCGCGCGCTCGACCTTGAAGGGATTACGACGGTTGCCGAGCAGATCCTCACTCACGGCGGGGCGCTGGTGCCGGTCGCGGCGGTCGACGTGCACTCGCCGAGCGCCACCGTGCCGGGACGCCGGGGCGCGCTGTTCGACGAGCTGCGGTTGCCGTTCGACCCGGACGCGGCCGGCGCGGTCATCGACCGGGCTGCCGAGGAGGCGTGTGCGCGGTTCTCGCTGACCGGCGGCGATCCCGGCCTGGCGGCGCAGGCCACGCCCGCCCGCGGGCGGCCGGGGATTCGGCCGGCAACGCTGTGGGCGGGCCTCGCGGCCCTGCTCGCGGCAGTCGCCGCGCTCTCCTGGTGGTTGTCGCAGCCGGCGGCCGACGCGACCCACCCACCGGCAGCGCCCGCGACACCGCCACCGGCCGCGCGCATGCCGTTGCTGCGGCATGGGGGAACCGGGGAGGGCGCGGCACCCGCGGTGCCGGCGGAGGACGTCGAACTGCAGCTCGAGCGGGCACGCGCCTCGATGCGCGACAAGCGCTACATCGATCCGGCCGCCGACAACGCGCTCGCGCATTATCGCGCTGTCCTCGACCTGGACCCGCCGAACGGCGAGGCGCGGCAAGGGCTCGATCGCATCGCCGAACTGCAGCTCGCGCGAGCGAGCGCCTCCCTGGCTAGCCGCGACTACGCGGCCGCGCTGCGGGCGCTCGAGTCGGCGCGCGCACTGCAACCGAAGCATCCCGCCCTCGCCGCGCTCGACGCCCAGGTCAACGCGCGCATCAAGGACCTGTCCGCCGCCCAGGTGCAGGCGGCCTTGCAGGCGAACGCATTCTCGCGCGCCGCCGCGCTGCTCGCGCAGTCGGAGAAGGTGGGAACGATGCCCGCGGACCAGATTGCCGAACTCCGCCAGGAAATCTCCCGGCGCGAGGCCGGCGCGCAGGTCGGCGATCTCGCTCGCCTGGCCCAGGTCCGCATCAGCCAGGACCGGCTGATCGACCCGCCAGGAGACAGCGCCAAGTTCTACCTCGAGCAGTTCCGCGGCCGCGGCGGTGCCGCGGTAGCCGAGCAGGCGGCCCTGCTCGGCGAGAGTTACGTCAAGCGCCTTGCGGCCGACACGCGCGCCGCGATCGAGGCAGGAGCCTGGACGCAGGTCGACGTGCTGACGGCTGAACTGCGCGCGACGGCCGGTGGCGCGCCGCAGGCCGAGCTCCTGCGGCGGGACGCGACCAAGGCCCGCTCGCAGGTGCAGGCGGCGGACCTGCAGCGTCTGGCGCAACTGGTCAGGGACCGGATCGGCGCGCGCCGGCTGCTCGCACCGGAGGACGACAGCGCGGTGCATCACCTGCGGGCGCTCGGTGCTGCCGACCCGCGCAACCAGGCGCTGCCGGCGCTCCGCGAGGCGCTCGGTGCGGCGCTCGTCGAGGCGGCGCGCACGGCCTACGCGGCCGGCGACGCGGACGAAGCGCGACGGGCCGAGGATGCCGCCCGCGACCTCGGCGTGTCGCCGGCAACGCTCGCCGCCGTAGAGGCCGCCGCCGCGGCGGCGACGCGCGCCAGCGCGCCCACGCTGACGAAGGCGCTGCGGCTCCAGTATCCGCCGAAGGCCGCGGCGGCCGGCATCGAAGGCTCGGTAGACATCGAGTTTGATGTCAGGACCGACGGCACGACGGAGAATCCTCGGGTCACCGACGCGACCCCGAAGGGCACGTTCGATGCCGCCGCGCTCGCCGCGATCAAGGGCGCGCGCTTCGCGCCGGCGAGGCTGCCGGACGGCACGGTGGTACCGGTCCGGTCCCGCCTGCGGGTGCGTTTCTCGCTCGACGAACGCCGATGAGCCCGGGCAACGGCACAGCCGCCGCGGAGAGAGTGCTGATGAAAACGTCCCCTCTTTGGTCCCGTGAACGGCGCGGTCCGGCTGCGTTCGGTGTCGCGCTCGTCCTTTTCACGGTCGCTGTGCTGTGGCCGGCTTTCGAAGTGGCCGGCCGTCTCGATGACACGGCAACCGCGCTGCGGCTCGTCAGCGAGCAACGCCGCCAGGCTGATGTCGTCGCCGGCGCACTTGCATCGGTCCGCGACCGCCTGGAGAGCTTCGGCTACGTCGACGAGCCGCTGGCCGAAATCCGGGCCAGCGTCCGTGAGCTCGATGGCCTGGTGCGGGCGCTGACGGCGAACCCCGCGACGGCCGACGCGTTCGCGTCGAGCCCGGTCCGCGCGATCCGGCGCTCGCAGGCGCTGCGTGCCGATGTCGAGGAGCTATCGACCGCGTGGGGCGCCTTCCGGCATGCGGTCGTACCGATCGCGGCTTTCAGCGGCGTCCCGTACGCGGACAGCGAGTCGGCCGGTGTCCGGCTCAACGACGGTGGCCGCCTGCTGGCGCTTGAGACCCGCAAGGCAATCGCCGCCGTCCGCAAGCAAGGTCCGCCGCTGATCGCGCTGCTCGGGCGGGTTGCGACCGCGCTCGAGGCCGAGTCGACCCGTCTGTCGGGCTACCTGCGCCTGCTGATGCTGACGGCTCTCGGCGGCGCGCTTGCGCTCGGTGTCGGCCTCGCCTACGTGGCATTCGCTCGTCGGCGCGCGACGCAGCTGCTGGCGGCCGCCGAGCGGCAGACCGGCGATATCCTGAAGACCGTCCGGGAGGGCTTGTTCCTGCTCGATGCGCGCGGGCGGATCGGCACCGTCCACTCGGCGTCGATGCAGCGGCTCTTCAAGCGCGACCTCGTCGCCGGGCTGCAGTTCGAGGAGCTGCTGCAGCCGCTGGTGCCGGAGAAGACGCTGCACACGGCGTTGCGGTTCGTCGAGGTGCTGTGGTCCGAGCGCACCAAGGAAAACCTCGTCAAGTCCATAAATCCTCTGCAGGAGGTCGAGGTCAGCTTCGAGACCGAGAACGGTCAGGAGTCGCGGTGGCTTGAATTCGACTTTCATCGGGTCCGTCACGACGGCAAGCTCGTCAACCTGCTGGTCGCTGTACAGGACGTCACGCAGCGCGTCCGGCTCGCGGGCGAGATTGCCCTGCTGCGCGAGCGTGCGCAGTCGCAGGTCGACACGCTGCTTGGCGTGCTGAGCGTCAATCCAAGGCAGCTGCGCTCGTTTCTGAGCGATTCCGACGCGGGCCTGAAGATGGTGAACGCACGGCTGCGCGAGCCGGCCCGCGACGACGCAGCCTTCCGCCAGAAAGTAGACGCGATTTTTCGACAGATACACTCGATCAAGGGCGAGGCCGCGGCGCTCGGGCTCAGCAGCGTGCAGGGGCGCACCCACGACTTCGAGGGCCAGCTCAAGGAGCTTCGGGAAGCACCGGCGCTGTCGGGCGGCGACTTTCTGCCGTTGACGCTCAAGCTCGACGACCTCTTCACGCACCTGGCGTCGATCGGCGAGCTGGTGGCACGGCTCGCACAGCTGCAACCGGCGGCGGTTGCCGCCACGGATTCGCGGGCCATGCCTGCCGGAGCCGCGCCTGCCGCGAGCGTTTCCTCGCCGCCGGGGCCCGGGCAAGAGGACGATCTCACCGGCACGCTTCGGCAGCTCCTCGAGCGCATCGCTTCCGCCCGCGGCAAGTCGGCGCGACTCGTCGCGACTGGCCTCGGCGACATCCCCGACGTGTACCGGCGCGCGGTCAAGGACATTGCCGTACAGGCCTTGCGGAACTCACTCGTCCACGGCCTTGAAGAGCCTGCGGCACGCGCGGGCTCGGGCAAGCCTGGCGTCGGCACGGTCAAGATCGACTTTCGCGACGAGGGTGACAGCGGCTTCCGGCTGGTCGTCGAGGACGACGGCGCCGGGCTCAACCTGAGCAGGATCCGCGAGGCCGCGGTCGAACGCGGCATCCTCACCGCGGACGCCGCCGCCCGGATCGACTCGAAGCAGCTGCTGCCGCTCTTGTTTCGCGCCGGGTTCTCGACCGAGCAGGTCGCGGACGGCGACAGTGGCCGCGGCGTCGGCATGAACCTGGTTGCCGAGCTGGTGCGGCAACTGCGCGGGCGCGTGTCCTTGTCGAGCGGCGAGGGGCGCTATACCAGACTCTCGATCGTGCTGCCGGCCGCCGCTGCGCCGGCAGCACTTGCCGGCTGAGACCGGGCAGCCGCCATGCATGCCGCCCGCACTCTGAAGCTGATGATCGTCGACGACTCCAACATCATCCGACGGCGCATCGAACGCTCGCAGCAGATCGAGCGCCTGCAGGTCGTCGGCTCCGCGGCCAACGGCCGCGAGGCGCTCGAGCTGTTCGCGCAGACCGACCCGGACGTTGTCACGATGGATCTGACGATGCCGGAAATGGACGGCATCGACTGTGTCGAACAGCTGGTGGCACTCAAGCCGGCGCTCCTGATCCTTGTGATCTCCGCGCTCGCGGACAAGGCGACGGCCGTCGAGGCCATCAGCCGGGGCGCGAACGGTTTCCTCTGCAAGCCGTTCACGGAGCGCGAGCTCAACGAGGCCCTCAGCGAGCTGCTGAAGGACGGCTGACCGTGCTTACCGAAAGCGAGATCCGGACGTTTATCGACGGGACGGTCCGCTACTTCGCGGTGTCCGCTGGCCAGGCGGTCGAGGTTGGCGCGCCGTACCTGGTGACCGATGGCGCGCCGGCCGCCTACGACTACCTGGGCGTGATCACGGTGTCCGGCCGGCGCAAGGGAGCCGTCTGCTTCACCGCGCCGCGCTCGATGCTGATGGTGCTGTTGATGCGGATGCACGAGACCGACACCGGGGATGCGAACATCCGCGACCTCGTGGGCGAGGTGGCCAACACCATTTCGGGCAACGCCCGTCGCGACTTCGGCCGGGAATTCCAGATCTCGGCGCCTTCCGTCGTTGAGCCTGAAGGCGGCAAGTTCTGGCCGCCGGTCGAAGCGCGGCCGTTCGTGATTCCGCTGAACTGGCGCAGCCACTCGGCCAAGCTGATCGTCTGCCTGGAGTAGGGGGCGGCCTTCAGGGCTCGCTGTCAGCGCTCGAGCTCGCGCTTCGCGAGCGCGATCCACTCCGCCTGGGCACGCTGCACGTGGCGCGGCGCGAGCTCGGCCATCTTCAGTACCTCGTCGAACGTGGCGCGCGCGGCCTCCGCCTTGCCGGCCTTGCGCAGCAGCTGTCCGTAACGAACTTTGGCCTCTGCGCCCGGAAAGTAGGCCGACACGGCCTGGTACTCCGACTCGGCCTTGGCGAGGTCGCCCTCGGCCTCCAGCGCCCGCGCGTGCAGCAGGTGGCCGTCTGCGGAGCTGAAGTCCGGGTTGTGCGCAATCAGGGTATCGAGGCTCGCGCGGGCCGCGGACGCGTCGCCGGCGGCAAACTGGGCCTCGGCCAGGCCGAGCAGGAGCGTCGGGTCGTGCTCGTAGAGGCCGCGAAGACCGGACCGGTAGGTCTCGATCGCCGCCGCGAAGTCGCCACGTCGCCTGAGTTCGGCGCCGAGTCGTGCCTTGGTCGCCACCGTGTCGACCATGGCGGCCGTCGTGCTCGCCTGCCGCAGTTCCCGGTTCGGATCGATGGCGCGACGCACGCTTCTAAACGCACCTTGGGCCGTCCGCGAGCCCAGCAGCGCCGGCAGGATCTCGACCACGACGTAGGCGAGCGTGCCGACCATCGGCAGCAACACCAGCACCCAGATCCACATGGTGTTGCGGCCGGTCTTGATCACGTGGACGACCAGCGCCACCTGGACCATCACCGAGAGGATGAAATAAGGCATTCGCGACCTACGGCAGGGGAAGTTGCTTCGAACGGGGCGAGGCCGGGACGTCAACTGACGACCAGCCCTCTGGCTTGTCGGCGGCAGTCTATACAAGGAGCGGACCACCCGGGACCGGCGCCGACGGCCGCCCGTCAACCGGTGAGAGCGACGCCGCCGGGCAAGCCCGGCGACCCGGCTCAGCGATTCGCGGCGGTCCGGTTCGCCGCCTCCGGCGATATGTGACCAGGGTCTCAAGCCCGCAGGGGGCCGAAGTTAAGAGCCCTTAACCCGTGTCGGCGCCGGCCCTCCTGAGACGTTCTACCCCTCCAGTGTCAGCGCTCTCGGCGACACGGCCGACCAGAAACCAAGCAGCTCAGGAGACCGCCATGCTGAATTCGACCCGCAAGATTCTGACCGTTTCGCTGTTGTCCCTGTCACTCGCCGGTGTCGCGAGCTCGGCGCTGGCCGAGACCAAGTGGGAAAAGACCCATCCGCGTCGCGACCAGGTCAACGACCGCCTCGCCAACCAGAATGCCCGCATCAAGACCGAGGTCAAGGAAGGCGAGCTGACGAAGGGCCAGGCTGCGAACCTGCACAAGCAGGACCGCCAGATCCGGACCGAGGAGAAGCTGATGGCGAGCCAGAACGGTGGCCACATCACGAAGCAGGAACAGAAGACGCTGAACCAGCAGGAGAACGCGGTCAGCAAGGAGATCGGCAAGTAATCGTCGATACAGGTGCCCGCCGATCAGACCGGCGGGCGCCCCGTTCATCGCGCACGGCGCCGGACAGGCAGCCCCCGCGAAACGTAGTCGGAATTGTCACGCTCGGATTCCCTGCCGGGCGGTGGCTGATCCCCGGGGGGCCGCTGTCGCCGCCGGAAGGGACAATCACGACCCTTCGACATTCGGGGCTGCGAGCCGCTCACCGCGCCACCCGACTGCCCGGTCGCCGAGCGGCGGACTCGCCACTGACGGAGCCCGTTCACCGGCCGCATATGGACTAGGATGCTGCCGGGAGCACAGGAGGACCGGCATTCCGTTTCATGGCCGGAGGTCCCGCGGTCCAAGCACAAGACATCCGGTCGATTGACCGATTACCGTTCGCCGAGGCACTTAACAGTGGCCGGTGCCTGAGATCGGGTTCGAGGAGAATCGTGGCGAGCGAAGGCACTGACCGTGGAGATCAACTTGCCGCCGGCATGGCAAGACCGGTTACAGCATTGCTGTTCGACCTGGACGGCACTCTGATCGACACCGAAGTACACACCGACGCGGCGATCCGCGCGGTCGCGGCGCGGTACGGGGTCGCAGGAGTCAGTCTGCCTCACCGCGAGACCCGGGGCCGGACCTGGGCGCACATCGCCGAGACCGTCCGCGCGCGGACCGGCATCGACGCACCGGTCGCCGAGCTGGCCGCGGCCATGCTCTCGTACTGGGACGGTGCCGTAGCGGACGTGAAGGCCGTGCCGGGCGCGCCGCAGGCCATTCGCGCTGCGGTGGCCGCCAAGCTGAAGATCGCCGTCGTCTCCTCGAGCCCGCGGTCGGTGATCGACTATTTCGTCGGCAGGCTCGGTATCGGCGACTGCGTTGGCCCGCGCGCCCGAATCGGCGCCGACTCCGTCAGCAGGGGAAAGCCCGATCCCGAGGGATTTCTGCTTGCGGCGCGCGTCCTGGACGCGGCTCCGGCCGACTCGCTTGTCTTTGAGGATAGCCGAGCCGGACTCGTCGCCGCGCGCGTCGCCGGAATGCGTTCCATGTTCATCACCTGCTGCGCGACCGAGATCCCGGAGCTGACCTCGCTGGCGAGCGCCACCGCTCCGGACTACGAATCGTTGCCGCCACGGTTCTGGGACGAACTGGCCACGGGTACCGTTGACCTCACGAACAGGTCGTTTCCTTGAGGCCAGCAGATGCCGCGCTGCTACGCCGTTACCGCGCTCAGCTGTTCGCTGCGACCTGGCTCTCGTACGCCGGCTTCTACCTCTGCCGAAAGGTCTACGCGGTCGTCAAACAGCCGCTCAAGCTGAAGTTCGGTTTCGACGATGAGCAGATCGCCGCCCCGTGGACGATTTACCTCATCACGTACATGTTGGGCCAGTTCCTCGCGGCCTGGTTGGGACGTCATGTCGAGAGCCGGCGCGTGCTGGCTTGCGGGATGACCATAGCGGCAGCGTGCAACGTCGCCCTCGGTTTCCTGGTCGACTCGCACCGGGCGAGCGTGTTCACGTGGATGTGCATCACGATGGGCATTCACGGATTCGCGCAGGCGACGGGCTGGTCGCACAACGTGGCGTTGTTCGCGAACTGGACCCGCCGCTCCGAGCGCGGCACCTTGTTTGGCATCTGGGGCACGTGCTACCAGCTCGGTGCGGTCGCCGGGAAGGGGCTGGCCGGGTTGCTGCTTGGCTGGCTCGGCATGGCCTGGTCCTTCTTCGGCTCGAGCATTCTGCTTTTTCTGCTCACTCTCGCGTTCGTCCTGCTGGCGCGGGAGCGGCCGCAAGCCGTTGGCCTCTCACTCGAGGACGACGCCGAGCCGGACAGTCCGAATCCAGCCGCGCGCGGCGCCGCGCGCGTGCCTGCAGCGCCGCTGCCAGCCGGCTTCGTCTCATCGATCGGCGCGATGGGCCTGATCTACTTCGGCTTCAAATTCTTGCGTTACGCGCTCGACAGCTGGTCGGCGCTAATCCTAGGCGAGCATTTCGCGTTGTCACCGGAAATCGCCGCCTACCTGTCGACCGCGTTTGACTGGGTCGGCTTTCTGGGCGTGATTGCCGGAGGCTACTGGTCCGATCTCATGCCCGGCTCGCGCCGAACGCCGGTCATTTTCTACATGACTTGCGGATGCTTGGTATTCACGACGTTGATGTGGCTCATCGGACTGTCGTCACCCGTCGTTTTTGTCGCGTTGCTGGGCCTGATCGGCTTCACCCAGTTGGGTCCGGACGCCTTGCTTTCCGGTGCCTGCGCAATGGATATCGGTAGCCGGCGCCAGGCGGCGGTTGCCGCCGGTGTCATCAATGGGTGCGGATCGATCGGCCCGATCGTGCAGGAACCTCTCATCGCCTGGATCAAGCAGACGTCCGGCCTGAATTCCGTCTTCCTGATGCTGGTGGCGATCGGCTTCATGACGACGGTCGCGACCGGCCTGCTGATGCGGTTCGAGCGACGACGGTTGTGACGTCAGCCAAGCGGACTCTTGTGGCAAGGATCTCCCCGTGGACGTACGCGCTGGCAGCGATTGTTTGCGGCGTGCCACTCGCCGCAGGACAGCAGCGCCAAGCGGAGGTCGCCGCGCGCGGCGGCGATGTGATGCCGTTCAAGTTGCACGAGACCATGCACGTCTTTATGAAGACAGCCACCGGCGGAACGCAAAGAGTAACCGCGAAAAATACAGCCGATGCCGTCCAGACCGGACTCGTGCGCCAGCACCTGCGTGAGATTCAGGCGCAGTTTTCGAGCGGGAACTTCGCCGGACCGGCGCATGTGCACGGGGCCGAGATGCCTGGACTGGCTGCGCTCCGAGCCGCGAGGCCTGGCGAGATCCGAATCAGCTATCGGGACGTCGACGGCGGCGCCGAACTGGGGTATCGAACCGATAGCGCCCGCCTTGTGGAGTCACTCCATGCTTGGTTTGATGCCCAAGTCTCGGACCACGGGCCGGACGCGATGGAATGGCACGACGTTGAGCACGTGCGCGAGTCGACACCGCATCATTGATCCGGCCAGAGTCAGGGACGCGACGGACGATCGCGAGACGCCGCGCACGAGAGACTCCGAGTGGCGTCAGGACGGAATGGCCCGAGGCGGCGCCTCGCGAAGCGCGGCGGGCGCTGCGCGAAAGCCGCGCAGCCCGAGCCAGATCGCGAGCGCAAGTTGACAAAGCCCAAGCGGCGCCAGCATCGGAAACGATACCTCCCCGCCGAAAAACGGTCTCGTGATGGAGGCGAGTTGCAGGCCAACGGCCAGAAGCCCCACTGCGGCGAGCGGCGTCGGTATGAGTCGACTCCGAAGCATCGCGCCGTAGAAAAACAACAGTGCCACACCGGAAAACGTGAGCTCGGTGAAATGCGCCCAATTTCGCACCGAGCGGGCGAGCAGGGCTAGACCTGCGTACAGATCGCGGTGGGCCGCCGGATCTGCGGCTAGTGCAACACTCAGCGACAGGACCGAAAGGCTACCAATGTATTCCACGGCAACGACCGCGAGTCCCGCAATCGAAAAAGCGAGTGGTGCGACCGCTTGCCGGACACTGTTCCGCGCGAGCACCGGCCAGGCAAGGATGAACACGATGACATGCAGCGACGATGAGGCAAGCCCAGTCAGCACCCAGGTGCCAACGCGTTCCGGGTGCGAAGCTGCCGTCGCGAGCAGCCCGCCGGCTGCCGAAGTCAGCGGTTCCGGGATTACGAAGTTGACGACGTACGAAGATGCCATTTGCAGCACGAGCAGCGCGGCGATGGCGCGGGCAGCTGCGAGATCCGAGCGCATGCGACCTCCGCGTTATGCAGTCTTGGGCGCCCTAGGTCGTCTCAACGCTACACGATTGAGGTCAACCGCCGACTCGGCTCATCGCGCGACCGCTTCACATGGGCGTTACAGCCTGTCAGCGCCGACGCTTGCTGCACCGCGCCACGAAAATTTAACTTCATATAATGTATATTATGGTAAATGAGCTTATAGGGGCTAAGTAGAGATGTCCGGTTCTGGCTAGATACAGATGTCCGCCCCTGCCGGCGGACGGCGGATGCTCCAAGCGCTTGGGCTTTGGGAGCGTCCATGTATCAGCAAGCCACGGTGACGATGAGCATGCGGGAGCTCGATCGGCTGAAGGTGATGCAAGCGGTTGTAGCCGGCGAGCTACGCGCGGGTCTCGCGGCTGAGCGTCTCGGTCTGTGCGCGCGGCAAGTGCGACGCTTGGCGAAGCGGTATCGGATCGAAGGTCCGGTCGGCCTCACCTCTCGCCGACGTCACAAGCCCAGCAACCGCAGGATCCAGGAGGACCTGGAGAACCAAGTGGCGCGGATCCTGCGCGATCAGTATGCGGACTTTGGGCCGACGCTGGCCATGGAGAAGCTCGCCGAACGCCACCAGATCGTGTTGGCCAAGGAGACGGTGCGACGGATTCAGGTCGCGGCTGGGCTCTGGATCCCGCGCAAGCTCAGGCCACCGAAGGTGCAGCAGCCGCGGCCGCGTCGGGCCTGTGTGGGCGAACTCATCCAGATTGATGGCTGTGAGCACGCCTGGTTCGAAGAACGCGCGTCGATGTGCACGGCACTGGTGTTCGTCGATGACGCGACGAGCCGACTGATGTGGCTGAAGTTCGCTCGCACGGAGTCGACGTTCACGTACTTCGAGGCACTGCGCGAGTATCTCGGCCGCTACGGCAAGCCGCTGGCACTGTACAGTGATAAGGCCAGCATCTTCCGGGTCAACCGGCCGGGAGCAGTCAATGGCTGCGGGCACACGCAGTTTTCCAGGGCCCTATACGAGTTGAACATCGATGGGATCTGCGCCAACACGCCAGCGGCTAAAGGTCGCGTCGAGCGGGCGCACCTGACGCTGCAGGATCGTTTGGTGAAAGAGCTGAGGCTGGCGGGTATCTCGAGCATCGAGGCCGCGAACGCCCTGATGCCGACCTTCATTGAGACGCATAACAGGAAGTTCGCCAAGGTCCCGCGGGACCCGCACGACGCGCATCGTCCTGTGCGCCCGGAGGAAGACCTGGACTTGATCTTTGCGTGCCGGGAGCCGCGCAAGGTGAGTCAGAATCTGACCCTGCACTACGAGCGCAGGCTGTACGTATTGCGAGACACCGCGGCGAACCGGCGCCTGATCGGCAAGTACGTGGATGTGTTTCAGTACCCGGACGGGCGCATCGAGATTCGCGTCGCTGGTCAGGCACTGCACTATTCACTCTACGGCACCTCGGGAAGGCCCGACCCCGAAGTGCTCAAGCAAGGCACCGTTGTCGAGAACAAGCGGCTCAGCCATGCACTGCAGGTCCTGCGCGAGAACCAGGCTCGTCGGGAGGCTCGGACGGTCACCCTTCCGACGACCCATCGAACCGACGGCACGCCGATTCCTCGGTCGAAGATGGTTGCAAGCCAAAAGCCCCAGCGACCGCGACTTCGGCACCCTGTCAGGGCGATGGATCCGGAGCTTCTGCCGCCCCTGGCGGGGCGCCAGACTACGGACCCTAAAAGACCCATCCAATGGAACCCGGAAAGCCCAAACACGGACATTTCAACTTAGCCAGCGGGTGGACATTTCAACTAAGCTGAAACAGAGCTAGTGACTGGCTGGCCGGTCATGGCCACCCACCGCCGCCCGACGGCCTGCGCGCCCCCTTGCCTGCTTCCGCTGCCCGACTGTTATGAATGGCTCGCGGCCGCCCGGCGGCGCACTCGGCTTGGGTCGGCACTCTGCCGCGGCAGGCATGCTCGTCGGTTGTGGCGACGGCAATCGTTTTGATCGATCCTAGAGCGATTCGAGGCGGAGCCCACGATGTTCGTCGGACATTACGCGGCCGCGTTCGCCGCCAGAACGATTCCCAAGTCTCCGAATCTCGCCACATGCTTCGTGGCGGTGCAGCTCGTCGACATTGGATTTTTCTCCCTCGCCTTTTTTGGGGTCGAGAAATGGCGGCCGGATCCCGCCATCGCCGGCATCATGCCGGTCGACCTCTACTACATGCCATACACGCACAGCCTCGCCGGATCGGCCGCGTGGGCGCTGGCCGCGGGCGCACTGATCGCCGCGATCGTCGCTCGCGACCGAAAGCTGGTTGCCGGGGCGATCGTCGCGGCCCTCGTGTTCTCGCACTGGTTGCTCGACCTGGTCGTGCATCGACCGGACCTCGGGATATTCGACGACGAGCCCGTCAAGCTCGGATTCGGATTGTGGGACTGGCCGAGAATCGAGATGCCGCTCGAGATTGGCCTGCTGTTGGGCGCCTTCTGGATCTACCTGAGGGCGACTCGCGCCCGGACCGAATGGGGCCGCTGGTCGCCCTGGCTGCTCCTTGGCTACCTGCTCCTGATCCAGTCGATCAACTGGTTCTCTGCGCCCCCGCAAGGTGCCGCCGCCTTCTCTGGTCTCGGCCTGCTCGCATACGGCGCATCGGCTGCGTTTGCATACTGGGTAGAGCGGACCCGCGCGGATCGTCTGGGCTTGGAATAGCGACTCGCGACTGGTGTGTCGCCCCGATCATGAGGCTCGTTCGGGCCCGGCAAGCGCTACGGGTACTCTTAACGACGGGGATCTACCTACATCAGACAGTCCAGAGTGTCCGGTCTCCGGAGCTCGATCGTGACTTGTCGCGCCCGGCTGCACGCCTGATACACGAAGCGCTTTCGGCGCGAAGACGACGGATCACGACGGCTACGCGCAGCCTCCGCGGAGGCGGCAGGGGCAGCGCTAGCCGCGCCGCGGTGTGCGTTCCGCCTGCATGCCGCGAAACTCCACGAACTTCGTGATGCGCGCCCACAGGTAGTCGCCGAACAAGAACGGCTCGAAACTCGCGGCGTCGTCCATCGGCAGGGGGCGGATGTCCGCATCGGCCCGTGCCTCGTAGAAGAACGGAATCGAGTAGCGCTGCTCGCCCCTGCCGACGACTCGGTGTTCGGTCGCCCGGATACGCGTGCCCGACCAGCGCTCGAGCACCTGCCCGAAGTTGACCGCAAGTCCGCCCTCGAGAGGCGGCACATCGACCCAGCGACCATCGCGGTTGCGGGCCTGCAATCCCGGCACCCCGTCCTGCGCGAGCAGCGTCATGAATCCCGAGTCCGTGTGAGCGGCGCCGGTCACGTAGTTCCGTCCGTCGAGGGCGCCGGTCCAGAGCGCCGGGTCGTCGACGGTTGCCAGTTCGGTGGCGCTTCGCACGGGGTAGCGCAGCAGCCTGAGCGTCGACAGGCCGTGGTGAAACGCGCGGTCGAAGAAACACTCGTCCAGGCCAAGGCTGCGGGCGATTGACCTCATGAGCGTGGCCGATACGTCGCTCATCGCCTTGTAATAGGCGGCGACCGCCGTCCGCCAGCCCGGCAGGTCGGACTCCGCGGGCAGCGGGGTCCGCTCCTGCAGCGGGTCGTCGGCGCGCACGACAGACGCGCCGTAGGCCACGTCGGCGCCGAGATCGATGCCCTCCTTGCTCGTCAGATTGCCGGGCTGCAGCGGGAACCAGCCGCGGTAGACGTTTGGGTTGCGGGGCTCGAACTTGCGGCGCCACAGGCCTCGAATCGCGTCGGGCGCGAGCCCGAATATGCGCAGGAGCTCACGCCGGGCCGCCGGTCCGAGCGGCACCGCGGCCGGCAATCCGGTAATGATCAGGAATGCGACGCTCCGGGCGGCCTCCAGGATCGCCGCGTCCGTGGCATCGCGCTCGCGCGTCGGCGGCGCGAACAGCGAGCGGATGTCGACCACCGGAACCGCTGACGGTCCGGCCGTGCCGAGCGCGGCGACCACGTCAGCCACGCGCTCGCGCCAAGCGCCCGCGCTGGCGGGAGCGGCTGCGCTGCGACGCCCTGAGGACGATCATGATCCGCTCTGCGAACGGCCGCCGGCCGAGCTACCAGATGTGCACGCGGTTCGCGGGTGGCACGTACATCTTGTCCCCGGGCGTGACCCCGAAGAGTTCGTACCATGCGTCCACGTTGCGCACGACGCCGTTGACGCGGTACATCCGCGGTGAGTGCGGGTCGCTGACCACCATCTTGCGCAGGTAGTCGTCCGACAACTTCCCGCGCCATGCCTGGGCCCAGCCCAGGAACACGCGCTGCTCGCCGCTGTAGCCGTCCAGCACCGGCGCCGGCTGGCCGTGCAGCGAGGCGCGGTAGGCGTCGAGCGCGATCGCCAGGCCGCCGGCGTCGGCGATGTTCTCGCCGAGGGTCAGCTCGCCATTGACGTGCACGCCGGGCAGCGGTTCGAAGGCCGAGTACTGCGCCCGCAGCCGAGCGGCGCGGGACTCGAATTCCTTCGCGTCTGTCGCCGTCCACCAGTCGCGAATGCGCCCGTCCGCGTCGATCTTGCGTCCCTGGTCGTCGAATCCATGTGTCAGCTCGTGGGAGATGTAGGCGCCGGCGGCGCCGTAGTTGATCGCCGGATCGGCGTTCGGGTCGAAGATCGGCGCCTGCAGTACGCCCGCCG
Organism: Pseudomonadota bacterium; assembly: GCA_025351005.1. Classification (GTDB taxonomy): domain Bacteria; phylum Pseudomonadota; class Gammaproteobacteria; order Steroidobacterales; family Steroidobacteraceae; genus CAIKZZ01. The sequence continues at coordinate 24,480 of JANXWS010000088.1, read as the reverse complement.
GCAGCACGATGTCACGCAGGCTGCCGTTGTAGGCGTTGTTGGTCTGCGGCGTCATGCCCCAGGCGTCCCGGTCGACGGGCCCCGAATAACGGTGCCGGAAGAAGTCCCACTCGTGCGCCGCCGCGCGGCGGACGTTGCCGACGACGTCGTCGTCGCGAATCACGAGCGTCGAGTAGTCGCGCCGATGGTCCGGATAACCGACCTTGATGTTGTACGTGTCGAGCTTGCGCAGCGCCTCGGCCCTGGTGGCGGGGCCCATCCAGTCGAGTGCCTCGATGCGCGCGTGGAATGCGGCCTTCAGGTTGGACACCATGCGTTCGATGTTCGCCTTGGCCGACGGCGGGAAGTACCGGTCGGTGTACAGCTCGCCCACCGCCCAGCCCATCGTGCCAAAGGTGTCGCCGCGCGCGTCGCTGCCGAAGTCGCCACTGATGGCGTGGATCGCCCGCTGCCAGCGCGGCTGCTGCTGTTGCTGTCCGGACAGGGTCCGGCCGTGCAACTCGAAGTGCGCCTCGGCGAAAGGCCGGGCCAGGTAAGGCGCGGAGTTATCGGCGACCCGGAACGCCGCCCATGCCCGCAGCACCGGCAGCGGCGTCGTCGCGACGACGCGGGCGAGCTTGGGGAACGCGCTCTTCTCGCGGATGATCACGCGCGGCAGGCCGCCGAGGCCGGCCTCGCCGAGAAACGCTGTCCACGGGAATTCGGGCGCGAGGCGCTCGAGCTCGCCGACCGCCATCGGGTTGTACGTGCGGTCGACGTCCCGCTGCTCGGTCCGGCTCCAGCTCGCGCGCGCGATACGGGTCTCGAACGCGACGAGGTCGAGGGCGCTCTGGTCGGGATGCGGCCAGCCGGCCAGCGCCAGCAGCCGGGTCGCGTACGCCCGGTACGCCGCCTTCTGGCGGGCGAATCCCGCCTGCAGGTAATAGTCGCGATCCGGCAGTCCGAGGTCCGCCTGGCCGATGTAGAGGGCGTAGCGAGAAGGATCCTTGAGGTCGACATCGATGCCGAACGCGAACACGCTGTCGATGAAGCTTGCGTTGCTGCGCCCCATCAGGCCCGCTAGCGCGGCGCGGCTGCGGGTGCCGCGGATGGCGGCGAGCTCGGGCTCGATGGGCGTCGCGCCGAGCTGCTCGACCCGGTCCTCAGCCATGAAGGCGCGGTAGTACGCGCCGACCTTGCCCTGCAGGCTCGCGGGCTCCTCACGCGCGTCCTTGGCGGCTTCCTCGAGCAGGCCTCGCAGCCGCTGGTCGATCCAGTCCGACATCACGATGCGCAACGTATAGACCGACTTGTCGGGCGGAATCTCGTGCCGGTCGAGCCAGCTGCCGTTCGCATAGCGGAAAAAATCCGCGCCCGGTCTGGTCGCTGCGTCGCGACCCTCCAGGTCGAAGCCCCAGGTGCCGTAGACCGGCTGCCCGCTGTCCGGCGGCGGCGCCTCGGCCGCCAGTGCCGCGGCCGAACACGCGAGCAGCGCGTGCGCGGTCAGGCCGATGAAAATCCTGCGCAGTCCCATTCGCTCCCCCCGGCTCGAGGCGGCCACCGGTGCCGGTGAGCCGCGACGAGGAGATCAACATAAATCTATATTAATCATTATATTGAAGAATGTTCATGATAATAAACTTTACATACGCTTCCCCGTGCCGATGTCGCCTGCGTTGGCCCAGCGTCGCGAGCGGCCCGCTACAGGCTCGCGAATGCTGCCGCCATCGTGTCCTTCGGCGAAACGATCGGCGGCCCCTGCAGCGGCCACTCCACGGCGAGATCGGGATCGTTCCAGGCGATGCAACGCTCGTGCTCCGGCGACCAGTAGTCGGTGGCCTTGTAGAGGAATTCGGCACTGTCGCTCAGCGTCAGGAAACCGTGCGCGAGGCCCGCGGGGATCCACAGCTGCCGCTTGTTCTCGGCGCTCAGCAGGTCGCCGACCCAGCGACCGTAGGTGGGCGATCCCTTGCGGATGTCGACCGCGACGTCGAAGACGCTGCCCGCGGTGACACGCACCAGCTTGCCCTGGGCCCGCGGCGCGACCTGGTAGTGCAGGCCGCGCAGCACGTTGCGGGCGCTCTTCGAGTGGTTGTCTTGGACGAAGCTCACCTCGAGCCCGGTCAAGTCGCGAAAGGTCCGCTCGTTGAAGCTCTCGAAGAAGAAACCGCGCTGGTCGCCGAAAACGCGCGGTTCGAGCACGAGCACGTCCGCGATCGCCGTGCGGGTCGCCCGCATCAGAACACCTGTTCCGCCAACAGCCCCATCAGGTAGCGTCCGTAGGGACTCATCTGCAACGCCGCCGCCAGCCGTTCGAGCTGGGCCGCGTCGATGTAGCCCTGCCGGAAGGCGATTTCCTCGGGGCAGGCGACCTTCAGTCCCTGCCGCGCCTCGATGGTGGCGATGAACTGGCTGGCATCGAGCAGGCTCCCGTGGGTGCCGGTATCGAGCCAGGCGTGGCCGCGGCCCAGCACCTTGACGAGCAGCGCGCGCCGTTCGAGGTAGATACGGTTGATGTCGGTGATCTCGAGCTCGCCGCGGGCTGACGGGCGCAGGCCGCGCGCCATGTCGAGCACCTGGTTGTCGTAGAAGTAAAGCCCGGTGACGGCGTAGCTGGACTTGGGCGTCGCCGGCTTCTCCTCGAGGCTGATCGCGCGTCCGTGCCGGTCGAATTCGACCACGCCGTAACGCTCCGGATCCGTGACGTGGTAGGCGAACACGGTCGCGCCCTCGCTGCGCGCGGAGGCCTCGCGCAGCTCGTTTGCGAACTCATGGCCGTAGAAGATGTTGTCGCCGAGCACCAGCGCGCTGTTGCTGCCGCCGACGAAGTCGCGGCCGATGATGAAGGCCTGGGCGAGCCCCCCCGGGCTCGGCTGCACGGCGTAACGCAGCTCGAGCCCCCACTGCGTGCCGTCGCCGAGCAGCTGCGTGAAGCGCGGCGTGTCCGCCGGCGTCGAGATGATCAGGATGTCCCGGATCCCGGCGAGCATCAGCGTGCTCAACGGGTAGTAGATCATCGGCTTGTCGTGGATCGGCAGCAGCTGCTTCGACACGGCAAGCGTGATCGGATAGAGCCGCGTGCCGGACCCGCCTGCGAGGATGATGCCTTTGCGTGCGCTCATGGGCTCAGAGTATCGCCTGAAGGACGGTCCGGATGCCCGCCTGCCAGTCCGGAAGCTGCAGGCCGAACGCCTTCCGGATGCGGGCGGTGTCGAGCCTCGAGTTCGGCGGCCGGCGGGCCACGGTCGGGTATTCGGCGGTGGTCAGCGGCCGGACCCGGTCGGCGGTGACCCGAAGCGCCCGGCCGGCGGCCGCGGCCTGCTCGAGCACGCAGCACGCGTACTGGTACCAGCTCGTCTCCCCGGCCGGTACCAGGTGATAGAGCCCGAATGGAAACCCCGCGCGCCCCTCGCCTGCCGAGCGGCGCAGCAGCTCGCCCGTGACGTCCGCCAGCAGCGACGCCGGCGTCGGTACGCCGAACTGGTCCGCGACGACGCCGAGGCTGTCGCGTTCCGCGGCCAGCCGCAGGATGGTCTTCGCGAAGTTGTTGCCGTGCGCGCCCACGACCCAGCTGGCGCGAAGGATCAGGTGCGGGGCGCCGCTCCGCTCGAGCGCGAGCTCGCCGTCGCGCTTGCTGCGGCCGTAGACGCTTTGCGGGTTGGTGGCATCGCTCTCGGTGTAGGGCGAGGGCTTGCTGCCGTCGAACACGTAGTCCGTGGAGAAGTGCACGACGCAGGCGCCGAGCCGCGCGGCTTCGTCGCCGATCACGCCCGGGGCGCGCGCGTTGACGGCGACCGCGGTCGCCGCCTCCGACTCGGCCCGGTCGACCGCGGTGTAGGCCGCCGCGTTGACGATGGCCTCGGGCCGCGCAGCGCGGATCAGGCGCCGGAGCGCCGCCTCGTCGGCGAGATCGCAGTCGGCGCGGTCGACCACCAGCAGCTCGCCAAGCGGCGCGAGCGACCGCCGCAGCTCGAAGCCGACCTGGCCGTTGCCGCCGGTGAGCAGGATCTTCACGCTCAATGGCCGTAGTGTCTGCCGACCCACTCGCGATAGGCGCCGCTCGTGACGCCCTGCACCCACGCCGGGTTCCCGAGATACCACTGCACGGTCTTGCGGATGCCGGTGTCGAAGGTCTCGGTCGGTCTCCAGCCGAGCTCGCGCGCGATCTTGGAGGCATCGATCGCATAGCGGCGATCGTGACCGGGGCGGTCCTTGACGAAGCTTATCTGCCGCGCGTGAGGCAGGCCATCGGCGCGCGGGCGGAGCTGGTCGAGGATCGCGCACACCGTCTCGACCACTTCCCGGTTCGGCTTCTCGTTCCAGCCGCCGATGTTGTACGTCTCGCCGACCCGGCCTGCATCGAGGACGCGACAGATCGCGCTGCAGTGGTCACCGACGTAGAGCCAGTCCCTCACCTGCCGGCCGTCGCCGTAGAGCGGCAGCGGCTTGCCGGCCAGCGCGTTGTGGATCACGAGCGGGATCAGCTTCTCCGGGAACTGGTAGCGGCCGTAGTTGTTGGAGCAGTTCGTGGTCAGCACCGGCAGCCCATAGGTCTGGTGGTAGGCGCGCACCAGGTGGTCGCTCGCCGCCTTGCTGGCCGAGTACGGGCTGTTCGGCTCGTAGCGGCAGGTCTCGCCGAATGCGGGCAGCCCCGCCGCCAGCGAGCCGTAGACTTCGTCGGTCGACACGTGCAGGAAACGGAACGCGTCCCTGGGCTCCCCTTGCAGCGCGCTCCAGTAGGCGCGCGCCGCCTCGAGCAGTCGGAACGTGCCGACGATGTTGGTCTCGATGAAGTGCTCAGGGCCCAGGATGCTGCGGTCGACGTGGCTCTCCGCCGCGAGGTTGACGATCGCCCGCGGCCGGTGCACGGCGAGCAGGCGCGCCAGCAGCTCGCTGTCGCCGATGTCGCCCTCGACGAACAGGTGCCGGCGGTCGTCCCGGATCGACGCCAGGTTCTCGAGGTTGCCGGCGTAGGTCAGCTTGTCGATGTTGACGACGGGCTCGTCCGAGCCCGCCAGCCAGTCGAGCACGAAATTGCTGCCGATGAAACCCGCACCGCCCGTCACGAAAAGCATCGACACTCCAGGTCCGAGCGGTCGCGGGCCGGCACAGCCTCGAGGCGCGGCCACCGATCGAGGACGCGTCCGACGGTGGCCCAGCGGCCGGAGTCCGGGCCCCGGCGCGTCGCACGGGCGCCGGTCGCGCGCGGTGTGCCGGATGCAGCTGCCATCGGCCGTATCGTAGACGTTTCACTGCTCAGGGCCTACCCTCGCGACGCGGGCCGCGGGCGCGCCGCCCGGCGACCTCCGCTCCTCAGACGCCGCCGCGGCTGCGATAGCCCACGCCGACCCAGTAAGCGCCGAGCGCGAGCAGGCAGGCGGTCGCGGCGCCGAACGCGGCGATGCCGGCGAGCGTCAGGCCGAGCGCTGCCAGGCCCGCGTGGATCCATCCCGAGAGCACGTCGCTGCCCCGGTAGACGACGGTGTCGACGACGTTCTTGACCTTGTACTTGGTCTCGGCGTCGACGACCGTGTAGAGCATGTCGCGGTTCGGCTTGGCGACGCCGAACTCGGTCGTGCGCAGCCCGACGCTGGCCGCGAACAGTGCGGCGGCGGTCGGTACGAGACTGACACCGGCCAGGACCGTGGCCGCGAGCAGCGCGGCGCCGACCAGCAGCGGCCGGACACCGAAGCGTCGTGCCAGCGGCCCGACCGCGAGCAGCTGCAGCAGGAAGCTGCCGCCGTTCACCCACAGGTCTCGCTCTGCAAAAAACGCCGTGCGCCCGGCGGCCGTCGCGAACAGTCCCTGCGCCGCCTTCGCCATCTCGATGTAGACCAGCATCCCGAGCAGCGAGCCGAGCATGACCAGGGCCGCGATGCCGAGCAGGAACGGCGACGCGGCGAGGCGCGTGAGGCCGGCCAGGATCTCGCCGCCGACCGGCTCGTCGGCGCCGGCGGGTTTGCCCGGGTGGCCGGCACCGAGCCGGCCGCGCTCGCGCGCATCGCGGGCCAGAGGCAGGATGCAGAGGACAGTTGCGCCGAGCAGCACCGCCGCGATGGCCGCGAGCCCTGCCGTGCCGATCGCGCCGACGAAGGCGCGGGCGGCGAGCGGCCCGGCGACGCCGCCGAGGCTGCCGCCCGCGGCGATGACGCCGAACAGGCGCCGGCCGTCCTGCTCCGTCCAGGTCTCGGCCATGAAGCTCCAGAACACGGACACGACGAAGAGGTTGAATACGGTCGTCCAGACGTAGAACACGCGCCCGGTCCAGATGTTCTCCGGTTCGACCCGGAACAGCAGCGCGAACAGCAGCAGGTTGGCGGCGAAGAACGCGTAGGTCAGCGGCAGCAACCGCGAGCGGCGCACGTGCGCGACCAGCCAGCCGAACAGCGGCACGATCAGCAGCATGACCGCGAACACGGCCGTCGCCAGGCTTGGGATCGAGCGCGCACCGCTGCCGGCGACGAGCGCGTCGCGGACCGGCCGGATCAGGTAGTAGCTCGATAGCAGCAGCGCGAAGTAGCCGAACGACAGCGCCAGCCGGCGCAGCTCGCCCTCTGCGCGCGCCATGCTCAGGGCACTTGCTTGTCGACCAGCAGCTCAACCGGCTTGCCGCCGTCCAGCTCGTAGGGCACCTCGCCGAACAGGTCGCCGCTCGCGGCGACCGGCTGGCCCGATGCCGAGAAGCGCGCGACGATGACGAGCTTGCGCGCCGTGCGGATCGTGCGGCTCGGCAGCATCGCATCCTGCTCGGTCAGCTCGACGTCCATCGGCAGGGTCGCGGCCGCGAAGCGCTTGACGGCGAACGGCGGCCCCGGCTGGGTCGGGTCCCGCGCGAGCACGAAGAGCGGCGCACCCGGCGGCACCTTGCCGCCGAACGCCGCGCCGAGCCTGACCCGGACGTGGACCACCGCGCTGCCGGCGGTCGCCGCAGGCGCCGGTGCAGCCCTTGCGTCGGACCCGCCCATGCCGGTCGGCAGCGCGGCCGGCGGGCCCGCCTGCGCGAGCTTCGCGAGCTCCGGGTCGTTCTGGCGGCCGAGCTGCGCATCGAGCTCGGTGAGTCGCTGCACCAGGACGCCGCGCACGTCCGGCGGCAGTTCCTGGCCGAGCAGCTGCAGCCAGCGCTCGCGGGCGAGCTCGAGCTTGCCGCCGATCGCCGCGGCCAGGCCGCCATACCACAGCCCTTTCGCGTTTTGCGGGTCGAGCGCGAGCGCGGCCTCGAACAGTTCCCCGGCCCGGCCGCGCAGCGCCGCCTGGTCCTGCATCGTCAGCGACTCGCCGTAGCCGATCAGCGCCTCGAGGTTCCTGCCGTCGCTCAGCCGGTACGCCTCGGCGAACGCCGCGACCGCGCGCGCATAGTCGTTGGTGACGAACCGCGTGCGGCCGAGCATCAGCCAGCCGTCGACGTCGGCCGGCTTCTGCTTCAGGCGGTCCTCGAGCTTGCCGATCATTTCCTGGATCGAGTGCGGCGCCGCCGCGCTCCCGGCCGCCGGATCCCAGCTGAAGTTGCTGGCCGAGCGGTACAGCAGCAGCGATCCGGCGGGCAACGCGATCACCAGCACCAGCACCGCGATCCAGCTGCCGCGGCCGTCGCCCGCCCGCGCGCGGTAAAGCGGCCACGTCACGAGCGCGAGCGCCACCGTCACCAGCAGCGCGCCGAGGATGATGAAGGTCGTCAACCGGGCTCGTCCGGGTCGGGGCCGAACGGCGTCCGCGAGCGCCGCAGGATGACACGCGTGGCGGCGCCCACCGTGATCAGCACGAGCAGCGCGGGCGCCGCCCACAGCAGCACCGTGCGGGCGGTCAGCGGTGGGTCGTAGAGGACGAAGTCGCCGTAGCGTGCGGTCAGGAAGCTCTTGATCTCCGTGTCGGACTTGCCGGCGGCGATCATCTCCTGGACCTCACGCCGGAGGTCGGCGGCAAGGCCGGCGTTCGAGTCGGCGATCGACTGGTTCTGGCAGACGAGGCAGCGCAGCTGGCTCGTGAGGTGGTCGTAGCGCGCCTGCCGCTCGGCGTCGGGAAACGCCGCGCCGCTGTCGATCGCAAGCGCAGTCGAGCAGAGCGCAGAGAGTGCGGCGAGCGCGAGCCAGCGCGTCACGATCCGCCCTCGCCCTGCAGGTAGCGGCCGAACTTCTCGGCCCACAGCGCCTCGCTGAGCGGTCCGACCTGCTTCTCGAGCACGACCCCGCTGGACGACACGAGGAAGGTCTCGGGCGCGCCATACACGCCCCAGTCGATCGCGACTCTGCCGTCGCGGTCGGCCGCGACCTGCTGGTACGGGTTGCCGAGTTGCGCCAGGTACAAGCGCGCCTGCTGGCCGTCGTCCTTCCAGTCGATGCCGATGATCGGCACCGTCGTCGAGTGCGCGATCGCCATCAGCGCCGAGTGCTCCTCGCGGCAGCCGCCGCACCAGGTGCCCCAGACGTTGACGACGTACATGCGCCCGGCCAATGCCTTGGTGTCGACCAACCGGGACGGGTCGGTCACCGAGGGCAGCACGAACGTCGGCGCCGGCCGACCGAGCAGCGGCGACCTGATCTCGTGGACGTCGAGCCGGCCCTGGCCGATGCGCATCAGCGCGAACGCGAACAGTCCGCCGAGCGCGAGAAACGCGGCGGCCGGGGCGAAGTGGCGCCACATCGCTCAGGCCACCGTGCTGGCGCTGCCGGGCGCCGCGGCCGGTACCGCGGTAGTGCGGCGGACGCGGTAGCGCCGGTCGAGAATCGCGACCAGTCCGCCGATCGCGGCTACCAGCGCTCCCAGCCAGATGTAGCGCACCAGCGGCTTGTACTGCAGCCGCAGGCTCCACTTGTCGGCGCCGAGCTCGTCGCCGAGCGCGACGAACAGGTCGCGGTTCCAGGCGACGTCGATGCCGGCGTGCGTCATCGGGTTCTGCTGCACGCGGTAGGTGCGCTTCTGGGTCGCAAGCTCGGTGACGGGCGTCGCACCGCGGCTCACGGCGACACGCCCCTCGATCGCCTCGTAGTTCGGCCCGGACACCGGCTGCGTGCCGAGGAACTTGAACGTATAGCCGGCCACGGTCGCCGAGTCGCCGGCGGCGAGCCCGACGTCCTTCTCGATCTTGTAGGACGCGACGCCGGTGACGCCGATCACGAACATGCCGACGCCGAAATGCGCGATCGCCATGCCGAGCGCTGCCCGCGGCAGGCCCTGGCCGCGGCGCCACTGCTGGACCGGCTCGATCAGCGCCGAGCCCATCACGAAGCAGCCGGCGGCGAAGCCGAGCACGGTCAGCGGCACGCCGAAGCTGCCGAAGCCGATCAGTGCGGTAGCGAGTGCCAGCACGCCGGCGACGCCCGCGATCGCGAGCAGTTTGCGCCGGAACGTCTGCAGCGAGGCGCGCTTCCAGCCCGCATGCATGCCAATGCCGAGCAGCATCACGAGCGGCAGCGCCGGCACCAGGAACACCATGTTGAAGTACGGCGGCCCGACCGAGATCTTGCCGAGGTTGAAGGCGTCCATCGCCAGCGGCCAGAGCGTGCCGACCAGGATCAAGAGCGCCGCCGCGACCAGCAGCGCGTTGTTGAGCAGCAGGAAGCTCTCGCGCGACACGAGCTCGAAGCCGCCGCCGCCCTTCAGCGACGGCGCGCGGAACGCGTACAGGGTCAGCGAGCCGACGATGAAGAACATCAGCAGCGCCAGGATGTAGAGGCCGCGCGCCGGGTCGGACGCGAACGAATGCACCGACACCAGGATGCCGGAGCGCACCAGAAAGGTGCCGAGCAGGCTGAGCGAGAACGCGAAGATCGCGAGCAGCAACGTCCAGCTGCGGAACAAGCCGCGCTTCTCGGTGACCGCGAGCGAGTGGATCAGCGCCGTCGAGGCGAGCCACGGCATGAACGAGGCATTCTCGACGGCGTCCCAGAACCACCAGCCGCCCCAGCCGAGCTCGTAGTAGGCCCACCAGCTGCCGAGCGCGATGCCGCAGGTCAGGCACATCCAGGCGGCCACCGTCCAGGGCCGGGTCCAGCGCGCCCAGCCGGCGTCGATACGGCCCGCCAGCATCGCGGCCACCGCGAACGAGAACGCGACGGAGGTGCCGACGTAGCCCATGTAGAGCATCGGCGGATGGATCGCGAGTGCCGGGTCCTGCAGGATCGGGTTCAGGTCGGCGCCGTCGGCGGCGGCCGGCAGCAGCCGCGTGAACGGGCTCGAGGTGAGCAACGTGAAGCTCATGAAGCCGAGGCCGATCAGGCCGAGCACGCCGAGTACGCGGGCGCGGAACGCCACCGGCAGGCTGCTCGACAGGCCCGCGACCAAGAGCGCCCAGGTAGAGAGAATCAGGATCCACAGCAGCAGCGAGCCCTCGTGCGCGCCCCAGACCGCGGCGATCCGGTACACGAGCGGCAGCGCCGAGTTCGAGTTGCCGGCGACGTAGCCGACCGAGAAGTCGTTGGTGATGAACGAGTAGGTCAGGATCCCGAACGAGAGCGCGACGAACACCCACACGCCCGCGACCGCCGGCGTCACGACCTGCATCCAGGACAGCCGGTTGCGATGGGCGCCGGCCAGGCCGAAGAAACTCTGCGCGGCCGACAGCAGCAGGGCGATGATCAGGGACAGCGTGCCGAGCTCGGGTATCACGTGCTGCCCTCCGGCGGTATGGCGTGCTTCAGCGACTTGGCCACCTCGGGCGGCATGTACTTCTCGTCGTGCTTGGCGAGCACGTCGTCGGCGACGAACACGCCGTCCCGCATGCGGCCGTGCGCGATGATGCCCTGCCCCTCGCGGAACAGGTCCGGCAGAATCTGGTCGTAGACGACCGTCACGCTCTTCGCGAAGTCGGTGATCACGAATCTCACTTCGAGGCTGCCGGGCGTGCGCGCGACGCTGCCCTTGGTCACCATGCCGCCGATGCGAAACGTCTTGCCCGCCGGCGCCATGCCGGCGGCGACCTGCGAGGGGTCGTAGAAGTACAGCAGGTTGTTGTCGAAGGCCTTGAGCGCGACGACGGCGGCGAGCCCGACGCCGGCGAGAATCGCCACTACCGAGAACAGGCGTTTGCGACGCGGCGTCATGCGCGCTCCCCGCCCGCGTCACCGATCGCCATGATCGCGTCCCTCCGTCGCGCCTGCTGCCAGCCGGCGCTCGGCCCCGGCGCGCGCCGCGCGCCCGAGCCTGAGCGCGGACCAGATGTTCCAGCCGAGCACCAGCAGCGCGAGCCCGTACGACGGCCAGACGTAGCGGGCGTAACCACCCATGTGCAGGAATTCTTCCATGTCGCTGTTCCTATGGCCATTTCAGGCCGGTGGAAGTTCCCGCAGCCAGGTCGCGTTCCGCTCGCGCTCCAGTACCTCGGCGCGCACCCGGATGCAGGCGAGCGCGGCGTACAACAGCGTGAAACCCGCGAAGCACATCAAGAGCGGCACCAGCATTGACGGCGGCATCGCCGGGCCGCCCTTGCGGATGACCGTGGAGCCCTGGTGCAGCGAGTTCCACCAGTCGACCGAGAAATGGATGATCGGCACGTTGACGATGCCGACGATCGCGAGCACCGCGCTCGCGCGGTCGGCGCGCCCCAGGTCGTCGTAGGCCGAGCGCAGCGCCATGTAGCCCAGATACAGGAAGAACAGGATCAGCTGCGAAGTGAGACGCGCGTCCCATTCCCACCACGTGCCCCACATCGGCCGGCCCCACAGCGACCCGGTCGCGAGACACAGCAGTGCGAACGAGGCGCCGATCGGCGCGGTCGCCGCGGCCAGCGCGTGCGCGAGCTTGATGCGCCAGATGAGCCCGACCGCGGCCGCGACCGCCATCGTCGTGTAACAGACCAGCGACAGCCAGGCGCTTGGCGCGTGCACGTAGATGATCCGGAACGCCTCGCCCTGCTGGTAGTCCGGCGGCGCACGCACCAGGCCTCCGTACAGGCCGCCGGCGATCAGCAGTGCGGCCGGGACCGCGAACCACGGTATCAGCCGACCGGCGATCCGGTAGAAGTGCGGCGGTGAGGCCAGCTTGTGAAACCAGGTCCAGGTGCCCACGTCCGATTCCTTGCCTCTCCGAGTCAGTCGAGACTGATCCGCACTGCCGCCGACGAGGCCCACGGCGCGAGGGTGATCGCGAGGATCAGCATCGCCGCCAGCAGCCACAGCGGCCCCGCGGCCGGCTCACCGTGCATCGCCTGTTCCGTCGCCCGCGCGCCGAAGATCAGCACCGGCATCGCGAGCGGCAGGACCAGCAGCGACATCAGCACGCCGCCGCGCCTCGTGCCCAGCGTCAGCGCGGCGCCCACCGAGCCCAGGAAGCTCAGCACGCCGGTGCCGAGCGCGAGCGACGTCATCAGTACGCCGACCACCGTGGACGGTGCCGCCAGCGAGGCCGCGAGCACCGGCGCCGCGACCACCAGCGGGATGCCGCTCAGGAACCAGTGCGCCAGAGTCTTCGCGAGCAGCAGCCACGCAAGGGGCTGCCCGGACAGCGTCAGCTGCTCGAGCGTGCCGTCCTCGAAGTCGGCCCGGTACAGGGACTCGAGCGCCAGCAGTGAGGATAGCAGCGCCGCCACCCAAACCACACCGGCCGCCATGTTCCTCAATAGCGACGGCTCGGGGCCGAGTGCCAGCGGAAATAGCGTGACGACCATCACGAAGAACACGACCGGGTGGCTCACCTGGTCCCAGCGCCGGAACGCGAGCCGAAGGTCACGCTCGAACACCAGCCAGGCCGCCCGTCCGAGGCCGGTCGTGACAGCGCTCATGCGAGCTCGAGGCGCCGCACTGCTGCGCCCGGCAGATCGAGTTCGGCATGCGCGGTCAGCAGCGCGATGCCGCCCTCCCGCACGTGCCCGACGACAAGCGCCGACAGGTCGCGGACACCGCCCGCGTCGAGGTTCGTGAACGGTTCATCGAGGAGCCAGAGGCGCGCGCGCGCGATCAGCACGCGCGCCATCGCCGCGCGGCGACGCTGGCCCGCAGACAGCGCGCGCACCGGCAGGTTCATCTGGTCGCTCACGCCGAGGCGCGCGAGCGCAGCCTCGATGGCCGGCGGCCCGGTTGGGTGGCGGATGCCGGCCGCATAGCGGAGATTCTCGTAGGGCGTCAGGTCCGTCTTGAGAGCGTTCTCGTGTCCGAGGTAGGCGACGGCGGCGCCGTAGCCGTCGCGGTCCGCCTCAATCGGCGCCCCGGCCCAGTAGAGGCGCCCCTGCTCCGGCCACAGCAACCCCGCCAGCGTCCGCAGCAGCGTCGTCTTGCCGCAGCCGTTGGGACCGCGGACATGGATGAGATCACCCGCACCGGCGCGGAACGACACCCCCCTCAGCACGTGCTTGCTACCGCGCCAGAGGTGGAGCTGCTCAGCTTCGAGAGCGGGGCCGACGGTCTCCGCCACGGAACGAACCCTGGGCAGCGAAGCCCAAAAAAATCAGGCCGCACTATACCGTAGCCACCCTCCGCCTGCCGCCGACGAGCCGGCGCTGCCGCCTTCAGCTGCGGATGAATCTCTCCAGGTCCTCGATCTGGTGGCGTTGGTCGTCGATGACCGCCTTGACGCAGTCGCCGATCGAGAGCATGCCGAACACGTGGCCACCCTCGACGACCGGCAGGTGCCTGATACGGCGGTCGGACATGAGTTCGAGGCACTCGTTGACGGTGGCGTTCCGCGTCACGGTCGTCACCGGGCTCGACATGATCTGGTCGACCGGCGTGTCGGCCGAGCTTCGGCCGAGCAGCACGACCTTGCGCGCGTAGTCCCGCTCCGAGAGGATGCCGACCAGCGCCGGCCCGCGCATGACGAGGAGCGCGCCGATGTGCTTGTCCGCCATCAGCCGCAGCGCCTCCAGCACCGGGACCTCCGGAGCGATCGAGTACACGGCCGGCGGCTTACCCTTCATCATCTGATCGACGGTCTGCATTGCGTCCCTCCGGGCCCTCTGGCCGACGGCCGCCGGCGTCACGCCACAGCGTTGCGCGGCAGTCTCTTTGTTGATCTCGAGCCGGGCTACCGTCCGATTGTGCACCTCGTGGGGCCCGGCGACGAGTCGCGTCCGGGGTCGGCCGGCGGCGCGCCCGCCCGGCCCGAAGTTCCCGCCGTCACCCGCCCGGGCATGGCCTCGCCGGTCGCGCGCTGAGGACGCGCACGATCCCGCCCCGGGGACTGAACCCGCGACCCTCTGTTCATTGCGCGCGGTGGCCGTCGGTCGGGCCAACGGAGCGGTTGTGCGACCGCCATCGCGGCCTCAGGCATTGATGCCGCCGTCGACACGCAGGCTCGCGCCGGTCGTGTAACTAGAGGCGCGCGATGCGAAGTACAACACCGCTCCGACGATGTCGTCCGGCTCGGCGATGCGGCCGAGCGGGATCGCGCTGAGGGCGCGCGCACGGACCTCGGCATTGGTCTGCAGGACCGCCGCCATCTTGGTGTTGACGAGGCCTGGCAGCACGGCGTTGACGCGCACGCCGAGCGGCGCGCACTCCCGCGCGAAGGCCTGCGTCAGGTTTACGACCGCCGCCTTGGTGGCGCCGTAGACGCCGATGCCGTCCATCGGGCGCTCGGCGGTCACCGAGGCGATGTTGACGATCGACCCGCCGCCGCTGGCCGCCATCAGCCGCGCCGCGCGCTGGCACATGAACCAGTAGCCGCGGAAGTTGACCTCGACGGTCTTCGCAAACGCGGCGGGATCGGCGTCGAGCACCGAGCCGTGCAGCGGATTGGTGGCGGCGTTGTTGACGAGCACGTCGAGGCGGCCGGCATCGCGCGCGAGCCAGTCGAACAGAGACCCGATCTGGTCCAGTTCACCGATGTGGCAGGCGTGCGCGCGGGCGTCGCCGCCGGTGGCGCGGATCGAGGCGGCGACGGCTTCGCAGCCGTCGAGCTTGCGGCTGGAGACGATCACGCGCGCGCCGTTGTCGGCCAGCGTCCGAGCGATCGCGGCACCGATGCCGCGGCTGGCGCCGGTCACGACCGCGACGCGACCGGACAGGTCGAAGAGCTCTGCCGCCTTCATCGTGTCGAACCCCGCCGCGCCCCTGCGGCCGGATCGTAGGCGAAAGCGGCGCCCGAGGCGAGCGCCACGGGTCGGCGGACGGCGGGATGTCGCCCGCGGTCAGTTGTAGACGACGGTCGCTTTCTTCTTGAGCGCCTCGATGACGTCCATCGCGCGCTGCTGCTGCAGGTGCTCGCGTATGTCGGCGGCGGCCTTGTCGAAGTCCGCCATCGCCGCGATGCGGACGTCGTCGAGACGGATGATGTGCCAGCCGAACTGGGTCTGGACCGGCGTCTCGGTCATCTTGCCTTTCTCGAGTGCGGCCAGCGCGTCGCCGAAAGGCTTCGCGTAGGTGCTCGCGGCCGCCCAGTCGAGCTGCCCGCCATGCTCGCGCGAGCCGTCGTCCTTCGACTGCTTGGCCAGCTCCTCGAACCTGGCCCCTTTGTGGAGCTTCGCGATGATCGCCCGGGCCTGCGCCTCGCTGTCGACCAGGATGTGGTGCGCGAGGTATTCCTTGTTGGCTTCGTTTTCCTTCACCAGCCGGTCGTACTCGGCCTTCACGTCGGCGTCGCTGACGGGCGTGGCTGCCGCCGCCTCCTGGAGCACGTCCTGAATCAGCGCCGTGTCGCGGGCGAAGTCGGCCTTGAAGCGCGACTGCGGGCGCTCGGGCACGCCGAGGCGCCTGGCCTCCTGCAGCATGACCGCGCGATCCACCATGTTCTGCAGGATCTTTGTGCGCAGCGCCGGGGTGTCGGGCTGGCCGCTCAGCTGTACCCAGACGTCGAGTGTGGCCTTTGGCAGCGGCTCGCCGTTGACGGTCGCGACGCTCTGTGCGGAAGCGTTCGCGCCGGCGAGGAGTAGCGTTGCCAGGAGCAGGAAACGTGACACGGGGGACTCCTTCATCGAATGGAGCGGGGAAAACTGGGCCGCAATCCGAACGTCAGGCCGGCGCCCGGTCGGCGCCGGCACCGGGCTTCCGGCCGCCGCACGGGGACGGAGTTCGCGCCGGGCCACCGACCGCCGCGCGGCGCCGGCGCGATCCTGGGCTAGGGCGCCGACGCGCGCTCGCGGCGGGTGCGGATTCTACGTTCTTTTCGACACCGGAACCCGATCAAAATACGTTCTGCATCACTCAGTTGCGCAGTTCGAGCGCGTCGGCCCGGCGCCGCCCGTGCCGGCATGGAGCGCGTGGTGCGCGTGGTGCGCGTGGTGCGCGCGGAGGGACTCGAACCCTCACGCCTTGCGGCTGCGGATTTTAAGTCCGCTACGTCTACCCGTTCCGTCACGCGCGCAATCGCGGCAGCCTAGCATGCAACGGTTCCCGGGCCGCCGGGACCGCGCGTCGGCCATGATCGAGGCGCGACGCAGTTCGTCGCGGCCGCGGCCCGCGCCCGCCCGCCGCGGGCGCTGGCGGTCGCAGTTCCTGTGCTAACGTAGCGGCAAATGGCGCGCCCGCGCCGGTGGGGGCCGCAGGGAACAAGAGCGCACGCCCGCCCGGATCTGCAAGGAGGCTCGATGTACACGCGACCTGCCGGGCCCCGCTCGATCGGCGGCGTGCTCGACGACGCGATCCGGCTGTACAAGGCTGCGGCGCGCGGCTGGTGGCTGCCGAGCGCGCTGACCGGTCTGTTGGGCGCGGGCATTTCACTCTCTGTCGCCTTAACCGTCGGACTGACGCCGCAGAATCCCGCCGCGTTTCTCTCCCAGCTGCGGTCCCCGGTTGTGGTCGGCGGCTACGCTCTGCTGTTGCTGGCGTCGATCTATCTGTACTGCGTGATCATCGGCAACCTCAATACCGTGTTCCTCGGTGGCGAGCCCAGGGCGACGGCCGGCTTTGCCGACGCGCTCAAGGTGCTTCCGGCGGCCGTCCTCGCCACCATCGCGTGGATGCTCGCGTTCATCGGTGGCTTCGTCCTGCTGGTCATTCCGGGTATCTGGCTCATCGGACGACTGCAGCTGTGGCCGGTGGCGCTGGTGGCGGAGCGCGGTGGTGCGCGGGGCGCGCTCGGCCGCAGCTGGCGACTGGTCGCGGGGCATTGGTGGCGCACGGCCACGATCGCGACGATCGTGGCGCTCATGCTGATGGTCCTCTCGTTCGCGGTCGGGCTCGTGATGGCCGCGGTCGCTGCGGTCTCCCACGGCGACGTTCGTACGTCGATGCTCGTCTCGCAGGGTCTCTCAACCGTGATGAACGTGGTGATGACACCCGCCCTGCCCGCCGCGGCCGTCGCGATGTATTACGATCTGCGGCTGCGCCGGGAAGGTGACGACCTGACCGCGCGCGTGGGCTCGCTACCACCGGCCTAGGGCGTGCGGGCCGCGCTGTTCGGGCTCGTCATCCTGCTCGCGGTCCCCGCGGACGCCGGCGCGGGGCCACGCGAGGTGGTGACGGAGTGCACCGGGCACGTCGCCGAGGATACGACGGGCCTCGAGGCGCTCGAGCAGGCTTGCCCGCGGCTCGCGGACGCTCTGGAGGCACTCGGCGTGCGTCCGCTGATCACCGCGGCCTCGCGCAAGACTCTCGGCCGCGACGGGCTCGAGCGGGCCGTGGCGCTCGTGCGTGGTCGCCCCGCCGCGCCTGCCGGACCGCGGATCGAGGCGCTTGCGCCGATCCTGAAGACCCTGGCTGCGCCTGCCCCCCCGACGTCCTGGTGGGACCGGTTCAAGCAATGGCTGCGGGAGCGACTCGGCCGTCCGGCCGACGCGTCGTTCAAGATGCCGGCCTGGCTGAAAGCCTGGCTTGACGGCCTGACACCGTCGCAGGCGTTCGTCGAGGTCCTGCTGGTCGCGTCACTGATCGCAGTGATCGCGGGCGCCGTCGCGATCGTCGTCAATGAGCTGCGCGCAGCCGGACTGGTCCGCCGGCGCCCGCGAGCCGCCGGCGGTACGCGGCCTGCGCCAACGGAGATCCGAGCCGCCGTCTCTCTCGCCGACGTCGAGGCGGCACCAATGAGCGAGCGAGCCGCGTTGCTGTTCCGGCTGCTGCTCGCCGTCCTCGCCGACGCAGGCCGCGTTCGCGCAGCACGCGCTCGTACCCATCGCGAGCTGTGCGGCGAAGTGTTGCTTCCGGATGCCGGCGAGCGTGGGCGCTTCGCGCGCCTCGCCGGGGCTGCGGAGGCGCAGCTGTTCGGCCCTGCGCCGCTGCCGGCCGCCGAACTCGAGCCAGCGCTCGCCGACGGCACGGCCCTGTACGTCGCACTCCGGACGGTCGCGGCAGGCGGCCGGTGAAGGAACACCTCGCCTCGGCGGGCTTCGCGCTCGGCGCGCTGGTGCTGTTCTGGCTGCTGCTGTTTCCGAAGCCGGAGCGGTCGCAGTCCGTCGTACCGCAGCCGGTCAGCAGCGAGGCAGGCGCGGCGGGATACCTGGGCCTCACTCGCTGGCTCGAGGCCGAGCACGTGCCGCTCGTCGTCTGGCGCGGACGCTACACGCGGCTCGACGTTCCGGGCGTGCTGCCCAGCGGCACCGGCAACGTCCTCGTCACCACGATGCCGCACGCCCTGCCCGTTCGTGCGGCGGAGCGGCCGAGTCTCGAGCGATGGGTACAACGCGGCAATACGCTCGTGGTGTTGGCGGCCCTCGCCGATACGCCTCCCTGGAGCCTGATCGCCGACCAGACGTTCCTCGCGCAGGTGCGACAGGTCGCGCAGATCGAGGTCCAGGCGTTCGACACGAAGCCCGTCGCAAAACTGCTCGCGCCCGCACACGTCGTGTTGCAGCCGATGACGACGGCGGCGGGCCCGCACCCGCTGCTCGCCGGCGTCGGCAGCATCGCAACCGTCAGTGAGCTGCCCGCGTCCCGTTTCCGGGCGGTCCCGGTTGACGATGCGCCGCTGCTGGCACTGGCGCGGCGGGTCGACAACGGCGACGACGCGGTCTGGCTGCGGGCCCTCGGCCGCGGCGTCATCGTCCTCAGCGCCTATGCGAGCCCGTTCTCCAACGAGGCGCTAGGCGACGCCGACAACGCGCGCTGGTTCGCCGCCGTCGTCGCTCAGCGGCTCGGCCGCGGCGGTCGCGTACTGCTCGACGATGCCCACCAGGGAATCGTCGACTACTACGATTCGCACGCGTTCTTCGCCGACCCGCGGCTGCACGGCAGCCTCGGCTGGATCGTGCTGGCGTGGTTGGTGTTCGTCCTCGGCGCCAGGTCGCTCGCACCGGCCGGCGCCGGGGGCACGCGGGTCGACGATGCCGCGATGCTGAAAGTCAGCGCCGGCTTCTACACGCACGCGCTGTCACCCGCCGCGACCGCGGCCCGGTTGTTCGAGCATTTCTTCAACTCGCTCCGTCGCCGCTTGCACCTGCGCGAGAATGGAGCGCCGGTGTGGGACTGGCTCGAACGTCAGGCGCGCGTGCCAGGCGAACGACTGACTGAGCTTCGACGGCTGCACGCCCGTGCGGCCGCCGGCCGCGCCGTCAACCTGGTGCGGGTGCAGACCCTTCTCTCGAGCCTATCGGAATCTCTCACATGACAAACGCACTACAGGACCTCGAAACCCGGCTTCAGGAGGCCGTCGGTGCGGCGGTTTTCGGCATGCAGCCGATCATCCGTGCACTGACCACGGCCGTCGTCGCCCGCGGCCACGTGCTGGTGCAGGGGGTCCCCGGCCTCGGCAAGACGCTGCTCAGCAAAGCGCTGGCCGGCGCGCTCGGAGGTCGCTTCAAGCGCATCCAGGGCACGGCCGACCTGATGCCCTCCGACATCATCGGCGTGCACGTCTTCGACGGCGCTCGCAGCGAGTTCGTGTTCCGGCGCGGGCCGTTGTTCGCCGACGTGCTGCTGTTCGACGAAATCAACCGGGCCGGGCCCAAGACGCAATCGGCGCTGCTCGAGGCGATGGAGGAGCGCCAGGTGTCGGCCGACAACGAGGTCTACCCGCTGCCGGCTGACTTCCTGGTGATTGCGACCCAGAACCCGCGTGACTTCGAAGGCACGTACCCGCTGCCGGAGTCGCAGCTCGACCGCTTCATGCTGCGCGTCGAGCTGAAGTATCCTGAGCCCGACGACGAGCTCGCCGTGCTCGAGCACTACAGCCGGGTGGACGCGCACGCGGCGGTTCGCCTGGCGGCGGTCGTCGCGCCGGCGGCGCTGCAGGCGGCGCGCGCCGCCACCGAGCAAGTCTACGTGGCGCCGGAGCTGACGCGCTACGTGCTGGCGCTCGCCGCCGCGTCGCGTGTGCACCCGCAGCTGGCGCTCGGGCTCTCGACCCGGGGCGCACTCGCGGTGCTGCGGGCGGCGCGCATCGGCGCCGGACTCGGCGGAGCCCCCTTCGCAACGCCCGACGACGTCAAGAGCGTGCTCGGGCTGGTTGTGCCGCACCGGCTGGTGCTCGCGCCCGACGCGGTGCTCGAAGGCGTCAACGAGCACGACGTCGTCGGCGCGCTGCTCGAGCAGGTTCCGGCGCCGCGGTGACCCAAGGCCTTCCGTGAGCTTGCGGCAGAATGCGTTGCTGGCGGTCGCGCTGACCGCGTTGCTCGGTATCGTCGGCGCGTGGTCCGACACCGAGGCCCTGTCGCGCGCCTGGTGCCTACCGGCGGCGTTGCTGCTGCTCGCGCTCGCCTACGATCGGCAGCTTGCGCGGCGTGCGGCGGCCGCGCTCCGCATCGAGGCCCCGCCGCGCTGGTTACTGGGGCGCCCAACCCCGGTCACGCTCAAGCTTTCGCTGCAGGGTACGCGCACGCTGGCGCTCGAGCTCGCTCCGGACGCGCCGGCGGGCGTGGAGTGCGACCGCGCGGTGCGTCTGTTGGTGGTCACGCCGGGCGTGCCGTCGACAGTCGAGCTGCGGGCCGTGCCCCGGCGGCTCGGTACGCGGCAATGGCCCGCGCTGCGGGCGCGCATCAGTGGGCCGCTCGGCCTGGCCTGGTGGCCGCTGCGACTGCCCAGCCCGCTCAGCGTGCGCGTCACGCCCGACCTGCTGCGCCGGGCCGGCGCGAGCCTCGGTGCAAGTGCGGCTGGCGAGCGTGCCAGCGGGCGCCGCGGCGCCGGCGGCGAGGTGCTGCAACTGCGTGTCTACCAGCCTGGCGATCCGTTGCGGGCGATCGACTGGAAGGCGACGGCGCGCTCGCGTCAGCTCATCGCGCGGGACTTCAGCGAGGACCAGCATCTCGAGATCCTGGTCGGAATCGACGTCGGACGCAGCAGCGCCGTGTGGTGCGGTGAGCTCGATCGTCTCGGCCACTACGTCAACCTGGCGGCGCGGCTCGCGGAGCGCGCGGTGGCGCTTGACGACCGCGTCGGGCTGGTGCTATTCGGCGACCGCCCGCTCGCCGCGCTGGCACCCGGCCGCGGGCTTCCGGCCGTCACCCGGCTGCGCGCTGTGCTCGGCGCCGTGCAGGCGCAGGCCACCGACTCCAATCCGATCCATGCTGCCGCCCGCATCCGCTCGCTGGTGCGGCGGCGCTGCCTCGTGATCCTGCTGACCGACATCGACGATGCGGCGAGCGGCAGCCAGCTGGCGGGCGCGGTACGGTTGCTGCGACCGCTGCACCTGCCGCTGATCGTCGGTCTGCGGAGCGCGGCGGCGGAGTCCTTCGCCGCCGGCGCGGCCGCGGACTGGCTCGATCCGTACCGAGCCCTTGCCGCAGAGGAGAACCAGCTGCGCCAGGCCCGCAGCATCTCGGCGCTGAACGCGCTGGGGGCGACCGCGATGCTGGCGCGCCCGGAGCACTTCGAGGAGGCCGTGTTCGCTGCCTATGGACGATTCCGGCAGCAGCGACGGGTCTGATCAGGCGCGCGGCCTCGCGCCGAACAGCCGACCGGTCAGCGCGCCGACCATGACGAACCAGTAGCAGACGCCGATGACGACCCGGCTCGCCAACGGGAACAGGGGGTTCGGCGAGACGAAGCCCTCGATCAGGCCGCAACCGACCAGCAGCAGCGCGCACAGCAACAGCAACTTGCCGAGACGGGCGGCCGCGTGCTGGAAGGAATCGAGCCGGCCGCCGGGCGTCGGCCGAATCAGGGACTCGCCGAGCGCCACGCCGGCGGCGCCCGAGATGAGGATGACCGATATCTCTACCGTGCCGTGCGCGATGACGAAGCGGAACAGCTCGCCGTCAAGCCCGTGCTGGCGCGTGAATGCGAACGTGCCACCGAGCAGCAGTCCGTTGAGCGCGATCAGGTAGAACGTGCCGAGCCCGTAAAAGATGCCGGCGCAGAACGCTGTGACGCTGACGACGATGTTGTTCGAGAAAAGCCGTATCGACAGCACCGATCCCGGCGTGATGCGCAGCAGCCCCTCCGTCCACAGGTGGCCGTGTTCCGTCTGGTCGATCATCGCCTCGCTCGCGATCAGGCCGATCAGCTCGGGGTAGTGCGTGATTAGCCACCAGCCGGCGCCGGCGCTGAGCGCGAACAGCAGCGTCAGGTACAACAGCGGGATTCGCAGCGACGCGGCGACCGCCGGAATCTCCACGCGCAGCAGGCGCACGATCGCCGCACGCGAGTTGCGGGGCGCACGGTTGACGAGCGCATGAAACGCCGCGTAGATGGTTTCAAGTGCCGTGGTGACGCCGCTGCCCGGCAGCTGCTGGCGGGCGGTCGCCAGGTCGCGGGCGACGCTGCGATAGCCGTCGAGCACGGCTTGGGCACCCTCGATCGACAACCGGCCGCCAGCGCGGGCCCGCGCCGCGACCTCGGCGAGCGAACGCCACCGTGGCGCGCGGCCGGCGAGCCAGCTGCGAGTGCCGGCAGGCGCGCTCATGCCAGTCGGCCGCCGCGGAGCTGGGCCTCGAGCCGGCGCCGCAATGAGTGGTCGTCGAGCGCCGCAAGGTAGGCCGGGTCGGCACCGGGATCGAGCCGAGCCAGCAGTGCGCAGCTGAGCTGTTCGCGCCGCGCGACGTCGAGCGAATCCCACCGGCCGAGCAGGTCCCTGACGAGTTCGATGGCCGCCGGATCGAGCGACGTCCGGCCGGCCAGCGAGCCGATGTCGGCGAGCGCATCGAGGGCCCCGGCGTGGTCGTGGACCAGCACGGTTCCGGCCGCGAGATCGCCAATCCGGACGCGGCGCTCCGTGACCAGGGTCGCCACGAGACCGACGACGTAGCAGACCGGCAGCGCATCGATGACCCGGAAGGCGTTGCGGATCAGCAGCGCGCCGGTCGATGGCGTACCGCCGCCCTGCGTCACGAGCCGCACGCCGGCGATGCGCTTGCCCGGCGTGCGGCCGCGCATCAGGACTTCGAGCAGTGGGTGGTACAGAAAGTAGATCGCGAGCGCCGGCAGCACCGCGAGCAGCACCCATCGGCCGGTCGCCTCGCCGCCCTCGGTCGGCGGCGTCACCTGGCCGGCGACCAGCAGCGTCAGAGCGAACTGCCATGCCAGTGCAAGCAGCAGCCGGAAGTGCCAGTCGATGACGAACGCGTAGCTGCGGCTGCCCGCCCCAGCCAGGTTGAGCGAGACGTCGACACCGGTGGCGCTCGCGATCGTGAGTTGTTCTCGGTCCACGGTCCTCGGTCCATCCCCGGGTCCCCGATGATAGCTGCCGCCGCGCGCTCGCAGCAGGCGCCTCGGGCCGGGCGGCGCCATGCTACGGTAGCCGTGCCTCCGACAGCGATGCGGCGCCGCACCGCGCGGCCAGGAAGATGTCATGTACACGCGCCCGTCCCGGCCGCGCTCCGCCGCCGGTGTATTCAACGACGCGCTGCTCCTCTATCGGGCATCGGCCCGCGGCTGGTGGCTTGCGAGCGTGCTGGCGGCGCTGAGCGGCCTCGCCTGTTCGCTCTACGTCGAACGGGCGGCTGGTCCCGAGCCGACGCTCGAGGGCTTGCTCGCGATGGTGCATTCGCCCGTCGTCTGGCGCGCCTACGGGCTGGACCTGCTCGCCTCCGTCTACCTGTACTGCGTGATGATCGCTAACATCAACGGGACCTGCGCTGGCGGCGAGCCGAGACCCGTCGGTGGCTTCGCCGCGGCCTTACGGGCGTTGCCGG
This sequence comes from Pseudomonadota bacterium, assembly GCA_025351005.1. Classification (GTDB taxonomy): domain Bacteria; phylum Pseudomonadota; class Gammaproteobacteria; order Steroidobacterales; family Steroidobacteraceae; genus CAIKZZ01. The sequence goes on along the minus strand of JANXWS010000088.1, from coordinate 638 downwards.
CGGCGTTGATCGCGACGATCCTGTCGCTGCTCGTGACGGCCGCGGGCCTGCTTCTGCTCTTGATTCCGGGGCTTTGGCTGTTCGGGCGACTGCAGTTCTGGCCGGTCGCGCTGATGGCGGAAGGCCGCGGCGCCGGAGCCGCGCTGCTCCGCAGTTCCGGGCTCGTTCGCGGCCACTGGTGGCACGCGTCGACGGCGGTGTCGATCGCCGTCCTGCTGGTCTTCACGGCCGGATTCGCGCTCGATCTGGTGTCGCTCGCGATCGCGGCCGTCGGCGGCCTCGACGGGACCACCGCGATGACGATGAGCGAATCGCTCGGGGCGTTGCTCAAGGCCTGCATCGCGCCCCTCGTGCCCGCCGCCTACGTTGCCGCGTACCACGACCTGCGGCTGCGTCAGGAGCAACCCGGCGTCGCCTGAACGATCGACGGCGCGGCGCCGCGCGCACGCTGCGCATGGATCGGTGTTCGGCAGGGCCTTACCGGGCCGGCGGCCCGTGGCGAGCCGTCTCGGTGCCGCCGGCAACCGCCAGCGGCGCTCGCCAGGCCGCCAAACGACGGACGCCCGCGTCGATCGCGGGCGCCTGGCGGGTCTGCGTCGAGGACCCCGTCCCCGCCGCCCGCTCACGCGGGCGGCGGG